>JAXMJF010000001.1:0-128772 GCA_034376805.1 Arthrobacter sp.
GGGCCTTCTCTGGGCGTCGCTCACTTGGCCGCTAAAGTAGATCTCGCGCATTCACGAGTCCAACTTTTGGGGACCAGTTCAAAAAACCGGACCCGGCCCTGGCCGGGCATCCGCTGCCGTGGTCAGCCGCTGCGGAAACCCTGCGGAATCGTACTCTCGTCACGTCACCGTCAGCCGGAGCTGAGGTTGCGCCGTGGCTCCCCTAGCTGGTAGCTGCCCAGCCGCAGCCCCAGGGCTGCAGGCCGCGCTGCGCGTAGACGCGGTTGGCGATATCGATCTGCTGGGCTTTGGTGGCCAGGCTGGCGTTCGGGGCGTACGCGCCGCCGCCGGCTCCGAGCCAGGTCCGAATGTCGAACTGCAGGCCGCCGTAGTAGCCGTTGCCGTTGTTGATGGACCAGTTGCCGGTGGACTCGCACTGCGCGATCTTGTTCCACATGGCTTCGTTCATCATCGCGGGGGCGGCGGCGCCAGTGTTGGCACCGGCGGCCTCGGCTGCCGGCTTCGGCTTTTCTTTGGTGCCGACGGTGACCTTTTCGGTGACCGGCTGCGCGGTGACGGACTGGGACACCAGGGTGCGGGAGGCTTCGCGGCCGTCGACGAGGACGAGTTTGAAACTCTTGCTGATCGTGCCTGCCGTGCCTGCCTGGGTCACCTTCTTTTCGCCCTTGGTCAGGCCGGCGTCTTCCGTGGTGAGGGTTTCGAACGGCACGGGTTCGGTGGCTTCTGCCGTCTGGCTGACGTCCACGCGGGACACCTTGATCACCATGTCGTTGACCACCGGCGCGTTGCCCGGCTGCGAGACGCGGTCGCTGGCGCCCAGCGTGATGCCGGCGTCGGCGAGGAGCTGGCCGACGTTGGCGGCCGTCGTGGTGGTCTTGTCGGCCTTGCCGTCGGCAACGATGCTCACGGACTTCGGCGTCGAAATGGACACGAAGGAACCGGAGACGGCAAGCTGCGCGTCCTTCGGAACGGACAGCTCGGAGGCACTGGCGACGCCGAGTTCGGTCACAAGACCCTCAACCGTGGGCGCCGTGGTGCTGATCGTCCGTTCCGCGCCGTCCAGGCTGACCTTGACGGCCTTGGCGAGGTTGACGTTGATCACGGAACCGTCCCGGACAGTGGACTCAGCAGCCGGAGTGATCCGGTCGGACGGCTGGAGTTCGAGGTTGGCGCCCTTCACGACCTGGCCGACGGTGCCGCCAAACGTCTGGACGGAACTCACTTTGCCGTCGACGTTGAGGGTGACTGTCTTGTTGTTGCCGACGAAGGCGACGAGCCCCAGCACCAGCGCCACGAGCACCACCATCTGGGTGCCGACCTTGACGAAGCTGAACTTGCCATCCGATGTAAAGAACTTGACCACGATTGCCCATATCTTTTGGACCATCCGGGCACGGGGAAACGCGCACGAGTCCACCCGCCGCGGACAGCCCTGAGGCCGCACCGGAAGGGTGCGTTGTATCAGCGGGTGCTGTGTGCACTGCCACACTCACAAACGAGAGCGCGCATATGGTTCGTTCGCCACGATGCGCGCCCTGCAGGAGTGAAATTATCCGAAGGCCTTCCCCGACCCCGGCTAATAGTTGTCCACTGTAACCGGAGCGTTATAAAGCAACCAACAAATTGTGCATACCGGGTATCTATTCGCCGAGACGGATTTTTGTCACATCAGTCCCAGGATCCGTATGCCTGCAGGGTATTTCCGGCGATCCGGGCACACAGTTCCGAGAGTTCCCATCCAGTCAATTCGGCCATGGCCCGGACGGTATAGGGGACCAGATAGCTCGCGTTGGGGCGGCCCCGGTGCGGGTGCGGGGTGAGGAACGGGGCGTCGGTTTCCACCAGGATCCGCTGCGGCTCCGCGATGGCCAGGGCCGCCCTCAGATTGGCGGCGTTCTTGAAGGTCAGCGTCCCGGCGAAGGACATGTACCAGCCCTCGCTGTTGCAGATCCGGGCCAGCTCCTCACCGCCGGAGAAGCAATGGAACACCACACGCTCCGGGGCGCCCTCCTCCCGCAGCACCTGGACGACGTCGTCGTGGGCGTCACGGTCATGGATCTGCAGTGTCAGCCCCAGGCGTTTGGCAATATCTATGTGGCGCCGGAAGGAGTAGCGCTGATGGGCCAGCCCCTCCCCCTCAGTGCGGAAGAAATCCAGTCCGGTCTCGCCGATGGCCCGGATCCGCGGGTGCGCCGCGAGGGCTTCGATCTCGGCCAGAGCCTCTTCCAGTTCGCCGCGGGCAGCGTAGGCCGGCGCGTCATTGGGGTGCAGGGCGACGGCGCCCAGCAGCCGCGGATCCAGATCGACCGCCTGGACGGTGAACCGGGACGACTCCAGGTCGCACCCCACCTGCACGGCCCCCTGCACTCCCACGGCTTCGGCGGCGTCCAGGGCGTCAGCGATGCTGACTGTGACATCGACGTCTGCGTGGGTGAAGTCCAGGTGGGTGTGGTTGTCCATGACCGGCACCGGAAGCGGTTCCGGCGCCGGCGGGTATCCCTGCCTGCCGGTGCCATCGCTGCCGGGCGCACGGAACGGGAGGGGCGTCAGGGGGGTGATCATCTTCCAACCTTATCGGCGGCGCCGCGGCCGCAGGAACTCCCCGGCACCGGAGTTAACGCGACCGCGCTATCTCCGGGCGGAAAGACCGGCGGAGATTTCCCCGGAACTCTCTGTCAGGCCCGGCAGTTGTGTTAGTACTCTGTTGTAAAGACTGGCTTTAGCGCTGCGAAATAATCAATGTCCAGGAACAGACGGCTAGGAATTAACGGTCAGGAACACAGGCATACCCCGACGAGTGGCCCGGCAGGCTCCATGCCGATCCGTCCCGGGAAACCACCAGGGCTGAAAGGCTACCGATGGACTACCACCGCATCTCCCTAGACGAGGCTCTTCCCGAGGGGCAGGGCCGAAGGGAAGGTTCCGGCGTGGCCGGGCTCCCGGTGCCCCGGCACCCGGCCCAGCCGACCGCGGCGATGGACGCGGAGGCATTCCGTTCCGCCAGCGAGCGCATCCTGACCGCCATCAACACCGTGATCGACGGCAAAGCCGAAGCGGCCAAGCTGGCCCTGACCGTGCTCCTGGCCCAGGGCCACCTGCTCCTTGAAGACGTTCCCGGTGTCGGCAAAACCCTGCTCGCGAAGACCCTGGCCCGCACCATCGACTGTTCGGTGAGCCGCATTCAGTTCACGCCTGACCTGCTTCCCTCCGACGTCACCGGTGTGTCCATCTACAACCAGGCGTCGAGGTCCTTCGAGTTCCGGCCCGGTGCGGTGTTTGCCAACATCGTCATTGGAGACGAAATCAACCGCGCGTCGGCCAAGACCCAGTCGGCCCTGCTCGAATGCATGGAGGAACACCAGGTCACCGTGGACGGCACGTCCTACCGGCTCGACGAGCCGTTTATGGTGGTGGCCACGCAGAATCCGATCGAAATGGAGGGGACTTATCCGCTGCCGGAGGCGCAGCGGGACCGGTTCATGGCGCGGATCTCCATGGGCTACCCGGACAAGGAGGCCGAGATGGAAATGCTGGAAACCCATCAGGCCACGTCCCCGCTGGCAAAGGTCACCCCCGTCGTCACCGCCGGCGAGGTAGCGTCCATGATCGCCACGGTGCGGCAGGTCTACGTCTCCCAGTCGATCAAGGAATACACGGTGTCCCTGGGCCGCGCCACGCGGGAAAGCGGGATGCTCCGGCTCGGCGCGAGCCCCCGGTCCATGCTTCAGCTGCTGCGCGCGGCCAAAGCCACGGCGGCCCTGGACGGCCGGGACTTTGTGCTGCCGGACGACGTCGTCAGTGTGGCTGAATCCGTCCTGGCCCACCGGATCATCCTGGACCGCAAAGCCGCGAGCGCCGGCGAGACCGCCCAGAGTGTGATCCGCGCCGTCCTGGCGAAAATCCCGGTCAGCCCCGACCTCGCGGCCGCCCCGGGTGCCACGCTGCCGAATCGCCGCTAGGGGTGGCCCGGGCGTGGCGCTGACTGATCGGTTCCCGAGGCACATCTTCACAACCCGCGGCTGGGGCCTGCTGGGCGCCGGCGTGGTGTTCCTGCTGGCAGCCCAGGTGATGGGGCGCCGGGACCTGCTGGCGCTGGCCATCCTGCTGATTGTCCTGCCGCTGCTCTCACTGGCCGGCACCCGCGTGCTCAAGCCGAATTTCAGCGTCTACCGGGAGTTCAGCCCTGCCAGCGTCGAAACAGGGGCGACGACGACGGTCCGGCTGGCGGTTGCCCGGACCGGAACCGGTTCCGGCCACGCCCTGATGGAGGAACGCCTGCCCGCCCGGTTCGGGGAATCCCCCGTGTTCCGGTTCCCCTCGCGTTCAGCCGTGGGCGGGTCCAGCCGCTACGAATACCATTTGCGCTCCGGGAAACGCGGCCAGTTCCTCATCGGGCCGGTCACGGCCGAGTTCAGCGACCCGTTCGGGCTGTCCCTGCACCGCCACGCCATCGACGACGGCGACGTCCTGACCGTGACGCCCGCCGCCGTCGAGCTGCCCGCCACCGGGCTGGCCGGTGCCAGGGGGCACGACGGCGTCACCGCCACGCGCATCCGGGCCAACCCCAGCGACGACGACGTCATGACGCGGGAATACCGTCACGGTGATCCGATGCGCCGTGTGCATTGGGCGGCGACGGCACGGCACGGGGAACTGATGGTCCGCCAGGAGGAGTCCGTCACCACTCCGGAGGCGACTATCATCCTGGACCAGCGGCTCTCGGCCTTCACCCGCGGCTCCTTTTCCGCCGGCTCGACGTCGCCTGCCCGCCGCCCCGTCGGCACCGGAACTGAGCACCGCGGCGCCGACCACCGCAACGCCCCCGTGGCGGGCGGCCACGAACTCCTGACCAGCGACACCTTTGAATGGGCTGTGACAGCCGCAATGTCCATCGGCGCGCATCTTGCCGAACGCAACTATGCGCTGCGGTTCCTCGACGCAGCCGGCGAGCCCGCGTTCCGGCATTCGCCCTCAGCCCCCGAGCCGGAGTCCGAAGAGTACAGCGGGGCGCCCGGGCTGCAGTCCGTCGCCGAGAGCCTCGCCGCGATACAGCTCACCGGGCCCCACCACAACCGCAGGGACTCGACGGAGGCTGCCACCGCCCGGACGGCCGGCCGACGGCACCACTCGGGCCCGGAGGCCGGCCCGCAGCCGTTCGACGACCGGCTCATGGACAAGCTGGCCGCCCACCGGATGCGCGGGCCCGTGCTGGCCATCCTGGGAAACCTCACGCGGGCAGAGGCCCGGGCGCTGTCCCCGGCTGCCGGCTTTGCGGCAAACGCGTTTGCCCTGGTTGTCACGGACCGGACCGGGGATCCCGATGAGGTGCTCGCAGCCCTCCGGCTCGGCGGCTGGCGCGCCGTAGCCGTTTCCCCCTCGACGCCGCTGCCCGCAGCGTGGACAGCCTTCGACGACGGCGGAACAGCACCGCTGGCAGCCGCCGCCGATGTGCGGCGCGGATCGGGGGTCCGGCGATGACACTGACACCGCAGCGAAGCGCCGGCGCGCACGCCGGGGCCGCCGGGGACCGCGGCCCGGGCTCCCCCCGTCCGGACTCCCCGGGGGATCCGAGGACCCGGAAAAAGACCGGCACACAGCCGTGGCTGATGGCCCTCGCGGTGGCAGTCGCCGTCGCCGGTGCGGCCCTGAGCCTTAATGGCGTGCTGCGGGGATGGGCGTGGTACTCCCCCGTCCTTTCGACGGTCCTCACCGTGGCCTTCACCATGGCAGGGCTCCGCGCGCTCCGCTGGCGCAGCGTCTTCGTGACCGCCGGTGCGCTGGCGGCCCTCGTGCTGATCCTGACCTTTACGTTTTTCCGCCCGCACAGCATCCTGGGGTTCCTTCCCTCCGGCGCCACCATGACGCAGTTGGGCCGGTACCTGCGCCGGGCCAGTGAGACGGTCCTCGCGGAAAGCGCCCCGGTGGCCCCCAACGCCGGCATTGTCCTGCTGGTCTGTGCCGCCTTGGGCCTGCTGGTGATCCTGGTCGACGCCCTTGCCTATCCCCTGGCCCTGCCGGCGACGAGCGGAGTGGGGATCCTCGCCATCCTCATCGTTCCCGCCATGATCAAGCCGCAGAGCGTCGGCGTGCTGGGCTTCGCGGCGGCCACCGCTGGCTACCTTATGATCCTCGGCTGCAGCCACTGGTTCGCGCCCGACGCGCGGACCGGAGCGGACACCGCACGCAACCCGGGCCAGTTCCGGCGCGGCGCCCTGACCGGTGCCGTGGCGCTGACCGTTACCCTGCTGCTCCAGCTCGTGGTCCCGGGCTTCGAGCAGGGAACGTTCCCGCAGGGCTCGCGGCTGAACCCCTTCGGCCCCGCCTCGGGGCTCAACCCGATGATCAGCCTCGGCAACAGCCTGCGCAGCCCCACCGGTGACGGACGGATCACCTTTGCCACCAACGCGCCCACCACCCCGTACCTGCGCTCCGTCACCGTGGACAGCTTCAACGGCGACAACTGGGCTCCGGATGACCGCGACAGCACCCGCCGGCTGGGCACGGGGAGGATGGAGTCGGGCTTCGAGTCCGCCGCCACCGAAGTCCGCGTGGTCACCGCGGTCGACACCGGCCAGTTCACCAGCCCCTACCTCCCGGCGCCCTACGCCCCGGAGGCCGTCAACGGACTCACCGGACGCTGGAGCTGGGATCCGGCCACGCTGAGCATCAAGGGGGTCGACGCCAACTCCCGCAACCAGCAGTACGTGGTGCTCTCGGCTGCCCCCCAGCTCACCCCGGATCTGCTGGCGCAGGCCACGGGGCCGGTGGAGGGTGTCCCCGAACAGTTCATCCGGCCGCCGGACAACGTCCCGGAGATCGTGCGGACCACCGCCCAGGCCGTGACCGAGGGCAGCACCACCGCCTACGCGCGGGCCATGGCCATCCAGCAGTACCTGCGCTCCGCCGAATTCAGCTACTCGCTGCAGTCGCCGGTGCAGGGAGGCTACGACGGCAACGGTTTGTCCGTCCTGGCAGATTTCTTGAACCAGAAGAGCGGCTATTGCATCCATTTCGCCTCGGCGATGGCGGTGATGGCGCGGCTGGAAGGAATCCCCAGCCGCATCGCCGTCGGCTACGCCCCGGGCCGGCCCACCGGGGCGACCGTCTCAATCGGGGGCCAGGGTGCCCTGCCGGAGTATGAGGTGGATGCCCGGGACGCCCACGCGTGGCCGGAACTGTATTTCCAGGGCTTGGGCTGGGTGCCTTTCGAACCCACCCCCTCGCGCGGCGTGGTTCCGTCCTATGCCGCGGCAAACCAGGCTCCCAGTGGCGCCAGCACGAATGAAAACAACGATGGCCTCATTCCGAGCAACAGCCCGGTTCCCACACCGTCGCCCAGTGTTGCGCCGCTGCCGCTCCCGGGTGCTGCCGCCCAGCCGGACGCGGCACGGGTATTGCTGCCGGTGCTGTACGGCGCCGGCGCCGTGATGTTCCTCGGGTTGCTGCTGGCGTCCCCGCACCTGGCGCGCGGTGCACTGCGCCGCCGTCGGCTGAGCGGTTCCGGGGCCGACGGCGCGGCGGCCTCGCTGGCCTGGGCGGAACTGCGCGACCTCACCACGGATTTCGGCGTAGCGCCGCACACCAGTGAGACGCCACGCCACTTCTCCGAACGGCTGCGCCGCGAGGGAGCCCTCGGAGAACCGGAGGGCCTGGATGCGGACGGCCATCAGGCCGTCAGGTCCTTGACCGCGGACTTCGAGCGGCGGGAATACGGCCGCCCTCCGTCCGGGCCCGGGGCCGGCAGCACGGAAGCATCAGCCGTTTCCCTGATTGCAGCAGTCCAAAGCTCGCTGCGCGCCCATGCCCGGCCGCTCGCGCGGTTCCGGGCGGAGTGGCTGCCGCCGTCGATCCTGGCCGTCTGGGGGCGTGCGGCGACGGCGCCGTTCCGCGCCGCCCGCCGCGCGGCACAGCGCGCCCGGCGCGGCCTCGCCGGGGCCCGGTCAGGGGCCCGCGAGGCACTTCGCCGGGTGCGGCGGACAGGCCGGAGCTGAGGCAGCTCCGGCCTGTCCGGGGTTGTTGCTAGCCGGCGTACGGGTCGGCGATCCCGATGTACTGGGTGTAGAGATATTCCTCGATGCCTTCGAGGCCGCCTTCACGGCCCAGGCCGGACTGCTTGACTCCGCCAAAGGGGGCCGCGGCATTGGAGACCACGCCGGCGTTCAGGCCCAGCATGCCGGTCTCGAGGCGTTCGCCCATCCGGATGCCCCGGTTGAGGTCCCGGGTGAAGACATAGGCGACCAGTCCGTACTCGGTGTTGTTCGCCAGCCGGACGGCCTCGTCCTCGGTGCCGAAGGTGATGATCGGCGCGACCGGCCCGAAGATCTCCTCGGACAGGATCCGGGTGCCCTCGGTGACGCCCTTGAGGATGGTGGGCTGGTAGAAGTAGCCCGGCCCCTCGACGGCGGCGCCGCCGATCACCGCGACCGCACCGGCGGACACGGCATCGGAGACCAGTTCGTGGACCTTGTCGCGGCTCTTCGCGTCGATCAGCGGGCCGACCTTGGACTCCGCCTCCGTGCCGCGGGCCGTGGTCATGTCCGCCATCTTCGCGGCGAACTTCTCCGCGAACTCGTCGGCGACGGACTCGTGCACGATGAACCGGTTCGCGGCGGTGCAGGCCTCGCCCATGTTCCGCAGCTTCGCCAGCATCGACCCGGCGACGGCGGCGTCGACGTCGGCGTCCTCGAAGACCACGAACGGGGCGTTGCCACCGAGTTCCATCGAGGTCCGCAGCACGTTTTCGGAGGCGTCCGAGAGCAGCCGGCGGCCCACCTCGGTGGAGCCGGTGAAGGAGAGCTTGCGGAGCCTTGAGTCCTTGATCAGCGGCCCGGTGGTGGCACCGGCCGTGGACGTCGGGATAACGTTCAGCACGCCGGCCGGCAGCCCGGCCTCCATCATCACGGCGGCGAACAGCTGGGAGGTCAGCGGCGTCAGGTTCGCGGACTTCAGCACCATGGTGCAGCCGGCGGCGACGGCGGGGGCGACCTTGCGGGTCGCCATGGCCAGCGGGAAGTTCCACGGCGTGATCAGCAGGCACGGGCCCACCGGCTTCTTCGTCACCAGCAGCCGGGACTTCCCGTCCGGGGACACCGAGTAGCGCCCGAAGGCCCGCACGGCCTCCTCGGAGAACCAGCGCAGGAACTCCGCGCCGTAGGTGACCTCGCCGCGGGCCTCGGCCAGCGGCTTGCCCATTTCCAGGGTCATCAGCAGCGCGAAGTCCTCGGCCCGCGCGGTCACGAGGTCAAACGCCCGGCGCAGGATCTCACCGCGCTCCCGGGCCGGGACCTTCGCCCAGGACTCCTGCGCGGCGGCGGCCGCGTCCAGGGCGGCCGCCCCGTCCTCGGGTCCGGCGTCGGCGATGCTCAGCAGGACCTTGCCGGTCGAGGGGTCCTCCACGTCAAAGGTCTTCCCGGACGCGGACGGGCGCCACTGGCCGCCGATCAGCAGACCGGTGGGAACAGAGGCCAGCAGGGCGCTCTCGCGCTCCGCGGTAACAATGGGCTGGGCAGTTACAGTCACGGTTGACTCCCTCGTCAGCGATTCGGGGTGGATTGGATCGGATTCAGCACTGCTCCACGGACCTTGGAAACGCGTCCCGGAGCCGCGCTGATTACTGCCACGGTACTGCCGCGTTCTCCGGACTGTCTACGCATGCCCGCACTACGTCGATCGGGGTTCGCTGTGCAGCTGCACAGCGAGGGCCCCGCCCGGAGTCCGGCCTGCCTAACGGGCCGCAAGCACCGCGGAATACAGTTCCCGTTTGCTGACCCGGGCGTCCTCCGCCACGGCCGCGACGGCTTCCTTGAGCCGGACTCCTTGCGCGATGAGCGCATTGACGTCGGCCACGTGGTCTTCCGGTGTGCCCGGCTCCCGCTCCGGGGCGCCGCCCACGACGACGGCTATCTCGCCGCGCACCTCGTTGGATTCGGCCCACTCCAGCAGTTCGCGCAGGGTGCCCCGGATGACTTCCTCATACGTTTTGGTCAGTTCCCGGCAGACGGCAGCGCGGCGGTCCGCGCCGAACCGCTCACGCAGCGCGCGCAGCATCGGCTCCAGCCGGTGCGGGGCCTCGAAGAAGACCATGGTGCGCCGCTCGGCGTCGAGGTCCGCGAGGCGGGAGGCGCGTTCGCCGGCCTTGCGGGGCAGGAACCCCTCGAAGCAGAAACGGTCGGTGGGCTGGCCGGAGAGCGCGAGTGCGGTGAGGACCGCGGACGGTCCGGGCGCGGCGGTGACGGTCAACCCGGCGGCCACGGCCCCTTCGACCAGGCGGAAGCCGGGGTCCGAGACGGACGGCATCCCGGCGTCGGTCACCATCACAAGGGTCTTGCCGGAACGGACCTGGTCCAGGAGGTCGCCGGTCTTGGCGGCCTCGTTGTGCTCGTGGTAGCTGATGATCCGGCCGGCCACGGTGATTCCCAGATTCTGGACCAGCCGGTGCAGCCGCCGGGTGTCCTCGGCAGCGACGATGTCCGCCGTGGCCAGCAGCTCGACGAGCCGGTACGTGGCGTCCCCGACGTTGCCGATCGGGGTTGCCGCCAGCACGATCCGGCCGGGTCCGCCGCTTTGGGGAACCGGTTCCGGCTCCGGCTCCGTTCCGGGGGTGCCGCCGGGTCCGGGACGGGCGCCCTCCCCGAGGTCGTCCGCCAGGTTCAGGTCGTCGCCGGGAAGATTCGGGGAGGTGCTGAGTTTAGGGTCCACAGGACCAGCCTACTGCTGGCACGGGGCGCGGGCCGACGTCCGGGCTGGCCCCGGCCGGGGACGGGACCGGGGCGGGCAGGCCGGGGACCACAGCCGCAAAAGGTAGCATGGGCATCGTGACGCAGACCCCCACGCGGCCCGTCGAAGCCGGTTCCACCGGATCGGCGCCCCCAGCCCCCCGCACCGGACGCAACCTGGAGGGGCACCGCTGGGTCAGCCGCCCGGCGGAGGCGTTCACCCCCGACGCGCTCAAGGACCGCCTGATTGGCAGCATCCGGAGCTGGCGGGACTATCCGCCCTCGCTGCGGCTGTGGTTCTGGCTCATTCCGGCCATCACCGCGGCCCTGGGCGGCGTCCTGCGCTTCGTCCGGCTGGATACACCCCGCAACCTGGTCTTTGACGAGACCTACTACGTCAAGGACGGCTACTCGTTCCTGGTCAGCGGCTACGAACGGGCGTGGCCGGACAAGGCCAATGACGCCTTTGTTGCCGGCAATCCCGGAGTGCTGCTGGACGGCCCCGAGTACGTCGTCCACCCGCCGGTCGGGAAGTGGATGATCGCCGGCGGCATGTGGCTCTTCGGCCCGGACAATCCCTTCGGCTGGCGGTTCGGGGCGGCCCTGACCGGCACGCTGTCCATTTTCCTGCTGGCCCTCATCGCCCAGAAGCTCTTCCGCTCGCTGACCCTCGGGGCCGTGGCCGGTGTGCTGCTCGCGGTGGACGGGCACCATCTGGTGATGTCCCGGACCTCCCTGCTGGACATCTTCCTGATGTTCTGGATCCTTGCCGCGTTCGGGGCCCTGCTGATGGACCGCGACGACGGCCGCCGCCGGCTTGCCGAGCGCCTCGGCCGGCTGGCCGCCGCCTCCCCGGACGGACGTCCCGGCCTGCTCCAGCTGGCGTCCGGCCCCTGGCTGGGAATCCGCTGGTGGCGGCTCGCGGCCGGGGTATGCCTGGGACTGGCGGTCGGCACGAAGTGGTCCGCCCTGTTCTTCCTGGCCGGATTCGGGTTGCTGACGGTCTTCTGGGACCTGAGCGCCCGCCGGATCGCCGGAATCCACGGCTGGATCAGCGGCGGGATCCTGAAGGACGGGATTCCCGCTTTCATCAGCATCGTCCCGGTGGCCGCCCTGGTCTACGCCGCTTCCTGGACCGGGTGGTTCCGGTCCACGGACGCGTACTTCCGGAACTGGGCCGCGACGGTCCCGTCGGCGGAGTGGGGCTGGCTGCCGAACGCCGTCCGGTCCCTGGCGCACTACCATCTGGAGGCCTACACGTTCCATCAGGGGCTGAGCGCAGAGCACCCGTACGAGGCCAGCGCCTGGAGCTGGCTGGTGCTCGGCCGGCCCACATCCTTCTTCTATGAATCCCCCAAGCAGGGCAGCCCGGGGTGCGATACCAACAGCTGCACCACGGCGATCCTGTCCGTGGGCAACCCGCTGATCTGGTGGGGCGCCGCCGTGTGCCTCGGCGTGCTGCTCTTCTGGTGGGCCGGGCGGCGCGACTGGCGTGCCGGGGCCATCCTCGCCGCCGTGGCAGCAGGGTATCTCCCCTGGTTCCTGTACCCCGAACGCACCATGTTCTATTTCTACGCCGTGTCCTTCGAGCCCTTCCTGGTGCTGGCCCTCGTGTACGGTCTGGGCCTGGTCCTGGGGCAGCGCACGGATCCGCTGTGGCGGCGGCGCTCCGGGCTCTACCTCGTGACGCTCTTTGTGGTCACCGCCGTCGTCGTCTCGGCCTTCTTCTACCCGGTCTGGACCGCCGAGACCATTACCTACCAGGATTGGCGGTTCCGGATGTGGATGCCGTCCTGGATCTAGGGCAGGATTGCAGGGGACGTCCCCCAGCATCAGGCGGACCCGGAACGGAGACACGGCTGTGAGAGAAGCAAGCACCGGACTGCTCGTCGAGCTCGATCCGGGCAGCAATGTGACGGACCTGCTGCTGGAACAGCACGCCAAGGATCCCGTGCATGCGCTGTACTCCCGCAAGGGACCGGCCGGCTGGGCCGACGTCTCCGCGCAGCAGTTCCTGGACCAGGTCCGGGCGCTGGCCAAAGGCCTGATCGCCGGCGGCATCACGCCCGGCGAAACCGTGGCGGTCATGTCCGGCACCCGCTACGAGTGGACCGTCATAGACTTTGCCATCTGGTTCGCCGGCGGCGTCCCCGTGCCCATCTATGAGACGTCCTCCGTCAGCCAGATCGAGTGGATCCTGCATGACTCCGGTGCCCGGCGCATCTTCGCTGAAGACGAGGCGAAGGCTGGGCTGGTCCGTCAGGTCCTGGACAGCTCCGGCCTGCTCGGCGGCACCGTGCTCCCGGTGGTGCGGATGGACTACGACGGCGCCGCCCCGAACCTCGCCAGCCTGGCAGCGGCGGGCACCGGCGTCGGCGACGCCGAACTGGAACGGCACCGGTCCACGGCCGGGCTCGCGGACGTTGCATCCCTCGTCTACACCTCCGGCACCACCGGCCGGCCCAAGGGCTGCGAAATCACACACGGGAACTTTGCCCTGATTGCCAAGAACATCGTGCTGTTCCTGCCCGAGATCCTGCGGCAGCCCCGCACCAGGACGCTGATGTTCCTCCCGCTGGCCCACGTCCTCGCCCGTGCCGTCCAGGTGATCTGCCTCAGCGCCGGGACCACCGTGGGCCACACCGCAAGCGCCAAGGAGCTGCTGGAGGACCTGGCCAGCTTCAAACCCACGTTCCTGCTGGTGGTACCCCGGATCTTCGAAAAGGTCTACGCCGGCGCCGCGCACAAGGCGGCCCTTGCCGGGAAGGAACGCTTGTTCGGGTCGGCCGCCGCCGTCGCCATCGACTACTCCAAGGCCCTCGACGCCGCCGCCCGGGGCAACGGTCCCGGGCCCGGACGGGTGACCCGCGCCAAGCACGCCCTCTACGACCGGTTGCTGTATCCCAAACTGCGGCAGGCCTTCGGCGGCCAACTGGGCTACACCGTCTCGGGGGCCAGCCCGCTGAGCTCCCACGACGCGCACTTTTTCCGCGGCGCTGGCGTCCCCGTCCTCGAGGGCTACGGCCTCACCGAAACCACGGCGCCGTGCACGGCCAACACTCCGACGCGGACCAAGGTGGGGACAGTCGGCATCCCGGTGCCCGGCACCACCATCCGGGTCGCCGAGGACGGCGAGATCCTGGTCAAGGGCATCGGCGTCTTCAAGGGATACCACAACAACGCCGCAGCCAACGCGGAGGCGTTCGCGGACGGGTTTTTCCGCACCGGCGACCTCGGGTCCCTCGACGAGGACGGCTTCCTGACGATCACCGGCCGGAAGAAGGACCTGCTGGTCACCGCCGGCGGCAAGAACGTCGCCCCCGGACCGCTGGAGGAAAAGATCCGCGAGCACGAACTGGTCCTCCAGGCCGTGGTGATCGGGGACGGCAGGCCGTTCGTGTCGGCCCTGATCAACCTGGACCCGGAGGGCCTGGAAAACTGGTGTGCTGCGCACAAGGTTCCCGCGATGAGCCCATCCGAGGCCCGCGGCAACGAGCTGGTCCGCGTTGCCCTGCAGCGCGCGGTGGATGAGGCGAACGCCCTCGTGTCCAAGGCCGAGTCCATCCGCAGCTTCGTGGTGCTGGACGCCGACTTCACGGTGGAGTCCGGGCACCTGACGCCGTCGCTTAAGCTCAAGCGTGCCGCCGTCGTGCGTGACTTTGAGGGGCAGATCAACGGTATCTACGGCTGACGCCGCCGCATCACCGCGGACACACAGGAGCGGCCGGCACCATGGTGCCGACCGCTCCTGTGTCTCTGTTGTCCGGGTTCAGCAGCCCTAGACGGCGCTGGAGTGACCCCGCGCGGGGGTGTCGGTCGTCCCGGTGTCGTTCGTGCCGGTGTCGTTTGTGCCGCTGCCTGCTTCGGTTGCGTCGGCCGTGGCGGATGCCGCCGCGGCAGGGGCATCGCCGGCCTTGCCCGGCCTGTTCCGGCGGAAGAGGGAGCGCTTCACGGATGCAGTCTCGGCGGGGTCAGCTTCGGTGGCAGCACCACCGGCGGAGGCGGCCTCGGTGGAGGCGGCTGCGCCGGTGTCAGCCTCAGCGGCTTTTTCCCCGGCCGGGTCCTGGACCGCTGCGCCGCGCTTCGGCAGCCCGCGGCGTTTGCGCGTCGGCCAGGTGAGGATGAGGGTGACCAGCGAGGTGAGCAGCACCAGGCCGGCGATCACAATTCCGCCGTCGACCCAGAACTGGGCCGGGAAGAGCCGGATCAGGGTGTCCTGCAGGGAGAAGGTCCACGTGCCGCTGGCGAAGAAGACGCTGTGGAACTGGGCGAAGAACGCCTCCCAGCCAAGCACCGCCAGCACGCCGAGGCTGATGATGATCACGAGGGTGACTATGGAGCCGGCGAACAGGCCGCGCCGCACTCCCCCGGGGCTGCGGCGCCGCAAGTAGATGATGGCGATCAGGCTCAGCAGGATGAGCAGGGCACCGGCGCCGAAGGCGGACAGGATAACGACTTTGACGTCGGCCATGTGGCTGACTTCGCCGTCCTCGAACAGCCGGTCGCCGCCGCGGTGGACCAGTTCGCCAAGGTAACGCGGTCCCGCCCAGTTGCTGAGATAGTCCACAGCATAGGAGCCGTAGGTCATGCGGTCGTCGGTGCTGAAACCGTAGCCGTCGCCCGGGAAGCCGGGCCGGTTGTACTCCACCCAGAGGAACAGGGGGCTGGCGACGGCCCGGACGGCCAGCACCAGCAGGATGATCGGGAAGCACACGGCGAGCAGGACCTGCATCACACGGGGCAGCACCGGCTTGGCGTTTAGCGCGTGTTCACGTTCGGCGTTCCGCCGCTGCACTTCCTCTTCCGGGGGCCGGACCTGCAGTGCCGAGGTGGGCAGCGGCTCGCTGAAATGCGTGCCGTTTTTCTTCGGTGCCGGTTCGACGGCGGCTTCCGCAGCCTTGCGGTCGGCTCGCGACAGCGGCTCCGGAGTGCCGCCGGCGGCCGGTGCGGCCGTGCTGCCGGCACCCGCGGCGGCTGTGTTTCCGGCACCCGCGGCAGCTGTGCTTCCGGCGCCGGCTGCGGCTGTGCTGTCGGAGGCGGCGGCACGCTGCTCCGCGGGCTTTGGCTTCATCCAGTCGAACGCGGGCTCGTCAGCATCGTCGGCCGGATCCAGCTGCGGATCCTGCCGGTTCGGAGGGGTGGGACTTGAGTCAGTCACTGCAGCTTCGCTTCCGTAGGTGTCCGCGCCGCCGGCCGGGGCCCGGCAACGCTACATATCTGCTTCCGAGCCTACCGCCAGAGCCTCGGAGTGGGCGAGATGCCACACCCCCGAGGGACGGGGATTCAGCGACGGGGATTCAGCGGCTGTTTCGGTGCGGCCGGCCGCTGGGGTGCGCTCAGCGCTTGGCGTACTGCGCCCAGGGGATGTTCCAGTCGCCGAAGCCTTCGAGCGGTTCCACGGCCGGGGCGCCGGTGTTGAGGGTCTGGACGAGGTCTCCGGTCTTCATGTTGTTGAAGAACCAGGCGGCGTCGGCCGGAAGCAGCCCGACGCAGCCGTGTGAGACGTTGGACCGGCCCACCGCGCCCCATGCCGATTCCAGGGCCTGGTGGACGTACACGCCGGAACTGGTCAGGCGGTTGGCGTACTCCACCGTCAGGGGCGGGTAGTAGCCCTTGTCGCCGGGCTTGAGCCCGATGCTGCCGGCGTTGAAATCGGAGTGGCGTTCCTGCTCCATGATGACGGCGAAGCCGGTTGGGGAGAGCCAGTCAGCATCCCCCAGTGTGACCGGAGCGGTCTTGACCAGTTGGCCATCGAAGTACACGTTCATGGTCTTGGTGATGTCATCGACGACCGCGAGGCGCTGCGGCCCGACTTTGAAGGAGACCTTGGTGTCGGAGTTGCCGACCATCTTGTTGCCGAAGTCGACGCCGAAGAGTTTCAGGTCCACGGTGATCTCGCTGTTGGAAGCCCAGAACGCCTCGGGGCGGATCCGGACGCGGCGGTCCGAATACCAGCGCCACGCCACGGCCTGGCCGGAGGAAGCCGTGACGGTGACGGCCTTCTCCATGGCTTCCTTGTTCAGCACCGGCTCGCTGAAGACGATCTCGATGGGCTGCCCGGCGCCGACCGTGGTGCCGTTGTGCGGATACACGGCGGCGTCCGCCTCGTTGGCGGTGGCGACGGTGGCGAAGGTCTGGGCCTTCTTCGTCTCGCGTCCGGCCTGGTCGACGATGGTGAAGCTGTATTTGTACTTCGTGTCGAATTCCAGCGGATCCTCGGCGGTCCAGGTCGCGCCGTCCGGGCTCGTGGTTCCCGGCACGGGGTCGCCGCCGGCGGCCGGGACCAGTACGACGTCCTTCACGACGCCGTTGACTGCCTTGACTGAGGGGGCGGCGGCGGGGTTGACGCCCTTGGCGCCGTCGGTCGGGGTCACGCCGAGCTCAACGAGCTTGACGACGGGGGCGGCGAGGCCGGACACGTTCCGCATGGGAGCCGAGGCCTCGGAGGGCATGTCGGCATGGGCCCAGCCCGGTGACGTGGCGACGCCAATGCCGCCGGCCCCCACGACGGCGCAGATGGCAAGGACGGCCAGCATTTTCCCGGTGTTGCGGGGACGGTGTCCCGGCTGTCGGCGTCGACGCCCGCTGTCTTCTGTTACTGCCATGTCCCGTGTTCCCCCACCGTTTTTGCCTACAAACCCACCTGTGAGTTCACGATCTCCCTATGCCAGCATAAACGAAGTGTCACGTCCCGCCGGCCCCGGCTGCGCCACGATCAGGTCACAAAAGGGGCCCCGGACCGTGGTCCGGGGCCCCTTCGTGGCGGGAACGGCGGGATCTGCGGCGGCCTGGGCCGCTGTCCCGGCGGTTCCTAGTAGCGGTAGTGGTCCGGCTTGTACGGGCCGGATACCTCCAGGTCCAGGTATTCGGCCTGCTCCTTCGACAGCTCGGTCAGTTCGACGCCGAGGGCGTCCAGGTGCAGCCGGGCAACCTTCTCGTCCAGGATCTTCGGCAGCACGTAGACCTGCTTGTCGTACTCCCGTTCCCCTTCCGGCTGGTCACGCTTGGTGAAGAGCTCGATCTGCGCGATCGTCTGGTTGGCGAAGGAGTTGCTCATCACGAAGGACGGATGTCCGGTGGCGTTGCCGAGGTTCAGCAGCCGGCCCTCGGACAGCACGATAATGGAGCGGCTGGCCTCCCCTGTGGCGGGGTCCTCCGCGAAGACCCACTCGTGCACCTGGGGCTTGATTTCTACCTTCTTGATGCCGGGGATCCGGGCCAGCCCGGCCATGTCGATCTCGTTGTCGAAGTGGCCGATGTTGCCCACGATCGCCTTGTCACGCATCCCGGCCATGTGCTCGGCCATGATGACGTCTTTGTTGCCGGTCGTGGTGATGAAGATGTGGCCCTCGCTGAGGACGGATTCCAGCTTCGCGACCTGGTAGCCGTCCATTGCTGCCTGGAGGGCGCAGATGGGATCGATTTCCGTGACGATAACGCGTGAGCCCTGGCCGCGGAAGGCCTCCGCTGCGCCCTTGCCGACGTCGCCGTACCCGCAGACGACGGCGACCTTGCCGCCCATCAGGACGTCGGTGGCGCGGTTGATGCCGTCGGGCAGGGAGTGGCGGATGCCGTACTTGTTGTCGAACTTGCTCTTGGTGACGGAGTCGTTGACGTTGATCGCCGGGAACAGCAGCTTGCCCTGCTCCGCGAGCTGGTAGAGGCGGTGGACGCCGGTGGTGGTTTCCTCGGTGACGCCCAAAAGGCGGGAGCCGATCCGGGTCCACTTCTGCGGATCCGCCTGCAGCGAGGCGCGCAGCACGTCCAGGAAGACCCGTCCTTCCTCGGACTCGTCGTCGGCGGTGGCCGGGACGGCACCGAGCGCTTCGAAGTCGGCGCCCTTGTGGACCAGCATGGTGGCGTCTCCGCCGTCGTCGAGGATCATGTTCGGGCCCAGGTCAGGGTTGCTGTCCGCGCCGGGCCAGGTCAGGATCTGCTCCGCTGTCCACCAGTATTCCTCCAGCGTCTCGCCCTTCCAGGCGAACACGGGAACACCCTGGGGGTTCTCGACCGTTCCGTTGCCGACCACAACGGCGGCGGCGGCTTCGTCCTGGGTGGAGAAGATGTTGCAGGACGCCCAGCGGACCTCGGCGCCGAGTGCCGTCAGCGTCTCGATCAGCACGGCGGTCTGCACCGTCATGTGCAGGGATCCGGCGATCCGGGCGCCCTTGAGCGGCTGGCTGGCGCCGAACTCTTCGCGCAGGGACATCAGGCCGGGCATTTCGTGCTCAGCGAGGCGGATCTGGTGGCGGCCTGCCTCGGCCAGGGAGATGTCCGCAATCTTGTAATCGAGAGTCATATGAATCCTTTACTGTGGCCGGCGGGCAGGTCCGGGACCTGGCTGCCTGTGACGAAAGTGGCGGGGCTGATCAGTGGCTGGAAAGTACTTCGGAGCCGAACGGCGCAGCGATGGGCCGGCGGCCTAGCCGGCGGCGTGCGGGGACGCGGCGTCGTGCTGGAAGGAAGGGGCCGCCGCGGCGGCCGGGAGCAGTTCCGGCGGGAGCAGCAGGGGGATGCCGTCCTCGATCGGGTAACGCAGTTTCTCTCCGGCGGCGCCGGCCGCAGTGGTGACGAGTTCGTCGCCGTCCTGCACCAGCGGGGACCCGGTCACGGGGCATCTCAGGACAGACAACAATTCGGGACTGATCTTCGACATGGTGAACGCTCCCTGGTGGACGCCGCAGCAGGCGCCGGTGGCTTACGGATTTTGCAGTTCCCAGCCTACCGCCAGTTCCGGCTTACGAAGGTTCGCGCAGGACCCGCAGATGCCCCCGGCGGGTGCCCTCGGCTGCGGGCGGAGCTTCAAGGGCGGGGTGGACACTGCGCTGGCCCTGGCCGGATTCCGGCGCTGCGGGCCGGACGGCCGCCTCCCGGACAGCATTGGCCAGGGCGAGGAGATCGTCGGGGCCGGGGCCGGCGGGGTTGGCAGGCATCGCCAGCCGCAGCACTTCCCACCCGCGCGGGACGGTCAGGGACCCGGCGTGCTGTTCGCACAAGTCATAACAGTGCGGTTCGGCATAGGTGGCCAGCGGGCCCAGAACGGCGGTGGAGTCTGCATAAACGTACGTCAAAGTGGCCACCGCTGAGTTGCGGCAGGCTGACCTCGAACAAAGACGAATTGCACCCACGACATCACAGACTACTCCCCCCGGCCGCCGGACACCGCACGGCACGCTGACGGCGGGTCGGACGTCCCGTATCGCGTAAACCATTCGCCGGGTTTAGAGTCGAGATATGCAGTCATCGCACCAAGATCCGGGTTTTACGGTCCGCTTGGCTGAAACCGGCACAGGACGTCACGACGCCGCGTCCACCGAGGGCGGTTCGGGCGGCGCCACGGCGCCGCGGGGCTTCCGCCAGCGGCGGAGGAACCGGCATGGCCGCGGGCTCCGCGGCGAGCTGATGCTGCCCACACTGCCCGGTTACCGCACCCGCTCGGATCGTTTCGACGATTTTGTCCTGGACTCGGCCGAGCGGCTGCACGACATTTGGGGCAAGCCGCTGGACGGGGTCCGGTTCGCCGTGGACGAGATTCCGCCGGGGCTGGAGCAGCTCGTGGCGGACCGCGCTCCTGCCCCCATGGGCGCCTACTCCCCCGCCACGGCGGAGGAGGGACCGGTGATCACCCTGTACCGCCGGGTCGTCGAGCAGGCCTGCGGCAGCCGCGAGGAACTCCAGGACCTGGTCCATGACGTGGTGGTGGAGTACACGGCCGAGATGCTGGGCGTGCCGCCCGAGTCACTCGATCCTGTCTACCGCCGCCGCTACTAGGGCCGCGCCGGCGAAACCCTCACCGCCAGGAAGCGCCGCGGCCGCAGCAATGCTGCCCCGGGCACGGCGGGCACCCTGGAGACGGTCAGTAGCTGAGTGTGACGGGGACCTGCTCCTGGCCCGCTGCCCCGGGGGCAATGGCGGTCGTTGAGATGTCCTGCTTGCCGTCCTGCTGCAGCAGGACCGCCCCGTAGGCGGGATCTCCCGCGGCGGACACGAGGTAGCCAACCAGCTGCGAGCCCTCGACGTCGGACGGGATCCTGATGGACGCTGTGGTGCCGCCGGCGATGTCGGCGGCCGCGGCCGCGTGGATCTTGCCGTCCGCTGTGACCGGGGTGTACGAAATAGTGGCCCGGCCCTCGGGAGCACCGAAAATAAGGTGGCGGTCACCTGAGCCGGGGACCGGAACCACGTGCTGGCTCCCCAGCCGCGCCGACGCCGGTGACCACGCGAAGTCGGAGGCGTCCTCGGCCTTGAGTCCCCTGGTGACGCGGGCAGCCGCAGTGAAGGAAACATCCGAGCTGACGGACACGGTGTAGGGCCCGGCCGGCAGGCCGGCGAGCGGGACCTCGGTGACGGATCCGGCCTTCGCCGTGACTACTCCGCCGCCGGGCAGGGCCTTCTGCCCGTCCCGTCCGAAGACTTTGACCGCGATGACGGCATCGGCGGAGCCCGGCACCGTGAGCTGCAGGGCCGGTCCGGCATCCGCGAAGCCGGCCTGCCCGGTGAGCCCCGCCAGTCCGGCGGGGTCCTGGATATCGACACCGGAGATCACCTGGCGCAGGGCCGGTGCGGTGGCCGGGGCGATGAACTCGACTCCGCCGGGCGTCAGTCCCCGCAACACGCTTTGCTGGATGTGTGCTGCCACCGGCCCGCCGGCGCTGCGGACCCGGACGCTGAGCCGCTCCTGCCCTGGGGCGAGGCCGGCCAGGATCACGGAGCGGGTGGTGCCCGGCGCGACGAGGAGTCCCCGGCTGCCCGGGGCCTGGATCAGGCCGTCGGCGCCGAAGAGTTCGAGGCTGACCGTGGCGGGGCTGCTGGAAGCGTTGCTGAGCTTCAGCACCGCCGTCCGGCCGAGCGCGGTGTTCGCACCGACTAGCCAAAGATCGTTGCCGGGTTGCTGGCAGGCTGCGGCCGCCGAACCACGGAGGTCGCCGTCCTCGGCGGTGTAGCGCATGACGGCGCCCGCGGAGGGCTGGCGGTCGGCGTCGGCGTCGGCGCTCAGGACAGTCACGTCGTCGACACCCTGTTCCGACACAACACCGGCCAGCGGCGCGGCGGCCGGGGGCCTGGACGTGGCCGGGCTTTCGGACGCCGGGGCGGCTTTGGCAAGTTCCACCAGGGTGTTGCCGGTCAGCGCGGCGAGCCTGCTGCCGGGCAGGACACCTGCACTGGAGCCCAGGACCAGGGCGTTGACGCCGCTCCTGGCGGTGGCGGACTCCGGGCTGAACTGCGGATCGGTGCCCACGGGGGCGCCTTCGAGGAGCCTGGCCGGGCCCGGGCAGACGCCGACGCTGCTGCCCGCGGGGACCGCCGCCAGGGGTGCCGCGATGGGTCTGCTGCTGCCGGGGCCCTGCGGAGTCAGCGCCGTGGCGGAAACGAATCCGCCGCCGGCAGCGACGAGGACGACGGCGGCGAGGACGCCGCCCAGCCGCCGTGCGCGCGTAGGGCCAGGTAGCCCCGGCACGGCTGGGGCGTCATTGGCGGATTCGTCGGGGAAGTCGTCCCTAGGCATGTTGATGTTCCTTACGCAGGGAGCCTTCGTCCCTGGAGAGGCCGGTGTTCGGCCGACGGGCAGGCATGGGGATGGCCAGCAGGACGGTCAGGCCAATGATGACGGCCTGGGCAACGCCCGTCCAAATGGCCCAGGGAGCTTCGTAGCGGAGGCTGAACTGTCCGCCCTCGGCGGGCAGGGTGAAGGCCTGCGCCCAGCCGGAGGTGGTGGCGGTGAGACGGCGGCCGTCGAGCCAGGCGCTCCAGCCCGGATCGGCGCGTTCGGCCAACACCACGAGGCGTCCTTCCGGCCCGGCGGGCAGCGCGGCGTCGGCGGACACCGCCTGGGACGGGACCAGCCCGACGGTTGCGCCCGCGCCGTCAACGATCCGCACGCGGTGCGCGACGGCGGCGGCCTCGATGACGGGCTGGTTCAGGGGGCTAATCCGCCAGAGCCAGCCGACGTCGGTCTTGCCGACGCCGACGAGGCCGGGTACGGCGTCCATCCGGCTGGCGGTCAGCTGGGCCGCGGTGTCGACGGACCGCAGGACCACGAATCCGACGCCAAGCTGCTCGAGCTCGGCGCGGGGATCGACGCCCTGGCCGGCGACGATGGTGGCCACGACGTTGCGCAGCGAGGCCACAACGGCGTCGTCGTCACGGACCGTCTCCTGGCCCGGCTCCCCCATGATCGGGCGGGCGGCGGCAATCGTGGACAGGGAGTCCAGGGTGGTACCGGCGCCGCGCATGAGCGCGGCGTCAAACGTGCCGTTTTCACCGGTGGAGATGATGAGGGTGCGGGACTGTTCCGGCCCTTCGCCGCGGTCGATGGCCGTTGCGGGGAGGGTCCGGGGCTCTGCCGGCTGCACCAGCTTCCTGGCGCCCAGGGAATCCGTGCCGGGGGCTCCGGCAGCCGGTGCGGACTGCGGCAAAACGTTCTGCGCCGCCCACACCGTCAGGCCGGCCACCGGGCCGGCCAGCAGCAGGATCATGGCCGCGACAGCGATGCCGCGGACCAGGATCCTGCGGCCCGCCGTTGCGGCGGCCGTCCGGTCAGCGGAGTCCAGCAGGCCGGCCGCGCCGAGAAGGGACGCCCCCAGGAGGGCAAAGGCCGCGGCCGACACGGCCGGTCCGGTAAAGGGAGTGACCAGGACGTCGGCGCTGACCCCGGTGGCGACCTGGCTGCTGAGCCAGCCGCCGGCCAGCAGCAGCAGTGCCGCGGTCCAGAGGGCGCGGGCAATCCGGGGTGGACGGCCCGGCAGGAACAGGGCGGCCACGGCCAGGAGCAGGACGGGCAGTCCGATCAGCAGGGCAAGCAGGAGTGCCCACGGAACGGCGGAGTCTGTCCCGAACACCGGAAGGCCGGTGAGGCCGCCGTCGGCCGCGAAGCGCAGCGGCTGGCCCAGGACCTGCTGCCACAGCGGTGCCGCGTCAAAGCCGAGCGGCAGGCCGGGGTCTGCGAGCAGGGCGCGGGGACGGTCGATGGTGGAGGCCAGGAACGGAACGAACAATGCCAGGGTGGGGAGCAGTGCCCACCACACGGTGCGGCCGCGACGGCCCAGGAGTGTGCCGCACAGTGCCACCAGCACGACGCCGGGCAGCAGCAGCGAGGGGGCCGCCGCGGTCACGACGGCCAGCGCGAGACCGGCCGCGGCTGCCGCGGTCCAGGAGGGGGTGCCGTTGATGCCGGGTTTCACCGGGGGCGCTTCGGTGAATCGCCGCTCGCCGGGGGCGGGCACGGCGTAGCGTCCGCGTCCCGCGGCAGTGCCTGTGGCGCGCAGCAGGGCCAGCACCAGCAGCGGCATCATGACGTGGGCGACCAGGGCGCCGACGCGTCCCTGGTTGAGCGCCACCTGGAGGGCCGGCGCTGCGGCCCAGAGGAGCGCGGCCGCCAGCCGGAGCCGGCGGCGCTGCGTGAGCGCACCGGCGGCAAACCAGGCGCCGAGGGCGGAGAGCGGCATGGCCAGGATGAGCAGTGCGCCAAGGGCGCTGTTGGCGTTGCCGCCGCCGAGCGCACCGAGGACCCACAGCACGTAGCCGAAGGGGTCGCCGTGGCCGGGAAGTCCTGCGCCGAGAGTGATCCACCAGCCGGAGGCATGGTTCCAGATCTCGCCCAGCCGCAGCGAGAGGGGAATAATCGCGCCGCCGGCGACGGCGTCGGCCCGGAACAGGTTCAGCAGGCCGATCACGGAGGCCGCGGCGGTGAGCAGGATGGCAAGCATCGCGCCGTTGCCCACCCAGCCCCGCTCGGAAGTGGTCAGTGCGGCGAAGTCGTCCGCCGAGTCGCCGGTGGGCTGTTCGGCCAGCAGGTCGTTTCCGCCCGGGTTATCCCCGGAGTCGTCCGCCCCAAGGGCTTCCATCAGTGAGCGGCGGTGCGCCCAGACCTCACGCCGCGGGGTCTGCAGCCCCTTGATGACGGAACGCCGGATGCGGCGCGTCCGGGCAGCGTTACGCCGGCCCCGGGCCACGGCCGCGGGACGTGAGAGTGCGCCGAATGTCGCCAGGAGCTGCGAGAAACCGTGTCCCGGATCCTTGACCGCGATACTCAGGACCAGCTTGAAGATGCTGCCCAGCAGGGCTCCGGCGGCGTGCAGCGGCACCTTCCAGGCGGGGGCGTGTTTGAGCCGCAGATGCACCTGGGCCTTGCGGGCCGCCGCCGCGTTGCCGAGGGCGTGCGGGCGGTGCGAGACGTGGAACATCCTGGCGCTGGGGACCACCACGACCCGGTGTCCGGCCAGCCGGTTGCGCCAGCAGAAGTCGACGTCGTCGCCGCTTCCCGGCAGTGCCGGGTCGAAGCCGCCAAGCTCCTCCCAGACGTCGCGGCGGACCAGCATGCCGGCGGAGTTGACCGCAAAGGTGTCGCTGCGTCCGTCGTATTGTCCCTGGTCGAGCTCGTCGGCTTCGATGAGGGTCAGCCGTTCGGCCCAGCGGCTGGTGGAGAGTCCGACGTCGATCAGCCGGCGCTCGGAGTGCCAGTCCAGCTGCTTGCAGCCCGCCACCGTGACCGACGGCGCGCGTTCGACGGCGCGCAGCAGCTCGGCGAGGGCCTCGGGCGCGGGGGCAGCGTCGTCATGGAGCAGCCAGATCCAGTCGACCGCGGGGCCGGCTGTACCCTTTCCGGACGTGCCGGGGCCGTCCCAGGGGGCGAGGGCATTGAGGCCTGCCTGCACGGCTGCGCCCATGCCACTGCGGGCCTGCTCGAAGACGGTGACGTTGGCGGTGCCGAAGGCCTGTTCGAGGAGTGTCGCCGAATGGTCACGGGAACCGGTGTCAACCCCGATGCAGGTGTCCGCGGGCCGGCTTTGAGCCGCCAGCGCCGCGAGGGTCCTGGGGAGAAAGTCACCGCCGTCGTGGGAAACCACGACGGCGGTGACTCGTACTTCCTGAAGAATTAGATCGCTCGCTTCCTAAGCCGGCGCCGCTCGCGCTCGGAGAGGCCACCCCAGATGCCGAAACGCTCGTCGTTGGACAGTGCGTATTCCAGGCACTGCGAGCGCACGTTGCACGCCCCGCAGACTTTCTTGGCGTCGCGGGTAGAGCCACCCTTCTCGGGAAAGAATGCCTCCGGGTCGGTCTGGGCGCACAGTGCGTCCGTCTGCCAGCCCAGCTCGCCTTCGTCGTCGAAGTCCTGCTGGGAGGGCAATCCGATCCATACCGGCTGCGTGGTGGTGCCCGCGTGGAGGGTCTGGAGTTCCATCGGCGGATCGTGAAGATCGTTGTCCTGGTCCGGACCGGACAGGAGCTCGTCGTGCGCCGCGAGGAAGGCGGTCGCCTGGTCCTGCAGGGTGTCTTTGGTGTGTTCGTTGTAGCGGTCTGCCGCGTCCGGATCGGCCGGATCGACATACCAGTCGCTCGGCACTCCGCGTGAACGGTATTTGGCCGTGGCCTGCCCAGCAACGACGGCCTCTTCATGGATACGCTCTGCTAGCCCCATTGGCGTTCCCTCTCTGATTTTGCAGCCTTTGACTGACCCGTGGACACTCGGTTGAGTTTCGGTTTCCGTACGTCGGCCTTCGATACCTAATTACACGTGTGTAAGTATCCGGGAGTCAAGCCGCGGCGGAGATAATAATCAACGCGAGGGCCAAAGCGGGGGCACGCCACGCCCGGGATTTTCGCGCAACACCCCGGAGATTGCGCGGAATAATCAGGGTGCTGAGCACTTTCGAGAAATTTTGCTGAATTTCCGGGGAACTTCCCGGCGCGGCGCAGGAACCCGGCCGAGCGGCACCCGGATACCTATGACCGAGATCACACCCGCAGCAGCCGTGGCAAGATGAATCCATGAGTATCCCGGCGATCGACCTGATGACAGCCCTGCGTTCCGGCCACTCCACCTCCCCCCGGCTTACCTGGTACGGACCGGAGTCCGAGCGGGTTGAGCTCTCCGGACGCGTGCTGGACAACTGGGTGGCGAAGACCAGCAACCTTTTGCAGGACGAGCTCGACGCCGAACCCGGGACGCGGTTGCGGCTGGATCTGCCGGCCCATTGGAAGTCCGTGATCCTCGCTCTCGCCGCCTGGCAGCTCGGCATGGAGGTCGTGTTCGACGACGCCGAGGCCGAGCTGCTGGCCACCGGCGAGCCTGGCCGCGGGGCGGCGCAAGGGGCATTCGACGCCGTCCTGGCCGTGGCGCTGCCGGCGCTGGCAATGCGCTGGCAGGGCGAGCTGCCCACCGGCGTCGTGGACTACGCCGCCGAGGTGCGTTCCCACGGGGACGTCTTTATGCCGCACGTGGATCCGGAAGCGTCACGGCGTGCTGTAACGGCCGCCGCGGGGACGGAACACACCCACGGTGACCTGCTGGACGGCTTCGCGGCCGCGCACGACGAAGGGGTACGGCTGCTGGTGACCGCCGGGGACGGCCTCGAGCCCGCCCTGGCCCAGTGCCTGGGCGCCTGGAAGAGGGACGGTTCGGTAGTGCTGGTGCACCCTGACGTCACGGTGACGGAGAAGCTGCTCGCGGACGAGCGCATCAACGGCAGCTGAGCCGGGTGGGGAGCCTGCCGGCTCCCCCTAGGCCGGTGGACCCGGACGTTCGGAGTTCTTGACGGCGGGATCCTTGACGGCGGAACTGTTCTTGACGGCGGGGCCGGTGTGCGGGTGCCGTTCGATGATTTCGTGGTCGTGCGAGAACTCCGGCTCTTCGTCGAGTTCCTTATTGAAGACCAGGAAGCGGTAGGCGAAGAAACGCACCACCGTCGCGACCAGGATGCCAACGATCCCGGCGGCGAACAGCATGTTCTTGTCCGTGACCCCGAAGCCGTACTTGGCGAGGGCGGTGAATCCTGTGGAGATACCGATGCCGATGCCGTTGATCAGGATGAACATCCCGAACTCGCGGAGCACGTTGTCCTGGCGGCGGTGGCGGAAGGTCCAGAAGCGGTTCGCAATCCAGGAGAAGACCGTCGCGATGCTGGCGCCGACAAAGCGGGCCTTGGCCTCGCTGTCGGTCATCGGGCCGTGCATCAGGTAGTACGTGAGTCCGTTATCGATGATGAACGCAACGCCGCCCACCGCACCGAACTTGGCCACTTCGCGCCAGAAGAGCGAGGCGAGCCCGCGCAAGCGCTCGCTGAGTGTTGTAATCATGACCCTCCGTGGCCTTCTTGAACTGTCGGCCAGTGGGCCAACTGCCCATTTTAGCGCCGATTGCCGTGGGTTCGCCCCGGAGGCCGGTCCGCCGGGGGCAACTGCCCAGCTCAGAAGCCTGCCGTCCGCCGGCCAAAATGCCGGGGGCCGCCATCGCCAACCCTGCCGGAAAGGGGCCCGTGGCCGCCCGGAACCCGCACCGGGACGTCCAAAGGCCGGGATATGGCGAGGTTTTCGGTAGGCTGGGACATGTGACTTTTCCTGTGATCGGTGTAGTTGGCGGCGGCCAGCTCGCCCGAATGATGGCCCCCGCGGCCACCGCCCTGGGCTTCGAGCTCCGCGTCCTTGCCGAAGGTGAGGACGTCTCAGCCGTCTCAGCCGTGGCCAATGCCCCGGTCGGTGACTACACCGACCTGGACCATCTCCTGGAGTTCTCCCGCGGCCTGGACGTGCTGACCTTCGACCATGAGCACGTCCCCACCGAACACCTCCGGTCCCTGCAGCGCGCCGGCGTGAACGTCCATCCGGGACCGGACGCGCTGGTCAATGCCCAGGACAAACTCGTGATGCGGGCGGCCATTGACAGGCTGGAGCTGCCCAATCCGCGCTGGGCCGCCGTCGACGACGTCGCCGGGCTGGTCGCGTTCGGCGAGGACATCGGCTGGCCGGTCGTCCTGAAAACCCCGCGCGGCGGCTACGACGGCAAGGGCGTGCGGATCGTGGACTCCGCGGCAGACGCCGCGGACACCGCGGACTGGTTCGAGGCGATGTCCCCGCTGCTCGCGGAGGCCAAGGTGGACTTCAGCCGCGAACTCTCCGCCCTGGTGGCACGGACCCCGGACGGTGAGGCCCGGGCCTGGCCCGTGGTGCACACGATCCAGGTCGACGGCGTCTGCGACGAAGTCATCGCCCCGGCGCTGGACATCCCGCTCGAGGTCGCTGCCGCGGCCGAGAACGCTGCCCTCCGGATCGCCAGCGAACTCGGCGTCACGGGGGTGATGGCCGTGGAACTGTTCGAAACCCCCGGCGTCGGAGCAGGCTTCCTGATCAACGAACTCGCCATGCGGCCGCACAACACCGGCCACTGGACCCAGGACGGCTCGGTGACCAGCCAGTTTGAACAGCACCTCCGGGCCATCCTCAACCTGCCGCTTGGCGCCACGGACCTGCTGGGACCGGTCGTGGTGATGAAGAACTTCCTGGGCGGCGAGAACCAGAATCTGTTCTCTGCCTATCCCGCAGCCCTCGCCAGCGAACCCGCCGCGAAGGTCCACTGCTACGGCAAGGCCGTCCGGCCGGGCCGCAAGATCGGCCACGTCAACCTCGTCGGCGGCTCCGTGGCCGACGTCGACTCGGTGCGCGAACGCGCCACCACGGTCGCCAACATCATCCGGAACGGCAGGGCCCAGTCCCGCACCGCAGCGGGAGCACACGAGGAGAACGCATGAGCAGCAGCACAGCCCGGCCTACGGACGCCCGGTTCCCGGCAACGGGGGACGCCGGGTCCGACGCCCCGATCGTCGGGCTCGTCATGGGCTCGGACTCCGACTGGCCCGTGATGGAGGCTGCCGCCGAGGCCCTCGCCGAATTCGGAATCCCCTTTGAGGCCGATGTCGTCTCCGCACACCGTATGCCGCTGGAAATGATCCGTTACGGCCAGACGGCCCATGAGCGCGGGTTGCGAGTCCTCATTGCCGGGGCCGGCGGCGCCGCGCACCTGCCGGGCATGCTCGCCTCCGTCACGCCGTTGCCGGTCATCGGCGTCCCGGTGCCGCTCAAGACCCTCGACGGCATGGACTCCCTGCTCTCCATCGTCCAGATGCCCGCCGGCGTTCCGGTTGCGACAGTGTCCATCGGCGGGGCACGGAACGCCGGCCTGCTGGCAGTGCGCATGCTGGCCTCCGGGACGGATCCGCTGGCCGCCCAGCTCCGCGCCGAACTGGTCAACTTCGCCCAGGAGCTCAACGACGTCGCCACCCGGAAGGGCGCAAATCTGCGGCGCAAGGTGAGCGAAGTCTTCGCGGACTCAAACGTCGTCACCCGGGGCAGCCGTTAGGGATCGCCAGATGACCAACAGTTATGCCCCCTCCCGCCAGCCTTCGCCGCGGAACCGGACGTCTGCACCGTCCGCCACGGATCCCGTCCGGTATCCCTCGGGAGCAGCCGCGCCGGTCCTGACCAAGCGTGCCTTCCTGCTGGTCCTGATGACACTGCTGGTCCCCGGCAGTGCCCAGATTGTCGCCGGCAACCGGCGGCTGGGGCGGATGGCCTTGCGTGTCACCCTCACCGTCTGGGCGCTGGCCATCCTCGCGGCAGTGCTCCTCCTGGCATCCCGGTCAACGCTGATCAACCTGGTCACCAACCCGATCACCTCACTGCTGCTGGTCATTGGCCTGGTGGCGCTGGCGATCGGCTGGGCAGCGCTCTTCCTCAACACCCTGCGGCTGATCCGTCCCGTGCTGCTGGCGCCCGGGGTGCGCCCCGCCGTCGTAGTCGCCCTGGTGCTGGCCATGATCCTCAGCAGCGGTTCGCTGGGCTACGCCGCCTACCTGCTCAACGTCAGCCGCGATGCCATCGGCAACATCTTCTCCAACGGACCGACGATGGAGCCCTCGGAGGGCCGGTACAACTTCCTGATGATGGGCGGCGACGCCGGGGCGGACCGCACCGGCCGCCGGCCCGACAGCCTCTCGGTCATCAGCGTCGATGCCAAGACCGGCGCGACCGCCATCATCTCGGTGCCCCGCAACCTGCAGAACGCGCAGTTCAGCGAGGACTCCCCGATGCGCGCGCTCTACCCTGACGGCTACGACTGCGGCGATGAATGCCTCATCAACGCCATCAACACCGAAGTCACCAACGAACACCAGGACCTCTACCCCGGCGTTGCCGACCCCGGCGCGCAGGCCACGATGGAGGCCGTGTCCGGGACCTTGGGCATCAAGGTCCAGGCCTATGTGCTGGTTGACATGGAAGGCTTCGCCAAACTCATTGACGCCATGGGCGGCATCCGGATCAAGGCCGGCGGCTGGGTTCCGCTCAGCGGCGACATGGTGGATGAGGCCAACGGCATCCACGGCATGCCGCTCGGCTGGATCCGCGCCGGCGAGCAGACGCTCGATGGCTATCACGCGCTCTGGTACGGCCGCTCGCGCGAGTTCGTCGACGACTACGCCCGCATCCAGCGCCAGCAGTGTGTCCAGCAGGCCATGCTGAAGCAACTGGATCCGGCCACCCTGCTGGCCAAGTTCGAGGACATCGCCAGCGCCGGCACCAAGGTGGTGGACTCCAACGTCTCCGCCGGCCAGCTCGGCAGCTTCGTGGACCTCGCGATGAAGGCCAAGGGCCAGGAAATGCGGCGGCTGACCATCGGACCGCCCGACTTCGACGCGTCCTTCTCCACGGTCCCGGACTTCGACCAGATCCACCAAAAGGTCGATGCGCTGCTCGGACCCGCCCCCGAGGCGGGCCCCGCCGAAGACGGCATCCGCCATCAGGACGCGGTACCCGGACCGCTGTCGGCTGCCGGTGCGCTGCCCCTCGCCCAGCCCGGCACGCAGCCCGCGCCGTCGCCGTCGGACTTCACCCCGGTGACCCACACGCCGGAGGGCGAGCCGATCACCGTTGAGATGCTCAACCAGTTCAAGCGCAACGGCGACGAACAGTCGATCCGCAACCTGGTGGCCACCAACGGCCAGTGCGCGCCGCTGTAGTTCTTTCCGACCAGTCTTTCCCAGCAGCCTTCCGTAACAGATAGGGACACCCGGCAGTGTACGAACTCGACAATGTCCTCCGGCCGTACGCCTGGGGTTCCACCACAGCCATCGCCGGGCTCCTCGGCAGGGCGGCGTCCGGCGGGCCGGAGGCGGAGCTGTGGATCGGCGCGCACCCGGACTCCCCCTCCGTGGCACTCAGTCCGGCCGGTGCCGGATCGACGGGCGCCCACGCCGCGGTCGCTGACGACGGCGGACGACGGGCCCTGGATGCGCTGATCGCGGAGGATCCGGAGCACCATCTGGGCAGCGACAGCGTGGCCGAGTTCGGCCCCCGGCTTCCTTTCCTGCTGAAGGTCCTGGCCGCCGACAGCCCACTCTCCCTCCAGGTGCACCCGACCCTCGACCAGGCCCGGGAAGGGTTCGCCCGCGAGGAGGCCGCCGGAATCGACCGGGCGGCGGCGGAACGCAATTACAAGGACGAAAACCACAAGCCGGAGATGATCCTCGCGCTGACACCGTTCGAGGCGCTGTGCGGCTTCCGGCCGGCCGCGGACTCCCGCGCCATCTTCCAGGTGCTGGTGGCCGATTTTGAGCTGGCCGGCCTGGAACTTCCGCCGCTCGTTCCGCTGCTGCTGGAGGACCTGGCGCAGCACGACGAGCCCACGGCCCTCCGCTCAGCCTTTGAGCGGCTGATCTCCGGCGGCGAGGACGTCGCGGAGGCGACGGCCACGATTGCGGCGGCCCTCATCTCCGGCGCCCCGACGGCGCCGTACCAGGCGGAGCTGTCCACCGTTGTGACGCTCAACGCGCAGTACCCCGGCGATCCGGGCGTGCTGATTTCACTGCTGCTTAACCGGATCTCGCTGGCGCCGGGCCAGGCCGTCTACCTGCCGGCCGGCAATGTCCACGCCTACCTGCACGGTCTCGGCGTCGAGGTCATGGCTTCCTCGGACAACGTGCTGCGCGGCGGGCTGACCCCGAAGTTCGTGGACGTGCCGGAGCTGCTGCGCACCGTCTCCTTTGAGGCCGTCGGCGTGCCGATGCTCAGCCCCGAGACGACGATGCTGGGACAAGAGGTTTTCCGGCCGCCGTTCCGGGAATTCCAGCTGCAGCGTGTCGAGCTCGAGCCCGGCGCGGAACCCGTCCCGCTGGCGCAGTCGGGAGCCGCGGTCATCATCGTGGTCTCCGGCTCGGTGATCCTGGACTCCCCCAAGGGCGAACTGCGGCTGGAGCGCGGCGCGAGCGCCTTCCTGCCCGCGGCCGAGGCGCCGGTCAATGCACACTCCGCCGCCGGTGCCACCGGGACCGCTCTGGCCTTTGCCGTCACCACCGCCCTGAAAGCCTGAGACCGTGGACCACTTCCTGCAGAGCCCCGCGTGGGCTGACTTCCAACGCTCCCTGGGGCGGACCGTGCATGAGCGCTCGGGACCCGGCTGGAGCTTCCTGGCCATCGAGGAAAGCAACCCGGCGGGGAAACTGCTCTACGCACCCTACGGCCCGGTGGCCGCTTCCCTGGCCGCGTTCGACGGCGCCCTGGCGGCGCTGACAGACCTGGCCCGCAGTTGCGGGGCCGTGTTTGTCCGCGTTGAACCGGTCGACGCCGGCTTCACGGCAGCCGACGCCGGTGCGGTCCTGCGCACGCGCGGCCTCCGGCCCGCCCCGGCCAACCAGCAGCCTGAACTCAGCTGGATCGTAGACCTGGACCGGGAGTTCAAGGATGTCCTGGCGGACATGAAGCCGGTGAACCGCAACCTGTACCGGAACATCCACAAAAAGGGCGTAACGTTCCGCTCCAGCCAGGACCCGTCGGAGATCTCGGTCCTGCTGGGATTCCTGCACCTGACAGCGGCGCGCAACGGTTTCAAACCGCAGAGCGACGACTATCTCACCCAGGTCGCCCGCTCACTGATGCCGGCCGGTGCCGCGACACTCTTCATCGCCGAACTCGAAGGCGAGCCGATCGCCGCCGCTCTCGTATACGACTCCGGGGACACCCGCACCTATGCCCACGCCGCCCTGGATGACGCGCACCGGAAGCTTAGCGCCGGGATCCCGCTGCTGGTCACCCTGATGGCCGACGCCAAGGACAAGGGCCTGAAGCAGGTCGATCTCTGGGGCGTGGCACCCGCGGACCAGCCCGACCACAAATGGGCAGGGTTCACGTCCTTCAAGAAGTCCTTCGGCGGGCGCGAAGTCGCGTACCCCGGCACCTGGGACCTGCCGGTGCAGAACCTGCGCTACAACGGGTACCAGCTGGCCAGGAAGGCTGCGCAGGCCGCCCGCCGCGGCGTCACAGCGGCCCGGAAGCTCCCCGCCCGGCTGCGCGGCGCCCTCCGCCGCTAGCTGCCCTCCCCACCGGACATGCCCCGCGTCAGCCTTAGCGGTTGGACATAGAGCTACTATGTCCATTCCTGGGCCCGAGCACTGGGCATGTCCCGCGCCGCAGCATCTTCCTGGGCCCGGCCAGTGGACATGCTCCGCGTCAGCCTTAGCGGTTGGACATAGAGCCACTGTGTCCACTCCTGGCCCTCAGCACTGGGCATGTCCCCCGCTGGCAGCACACACCCGGGTCCGGCCAGTGGGCATGTCCCGCGCCGCAGCATCTTAATGGGCCCGGCCACTGGACATGCTCCGCGTCAGCCTTAGCGGTTGGACATAGAGCCACTGTGTCCACTCCCGGCTCTCAGCACTGGGCATGTCCCTCGCGGCAGCACAGTCCTCGCCCCGACCCCTGGGCATGTCCCGCGGTGGCACCACAGTCCTGTGCCCGGCCAGTGGACATGCTCCGCGTCAGCCTTAGCGGATGGACATAGAGCCACTGTGTCCACTCCTGGCCCTCAGCACTGGGCATGTCCCGCGGCAGCATCTTCCTGGGCCTGAGCACTGAGCATGTCCCGCGCGGCAGCAACTTCCTGGGCCCGGCCACTGGGCATGTCCCCCGCTGGCAGCACCCACCCGGGTCCGGCCACTGGGCATGTCCCACGTCAGCCCCGGCCCGTGGACATAGAGCCACTATGTCCATTCCTGCACGTAAGCACTGGGCATGTCCCCCGGAGGGGCCCTATTTTCCGGCGGAGGCGGCTTTCTTCTGCGCTTCGTACGCGCTGGCGACCATGTCCTCCACGGAGTGCCGCATCTTCCAGTCCAGGTCGCGTGCGGCCAGGGAGCCGTCGGCCACGATCCGGTCCGGGTCGCCCGCCCGGCGGGGCCCGATCTCCGGCTCGAAGTCGATTCCGGTGACCGTGGCCATCGCCGTCATGATCTGGCGGACGGAGAGCCCGTCGCCGGAACCAAGGTTGTAGACGCGTTCCAGCGGTGTGCCGGCGGCGAGGGCCTGGGCTGCCGCGACATGGGAGGTCGCCAGGTCGGCCACGTGCACGTAGTCGCGCACGCAGGTGCCGTCGGCGGTGTTGTAGTCGATGCCGTTGATGCGCGGGGTCTTCCCTGCCGTCAGGGCGCGGAGCACGATCGGGAAGAGGTTGTGCGGGCTCGTGTCGTAGAGCTCGGGAGAGCCGGAGCCGACGACGTTGAAGTAGCGCAGCGAGGTGTGCTTGAGTCCCCGCGCCTTGCCTTGGTCCCGGATCAGCCATTCGCCGATCAGTTTGCTCTCGCCGTAGGGGGATTCCGGCTGCGTCGGGGTGTCTTCCGTGACGATGTCCCCGGTGGGGGTGCCATATGTCGCGGCGGAGGAGGAGAAGACCAGCTTGTCGACCTCGGCGAGTTCCATGGCCTTCAGCAGTTCGGCCGTGCCGGTGACATTCTGCTCGTAGGTGAGCAGCGGCTCCTGGACCGATACGCCGGCGTATTTGAATCCGGCAAGGTGGATCACCCCGGTGACGCCGTGGTCCAGCATGGTGCGGGCCACGAGTTCCGCGTCGAGGATGGTGCCGTGCACAAACGGAACATCGTCCGGGACGAACTCGCGGTGCCCGCTGGAGAGCGAATCAACCACCACCGCCTGCATCCCGGCCCCGCGCAAAGCGGAAACCACGTGAGAGCCGATATATCCTGCGCCACCTGTTACGAGCCATGTCATGGTTCCACCCTACCCAATGCCTGCCTGCCCAGCGGCTTGGAAACGACGGATCCCGGGGCGCGAAACGCGCCCCGGGATCCGGGTGTCCTGGTTGGGCAGCTGCTAAGCCTTGCGGGCGTAGCCTTCCCACTTGCTGGCCTGGTGCTCGCCATCCACAAAGCGGATGGTCCCGGACTTGGAACGCATCACGATGGACTGGGTGAGGACCTTGTCCTTGGAGTAGCGCACGCCCTTGAGCAGGTCGCCGTCGGTGATACCCGTGGCGGCGAAGTAGCAGTTGTCGCTGGAGACGAGGTCGTTGGTCGACAGCACCCGGTCCAGGTCGTGGCCGGCGTCGATGGCCTTCTGCTTCTCTTCGTCGCTGGTGGGCCAGAGCCGGCCCTGGATGACTCCGCCGAGTGCCTTGATGGCGCAGGCGGTGATGATGCCTTCCGGCGTTCCGCCGATGCCCATCAGGGCGTCGACGCCGGTGCCGGAGCGGGCCGCGGCGATGGCACCGGCGACGTCGCCGTCCATGATGAACTTGGTCCGGGCACCGGCCTCACGGATCTCTTCAACGAGCGGGCGGTGCCGGTCGCGGTCCAGGATCATCACGTTGAGCTGGTTGACCTTGACGCCCTTGGCCTTGGCGATCAGGTGGAGGTTCTGCTTCACCGGCAGGCGCAGGTCAACCATGTCGGCGGCTTCCGGGCCGGTGACGAGCTTCTCCATGTAGAACACCGCGGAGGGGTCGAACATGGAGCCGCGCTCTGCAACGGCGAGGACGGCCAGGGCATTGTTGATGCCCAGGGCGGTCAGCCGGGTTCCGTCGATCGGGTCGACGGCGACGTCGCACTCGGGGCCGGTGCCGTCACCGATGTGCTCTCCGTTGTAGAGCATCGGGGCTTCGTCTTTTTCACCTTCGCCGATCACGACAACACCGTTGAAGTGGACGGTCTGGAGGAACGAGCGCATGGCGTCGACGGCGGCGCCGTCAGCCTTGTTCTTGTCCCCGAACCCAACCCAGTGGCCGCCGGCGATGGCGGCGGCTTCGGTGACGCGGACCAGTTCCAGAGCAAGGTTGCGGTCCGGCTCGTCGATGCCGACGGCGAGGGACGGCGAAAGCGTGGAGTACTTCTGGGTCATTGGCGGTGGTGTCACGTGAACCTCTTCTTCGAGTGGCGATCATTGAAGCCGTGCGGACAGGATCGATCCGTCGCGGTGATTCTCAAGTTTGTGATCTCGTCTGGTACTGATCATAGTCGCGGTGGAAAGCTGCGTCTTGGATTGACCATTCCGTGAACGGCACGCCACCGGCCCGCCCGGCACTGCCGAATGTGAGATCGGCCCGGGATGGGCGACTATAGAGGGGTGAGTGAATTGCAGGAAACGCCCCCCGCAGCCCCCGCTTCGCCCGCCGGCAACGCCGGCCGGGAAGCACCCGGCGACGCCGGCCAGCCGCCCGTCAAGCCCGTACTGACCGCCGGAGCGGCGAAGCGCGCGAACGCCTCGGTGATCGGCATGATCATTGCGCTGGTCCTGAGCATCGCCGCGTTCCTGCCCATCGTCCTGATGAACCCCTCGCCCAAGACCGACGGCTACCGGCCGGACATCAACGTCAGCGCAGTGGCGCAGAACGCCGCCGATGTGGCGGGATTCACACCGGCTGCCCCTGATACCGGCGACACATTCCGCGCAAATTACGCCCGCTGGGAATCCGGGACGGGCAGCGGCGTCCCGACCTGGGAGGTCGGCTACCTAACCCCCAACGAGTCCTTCATCGGCCTGGTGCAGTCGCGGCAGTCCAATCCCACCTGGATGCTGCAGCAGGTGAAGAGTGCGCCCGTGACCGGCACCCGCAGCGCCGGAGGCCGCGACTGGGAGCTCCGCGACACCGGCAAGGGCGAGAAGAGCATGGTGCTTGCCGACGCCGCCGGTACCACGGTGATCCTGACCGGCTCCGCCCAGCTGGACGAATTCACGGTGCTGGCCGCAGCGGTGGTCAAGGACCTGGAGAGCAAGTCCGGCGCAGCCGGTACCGCCTCACCCGGGAGCACCGCGGATGCCACAGTTTCACCCTCCCCCGCCCCGTCGCCGTAAAGTAGGGCCGTGCCTACTTATCTCACCCCTGCCCTTGCCTGGCGTCGCCTCCGCGAAGGCAACGAACGCTTCGTTTCCGGCCAATCGTCGCATCCCAACCAGGACGCGTCCCGCCGCTCCTCCCTTGTGGAGAACCAGCACCCCTTCGCGGTGATCTTCGGCTGCTCGGATTCCCGGCTGGCCGCAGAGATCATCTTCGATCTGGGCCTCGGGGACGCCTTCGTCGTCCGCACCGCCGGGCAGGTGATCGACGACGCCGTCCTCGGCTCGCTCGAATACAGCGTCAGCGTCCTCGCTGTGCCGCTGATCGTGGTCCTCGGGCACGACAGCTGCGGCGCGGTCACGGCCACCAAGAACGCCGTGGAAACCGGACAGATGCCCGTGGGCTTCATGCGGAGCCTCGTCGAGCGCATCACGCCGTCGGTGTTGACCTCGCTGCGTAACAACCAGAACGACGTCAACGACATGGTGGTGGAGAACGTCAAGCAGACGTCGCAGCGGCTCGTGGACAGCTCGCAGGTAATTTCTGAGGCAGTCGAAGGCGGCCGGGCAGCGGTGATCGGCCTCGCCTACAGCCTGGCCGACGGCAGGGCGGACCTCGTTTCCGGCATCGGCGAGCTCTAGGTTCCTGCGGCTGCCGGGTAGCAAGCACTTCACGGTTTTCGATGGGACGCCTCCGCCCAATAAGCTAGCCCCATGACCTCCACAGAAGAGTTGAACACCGAAGAGTTCCGCATTGAACACGACACGATGGGCGAAGTCCGGGTCCCCGTTAACGCCCTGTACCGTGCCCAGACGCAGCGTGCCGTCGAAAACTTCCCGATCTCCGGCAAGACCCTGGAGCGCGCCCACATCGAAGCCCTCGCCCGGGTCAAGAAGGCCGCGGCGCAGGCCAACGCAGAACTGGGAGTGCTCGACGGCGAGCTCGCCCAGGCGATCGCGGACGCTGCCGATGAGGTGGCCACCGGAAAGTACGACGGCGACTTCCCGATCGACGTGTTCCAGACCGGCTCGGGTACCTCGTCCAACATGAACACCAACGAGGTCCTTGCCGAACTGGCAACCCGCGCGCTGAAGGCCGCCGGCAGCGACAAGGTGGTCCACCCCAATGACCACGTCAACGCCTCGCAGTCCTCCAACGATGTGTTCCCCACCTCGGTCCACGTGGCCGCCACGTCCGCGCTGATCAACGACCTGATCCCGGCGCTGGGCTACCTCGCGGAGTCCCTGGAGCGCAAGGCCGTTGAGTTCAAGGACGTCGTGAAGTCCGGACGCACCCACCTCATGGATGCCACCCCGGTGACGCTGGGCCAGGAGTTCGGCGGCTACGCCGCGCAGGTCCGCTACGGCGTCGAGCGCATCAACGCCTCCCTGCCCCGCGTCGCCGAAGTTCCGCTCGGCGGCACCGCCGTCGGCACCGGCATCAACACCCCCGCCGGATTCCCGGAACGCGTCATCGAACTGCTCGCCGCCGACACCGGGCTTCCGCTGACCGAGGCCCGCGACCACTTCGAGGCCCAGGCCAACCGTGACGGCCTGATCGAGGCCTCGAGCCAGCTCCGCAACATCGCGATCTCCTTCATGAAGATCAACAACGACCTGCGCTGGATGGGCTCCGGCCCCAACACCGGCCTCGGCGAAATCGCGATCCCGGACCTGCAGCCGGGCTCCTCGATCATGCCCGGCAAGGTCAACCCGGTGATTTGTGAGGCGTCCATCATGGTCTGCGCCCAGGTCATCGGCAACGACACCGCCATCGCCTGGTCCGGCACCAACGGCGCCTTCGAGCTCAACGTCGGCATCCCCGTGATGGCCGCCAACCTGCTCGAATCCGTGCGCCTGCTGGCCAACACCAGCCGCGTCATGGCCGACAAAATGATCGACGGCATCACCGCGAACGTCGAGCGCGCCCGCTACCTGGCCGAGGCGTCCCCGTCGATCGTCACTCCGCTGAACAAGTTCATCGGCTACGAGAACGCCGCGAAGATCGCCAAGAAGGCCGTGGCCGAGGGCCTCACCATCCGCGAAACCGTGGTGGCGATGGGCTTCCTGGAACGCGGCGAACTGACCGAGGAGCAGCTGGACACGGCCCTGGACGTTATGTCCATGACCCGTCCGCCGCACAAGGCCTAGCACCCGGCTCCAGCCGCCGCGGCAGCGGGCCGCGGCAGTGTCCGACGGCGGCCGGCACCTTTCCAGCGGAAGGTGCCGGCCGCCGCTTTGTTTGCCGCCTGGAGATTACAGCGGCGTCACCGCTCCCCCGGCGGCCCGTCGCTCCTCGGCGGTGTAGGCCGCCGCAGCGGCGGCATCCGCCATGCTGGCACCGGCCAGGCGGGCCTCCCGCAGCCTGCGGGTCTTGGCAGACTGCCCGGAAAAGGCCGCATCCACGTTGCCGGCCGCATAGGTCAGTGCGTCGTCGGCCCGGATTCCCAGTCCCTCCGCCGTCAGCACGGCGTCCTGGTTGGCGCCCAGGTAGGTGAACTGCCAACCCCACTGGCTCTGCTGCCGCTCCACGAGGGCCTTCACCATGGGACCTGTCGCCTCCCTCGAGGCGTTTTCGTGGCCGTCGGTCAGTACCGCCACCAGCACCGTTCCGGGGCGCTGCTCTTCGGGGAGGGCTGCCAATTCCCCGCCGGCCTCCCCGATCAGCCGGATCATGGCGTCATGCAGGGCGGTGGAGCCGCGCGGCTGCAAGTCCAGCGGCGGTACCTCACGGATGTCCACGGCGGCGTAGACCCGTTCGTAGACGTCGTCGAACTGCGCCAGGGACAGCCGGCAGCGCCCCGGCACCGACTGCTGCTCCCGGACGAACGCGGCGAAACCTCCCACGGTGTCGTCGGCAATGGCACTCATGGATCCGGAACGGTCCAGAAGGACGTACACGTGCGTCAACGCTGAATCTGTCATGCTTCCCCATTTCCGGTCCGGGTGCTCCCGGACCAACCCTTCCCAGCGGGTGGCTGGACAGGAGCAGGCTATGGCTGGGCACTGACAAAAAGAGCGAACCTTACGCCGGCGCAGGTTTTGCCTTACCTCAGCTGCGCCCACGTGGACCCGTCAGGCCGGCAGGAGCACCATGGCCGCGGCCGTGCCCGCCAGCATGAACGGCCCGAAGGGAATGCTGGACTTCAGGGTGCCGCGCCGCGACACCAGCAGGGCCAGGCTCCACAATCCGCCAAAAAGGAAGGCCGCGAAGGTCCCGGCCAACACATGCGGCCAGCCGAGGAACCCCAGGTACATGCCAAGCACCCCCGCCAGCTTGACGTCGCCAAAACCCATTCCCGGCGGATATACCGCCCGCAGCAGGAAGTAGAAGAGCCAGAGGGCAGCTCCCCCGGCCACCACACGGAGTCCGGGCACCCCGAAGAGCCCGGCCCCGCCGTCGGGCACGGCTGCCGAGGCCGGGGCACCCGACACTGCGTGGACCGCGACGGCACCGAGCAACAGCACCCCGGCGACGGCGTAGGCCGGAAAGACGATCCGGTCCGGCAGCAGATGGTGCCGGACGTCGATGACCGTGAGCCGGACCGCCACGACCGCCAGGTAGGCGCACGCCAGAAGCACCAGCCAGTAGGCAAGCGGGGTCACTTCGCCCAGTCCGTCGAGTCGTTGGATCACCCTCGGATGCTACTGGAAATTACGGCAGCCAGGGCCGGGCCCGCGCGTAAACTGTGGATATGGCCGCATGGGACACCTCGCACGTGCGCGGGCCGGGCACGCCCGGGGACCCCGCGCAACAGGGGGCCGCATTCCGGCACCTGTGCCGTTCCTCGCCGTGGAAGTGGCAGTCCCTGCGCTTTGAATACCTGGACCGGCCCCTCACCGGCGATCCCGGGGCCACTGAATCGGCGCCGCCACCGGATCTGATCCGCGCGTGGCTGCGCCGCCCGGGCGCCCTGCGGCTGGAGACAGCGGACGGGCTGGTCCTGCACAGCACCACCGGCATCAATGATTCCCGTGACGTGTTCTACGTCCGCTCCACCAGGAAGACCTGGCTGCTGCCGCCCCACCTCGTCACCCCGGTCTACGACGACCGCGGCCTGGTCCGGCGCCGCCCCGAAGCAGCCTACGGCGAACCCGGCTTCGGCAACGGTCGCTTCGCCGCTGCGCTGGACCCGGTGGAACTGGCAGGCAACGCCCCCGTGCCGCTCGAGTTCCCCAACTCCAATGCCGTGGAGCTGGGCACTGTCACCGAAGTACTGCACGAGGGCCGCCCCGCCCTGGAGGCCACCGTCACGCCGAACCCCGGCTACCGTCCCAGCCACCCCGACGCGCCGCTGTGCCGTCCGGGCCGCACGCTCGTGAGGGTCGACGCCGGCACGGGCGTTTGCGTCGCCAGCCGGTGGCTGGAGGGTGGCCGGGAAAGGCCCGGAGAGGAGGGAGACGGGCCGGAAGAGTACGGGCACTGGCTCCGGATCCTGGGCGTGGATGAGTACATGCTGGATGACCTGTTCCTCGCCGAGTCCATGAACCTCACGGACGTCCGCCGGCACATCAGCTGGGAACTCCCGGCGGGCTGACGGCGCGTATGACTGGCTGAGCGTTGCCCGCGCCGCTAGGCTTCCCGGATGACTGAGCTCGCCCGCTACTGGCCGCCTTTCGGCCTCACCCTGACCACACCCCGCCTGGTGTTGCGGCCCATCCGCGACGAGGAGATCCCTGCGGCGGCAGAGGCGGCCCTGAGCGGCATCCACGAACCCGGCCGCAGCCCCTTCAGCAGGCCGTGGGCGGAGGCCCCTGCCGGGGAGCTCGGTCCGAACATGGCGCAGTGGTACTGGCGGTGCCGCGGGACCATGTCGCCGCAGGAGTGGACTCTCCTGCTGGGCATCTGGCACGAGGGCGAGTTCATCGGATGCCAGGACATCGAGGCCAAGGACTTCGCCACGCTCAAGACGGTCAGCACGGGCTCCTGGCTCCGGCAAAGCGTCCACGGCCGGGGACTTGGCAAGGAGATGCGTGCCGCCGTCGCCCTTTACGCCTTCGACTGGCTCGGCGCGGAGGTCGCGGAATCCGAGGCGGCCGTCTGGAACCAGCAGTCCCTCGGTGTCTCGCGCGCCCTCGGCTACGAACTCAACGGCGTCATCCGCGCCAACTGGGGCGGCCAACGCCAGGAGGCCCAGAAAGTCCGCCTCACCCCCGAGGCTTTCCACCGCCCCGACTGGCAGCTGAAAGTGGCAGGCCACGACGCCACGGCGAAATACCTGGGGATCGGGGCCTAGAACCTCCGGCACCGGCTTTTCCCAAGCGCGGATGGTTTCAATGGCCGCATGGCCGCCACCGAGCTTGAAGGCAATCCTGCACCGGGTGTCCGCCGCCGTCGGCTGATGCTGCTGCCCATCGCTTTGCTGGGCGTCATCGGGCTTGCCCTGGCGTACCTGTTCCTGACGGCGCGACCCGAACCGAGCGTTCCGCTGGGCGCGTCGGCCTCCGTTCCGGGCGGCATGGCCAGTATCGGCGAGATCATGCCGGTGGAGAACGACGGCTGGGAGCCGGATGACAACGACGACGCCCTGGACGGCGCCCCGTCACCAGGCAGCCACCGGGTCCGGCTTCTGGTCCGGATCACGGCGCTGGAACCCGGCGGCGTGCGGCTGTCGAGCCGTGACTTCAGCATCTCCGGCCTCGGCGGAGAACGCTTTCGACCGGTCTGGGAATCGCCGTCGATCGCGGACCTTGAACAAGGCGAGTCACTCGGGGCGACGCTGATCTTCGAGGTTCCGGACAAGGCGGTCGCCCTGGTCCTCGAGGGCCCGGGCACCTCCCGGTTGTCCCTGGGGCTCTCACACCACACCGGCTAGCCCGCTCAAGCAGCTCCCGCCCCGGCGCGGTCCCCGATGGCCGCCCCTGCCGGAGGCCGGTCCGTAGGTTTTTCCAAGCTCCGTGGCCCACCCTGACGGAAAATGCACCGATGGTGAAAGGAAGCTGGTCAACATGTCACTTACGCGGAGGCAGGCGCTCATCCTCGGCGGCGTCGGAATGGTCGGGGCGGGCATCGTGACGGTCCCGATCTCCGGCGTCAGCGCGAAATCTGCCAGCAAGCTCAGTGACGGTGACATGCCGCGGCCCTACCGGACACCGCTCACCATCCCCCCGCCCTTGGCGTACCAGACCACCGTTGGCGCCGACGGCGTGAAGACCCGCCACTACACCATGACGCAACGGCTGAGCAGCGCCAAGATCCTGTCCCGGCTGACCACGCCGATCCTGGGCTACAACGGCATCTTCCCCGGCCCCACCATCCGGATCGACAAAGGAACCCGGGCCATCGTGCGTGTCCGCAACCAGTTGCCGGCCAAACACCCGACGCTCGGCTATGCCCTCCCCACCTCGACCCACCTGCACGGCTCCGCGTCCCTGCCGCAATATGACGGCTACGCCAACGACCTCACCCTGCCCGGCTTCTATAAGGACTACCACTTTCCGAATTTCCAGCCGGCGCGGTCGCTGTGGTACCACGATCACGCAGTGCACTTCACGGCGCAGAACGTGTACTCGGGGCTGGCCGGCCAGTACCTGATCAGCGATCCCGTCGAGAAAGGGCTGCTCCCCCAGGGCAGTTTCGACGTCCCCCTCACCATCACCGACGCCATGTTTGCCGCCAACGGCGCGCTGGGCTACGACGACCGTGAGCACTCGGGCCTGTGGGGCGACGTCATCCTGGTCAACGGGAAGCCGTGGCCGGTCATGCAGGTACAGAAGCGTGTTTACCGTTTCCGGATCCTCAACGCTTCCGTGTCCCGGTCGTACAACTTCAAGCTCAGCACCGGGGACCCGGTCACCGTCGTGGCCACCGACGCGGGCCTGATGCCGGCGGCCCAGACGGTCGGATCCTGGCGGCACAGCAGCGCAGAGCGCTACGAGATCCTGATCGATTTCCGCAAGTACGCCACCGGCGCCCGGGTTGAACTGCGCAATTCGTCGAACGACAATAACCGCGACTTTGACAACACCGGAAAGATCATGGCGTTCGACGTCATCGGCACCGCCGTCAACACGGCGGACCCGACCTGGAATTCCATCCCCACCACGCTGGTGTCCAGTCATCCCATGGACCTCACGGCAGCCAATTCCATGAAGACCCGCAGGTTCAGGATCAAACATGACGATGAGACCAATATCTGGACCATCGACGACCTGACCTGGGAGGAGGTCATCGCGAGCGGTTTCAAGCGGGTGATGGCCGATCCCGCCCTCGACGCCGTGGAAATCTGGGAGTTCGAAAACAGCTCTGACGGCTGGTTCCATCCCATGCACATGCACCTCGTGGACTTCCAGGTCCTCAGCCGGAACGGCAAGCCCCCGTTCCCGTACGAGTTGGGCCCCAAGGACGTGGTTTACGTCGGGGAGCGGGAAACGGTGCGAGTGCTCGTACACTTCGGGCCGCACCGGGGCCGCTACATGCTCCACTGCCACAACCTGACCCACGAGGACCATGCCATGATGCTGCAGTTCCGGGTGGGACTGGGAGCAGATGAGGCAGACCCGAACGATCCGATGAAGGCGGCCCCGGCCGTCTGGGATCCTGTCCAGGGCTGACCGTTGCAGTGGCGGACGGCGGCCGGCGCCGCCCTCTGCCTGGGCGGCCTGCTGGCGCTCCGGCTTTGGGTGGTGGAGCCGATCACGGTCAGCTCGGACAGCATGGAGCCGACCGTGGCGGCCGGCAGCATCGTCTGGCTGGACAAGGCGGGCCCCCGGCTGGCCGGCGTCCGGCCCGGCCAGCTGGTCGTGTTCACCGGACCGGACGACGACGAGATGCCCAACGAGGCCGTGCTGCTCAAACGCGTCGTGGCAACCCAGGGACAGACTGTCGCCATCCGGGACGGCGTCCTCTTTGTGGACGGGACCGAAGCCCACGAGCCCTACGTCAACCGTCGCACCATCGACGGCGTCTATTTCGGCACCGTGACAGTCCCGCCCGGCCAGCTCTTCGTCCTTGGCGACAACCGCGAGAATTCCATAGACTCCCGGGACTTCGGCCCCGTCCCCGTCGCAGCAATCCAGGGCACAGTCCTGGGCCAGTAATCCAACGCTGACCGACCCACACGCCGGGCCGCGGTCCTTCGCGAAGGAGCGCATCGCGGCGCAGCGGGCCCCGCAGGTCGCCCAGCGACCGAAGCGGGCCCGCTGCGCCGTGTCTAAGCGACGGCGAAGGGCCGCGTCCCGGCGAACCCGGCCACGGCCCCACGCGAAGGTGGCCCTCCCGCCGCCGCCCTGCCCGGGGCGGACCCTTAAATCTCCGCCCCCTCGAGCAGATCCGTCACCAGGGCCGCGATCGGCGAGCGCTCCGAGCGGGTGAGGGTGACGTGGCCGAACAGCGGGTGGCCCTTGAGGGTCTCGACGACGGCGGCAACGCCGTCGTGCCTGCCGACGCGGAGGTTGTCGCGCTGGGCGACGTCGTGGGTCAGGACAATCTTGGAGTTCTGCCCGATCCGGCTCATCACGGTCAGCAGCACGTTCTTCTCGAGCGACTGGGCCTCATCCACGATCACGAACGCGTCATGCAGCGAACGCCCCCGGATGTGTGTCAGCGGCATCACCTCGAGCATGCCGCGGTCCATCACTTCCTCCACGACCTCCTGGCTGACCAGGGCCCCGAGCGTGTCGAAGACGGCCTGCGCCCAAGGGTTCATTTTCTCCGCTTCCGACCCGGGCAGGTAGCCGAGCTCCTGCCCGCCCACAGCGTACAGCGGCCGGAAGACGATCACCTTGCGGTGCTCCCGCCGCTCCAGCACGGCTTCGAGGCCGGCGCACAGGGCGAGCGCGGACTTGCCCGTGCCGGCACGCCCGCCGAGGGACACAATCCCCACGGACGGGTCCATCAGCAGGTCGATCGCCAGCCGCTGTTCGGCCGACCGCCCGTGCAGCCCGAACACGTCGCGGTCACCCTTCACGAGCCGGACCTGCTTGTCAGCTCCCACGCGGCCCAGGGCAGAGCCCCGCTGGGAGAGGATCACCAGGCCGGTGTTCGTCGGCATCTCGGCCGCCTCCGGGATGAAGACCGGCTCGTGCCCGTAGAGGGTCGAGACTTCCTCCTCGCTCGCGTCGATTTCCGCGACGCCGGTCCAGCCCGAGTCCTTGACGAGTTCGTTGCGGTACTCATCGGCCTGCAGCCCCATGGCCGAGGCCTTGACGCGCATCGGAAGGTCCTTGGACACCACCGTGACGTCGCGGCCCTCGTTGGCGAGGTTCTTGGCGACGGCGAGGATCCGGCTGTCGTTGTCCCCGCCGCGGAAGCCGGCGGGCAGCACCTCGGCGGAGATGTGGTTCAGCTCCACCATGAGCGTGCCGCCGGCGTGGCCGAGCGGGATGGGGCGGTCGAGTCCGTTGTGCTCCACCCGCAGATCATCGAGCAGCCTGAGCGCCTTGCGGGCGAAATAGCCAAGTTCAGGATCGTGCCGCTTGCCTTCGAGTTCGGTGATGACGACGATCGGCAGGATCACTTCGTGCTCCGCGAAGCGCAGCAACGCCCGCGGGTCCGAAAGCAGCACCGACGTGTCGATCACGAAGCTCCGGGCCGGTTCCTTGCTTGCTGTCCCTTCCCCGGAAACAGCAAAACCGGCTGCAGCGTCAATCTCCGCTGCACCGGTCTTTGAGGTGGCTCGCTTGGCGCGAGAGGTAGCTTTCTGTCCCTGGTCGGTCACGACGTCGGGCAGTTGTTCAGAAATAGCCACATCGACTCCAGCCCCGGGGCGCATGCCCGGAATTGTTATTGGTGAGGCGGCTCGGCCTTGAGGCCGGACGCGGCCTCCCATACACCCGGTGCGAACTTCCGCTCCATGTACTGGCCTCCCCGATCAGCCGGCGGTTTGCCTGCTGATGGGATTAACGTACGTCCGGGGTGTGGCGTTTCAGCGCCAATTTTTCGGCGATTCTTGTTGCCATTGCGTGAACACCGGATAACGCTTCAGGAGCCGTAGCGGCGCTGCCTTCCGGCGTAGTCGCGGAGGGCCCGGAGGAAGTCCACTTTACGGAAGGCGGGCCACAGGGCTTCGCAGAAATAGAACTCGCTGTACGCGCTTTGCCACATCAGGAAACCGGACAGCCGCTGCTCCCCGGACGTGCGGATCACGAGGTCCGGATCGGGCTGCCCGCGGGTGTAGAGGAAGCGGGAGATGTCATCGACGCTGAGCTCGTCGGCCAGTTTCCCGATGTCCGTGCCGCGGGCGACGGCGTCGTGCAGCAGTTCGCGGACGGCGTCGACGATTTCGCGGCGTCCGCCGTAGCCGACGGCGACGTTGACGTGGAGTTTCTCGCGCGCCGGGGTGCGGGCAGTGAGCCGGTTGAGCCGCGCGGCGAGGTAGTCGGGGAGCAGTTCCGGGGCGCCCATGGCGTGTACCGAGATTTCGGCGTCCTCGTCCAGCCTGTCCAGCGTGTTGGCGATGATCCCCATAAGCAGGTCGAGCTCTTCGCCCGAGCGGTTCATGTTGTCGGTGGAGAGCATGTAGAGGGTGACCACTTTGACGCCGAGTTCCTGGCACCAGCCGAGGAACTCGTGGATCTTGTCAGCCCCGGCCTGGTGCCCCTGGCTGGTCGGGGCGTTGAACTGCCGGGCCCAGCGGCGGTTGCCGTCCACCATGACGCCGATGTGCCTGGGGATGCGTTCGGGGTCCAGGGACCGCTGGAGTTTGCGCTCATAGAAGCCATAGAGGAACCCGGGCATTTCCATCCGGAGATTCACCTGGCTTCCTTGTACGACTGCAGTGCACATCCTAGGCTACCCGCCGGAGCGCGCACCGGGGCGCAGGGACGTTACGATTTGGACCCGCACATCCTGTTACTCGCGGGTAACTTACTGGACCGTAGGTTATTATTGCGGCATGGAAAGCAACACCCCCGAGCCCCGGCCGGAGCAGCCTGCGGACCGTAGAACCGGTCCGATGGACGACGCCGCGATCCGGCTCGCCGAACTCCTGATGATCAAGCCGAAATGGCGCGGCTGGATCCACACCGTGACGGCTCCCCTGGCGCTGGCCGCCGGGCTGGTGCTGGTGGTCCTGGCCCCGACACCGGATCTGAAGATCGCCAGCGCCATTTACGCCTTCACCGGGGTCCTGCTCTTCGGCATCAGCGCCATCTACCACCGGGGCAACTGGTCTCCCGGCGTCAAGATCGTGCTGAAGCGGCTGGACCATACCAACATCATGCTGGTGATCGCCGGAAGCTACACCCCGCTGGCCTGGGCCCTCCTGGACCGGCCCAAAGCCGAACTGCTGTTGTGGGTGATCTGGTCCGGGGCCATCCTCGGCGTGCTGTTCCGGCTGCTGTGGACCCACGCCCCGCGATGGCTGTACGTGCCGATCTACATCGCGTTGGGTTGCGGCGCCTTGTTCTATTTGCCGGATTTCTTTGCCGCCAATGTCGCCTCCGCCGTCCTGATCTGCGTTGGTGGCGCCCTCTACATCACCGGCGCCGTCTTCTACGCGCTGAAGAAGCCGAACATCAGCTACTCACACTTCGGCTTCCATGAGCTGTTCCATGCCCTCACGGTCTTTGCCTTCGCCGCGCACTACATCGCGATTGCGATCGCCGTCCTGAGCTGATTCCTACTCCCCCGGCCCGGACCAGCCCGTCTCCCTGCCTGCCGGCGCCGATTCTCCCCACCTTTGTGACAGCGTTGCCGCGACTCACCGGCTCATCCGCCCGACACACCGGGCGCCGACGTCGAAGGTGGGGAAATTCCGGCGTCAGGGCCGGCCGGCTGCGACGAGGGCGGGCAGCTGCTTCCGTGGCGTGGGTCCCGCTGGAGGCCACGCAGTGCGGGAGCCGGATCCCGTCCAGCGCCTCCACGACGCCGCCGACCGCCACCATCCCGCGTTCGAACGCCGACCGGTACCAGGGGTCGTATTTCCGGTCCCAGCCCTCGCCCAGTGCGATGCCCAGCTGGTCCTCGATCGAGGCAATGAAGTGCGCCTCGGTCCTGCCCACGAAGCACTCTACAATCTCCTCCAGCTCCAGTTCCCACCCGAGGTCGGCGAGCACCAGCTGGTCCACCCGGACGGCGATGACCTCGGAATCGACCAGGACGCCGTCGCAGTCGAAAACCACAAGCTCGAAACCGTGCAGAGTCATTCCGCCATGGTAGCCAGGCGCTTCCGCAGCTCGCCGGGGGAACTCACCGGAAGCCCGCAGACCATGCCGCGGCACAGATAGACCCGGGGCGCCCCGTCGGTGTCCGCCCCGCGTCCGCGCAGCAGGGGCACCGCGGCGCCGTCGTCCTGCGCCGAATTTGCCCCTGCCGCCTTGTCTGTAGGCGCCTCCTGCGGGGCGATCACCAGCCCGGGGCTCGGCGAGAGCAGCAGCTCGCGGTGCAGCGCTGAGCGCTCCGGTGTGTCCGGGCCGACGACGGCGGCCTCCACGGGGCCGGCCAACGCCGCCTGCGCCGTGGCGAGCAGCCAGCCGGCCGCCCGCGGCGCCCGGGTGGCCAGCGGCGGCAGCAGCGACAGGATGTTGCCGGCGAGGGCGCGGTGTTCCTGGGAGCCGGACAGGGCCGCGCAGGACAGCAGCGCACCGGCAAAGGCGGCCGCTCCGCTCGGTGTGGCACTGTCGAACAGCTCCAGCGGCGCGCGTCCGCCCTGGGCGTTGGAGACCTGGTCCGACTCCCCCGTGGTGTCCTTGAGCGTGCCGTCCGTGGTGAACCGCTCGCAGGCTGCGGCCAGGATGCCCTCCGCCAGCCGGTACCAGCGGGTCCGGCCGGTGACGGCGTAAAGCGCCACCAGGCCATCGACGCAGAAAGAGTAGTCCTCCAGGAGCCCGCCGATCCCCCGCGCGGCGCCGTCGTGGGACACCCGCATGAGGGTTCCGGGTTCACCCGCGGCACCGGGCCGCCAGTGCACCCGCTCCAGGTACGCTGCAATGCGCCCGGCTGCGGCCACCAGCCGGGGCTGCTCCAGTACCGCACCGGCTTCGGCCAGGGCGGCGACGGCCAGCCCGTTCCAGCCGGCCACCACTTTGTCGTCCCGGGCAGGCTGGGGCCGGCGGGAACGCTCGGTGAGGAGCACCGGCCCCACCCGTTGCCAGAGTTCCGCCTCGCCGGCGCTGAGCGCCCGGCCCGGGTGCAGCGGGGAACCGTCCGCGGAGACGCTGCCACGCGGGCGGACATTCATGAGACGCGCGACGGCGGCGCCGTCGGCGGGGCCCAAAACGGCCTCCAGCGCTGCCGGCGTCCACAGGTAGCTGCCGCCCTCGGCGTGGACACCGTCCACCACGGTATCGGCGTCGAGGGACGAGGCCAGCGCCTCGGGAAGGGGCTCGTGCACGGCCCCGGGTAGCGGCGAGTCACCGGCATCGTCCGTGCCGAGTCCCAGCGATGCCAGCAGCCAGCCGGCCGTGCGTCCGGCGGCTTCGGCGGCCTCCGCGGCGGGGTACCCGGCCGTGCCGCCGAGCCGGACCCAGTGGACATAGACGCGCAGCAGCTGGGCGTTGTCGTAGAGCATTTTTTCGAAGTGTGGCACGGACCAGTCGCGGGTCACGGAGTAGCGGGCGAAGCCGCCGTCGAGCTGGTCAAACAGGGCCGAGCGGGACATCGCAGCGAGGGTCCGGCCCGCCAGGCCGCGGGCCTGCGCCGCGGTGCCGGTCCCGGCCAGCGGCGGGGGGACGGCAGGTGAGGGGACGGCGGCGTGGCGGATCAGGAATTCCAGCACCGCCGGGGGCGGGAATTTCGGTGCGGCGCCGAAGCCGCCGCCGGAAGGGTCTTCGGCGGCGGCCAGCGCCTGCACGGCGTCAGCGGGCAGGGACGGATCGAGGGGCTCCGGCACACCGCCCAGCCATACGGCGGCGCTGGGCTGCGAGGCGGCGAGGCCGCTGGCCAGGGCAGCGGCGTTCTGCTCCACGGCGTCGCGGCGCTCCCGCCAGGCGTCCACCACGGCCTCCAGCACCTGGCGGAAGGAGGGCCTGCCGGGAAGCGGCCGGGGCGGATAGTAGGTGCCGGCATGAAAGGCCCGGCCATCGGGCAGCAGGAAAACGGACATGGGCCAGCCGCCTTCACCGCTGATCGCCTGGGTCGCGGCCATGTAGACGGCATCGACGTCGGGGCGCTCCTCACGGTCCACCTTTACGGCCACGAAGTTGGCGTTCAGGTAGGCCGCGGCGTCCGGGTCCTCAAACGATTCCCGGGCCATGACGTGGCACCAGTGGCAGGCCGCGTAGCCGACCGAGAGGAAGACCGGCACGTCGCGGGCGGCCGCGAAGGCAAAGGCCTCGTCGCCGAACGGCCGCCAGTGCACGGGGTTTCCGGCGTGCTGCCGGAGATAGGCAGAGGGTTCCCGGCCCAGGGCGTTGGCCGCCTGGGGGAAAGGCTGGAGGATGCCGCCGTCAGCGGCTTCCGGGTCCTGCATCACCGTTGGCTTCCGGGCGGCTGCCGGGCTGGCCGGCGGGATCCTGGACCCCGGGGGTCCCGGCACCCGCCCCGGTGGTCCGGGGATCACCCTCGACGCCGGCGGCCTCGGCGGCGGCCGCGCGTTCCTCCTCCACCTGGGCGCGGTAGCGGACGCGGCGGATGCGCCGGACCATGTCCACAATCAGCAGCGCCGTCAGCACCACGATGAACGCGGTCAGGAGGAAGCCCAGCAGGCCGGGAGTCACCTGGTCCTGGGACAGTCCCGGGCGCAGCGACGGCGTGGGGGTGGGTGCCGGCGCGGTTGCCAGGGTGATGAGCAAGGAATGCACGGTGAGGAACCTTCTATGGGGCTGGTTGGCGGCCCGACGGGGCTGGCCGCGGGGCTGCGCTTGATCTGTTTCCACGACGTCTTCTACGCGTCATAGAAATGGCCTGTTGGGTCTATCTTAGCCCGGCGAAGAAGTCCTTTTCAGGCAGTTCGGCCGGGATCCTGGACTGGATGAGCGAGTAGTCCTCCCATGGCCAGACGCGGCGCTGCATCGCCGGTGAGACGGCGAAGAAGAAGCCTTCGGGGTCCACCTGGGTGCGGTGTGCCCGGAGTGCGTCATCGCGTGCTTCGAAGAAGTCCCCGCACTCGATCTGGGTGGTGGTGGGGTGGGTCGGCTGGGGCGGGGTGTGGCCCTCGGCGTCGGCTTCCAGCCAGGCAGCGAGCCGTTCGGCGTACGGCGAGCGGAGGCCCGATTCCTCCAGCGCGAAGTGCAGGGCACGGAACCGTTCGGGGCTGAACGCGCGGTCGTAGTAAAGCTTGCTCGGCGCCCAGGCCTCGCCCGTTCCGGGGTAGCGGGCCGGGTCCCCGGCGGCTTCGAAGGCCTCGACGGCGACGCGGTGCGCCATGATGTGGTCCGGGTGCGGATACCCGCCGTTCTCGTCGTAGCTCAGGATGACTTGGGGCTTGAACTCGCGGACCAGCCGGACCAGCGGGGCGGCCGCCCGTTCCAGCGGCAGCGTGGCGAAGGAACCTGCCGGCAGTGGCGGCAGCGGATCTCCTTCGGGCAGCCCCGAGTCGACGAAGCCCAGCCAGCGCTGGCGGACGCCCAGGACCTTGGCGGCGTGCTCCATCTCGAGCCGGCGGGCACCGGCCATGTCCCGCTTGGGGTGCGGCTCGCCCTCCACGGCGGGGTTCTGGATGTCCCCGCGGGAACCGTCGGTGCAGGTGGCGACCAGGACGTCGATGCCGGCCGCGGCGTACATGGCCATCGTGGCGGCGCCCTTGCTGGATTCATCGTCGGGATGAGCATGGACAGCCAACAGCCGAAGCGGCGCTGACGGGCTGGGGGACGCTGTCATCGTGGGACGGCTCCTCTTTCATCTACAGGTACAGAACTTTTGGCAGGCGCAGCGGGCCGGATCGGCGGCGCGGCAATTTCCCGTCCTGATCCACACTAAACTGGACTGGTGACTTCCAAGGATCAGCCTGCCGCGCCCGCGCCGGCATCTCCCAGCCTAGCCAATCGTTACGGCGGTCAAAAGCGGACGCTCAGCGGCAAAGCCAAACGCACCATCCTCGTCCTTGCCCTGGTGGCCGGGATGGCCTTTATGGCCTGGATCTCGACCTCGAACGCGACGGAGAGCGTCACCTTCAAGGACATCGGCTACAGCACGCCGGACGCCACCCTGACGGAGATCGATTTTCAGGTCACCAAGGAGCCCGCCACCGCCGCGAAGTGTTCCGTCAAGGCGCTTGATTCCAAATTCGCCGTTGTCGGCTGGAAAGTCGTGGACATCGCGCCCAACACCGCCGACGCCGGCTCCGACGGCGGACGCACCACTGCCCACCGGGCGACGGTGCGCACCGAGTCCGGGGCCGTATCCGGCGTCGTCGACAGCTGCTGGATCCCCGACGCCGGCAAATAGGGTCGCGGCGCCATGGTGTGATCCACACCGCAGGCTTCTTTGGTTTATCCACAGGATTGACTACAATGGATCAATACCTTTCCCCCGCTGAGCTGGTTGCTGAGTCCTAAAAGTGGCCACCGTGGCGGGGTCTTTGCTTGTTTGACCACAAAGGAGAAGTCCGTGTCTACCACCAACAGCGCAACTGCAGCTTGGCTTACCCAGGAAGCTTTTGACCGCCTGAAGGCAGAGCTGGACCACCTCTCCGGCCCCGGCCGGGCGGAAATCGTCCAGAAGATCGAGGCGGCGCGCCAGGAAGGCGACCTCAAGGAGAACGGCGGCTACCACGCGGCCAAAGAGGAGCAGGGCAAGATCGAGGCCCGCATCCGCCAGCTGACCGCGTTGCTCCGGGACGCCCACGTGGGCGAGTCCCCCGCCGACGACGGAATTGTCGAGCCCGGCATGATCGTCGTGGCCAAAATCGCCGGCGATGAGGAAACCTTCCTGCTCGGCTCCCGGGAAATTGCCGGCGACTCGGATCTGGACGTCTTCAGCGAGAAGTCACCGCTGGGTGCTGCCATCGTCGGCCACAAGGAAGGCGACAAGCTCAGCTACACCGCCCCGAACGGCAAGGACATTGCGGTGGAGATCATGTCCGCCAAGCCCTACGCAGGCTGACACCCGACTTAACCTAACGCAACACACGACGCCGGCCCTCCCCAAGCGGGAGGGCCGGCGTCGTGTTCGTTACTGAATGCCGGCGTCGATGGCCGCTACGGTCTGGTGCGCAGTGTTCCGGCCCGCTGTGCGCTCAACAGCAGGGCTGCGAGCACTCCGCCGATGGCCCCGCCGAGGTGCGCCTGCCAGGACACGTAGCCCGCCATCGTGGGCAGGATTCCGAACAGGATGCCCCCGTAGCTCAGGAACAGCACCACCGAGAGCAGGATCTGCCACCAGTTGCGGTTGAAGAAGCCGCGCACCAGCAGGAACGCGAAGAGGCCGAAGACCAGGCCGGACGCCCCGACGGTGACGTTGAAGCCGCCGATCAGCCACACCACCACCCCGGAGACAAGCCAGCTCAGGGCCAGGGTGGTGAAGAACACCCGGCGCCCGGACAGCAGCACCAGGAAGCCGAAGATGATCAGCGGAAGCGTGTTGGAGAACAGGTGCGCCAGGTTGGCGTGCAGCAGCGGGAACGTCAGGATGTCCAGGATCCCGTCGAGGCTGCGCGGGCGGAGGCCGAACGTGCCGTTGAGCGAACGCAGCATGAGGGCGTTGATGACCTCGATGACATACAGCGCCAGCACGAACAATCCCACCACCAGCAGGCCCTTGCGGGCGCGTGACGCCGCGGTGTCGCCGGCGCGCGGGCTGCCGTTCCGGGTGGAGTCCAGCATCGCGGTCCCCTAGTGCACCACGATTGGCTGGAAGCCTTCGGCCCGAAGCGCCGCGAGGACTTTCTCGCAGTGCTCGTGGCCCTTGGTTTCCAGGTTCACGGTGATGGACACATCGCCCATGCTGATCGAGCCGCCCACCCGGGTGTGGTCCAGGCCCGTCACGTTGGCGTCGTTCTCGGCGATGATCCGGGCGATCGTGGCGAGCGAGCCGGGACGGTCGTCCAGCATCATCCGCACGGTCATGTACCTGCCGGCGGCGGAGAGGCCGCGCTGGATGACCTTGAGCATCAGCATCGGGTCAATGTTGCCGCCGGAGAGCACGACGGCGACGGTGCCCGGGTTCTCGATCTTGCCTTCCATCAGCGCCGCGACACCCACCGCGCCGGCAGGCTCGACGACCATCTTGGCGCGCTCCAGCAGGAAGATGAGCGCCCGGGCCAGGGCGTCCTCGCTGACGGTGACGACGTCGTCGACGAGCTCCCGGATGATGCTGAAGGGCAGCTGGCCGGGCCGGCCCACGGCGATGCCGTCGGCCATGGTGGAGACACGTTTGAGCGGCACGAGGGCATCCGCGGCGAGCGATGGCGGGTAGGCGGCCGCGTTTTCGGCCTGGACGCCGATGATCCGGATCTCCCGGCCCAGTTCTTTGGCCCTGGCCTTGACTGCCACGGCGACGCCGGCGAGGAGCCCGCCGCCGCCGACGCCCATCAGGATGGTGTCGACGTTGGGGATCTGTTCCAGGATTTCCAGTCCGACGGTGCCCTGGCCGGCGACGACGTCGACGTCGTCGAAGGGGTGGACAAAGACCGCTCCGGTCTCGTCGGCGTAGCGCTTCGCCTCAGCGAGGGCCTCGTCGACGTTGTGTCCGTGCAGGACCACTTCGGCCCCGTGGCTGCGCGTGGCGGCGAGTTTGGGCAGGGCGACGCCCAACGGCATGTAGATCCGGGCTTTGATGCCCAGGCTCTTGGCCGCAACGGCCACACCCTGGGCGTGATTGCCGGCCGAGGCCGCCACGACGCCGCGCTTCTTCTCCTCGGGGGAAAGCTTGGCCATCCGGACATAGGCACCACGGACTTTGAAGGAACCGGCCCGTTGCAGGTTCTCGCACTTGAGGTAGACCTCGCCACCGACCATGCTGCCCAGGGCGCGGGAGGATTCAACCGGCGTCCGCGTAATAATCCCGTCGAGCAGCTTCTGCGCCTCCAGGACATTGTCCAGCGTGACGGGCAGGCTCTCAAGGGTGTTCACGAACTAGTCTCCTTCTTAGGATCAGTCTTCGGCTCAGCGTGGATCAGGTTGTGGAGCCGGCACCGGCGCCCCGTCCGGCCTCACTGCCAGGGGAACCGCTGCCGGGTGCGGCATCGTCGCCACGTCCGGTAGTGGCGCCCGGCAGGCGGGCGTCGCTTCCGGAGCTGACGGCGCCCGGCGCAGGGGCAATCAAGTCCGCGCCCGCGGCCGATAGCGCACTTTCATGTTCCCACGTTCTGCCGGCAATGTAGCGAATCGACGAGTTTGCTACGGCCAGGATGGGCACGGAGAACAGGGCTCCGGGAATTCCGGCGAGGTAGGAACCGGCGGCGACGGCCAGGATGACGGCGACCGGGTGCAGCTTGACGGCCTTGCCCATGATCAGCGGCTGGAGGATGTGGCTTTCCAGCTGCTGGACCAGCAGCACAACCCCCAGCATGATCAGGGCGTTCACCCACCCGTTGGCGACGAGGGCCAGCAGCACCGCGACGGCGCCGGTCACCAGGGCGCCAACGATCGGGATGAAGGAGCCGAGGAACACCAGCACCCCCAGCGGAAGCGCCAAGGGCACACCGAGGATCGCTGCCCCCACCCCGATGCCCACCGCGTCCACGAAGGCGACGAACATCTGCACCCGGGCGTAGCTCACCATGGAGGACCAGCCCACCCGGCCGGCTCCGTCCGCCGCGACACGGGCCTTCCGGGGCAGCAGCCGAACGAGGAAGGACCAGATGCGGTCTCCTTCCAGCAGGAAGAAGATGAGGATGAACAGGGCCAGGATCATGCCGGCGGCGAAGTGACCGGCAGTGCTGCCGAAGGACAGCGCACCGCTGAGAATGCTGCTGCTGTTGCTCTGCAGCGCGTCCGTGCCCTCTTTCAGGTACTGGTCGATCTGGGCCGCGGTGAGGTGCAGGGGGCCGTCCGCGAGCCAGGCCTGGATTTTCTGGATTCCGGCGAGCGCCTCGCTCCACAGCTCGGCGAAGCCGGAGACCAGCTGCCGGCCCACGAGGGCCAGGGCCCCGCCAATCGTGCCGATGAAGCCCAGGACGGTCAGGGCGACGGCGAGCCCGATGGGGACGTGGTTCCTCCTGAGCCAGTTCTTCACCGGTGACAGCAGCCCGGCCAGCAGCGCGGCGACCATCACCGGGATCAGCAGGAAGCTGACCCTGCTGAGCAGCCACACCAGCGCGCCTGCCATCAGAATGATGAGTCCGAGGCGCCAGGACCAGGACGCGGCGATCCGCACGCCGTACGGGATGTCCTGATCGAGGTCCCGGTCCGTGGCGGCCCGCAGCCGGGCGGCGGGGCGTGCTGCCCCCGTGTGGTCTCGCGGGGCGGCATCGTCAGCTGGCGTCATAGCCCCATGATTCACCAGCGCCGCCCGGATGTGAAACCACGCGCTTTCTCAGCGCCCCAGGGACGCGCTGATCCCCCACGACATGGCGAACCGCTCCCCCGGATCCAGCCAGCGGAGGCCGTCGCCGCTGTTGAAGGCGTTGGCCGGACCGGTCATCGGCTCGATCGCCACCGCCTTGGTGCGGCCCGGAAATTCAGTGGTGACAAAAACATGGACATAGCCGCAGTTTTCGTCCTGCCAGAGGCTCACGCTCCGGCCGTCCGGTGCGCTCAGCGTGTGGCGGGCGATGCCGTCGTCGAACTCCAGGTCCGTGTAGGCGGAATCGAGGTCCAGGGCGGCCACGGACCGCCCGGCGCGGAGGTCGAAGTCGCCGGCCACCGGTTCCGTGCCGCGCGGGATCAGCCGCTCGTCCGTCACGAGCCTGGTGCCGGCGTGGACGGTGACCGTCAGTTCCTCGCTGGGCACCTCCCCCAGCCGAAGATAGGGGTGGGCGCCGAGGACGAACGGTGCCCGCTCCTGGGAGTCGTTGATCAGCAGCTGCCGGACCACAAGGCCCAGGTCCTCGGCGAGTTCGTAGCTCACGCGGTGGCGCAGCAGGAACGGATAGCCGTGCTGCGGGAACACCGCCGCTTCCAGGGTGACCGAGAATTCGGATTCGTCGACGAGTTCATAGGAGGCGTTGCGGAGCAGCCCGTGGCTGGCGTTGTTGCGGGATACCTCTGTGATGTCCAGCTGCTGCTTCATGCCGTTCAGGTACCAGACGCCGTCCTCCACGCGGTTCGCCCACGGGGCCAGCGTGATGCCGGCGGCGCCCGGTGAAATCTCCGCGTTGCCGTAGCTTTCGGTCAGCTGCGTGCCGCCGCGGGTGTACAGCCGCAGCCCGGCGGCCAGTTCGGTGACGACGGCGAGCGCGTCGCCGCGCCTCAGCTCATACTGCCGGCCCGAGGCATAGCGCCGGGCCGAAGCGTCCGTGCCGTCGCTGAGGCTGTCGCTGGCAGGGGAATCCGGGGAGGCGTGTGGCGGCAGGTTCATGGTCACCACCGTACCTAGCCGCGGGCGGCGGCGTATAGCGTGGACCCATGACCCGCTTTTCCAGGATGGCCCCCGCCGGCCACACGGCATGACGCGCCCCCTTGATGCCCGGCAAATGGCGGCCCGCTTCGCCTCTGTCTTCGGCGCGGCGCCCGAGGGCGTGTGGCAGGCACCCGGCCGCGTCAATCTGATCGGCGAGCACACCGACTACAACGAAGGCTTCGTGCTGCCGTTTGCGATCGACCGGACGGCGAGGGTTGCGGTCCGCCGGCGTCCGGACTCCGGGATCCGGCTGCTGTCCACCTTCGGCAACCAGGGGCTGACGACGGCGGATGCCGGGTCGCTGGAGCGCGGCACGGCGAAGGGGTGGACCAAGTACCCGTTGGGTGTCGTGTGGGCACTCCAGCAGATCGGACTTCCGGTGCGCGGCCTGGACCTGCTGCTGGACTCCGACGTGCCCCGCGGCGCCGGCCTGTCCTCGTCCCACGCGATCGAGTGCGCGGTGATCTCCGCACTCAACGAGCTCACCGCGGCGGGCCTGGACACCCGGGACATGGTCCTGGCCACCCAGCGGGCCGAGAACGACTTTGTCGGCGCGCCCACCGGCATTATGGACCAGTCCGCGTCGTTGCGCGGCGGGGCCGGGCACGCCCTCTTCCTGGACTGCCGCGACCAGAGCTGCCGGCTGGTCCCCTTCGACGCCGAGGCCGCCGGGCTGGTGCTGTTAGTAATTGACACGAAAGTGTCGCATTCCCATGCCGGCGGCGGCTATGCCTCCCGGCGCGCCTCCTGCGAGCTGGGGGCCGAGGTGCTCGGGGTGAAGGCCCTGCGCGACGTCGGGATGGAGGACCTGGAAGAAGCCAGCGGCCTGCTGGATCCGGAGACGTTCCGCCGGGTGCGGCATGTGGTCACCGAGAATGACCGGGTCCTGCAGGTGGTCGGGCTTCTCGGCAGTGCCGGGCCGGCGGCGATCGGACCGCTGCTGGATGCGTCCCATGCCTCCATGCGGGATGACTTCGAGATTTCCTGCCCCGAGCTGGATCTTGCCGTCGAGGCCGCCCGCGCTGCCGGCGCGGTCGGTGCCCGGATGACCGGGGGCGGCTTCGGCGGTTCGGCGATCGCGCTCACCCCGGTGGCGGCCGAGCAGCGGGTGCGCGCCGCCGTCGAGCGTGCCTTCGCAGGAGCCGGCTACGTGGCGCCGGAGATCTTCAGTGTCCGGCCCTCGGCAGGGGCGATGCGCCTGGCATAGCCGGAGCGTAGGCTGGGCGCATGCCAGAAGCGGTCATAGTGTCCACTGCCAGGAGCCCGATCGGCCGCGCCTTTAAAGGCTCACTGAAGGATGAACGGCCCGACGACCTCGCGGCCGCCATGGTCTCCGCCGCACTGGCCCGGATTCCGTCCTTCGATGCGGCGGACACCGCCGGCCGCGGCCTGGACGACCTCTACCTCGGCTGCGCCGAACCCAGCGGCGAGGCCGGCTCCAACATGGCCAGGGTGGTCACCATCCTGGCCGGGCTGGACAACGTCCCGGGCGCCACAATCAACCGTTTCTGCGCCTCCAGCCTGCAGACCCTCCGGATGGCCTTCCACGCCATCAAGGCCGGCGAGGGACACGCGTTTGTCTCGGCCGGGGTGGAGGCCGTGTCCCGGTACCGCGACTGGGCCGGTGCCGGGGAGACGGATGCCAGCACCCACAACCCGCTCTTTGACGCAGCCCGGCAGCGCACCGCCGCCCGGGCCGCGTCCAATACCCCGTGGACGGACCCGCGGCTGGGCGGCCGGATGCCGGATATCTATATCGCCATGGGTCAGACCGCTGAAAACGTCGCGACCAGCTTCGGCATCCGCCGGGCAGAGCAGGACGCCTGGGCGGTGCTCCGCCAGAACCGCGCCGAAGCAGCCATCGCCTCCGGCTTCTATGCCCGTGAAATCACGCCCTACACGCGCAGGGACGGGACCGTGGTCGACCGGGACGACTCCCCGCGGGCCGGCGTCACCCTCGAGTCGGTCAGCGGCCTCCAGCCCGTCTTCCGCGCGGAGGGCACCGTCACCGCCGGCAATGCCTGCCCGCTCAACGACGGGGCGGCCGCCGTCGTCGTGATGAGCGATATGCGGGCCCGCGAACTCGGGCTGGAACCTCTGGCACGGATCGTCTCCACCGGCGTCAGCGCCCTCTCCCCCGAGCTCATGGGGATGGGTCCGGTCGAGGCGAGCCGGCGGGCCCTGGCCCTTGCCGGGCTGGGAATGGAGGACATCGACCTCGTGGAACTCAACGAGGCCTTTGCGGTCCAGGTCGTCGCCAGCGCCCGGGAACTTGGCATCGACCATAACAAGCTCAACGTCCACGGCGGCGCCATCGCGCTGGGGCACCCCTTCGGGATGACCGGCGCCCGGATGACCACCACCCTGCTCAACGGCCTCCGGGAACGTGATGCGACGCTCGGCCTGGCGACGCTGTGTGTCGGCGGCGGCCAGGGCATGGCCGTGGTGCTGGAGCGGCTCAGCTGAGGCCCGCCCGCCGCCGGGCGCCCGTCGCTGCCGGAGGTTGCTGCCGGGCCTGGATGCGGGCAGACAAAAAGGGGAGCCCCGCGGGGCTCCCCTTTCCTATTAGTCCGTTACCGGCCGAACGTCGGCGCTGTTACTCGTCGCCGCGCAGGATCGCGAGCAGTCGGATGATCTCCACGTAGAGCCAGACCAGGGTGACCGTGAGGCCGAAGGCAGCGGTCCAGGAGAAGCGCTGCGGGGCGCCGCTGCGGACGCCGGCTTCGATGCTGGTGAAGTCCATGATCAGGGCGAAGGCGGCGAGGCCGATCGCCAGCACGCCGATGAAGACGCCCAGCGGGATGCCGAAGATCTCAATTTCGGTGCGCAGGCCGAAGGGGGAATCGACGGCGCCGGTCCACACCATGGCCATGTTGATGAGCGCGAAGACGGCGTAGCCGATGGTGGCGATCATAAAGAAGCGCATGGCCTTCGGGGTCGCCCGGACCTTGCCGTTCTTGAAGAGCAGCAGGGTCACGGCGAACACGGAGAGCGTGCCGATGACGGCCTGCAGGCCGACGCCCGGGTAGATGCCGTCGAGGATCCGCGTCAGGCCGCCGAGGAACAGGCCCTCGAGGGCCGCGTAGGCCAGGATCAGCGCCGGTGAGGGCTGCTTCTTGAACGTGTTGACGAGCGCGAGGACGAATCCGCCCAGCGCACCAACGATCATCAGCATGTAGGCCAGACCCTCTGCCACCACGAGGGTGACAGCCGCGCCGGCGACGACGGCGCCAAGGCAGGCCGCGGTCTTCATGATGACGTCGTCGTAGGTCATACGGCCGGTGTCGGCGGGGCCGGCGGCGGGCCGGTTGTACATGTCCTGGAGCTGGTCCTGGGTCATGCCCTGCTGGGCCGGGTTCCAGCCCGTCTGGGTCTGGCCGTACTGGGCCTGGCCGTGCTGGTTCTGGCCATACGCGTTCTGGCCGTAGGGGCCCTGTCCGTAAGCCTGCGGGGCAGGCGGTGCCTGGGTTGCTCCACGGAAGTTCTTTCCGTTGAAGACGGGGTTTCCGCCAAGTGCCATTGCGGGTGTCCTCCAAATAAAGGGGGTGAATGATGATTCGGTAGTGAACTTATAGTGCCTGGTTACAACACGCTACCAATTCCAACCGCCGAGGGGCACTGTTAGTTCCCGGCGGGCCCCTGCCGCAACGCAACCGTGACCTGTTCGCCGGGTTTTTGGGGGCCCGTTTCCCGGCGGCGGACCTCGACTGTTTAGGCATACTCAGGATCAACAAAAGTTTACTTAAGGACAGGTAAACCACGTTGCCACCCGGGCTTCACGGTTGTTACGTGATCGCGACGTTAAGCCTGCTCGCGACGGCATTCATTGCCCCGAACGGGCTGTAACATGGGCCAAACAGGGTGACGGATATCACAAGCCCTACCGCTCCACCGCATCGCACCTGGCACCACCCCGTCACCCTGACTGTTCGCAGCGGTTGCAATGGCGCAACCCACACCACCCCCATGTGGAGGTTTCATTTTGAGAAGCACACCGAGAGGCCTGTCGCAGAGACGGCGCGGCAGACTGCTGAAAGTTGTGGGGGCTGTTTTTGCCGCCGTGGCCGCGCTACTGCTCATCGTCGCGCCAGCATCCCAGGCCACGAGCCCCTCGCCGACACCATCCCCGTCGGCAACCACGTTCCAGAACAGCATCAGCGGCTTCCTGCGCGGCGACGACCGCGCGCCGATCGCTGACGTCACCATCACGGCCAAGAGCGACGACTTCACCGGAACGGCCAAATCAGGCGCCAACGGCTCCTGGACCATCGGCGTGCCCACCCAGGGGACCTACGAGGTCGAGCTGGATGAATCCACGCTTCCGGAGGGCATCAAACTCGCCGACGGCCAGGAAAACCCCCGGCAGGTCACTTTCAGCCAGACCTCCAACCTCTCGGTGATCTTCGCCTTCGGCGAAGGCATCGTCATCCAGCAGCAGGATTTCGGCCAGAACCTGATCAACCGCCTCGTGGCGGGCCTCAGCTTCGGTCTGCTGCTGGCCCTCGCCTCCGTGGGCCTTTCCCTGATCTTCGGCACCACCGGCCTGACCAACTTTGCCCACGGCGAGATGGTCACCCTCGGCGCCGTCCTGGTCTTCGCCTTCAACGCCATGAACCTGCCGTTCTGGCTGGCCATCCTGCTCGCCCTGCTCGGCGGCGGTCTATTCGGCTACGTCCAGGACGCCGGTCTATGGAAGCCGCTCCGGCGCCGCGGCACCGGCCTGGTGCCGATGATGATTGTCAGCATCGGCCTCGCCCTGGCCGTCCGCTACGTCATCCAGTTCTTCTTCGGCGGCGCCACCCAGCAGCTGCCCTACGCCCAGAGCGCGGAAATCCAGCTCGGTCCGATCTCCATTTCACCCAACAACCTCTGGTCCCTCGTGATCAGCGCGGTGGTGATTGCCATCCTCGGTATCGTCCTGCTCAAGACCCGGCTCGGCAAAGCCACCCGCGCGGTCGCCGATAACCCGGCGCTGGCAGCGGCCTCAGGCATCGACGTCGACTCCGTCATCCGGATTGTCTGGGTCACCGGCGGCATGCTCGCCTCCCTCGGCGGCATCCTGTGGGCGTACTACCGGCCCGGTGTCACCTTCGATATGGGTTCGCAGATCCTGCTGCTTATCTTCGCCGGCGTCACCCTGGGCGGTCTCGGCACGGTGTGGGGCGCCCTGATCGGATCCATCATCGTCGGCATCTTCGTGGAGCTGACCACTGTGTTCGGCCTCGCCGCTGACCTCAAATACGTGGGAGCACTGTTCATCATGATTATTGTCCTTCTGATCCGGCCCCAAGGTATCTTGGGCCGGCGCGAGCGCGTGGGTTAGGAGACAGCCATGGACTTCGGATTCATATTTTCCAGCGCTGCCGGTGAGCTGTTCAGCCCGACGACGGCTGCCTACGCCCTGGCCACCCTCGGCCTCGCGGTTCACTTCGGCTACGCCGGCCTGCTGAACTTCGGCCAGGCCGGCTTCATGGCGGTGGGGGCCTACGGCTTCGCCATCTCCACCCTGACGTTCGGTGTTCCGTTCTTCGTCGGTCTGCTGATCGCCGTGGTCTGCTCGGCCATCTTTGCTTTGCTGCTGGGTATCCCCACCCTCCGGCTGCGGGCCGACTATCTGGCTATCGTCACGATCGCGGCGGCGGAAATCGTGCGCTACATCGTCACCACCAACCAGCTGACCACGGTCACCGGTTCGGCCAACGGCCTGGCCGCTTTCGAAGGCGGGTTCTATGCGATGAACCCGTTCCCCGAAGGCTCCTACATGGGCATGAACAACCGCGACTTCTTCATCCGCGTTGTCGGCTGGTCCGTGGTCGCGATCTGCTGCCTCCTGGTGTGGCTGCTGATGCGCAGCCCCTGGGGCCGTGTCCTCAAGGGCATCCGCGAGGACGAAAACGCCGTCCGCTCGCTCGGCAAGAACGTGTACGCCTACAAGATGCAGGCCCTGATCATCGGTGGTGTGCTCGGCGCCCTCGCGGGCATGATCTTCACCCTCCCCCGCGGCGCGGTCCAGCCGGCGAACTATGGCACCGAGCTGACGTTCTTCCTCTACACCTGCCTGCTGCTTGGCGGCCTGGGCACGGTGTTGGGGCCGGTCGTCGGCGCCATGATCTTCTGGGTCGTGCTGTCCCTCACACAAGGCATCCTCTACGGCCTCATCGAATCCGGCGCCGTCACCTGGCTGAACACGGTCCAGGCCGGCCAGCTGCGTTACATCCTGGTGGGTGTCGCACTGATGCTGCTGATGATCTTCAGGCCCCAGGGTGTCCTCGGCAATAAGAAGGAGCTGGCGTTCGCATGAGCACGCAGAGCGAAGAAACTGGCATTGACTACATGACGGACACGCGTCCGATTGCCGCCGGGGAGACTGCACCCGGCTGCAAGAAGCGCGACCCGATCGTGGTGGCGGAAAATGTCACCCGCAGCTTCGGCGGCATCAACGCCGTCGACGTCGAGTACCTGGAAATCCCGCGGCACAAGATCACCGCGCTGATCGGCCCCAACGGCGCCGGCAAGACCACCTTGTTCAACCTGCTCACGGGATTTGATACGCCCAACTCGGGCAAGTGGCAGTTCGAAGGCAACAGCCTGGCCGGGGTGTCCTCGTACAAGGTTGCCCGGATGGGCATGGTCCGCACCTTCCAGCTGACCAAGGTTATGGGCAAGCTCACCGTGATGGAGAACATGCGCCTCGGCGCCTCCCACCAGTCCGGCGAACGGCTCTCCAAGGCCCTCTTCAAGGGCATCTGGGGTGGCCAGGAGAAGAAGATCACCGAGGAAGCCAACGTCCTGCTCCAGAAGTTCAAGCTGGACGCCAAGAAGGACGACTACGCGGCGTCCCTCTCCGGCGGCCAGCGGAAGCTGCTCGAAATGGCCCGCTCGCTGATGGTCCGGCCCAAGCTGGTCATGCTCGACGAGCCGATGGCCGGCGTCAACCCGGCTCTGACGCAGTCACTGTTGGACCACATCAAGAACCTGAAGGCCGAGGGCATGACCGTGCTGTTCGTCGAACACGACATGCACATGGTCCGGCACATTGCCGACTGGGTGGTGGTCATGGCCGAGGGCAAGATCGTGGCCGAAGGCCCACCCGCCGAGGTCATGAAGAACCCTGCCGTGATTGACGCCTACCTGGGCGCCCACCACGACGTGGACCTCGGTGACTCGGAAGGCATCAAGGAGCTCGCCGCCGAACTGGTCGCCGACGAGGAATCGATCGTTGGCACCGAAAACGCCGGGATCATCTCGCTCGACGTCGTCGCCTCGGAAACGGCTGGGCCGACGGGCCCGGACAGCTCCAGTCCGGCGCGCGGCCGGCGCAGCGCCGAGGAGCCGAACAGCACAGCTAAGGACACAGAATGAGCGCCACCAGCGCGGCTCCCGCCGCAAACCCCGTGCACGATGAGGATTCGGTCGTCAAGGTCACCGACCTGGTGGCCGGCTACATCCCTGGCGTCAACATCCTCAACGGTTGCAGCATCGAGGCCCGCAAGGGCGAGCTGATCGGCATCATCGGCCCCAACGGTGCCGGCAAGTCCACGCTGTTGAAGGCGATGTTCGGCCTGGTCAAGGTCCACTCGGGTTCCGTGGTGGTCCGCGGCCAGGACATCACCGGGCTAAAAGCGAACAAACTGGTCAGCAAGGGCATCGGTTTTGTGCCGCAGAACAACAACGTGTTCGCGGCCCTGACCATCGAGGAGAACCTCCAGATGGGCATGTTCCAGCGCCCCAAGGACTTCGCCGAGCGCTTCGACTTCGTCACGGGCCTGTTCCCGGAACTCGGCAAGCGGCGTGCCCAGCGCGCCGGCTCGCTCTCCGGCGGCGAACGCCAGATGGTCGCGATGGGACGGGCCCTCATGATGGACCCGGCCGTGCTGCTGCTCGACGAGCCCTCCGCGGGACTCTCCCCGGTCAAGCAGGACGAAACCTTCCTCCGGGTGCACGAGATCAACCGTGCAGGCGTCTCGGTCATCATGGTGGAACAGAACGCCCGACGCTGCCTGCAGATCTGTGACCGCGGCTATGTCCTGGACCAGGGCAAGGACGCGTACACCGGCACCGGCCGGGAGCTCATGAAGGATCCCAAGGTCATCCAGCTGTACCTGGGCACCCTCGCCGACACCGTCGAGTAGTTTCCGGCAACACCGCAGTACCAGAAGGGCCGTCACCAGCCGGTGGCGGCCCTTCTGCGCGCCTGCGGTGTCCTGGTTCCGGGCTAATCCCATGTAACGGCTCCGGGCGCCGGCAGCAGCCACTTGCTCGGCGCCTGCGCTCGTTCCTCACGCAACAACGGCGCTTTCACAAGCACCTGCCCCCGTCGCCCTCGGCTTTTGTCTCACCGCACGCAGGGCCGGATTCCCGCCGTCGGGCACTCCGGAGCCGCCGGAAAGCCTGCCGCGCGCCGCGCACCCGGCTTCCCTCCCCCCGCACGCAAGAGACCCCCGTCCGGACTGGACGGGGGTCTCTTGGTGGCTAGGGAAGGGCGAGCTTACAGCTTGCCGAACTCTTCCTTGGATGCCTTGTAGGTGTTGTCATCCTGGAACTCGTAGATGCCGACGTAGGCTTCCGTCGGGTCACCGGCTTCGGAGAACGTTACGGGGCCGGACTGGCCGTCGTAGTCGATGTCCTTGCCGTCGCGGAGCAGGGTGACGCAGGTCGGGAAGTCGCTGCACTTTTCGCCGCTCTCAGAGACTGCCTTGAGCTGCGTGGCGATGTCGACGCCCTTGGTGCTCTGGGCCGCTTCGGAGGCCAGGGCGATGAGGTTCACGGCGTCGTAGGACTCGCCTGCGTAGCTGTAATCCTTCAATGCGGGATCGATGGCCAGCAGCTTCTTCTTGAAGTCATCCTTGGCGAAGGTGCCCGGGATGGTGCCCTGGGCGCCCTTCAGGGTGCCTGCCTGGAAGTCCTTGCTGTAGTCGGACATGTTGCCGTCAACGAGGAAGAGCTGGGTGGGCTTGATGCCCTTGCCCGTCATCAGCGGAACGATGCTCTTGGCCTGGTCGAAGGTGATCAGGGCGATGGCGTCCGGCTTCGCGGCGATGACCTTGTCGACCTGGCTGCTGAACTGGGAATCGCCTTCGTTGAAGAGTTCCTCTGCAACGACCTTGCCGCCTGCCGCCTCGAACGCTGCCTTCACGTTCTTCGCGAGGCCGGTTCCGTAGGCGTCGTTCAGGACGATCATGCCAACGGTCTGGGCGCCACAGGTGGCCATGTAGTTGCCGAGGACCTTGCCCTGGAGCACGTCCGAGGGGGCGGTGCGCCAGTAGAGGCCCTTGTCGTCCCAGTCGGTGAAGTCCGGCGAGGTGTTGGCCGGGGAGAACTGGATGACGCCCGCGCCGGTGATCTGGTTGATCACGGTCTTGGAAACGCCGGAGGACGCGGCACCGATGATGGCACCAACACCCTGGCCCAGCAGCGCAGTGGTGGACTGCGTGGCAATATCGGTCTTGGTGTCACCGGAGTCGCGGTGGATGACCTCTACAGGCTTGCCCAGCACGCCGCCGGCATCGTTGATTTCTTTGATGCCAAGGTTGACACCCGCGATTTCGGGCGGGCCGAGGAAGGCCAGCGACCCGGTGGTCGGCAGGAGCGAGCCGATCTTCAGGGGGGTGTCGGTGGTGCCGGTGGAAGCGGGGACCTCGCCGGTATTGGTCGCGGCAGAGGTGCCGGCTCCAGCTCCAGCGCTGGGGGCCGGGCACGCGATGCCTGCGGCGTTGGCGGAAGCGGATCCGGTTCCGGTCGACGTTGGGGTGGACGCGCCACCACAAGCCGTAGCCAGAAGGGCGACGCCGATGCTAAGCGCGGTTAGCTTAGCGATGCGGGGCGCCACCTGGGGGAGTGAAGTCATTTACAATCTCCTCGATCTAAAGGTGCGAACGGCCTTTGATGCGAATGATCAGGTGTTCCTGATTTACTTCAAGCTAGTGCAATTCCGGCCCGATCCAAAGTGACTACGGTCACATCCTTATAACACTCGTTGCATAGAGGAAATCTGCCGGCCGGACCGGCCCGCGCCGCGACGTGTGCCCCAGGTGGGACTCGAACCCACAACACGCGGATTTTAAGTCCGCTGCCTCTGCCAATTGGGCTACTGGGGCGCCCGGTCCATGGTATCCCCTCAGGGGCTCCGGCTAGGCGATGCCGAACGGCTTGGCGTAGTGGAATGTTCCGCTGACCCCGCCCGGCCAGACCGCCAGCGGGAGCAGCTGGAAGTGCCCGCCCCAGGCCGGGTCGGGGGCTTCCACGCCGAGGGAGGTCGACGCCACGAAGCCGAAGCGCGAGTAGTACTCCGGGTCGCCCAGCAGCGCGATGCCGCGCTCCCCCGCGGCGTTGGCCCGGAGGATCGTTTCCTTCATGAGCGCGCTGCCGATGCCGTGTCGCTGCAGCCGCGGGACCACCCCGATCGGCCCCAGGCCAAGGAGCTCCAGCTCCCCCACCCGGCCGCGGGTGCTGATCGCATGGCCGACGATCTCGCCGTCGAGCTCCGCGACGACGCTGAACTCCGGGAGGTAGTCGTCGCAGTCGAAGAGCGCCGCCAGGAGCTGCACCTCTTCGGGCTCGCCATCGACGGGCAGCCCGGTGACCGGGGAGACGGCGAAGGCCGCGGCGGTGAGGGCAAGGATGGCGGGCCGGTCCGCGGGCTGTTCGCTGCGCAGCACCAGTTCGGGGGCGGGCTTGTGCTCCCCGCTGGCGGCGACCAGTTCGTGCAGCACCTCAAGCGCCCGGTCAGCGTCCGCGACCGGGACCAGGAGGTGGTCGTGGTGGAAGCCGGCCAGGACATTGCAGCTGATTTTGGCCTCGCTCAGGGCGGCGCTGACCGCCGCCGTCAGGCCGATGGCCTCAAGCGAGGAGTGCACCTGGAGGGTGATCCAGGCGCCGACGAAGTCGTAGGACAGTCCGAGGGCGTCGGCTTCGGTCCGCGGCAGCACGACCGTCAGGCCTTCGGCTTCACGGACGGCGGCCGCGATCGCCCCGGCCAGGGGACGGCCGTGCGGCCAGAGGACGTAGACGAACTCGCCCTCCCGGAGTTCCGGGTGCATGGTGGCCAACAGGGTGTGGAGGTCCTTTTCAGCTGTCATGGAGCCAGTCTAGAGGCGGCCCCGGCCGTGCCCGGGCAGGCTGCCGGCGACGGCGAACCGGATTAACGACGACGGCGGCCGCTCCCCCGCAAGGGAACGGCCGCCGTCGAAGGCTGCTGCAGGCTACTTGGAGTCGGCCGAAACAGCTTCCTTGTTCGCGGTCTTGCTGGCCTCTGCCGCCGGCTTCTCAGCGGCGGGGGCGGCGGGTGCGGCGGCCGGCTTGGGAGCCGGCGCCGCAGCGGCAACGAAAGCGCCGCGCGGGTTGTCCAGGTCGATCAGCTGGGTGGTGTCGCGGCCCATGAAGAAGGCGAGGATCCAGCCAAAGATGACGCGGATCTTGCGTTCCACGGTCGGCATGGCCAGTCCGTGGTAGCCACGGTGTGCCAGCCACGCCAGCGGGCCCTTGAGGCCGATGCGGCCCAGCAGGTTGATGTTGGCCACACCCTTCCACTCGCCGAAGCCGGCAACGGCGCCCAGGTTCTTGTGCTTGTAGTCCTTGAGCGGCTTGTCCCAGCGGGAGGCCCACAGGTTCTTGGCGAGGCGCTTGGCCTGGCGCAGCGCATGCTGGGCGTTCGGGACGCAGGTGCCGTCCGGGAGGCCGTTGCCCGTGAGGTCCGGCACCGCCGCAATGTCGCCGGCAGACCAGGCGTTGTCGATGATGCCTTCGTCGCCTGCGACGCGCAGGTCGGCGAGGACGCGGACGCGGCCGCGCGGCTCGAGCGGGAAATCGGTGGAGCGGACCATCGGGTTGGCCTGCACACCGGCAGTCCAGACCAGGGTGTCGGCCTCGAATTCCTGGGCCGCGGACTTGTCCGGGAGGTTAATGAGCTTCAGGGTGCCTTCGGCGCTGTCCAGCGAAGTGTTGAGCAGGACCTCGATGCCGCGGCTGCGCAGGTGCTCGACGACCCACTCGGCCTGGCTGGCGGTCACCTCGGGCATGATGCGTCCCATGGCCTCGACCAGGACGAAGCGGACTTCCTCCTGCTTGACGCGGGGGTTGTTCTTGACCGCGGCGCGGGCGAGATCTTCCATTTCGGTGATGCACTCGATACCGGCGAAACCGCCGCCGACCACAACGAAGGTCAGGGCGCGGGCGCGTTCGGCCGGATCCGTCATGAGCGAACCGGCTTCGATCCGGTCGAGGACCTTGTTGCGCAGGGCGACGGCTTCCTCGATGGTCTTGAGGCCGATGCCCTTGTCCGCGAGGCCCTTGATCGGGAAGGTGCGGGTGATGGCGCCTGCGGCGATGACGACGTCGAAGTAGGGGACCTCAAAGTTCTCGCCGCCGTCAGCCGGGGCAACCACAGCAGTGCGGTTGGCGTGGTCGATCGAGGTGACGCGGCCCTGGATGAGCTCGGTCTGCTTCAGGTGCTGGCGGTGCGAGACGACGGCGTGGCGTGCCTCGATGTTGCCACCGGCAACTTCGGGGAGGAAGGGCTGGTAAGTCATGTAAGGCAGGGGATCAACGACGGTGACGATGCCACCGGCATTCGCGATCTTCTTCTGCAGTTTGAGGGCTACGTACAGGCCGACGTACCCGCCGCCGACGACGAGTACCCTGGGACGGTCCTGGAGCTGAGGGGAGGATGCCATTCCCCAAGAATACCGTACTTTGTGAAAAACTTCACTAACTACGGTTTTCCGCTGGAATCCGCGGAATCGAGCACTCCCGTGTCCGGGTTTGCCGGGCGTTCAGGGTCCTCCGCCGGGGCCGGCCGTACGGTACGCCGGAGCTGGAAGGCCGCGGCACCCAGGATGCACAGGAACAGGCCGCCGAAACCCAGCACCACCAAGGCCGGAACCGCGGAGTCCAGCTCGGACGGGGGTTCCGCGACCGGGACGGTGGCCTCCGGAAGGGTGGGGGCCGCGCTGGAGGGGACCGCTGAGGGGGCGGCCGGCGAGGTGGCCAGGTTGCCCCGCCGGTGGACCCGGATCCAGTCGGAGATCGAGCCCAGCGGATTGATCCGGGTTTCCGGTACGTCGGCCTTCAGGGCGGCCTCGGCGTCGAGGACCCCGAACCCGTACAACGGGTCCTTCCCCGGGGCGCCGGCGTCTTTTGCGGTGCTGACGATTCGGTTGATAACCTGGCTGGCCGTCATTTCCGGCCATTTGGAGCGGATCAGGGCCGCAACGCCGGCCACGATGGGGGTGGCGCCCGAGGTGCCGGCCCATTCCGCGTAGCCGCCGCCGGGCAGGCCCCCGATCAGGTTCTCCGCGGGGGCCGCGACGCCGATGCTGATGCCCTGGGATGACGAATCGATGCTGGCGGTTCCCTTGCGGTCCAGCCCGGCGACGGTCAGCACCCCGGGGATGGTGGCCGGGGCCCCGACCTGGACGTTGCCTCCCCCGCGGTTACCCGCGGCGGCGACGATGACCACGTCCTTCTGTTCGGCGTACAGGAAAGCCGCGTCCCAGCTTTGCGGCCATTCCGGCGAGGTGCTGCCCAGCGAGATGTTGATAACGCGGGCTCCATTGTCGACAGCCCAGCGGACGGCCTGGGGTATCTGGTCCTGGTCGCTCTTGCCGCCGGGGTTCGCGGATCCCAGCCAGGTGGAGACGGACAGCAGCTGGGCTTCGGGGGCCACCCCGACAATTCCATCCGGCGCGACGGACGGGCCTGCGCTGGGGCTGGGCTTGGCAGTTGAATCGGCGGGCTGGTGGCCGCGGCCTGCCAGCATGGTGGCGACCAGGGTCCCGTGCTCGGGCTTCGCGCCGATGTTCTTCTGTCCGTCCGGGCTCCCGGCGCCGGAGACGTCGACGCCGCCGGCCAGCACTCCGGCCAGGTCAGGGTGCTTGCCGTCCACACCGCTGTCGATCACGGCGATCTTGACGTTGGCGCCCTTGGAGACCTCCCAGGCCTTGGTGATGCCGGATTCGGCGAGCCAGTACTCCTTGTCGCGCCACTCGTCGGCATGCGCGGCAGGGGCTGCGGTCAAGGCGGCCGCAAGAGTACTGCCCGCAAGGGCCAAGGCCATCAACGCGGAGGCGGTCCGGCGGCGCCGGGCTGTTGCTCTGGTCATTCGGGTCCTATCGGCGGGACAGCTGGTGGCGCTGTGGCTATGGTGGCGCTGGGGTGGTCGTCGCTGGGGAATGCCGGGAGGGATCCGTGCGGGGGATGTGCGGACCGGGCGCCGGCCGGCGGGGGCGTCCGGCGGACGCACAGTCCTGCCGGCCTGCGGCCTAGCTGATACTCAAGGCAATTCCGTCAAGAATATCGTGTTCGCTGGTGACGGCCGACGCGACCCTGCGGTCAGTCACGTCCGCCAGCCGTTCAAGGACTCGTCGCCAGACGAGGGCGCCTGCTCCGATCACGTCCACCCGCCCGGGGTGCATGTAGGGCAGGGCGGCGCGTTCGGAGTGGGACATTTCCAGCAGTTCCGTGCAGGCGCGGCGCACGGCCGCCAGCGTCAGTTCCGTGCCGTGGATTGCCTCGGCGGAGTACTCCGGCAGCGCGAGCGCATGGGCCGTGATGGTGGTGATGGAACCGGCGACCCCGACGACGGCGGTGCTGCGGTCCAGCGGGACCGTCCCGGCCGCCAGGTCGAGGGCGGCGTCGACGTCCGCCTCCGCGGCAGCGATCTGCTCCGCCGTGGGCGGGTCGCTGCGCAGGTGGCGTTCGGTCATCCGGACACAGCCAATGTCGACGCTCCTGGCGGCGATGACGCCGTCGGCGTTGCCCAGCACGAATTCCGTGCTGCCGCCGCCGAGGTCCACCACGAGGACGGGGTCCGCGCCGCGGGAGGGCAGCACGCTGCTGGCTCCGGCGAAGGACAGGGCAGCTTCCTCATCCCCGGTGATGACCTGGGGTTGGACGCCGAGGAGTTCCCGGATGCCGTCCACGAAGACGTGCCGGTTGCGGGCGTCGCGGGTCGCGGAGGTGGCGACGAAACGCACCTTGGTGGCCCCGTGGTGCTGGATCTGTCCGGCGTAGTCCGCCGCGGCGGCGAAGGTCCGGTCCAGGGCCTCCTGGGCGAGCTCGCCGGTGGCGTCCACGCCCTGGCCGAGGCGGACGACGCGCATTTCGCGCACAATGTCCTTCAACCGGGGCGCCGCGCCGTCCACGTCCAGATCGGCGATGAGCAGGCGGATCGAGTTGGTGCCGCAGTCGACGGCGGCCACGCGGGTCACTGCCCGGCCCCGGTGGCGTCGGCGGATCCGGCAGTTCCGGCCGCTCCGGCGGCGCCTGCTTCGGAGGTGCTGCTGGCTTCGGAGGTGCTGCTGGGGTCTCCGGTGCGGGGCTTGCGGACCGGGGCCGGCCGTCCCACGATCTCCGGAAGTCCCTGCGGTCCGTGCCTGCTGAGGTCCTGCGAGGGGGCCTCGCCGCCGGTGTCCCAGGCGCCGTCGCAGTAGCAGCGGTCTGTGGTCCACCACTCGCTGATGGCGGCGATCGCCTCGTCGCCGAGCGGATTCACACCCGGTCCGGCGGCGAGCGAATGGCCCACCAGGACGTGCAGGCACTTGACGCGGGTGGGCATCCCGCCGGCGGAGATGCCGTCGATTTCGGGCACGGCGCCGATCCCGGACCTGGCGCCGATCTCCGCGCGGGACGCCAGGTAGGCCTCGTGGGCGGCGCGGTAGTCCGCGGCCAGGGCCTCGTCGCCGCCGAGCCGGTCGTTCATCTCGTTCATCAGGCCGGCCGCCTCGAGCCGCGACACTGCGGACGTGATGACCGGGTGCGTGAGGTAGAAGGTCGTGGGGAAGGGCGTGCCGTTGCTCAGCCGCGGGGAGGTGGCCGCCACCAGCGGGTTGCCGCAGACGCAGCGGGCCGGTATTTCCACGACGTCCCGCACCGGGCGCCCCAGCTGCCGGCTCAGGACATCGAGGTCGCGCGGCGAGGGGCGGCGGGATTCCGCCAGGGAGCGGTCGGCGTCCGGGGTTCCCGGGTTCCCTGCGCTCGGGTTCACTGCCGTGGGGGTCTTGTCCACTTGGTTCTGGTCCACGGGAGCGGCACCTTCCTGCCCTGTCTGGTTTGTCCGGCGGACAATCCTGCGGCGGGCGCCGCTTCTAGTCTGTTGCCGAGCGCCGGATGGAGTCCCAGAGGGAGTCAACCCAGGGCAGCTCGGCCGGGTCTTGAGCTGATCCTGCACCGGCCGCGCCACTGGAGGAACCGGCAGGAAGATCGCTGCCGAAGACCCAGTAGCCCGTCTCGCCGGGCATAACCATGTTAATGCGGTCCCGGGCCTGTTGCTTCACGTAGTTCGGATCCTGCCACCGGGAGACCTGGCGCCTGAGCTCGTTTTGCTGGGCCTGTTTATCGGAAATGTCCGCCTGGAGCGCGGCGATTTCGGCGCGCTTTTCGAAGAAAATCTTAACCGTGGGCGCCAGCATGATGGTGATGGCAATCATGACGACGAACAGCGCCAGCATCCGGCCGGAGAAGGCCTTGGCGGGGACCGGGTCGAGGTTCTCTGCTGCGGGCTCGTTGCCGCCGTTGGGCTGCTTCGCCGGGCCCTGCTTGGCCGGGCCCTGCTTGCCTGTGCCCTGCTTGTCCGGTGTGGCGGCGCCTGACTTTGCGGCGTTCTTGGGAGCGGCGGCCGACGGGGGTGCGGCGGACGCAGCTCCGCCCGTCCGGGCGGAGGCGGCGTTGCCGGCGTGCTGGCCGGCTGCCCTGCCGGGAGTGCGCGGGCCGGGGGCGGCGTTGCCGGGCGGGTGGGCCTGGGCGCCGCGGGAACCGCCGAAATCTGCCTGGATGACGTCGCCGCCGTCGCCGGTGTCCGGAGACTTTGGGGCAGCAGGCGTGGCCCGGGGAACCTTGGGTCGGCGGGTAGCCATGTCACTCCTGTAATGCCAGGTTCTCCCCCGGCTGGCTTGCTGCGTTCAGTGCTGATCCCGTGGCCTGGACCGAAGACCGACATGGAGCCGGCTGCGCGGCGCCACTAACGGTGCCAAAAAACGAACCGGTGGCCATGGTCTTTCAACCATAGCCACCGGTTCGCTGTTACTGCGGCTACTAGCCCTTGAAACGCGGGAAGGCGCTCCGGCCGGCATAGCGTGCGGCGTCGTCGAGTTCCTCTTCGATGCGCAGCAGCTGGTTGTACTTGGCAACGCGCTCGGATCGGGCCGGGGCACCGGTCTTGATCTGGCCCGCGTTGGTGGCAACGGCGATGTCAGCGATCGTGGTGTCCTCGGTTTCGCCGGAGCGGTGCGAGGTGATGGTGGTGTAACCCGCGCGCTGGGCGAGGGAGACAGCATCCAGGGTTTCGGTCAGGGAACCGATCTGGTTAACCTTCACCAGCAGCGAGTTGGCCGTCTTCGAATCGATGCCGGTCTGCAGGCGCTCCGGGTTCGTGACGAAGAGATCGTCGCCCACGATCTGGACCTTGTCGCCGATGGCGTCGGTGAGGGTCTTCCAGCCGTCCCAGTCGTTTTCGTCCAGCGGGTCCTCGATGGACACCAGCGGGTAGTCGGCAACGAGCTCGGCGTAGTAGGCGCTCATCTCGGTCGAGCTGAGGGACTTGCCTTCGAACTGGTAGGCGCCGTCCTTGAAGAACTCGGAGGAGGCGACGTCCAGGGCAAGGGCGATGTCCTGGCCCGGGGTGTAGCCGGCGTTCCGGATGGCTTCCTGGATGAGGTCCAGGGCCGCGCGGTTGGACGGCAGGTTCGGTGCGAAGCCGCCTTCGTCGCCCAGGCCGGTGGACAGGCCCTTGGCCTGCAGGACCGCCTTGAGCGCGTGGTAAACCTCGACGCCCCAGCGCAGGCCTTCGGAGAAGGTCTCGGCACCCAGCGGAACAACCATGAATTCCTGGATGTCGACGTCGGAGTCGGCGTGCGAGCCGCCGTTGAGGATGTTCATCAGCGGCACGGGCAGCACGTGGGCGTTCGGTCCGCCGAGGTACTTGTAGAGCGGCAGGTCGGCGGAGGCCGCGGCTGCGTTGGCGACGGCCAGGGACACGCCCAGGATGGCGTTGGCGCCGAGCTTGCTCTTGTTGGCGGTGCCGTCCAGGTCGATCATCGACTGGTCGATGCTGCGCTGGTCTGTGGCGTCGAAACCGATCAGGGCCGGGGCGATCTGGTCGATGACCGCGTCGACGGCCTTCTGGACGCCCTTGCCGAGGTAACGGCCCTTGTCTCCGTCGCGGAGTTCAACGGCTTCGTGCTCGCCGGTGGAGGCTCCGGAGGGAACTGCCGCGCGGCCGATCTGGCCGTCCGAGAGCAGCACTTCAACTTCTACGGTGGGGTTGCCACGGGAATCGAGGATCTCGCGGGCGTGAATGGCATCGATAAGCGCCATGGATAGGCTCCTTTGGGTGAAGCGATCTGCTGGGAATCTGATGGGAAATCAAGCTGGGAATCAGGCTGAAAAACCGACGTCCTCGTCGCTACCCAGCCTAGTCGAGAGTGGGATAAGTTACAGAAACCTATCCAGTCCCCGGACGTCATTTTGGCGGATCACGGCGACGGCGGTGTGTGCGGGCCCTCCTGGAAGCGGCGGTTTGCACCGCGGAGGGCGCGTTCGGCGTCGAGCCCCCGGTCCCGGGCAGCGGCGGCGATGGCGAAGAGCAGCTCCCCGAGGCCCTCTTCCGTGGAGGGGACGTCGACCGGCTCCGTGAAGGCCGGAAGGCCGGCCCGTTCGGCGCGGTCGAGGAGCTTTTGTGCCCGGGCCAGCGCCGGCAGGGCGGCCGGGACGCCCCCGAGGGATCCCAGCCGGGAAGGAACAGCGCGGGAGGGATCGGCGCCGGAGTCAGCGGCCCCGGAATGCAGGACCTGCTCCGAGCGCTTGACGGCATCCCAGGTCTGGACGATTTCCTCCACCGTCGCCGGGAAGGAATCCTGCAGTGAGCCGTCGGGACGGAATACATGCGGGTTGCGCCGGATCATTTTGGCGCTCAGGCCGCGGGCGACGTCGTCGAGGTCGAAGGCGCTGCGCTCCTGGGCGAGCCGGGCATGGAGGACCACCTGGAGCAGGACGTCGCCGAGTTCGGCCTTCAGCTCGGCGTCGCCGCCGGCCGTCTCGATGGTTTCCGCCACCTCATAGGCCTCCTCGAGGAGGTATTCCACGAGGGACGCATGGGTGAGGGCACCCATCCAGGGGCAGTGGGCGCGCAGCCCGGCGATAATCCCCGTCAGCTCCGCGACCCCGCAAACCCGGCCGGGGTCCCCGGTTGCGGTGGGCGCGCCGGCCGGCGCGCCCACGGCGTTGTCCTCGTTAGCCAAGGTCGGCGTAGGCCTCGTTGATGTACTCGACGAGCGCTTCCTTCTCCTCAAGCGGCAGGAAGGCGGCCTCGGCGGCATTCAGCGTCAGCTCCAGCAGGTCGTCGAGGTCATAGTCGAACGTCTCGACCAGCAGTTCGAACTCATCCGTGAGCGTCACACCGCTCATGAGCCGGTTGTCGGTGTTGATGGTGACGTTGAAGCCCAGCTGGTAGAGCATGTCCAGCGGGTGGCTTTCGATGCCCTCGCCGAAGCCGGAGACGGCGCCGGTCTGCAGGTTGGAGGAGGGGCAGATTTCCAGCGCGATGCCGCGGTCCCGGACCCAGCTGGCAAGCTCGCCGAGGGTCACCATGCCGATGTTGTCGTTGACCTCATCGCTGTCGCCGTCGGCGTCTTCGTCCTCGTCGAATTCGACGGTGACGTCCTCGGCGATCCGGACGCCGTGGCCCAGGCGCAGCGCGCGCCCGTCGACCAGGGCGGACTGGATGCTTTCGAGTCCGGCGGCTTCCCCGGCGTGGACCGTTGCCGGGAAGTTGTGCTGGGCCAGGTAGGTGAAGGCGTCCTTGAAACGGGACGGCAGGAACCCGTCCTCGGCACCGGCAATGTCGAAGCCGACGGCGCCGTTGTTGCGGTGGCGGACGGCCAGTTCCGCGATTTCCTGGCCGCGGTCAGCGTGGCGCATGGCGGTGATCAGCTGGCCGACCTGGATATCGCGGCCCGTCTCGGCGACGGCGTCGACGCCGGCCTCAAGGCCTGCCTGGACGGCCTCGACGGCCTCATCCAGGCTCAGGCCCTGCTGAAGGTGCTGCTCGGGGGCCCAGCGCACTTCACCGTAGACCACGCCGTCGTCGGCAAGGTCTTCGACGAATTCCCGGGCGACGCGGAAGAGGCCCTCTTTGGTCTGCATCACGGCGATGGTGTGGTCGAAGGTCTCGAGGTAGCGCACCAGCGAGCCGGAGTCGGCGGATTCGCGGAACCACTCCCCCAGGGCGACGGGATCGGTGGAGGGCAGGGTGTGTCCCGCTGCCTCGGCAAGTTCAATGATGGTGGCCGGACGGAGTCCGCCGTCCAGGTGGTCGTGAAGGGAAACCTTGGGAAGGCCCTTCAGGTCGAAGTCGAGGTCAGGGGCAGCGTCAAGAATTATCTCAGTCACCTTCCAACCTTAGGGTTGGAGGCCCGGCAACACCAGCCGGTCGGCCGGCGGACGCGCCGCAGGGCGGAATCAGGCCTCGACGTCGGCCGGTGCCGTCAACTGTGCGGGCACCGCTGCGGTGCCGGAGGCCTGCCGGGGCGCGGACGCGGGCGAGGCGTGCGCGTTCTTGGCGTGCGCTGCCTTCGCTTCGGCAGCCAGGGTGGCGGCCCGGCTGGCCGCCGCGGCGGCGCCCCGGGTGTCGCGCCAGCGGTGCAGCCAGGTCAGCAGGTGGTCGATCACGATGCCGAGCACGATGGCGAAGGCGATGGCGATGCCCACCCCGAGCAGCGGGTGTTCGTGCACCCAGTTGCCGGCGATGATGCCGACTCCGGCCGAGTACGCGACCCAGGTGACGGAGGCAAAAATGTCGAGGATGACGAAGCGGCGCCGCGGGTACGCGGTGGTGCCGGCGATCCAGTTCACGGCCACGCGTCCCACCGGGATGTACCGGGCCGTGAAGATCAGCATGGCGCCGCGTTTGTCGAGTTCATAGCGCGCCCAGTCCAGGGCGCGGCGGACCTTGGGTTTGCGCATCCAGCGGAAGCGCTCGACGCCGACGCGGCGGCCCAGCAGGTAGGCCATGTTGTCACCGGCAATCGCCCCGATGGCGGCGGCGGCCATCACAAACCACATGTTCGGCTGGCCGGACGTGACAGACAGTGCACCCAAGGCGACGATCAGGGTTTCACTGGGCAGAATCGGAACGAAACCGTCGATGAAACAGAAGAGCGTGAGGATCGGGTAAATCCACCATTGTCCCGCGGCATGGAGGATAGCCTCATTGATAAATTCCACGCGGGCTGTGCTCCTAGGAAAGTGACGAAAAGCGCTCTTCAGTGTCCCATGACCGGCAAGGATGCGCTACGTTCCTCTCCGATGAATCTGCGGCAGCCGGAGGCTCCGGTGTCAGGAAGTCTCCGAGGGAGGGACAGGGTGTTCGGCGTCCGCGGGAAGCCTGCCGCGCAGCCTGCTGATGGCGAAGTCAACCAGGATGCCCAGGCCGATCGCGCAGATGACGGCGACGATGACGCCCAGCAGGTGGTTTTCTTCAAACCATTGGCCAAAGAAGAGGCCGATCGCCACGGAGTACGCCGCCCACAGCAGCGCCGAGAGCAGCGTCATCCCGACGAACCGCGCCTGCGGGAAGTTGGTGGCACCCGCGGTCAGGTTGACCGCCACCCGGCCGATCGGCACGAAGCGCGCCACGAGGATCAGCGACGCCGGCCGTTTCCGCAGTTCGGTGCCGGCCCAGCGGAAGGCCCGCTGCATGCGGTGGCCGCGCATCCAAGCCCAGCGCTGTGTTCCGGTGCCGCGGCCGATCAGGTAGGCGATGTTGTCGCCCAGGAAGGCCCCTGCGGCGGCGGTCGCGGCCAGGAGCAGCGGGTTGGGGATGTGGGCGGTGGCGGCCACCGCGGCGAGTCCGACGACCACCGACTCGCTTGGAATGGGCGGAAAGAACCCGTCAATCACGCAGCACGCGAACACCAGGATGAGGACCCAGGGTTGGCCCGCTGCGGCCAGGATGAAGTCGTTGATTGCCTGCACGGTTTCCTAACAAACAACGGGAGGACGGCTGTCGAGCAAGTCTACTGCGGGCCGCGCCCAGCGGTTTGCCCTATCACTTGTGGCGGCTAACCCTGAAGTTTAGGGACCACAAGTGATAGGGCAACGGGGGCGGGTTAGGCGATGCGGTCGATGATGAGCTGCTGCGCCGGGCGGGAGCCTTCCGGGGCTATCAGCACGGCGTGCTCCAGCGCCTCCCTGGCCCGTTCGAACTTTTCCGGGGTGTCCGTCAGGAGTGTCATCAGCGGCTCACCGGCCTTGACCAGGGCACCGGGCTTGGCATGCATCCGCACCCCGGCACCGGCCTGGACCTGGTCCTCCTTGCGGGCCCGGCCGGCGCCGAGGCGCCAGGCGGCGACGCCGACGGCCATTGCGTCGAGCTCCACCAGCACGCCGTCGGCCGGCGCGTAAAGGACTTCGGATTCCCGGGCGACGGGGAGCTTGGCGCGCGGGTCCCCGCCCTGCGCCTCGATCATGCGGTTCCAGACGTCCATGGCCCGGCCGTCCCGGAGCGCGGCCCGCGGGTCGGCGTCGTGGACGCCCGCGCAGGCGAGCATTTCCTCCGCGAGCCGGACGGTGAGTTCGACGACGTCTTCCGGGCCTCCCCCGGCCAGCACCTCCACCGATTCCTCGACCTCGATCGCGTTGCCGGCGGTGAGGCCCAGCGGGGTGTTCATGTTGGTCAGCAGGGCCACCGTGTTGACGCCGGCGTCCTTGCCCAGTGCCACCATGGTCTCGGCGAGTTCGCGGGCGCGTGCCTCGTCCTTCATAAAGGCGCCGGAGCCGACCTTGACGTCCAGCACCAGCGAACCGGTGCCTTCGGCGATCTTCTTGCTCATGATCGAGGACGCGATCAGCGGGATGGCCTCGACCGTGCCGGTGACGTCCCGCAGGGCGTAGAGCTTCTTGTCGGCCGGGGCCAGTCCGGCGCCGGCGGCGCAGATGACCGCACCGACGTCCTGCAGCTGGGCCAGCATTTCCTCGTTGCTCAGCGCGGCGCGCCAGCCCGGGATCGCTTCGAGCTTGTCCAGGGTGCCGCCGGTGTGGCCGAGGCCGCGGCCGGAGAGCTGCGGCACGGCGACGCCGAAGACCGCCACCAGCGGCGCCAGCGGCAGGGTGATCTTGTCCCCCACACCGCCGGTGGAGTGCTTGTCGGACGTGGGCTTTACGCTGCCGTCGGGGCGGCGCAGGCTGGAGAAGTCCATCCGTTCACCCGAGGCGATCATGGCCGCCGTCCAGCGCGAGATTTCCGCCCGGTCCATGCCGTTGAGCAGGATCGCCATGTTCAGGGCGGCCATCTGCTCGTCGGCGATCGCGCCGCGGGTGTACGCGTCGATGGTCCAGTCAATCTGGGCGGGGCTGAGCACGCCCTTGTCCCGCTTGATGCGGATGATGTCGACGGCGTCGAACGATTCGGTCAGCTTGGGGGTGTGTGTCACCGGGGTTCCTCCAGGTGTTGGGGGCCAAAGGCATCGGGAAGGACCTGGTCCATGGTCTTGATTCCCTGCGTGGTCATGAGCTCCATGTCGGGAGCCCGGAATTCGTAGAGCAGCTGCCGGCAGCGTCCGCAGGGCATCAGGACGTTGCCGCCGGCATCGACGCAGTAGAAGGCGCGGAGCAGGCCGCCTCCGGTCATGTGCAGGTTGCCCACCAGCGCGCACTCGGCGCACAGGGTCAGGCCGTAGCTGGCGTTTTCGACGTTGCAGCCGCTCACAATCCGGCCGTCCGCGGTGAGGGCTGCTGCCCCCACCGCGAACTTCGAATACGGCGCGTAGGCGTTTTCCATGGCGGCAACCGCTGCGGCCTCGAGGGCGGCCCAGTCGACGTTGGTGCTGCCCATGGTCAACCCTTGACGTACGGTATGCCGCTGGCGGCCGGGCCCCGGGACCGGCCCACGAGCCCGGCGACGGCGAACACGGTCACCAGGTACGGCAGCATGGCCATGAACTGGCTCGGCACCGGGGTGCCGATGATGGTCACGATGCTCTGCAGGTTGTCGGCGAAACCGAACAGCAGCGCGGCGAAGAACGCCCCGATCGGGTTCCAGCGGCCCAGGATCATGGCGGCGAGGGCAATAAAGCCGCGGCCACCCGAGATCTCCTTCGTGAAGCTGTCGATCGCCACGAGGGTGAAGAACGATCCGCCGATCCCGGCGACGGCGCCGCCGAGGGTGACGTTCCAGAACCGGGTCGCGTTGACCTTGATGCCGAGGGTGTCGGCGGCCTGCGGGTGTTCGCCCACGGAGCGGACCCGGAGGCCCCACTTGGTCTTGAACAGCCCGATCCACACCACAATCACGGCCACGTACATCAGGTAGCCCACCACGGACTGCTTGAACAGGATGGGGCCGAGTACAGGGATGCTGGACAGGACCGGGATGTCGATGATGGGAAGCCGGCCCGGGGAGTTGAACATCTCCTTGTTCGCCTGCATGACGGTGCTGAAGAGGAAGCCGGTGAGGCCGGAGATCAGGACGTTGAGCACCACACCGACGATGATCTGGTTCACCACGTATTTGATGCTGAAGACCGCCAGCACCATCGAGACGAGGGCGCCGGCAACGGCCGCCGCAATCAGGCCCAGGTAGGGGTTGTTAGTCAGGCTGGCGACGATCGCGGCCGTGAAGGCACCGCCCAGGAGCTGGCCTTCGATGGCGATGTTCACGACGCCGGCGCGTTCACACAGGACACCGGACAGCGAGCCGAAGACGATTGGCACGGCGAGGGTCACCGACCCGGCGATGAGACCGGCCAGCGAGATGCTGGGGGTCCGGGCGCCGCCGACCACCCAGATCAGGAAGGCGACGACGAACACGACCGTGAAAACGGCCGGCAGCCAGCGCGGGGGCCGCTGCTCCCGCTTCGCTTTCAGGACCAGGGCGTAGCCGGCGAGGCCCAGCAGGACCAGGGAGAGCACCATTCCGGCCGGGAAGGCGGGGACCTCGATCGCCGGGAGCTGGAAGAAGTCGCCGCCGGAGGAAACGCCGAACTTGGCGGTAGCCTGCGGGCCCAGCAGGCCGAAGAAGATGAACGCGATCACGGCCAGCACCGTCAGGGTCACCGGCAGCTTCCAGGTCACGGGCTTTGCGGACACGGTGTGTTTGCGGTGCTGGTCCGCCTCCGGGGTGCCTGGCTCCGGCTTGAAGGGTTTTCCCGGGACGGGTGAAGTTGCTGTTGTGCTCATGCTGCACCTCCGGTGGCTGCTGCCTTCTGGGACTTGCCGGCGGTTGCGGCTTTCTTCTTACGCGGGTTCAGTCCGAAGATCGCCCGGACCAGCGGCGGCGCCGCGATGAACAGCACGATCAGCGACTGCACCACCAGCACGATGTCGATCGGGGTTCCGGTCTGGATCTGCATCTGGACCGCACCGGCGCGGAAGGCGCCGAACAGCACGCCGGCGGCGAAGGTACCCCACGGCGTCGAACGTCCCAGCAGCGCGACGGTGATGGCGTCAAAGCCGTAGGTTGCCGCGACGCCGTCGGTCAGGACCTTCTCCGTGCCCGCCACCTGCGCGACGCCGGCCAGGCCGGCCAGGCCACCGGCGATGGTCATCACCAGGATGGTGGCGCGGGGAACGTTGATCCCGGCGGTGAGGGCCGCCTTGGGGTTGGCGCCCACCGCGCGGAACTCGAAGCCGAGGGTGGAGCGGTTCAGCAGCCACGAGACAAAGACCGTCGCGGCGATGGCCAGCAGGAACCCGATGTGCAGCCGGTACTGGCTGCCGAAGATCTGCGGGTACACGGCGGACGCGTCCAGGATCGGGGAAATCGGGGTGGTTTCCCCCGGCCGCTGGAACGCCGGCGTGTCGAGGAGATAACGCACCAGGTAAAGGGCGATGTAGTTGAACATGATGGTCACAATGACCTCATGGGCCCCGGTTCTCGCCTTGAGCACGCCCACCAGGCCGCCCCAGACGGCGCCGCCGATCACGCCGGCGAGCAGGACCAGCAGCAGGTGGAGCCCTACCGGCAGGTCAAGCGCGAAGCCCACCCACGCGGCCAGGATGCCCGCCATGATGATCTGGCCCTGGGCACCGATGTTGAACAGGCCCGCTCGGAAGGCCAGCGCGACGCCGAGGCCTGCGGTAATCAGCGGGGTGGCGATGGTGAGGGTCTCCATCAGCGGGGCGAACTGTCCGCCCACTCCGCTCCCCCTCGGGTTGTAGACCGAACCCTGGAAGAGCGCGACGTAGGAGCTCGTGGCGGCTGACCAGACAGCGGCGAGGAAGTCGGTCGGCCGGGCGAAGAAGTAACTCGACGTCGCGGCGACCACCTTGTCCGTGCTGGCAATGAGCAGTCCGCCCAGGATCAGGGCGAGGAGGACGGCCAGGATGGTCACGATGCCGTTGCCGGTGAAGATCTTCCGGAGCACCGAGTTCTGGTCCTCGTCACCGGGGAGGGTTCCGCTTTGGGCCGAGACGGGAACCGCCGACGGGCGCATCGCCCCGCCCGCGGTATCCAGCGAGGTGGCAAGATCGGCGTCCTCGACGGGAGCCTCAGGCTTATTTTCACTCATGGTCGTCTCCTACGGCGCCGGAGCCGGGCTCCTGCACGGGGTGGGCGGCGGGCGCCGGGTTCGTTGCGTGGGGTTCGGCGGGGGCATCCGCGGGGCGCTGTGCCTGCTGCTTGCCCGCGGTGTCGGCGTGGGCGTCCTGCGGGGACAGCCCTGCCATCATCAGGCCAAGGACGTCGCGTCCGGTGCCGGCGGGCACAATCCCGACCAGCTTGCCCTTGTAGAGGACCGCGATCCGGTCGGCGAGCTCGATCACCTCGTCCAGTTCGGTGGAGACGATCATCACGGGGGTGCCGTGGTCGCGCTCGGCCACGATCCGCTTGTGCAGGAACTCGATGGATCCGACGTCCACGCCGCGGGTGGGCTGGGAGGCGATGAAAAGCCGCAGCGGACGGGAGAGCTCCCGGGCCATCACGACCTTCTGCTGGTTGCCGCCGGACAGGGTGCCGGCCGCGAGCGAACCGGACGGGGTCCGCACGTCGAACTCGTCGATCCGGGTCTGGGCGTTCTCCAGCACCTTGGCCGGGCTCATGCTGATGCCCTTGGCGAACGGCGCCTGGTCGTAGCGGTCCAGGATGAGGTTTTCGGCGATCGAGAATGTACCGATCAGGCCGTCGACCGAGCGGTCTTCCGGCACGAAGCCGACGCCGGAGTTCAGGACGTCCTTGACGCTGCGGCCAACGAGTTCTTCGCCGTCAAGCTTGATCGAGCCGTGGACGCGGTCCTGGAGTCCCAGTATGGCCTCGGTCAGTTCCGTCTGGCCGTTGCCCTGGACGCCGGCGATGGCGAGGATCTCGCCGCGGGCGATGTCGAAGCTGATGCCGTCCACCACGTGCTGGCCGCTGGGCGCGATCACGGTGAGGTCCTTGACCTGGAAGGTTCTCTCCTGGGGCTTGGCCGGGGCCTTGTCCAGGGTCAGGTTCACGGCCCGGCCCACCATCATGGACGCCAGTTCCGTCGTTGAGGCGCCGGGATCGGCGGTGCCGACCACCTTGCCGCGCCGGATTACCGTGATGGTGTCCGAGACGGCCTTGACCTCGCGGAGCTTGTGCGAAATGAAGACGATCGAGGTGCCGTGGCTCTTGAGCTGGCGCATGATGTCCAGCAGCTCGTCGGTGTCCTGCGGGGTCAGCACGGCCGTGGGCTCGTCGAGGATGAGCACCTTGGCGTCGCGGACGAGCGCCTTGATGATTTCCACGCGCTGCTGCACACCCACCGGGAGGTCCTCGACCAACGCGTCGGGATCAACGTCGAAGCCGTACCGGTCCGAGATCTCCTGGATCTTCTGCCGGGTGTCGTCCAGGTTCAGGAATCCGCCGGCCTTGGTGGTTTCCGCGCCGAGGGCGACGTTTTCGGCCACCGTAAAGACCGGGACCAGCATGAAGTGCTGGTGCACCATGCCGATGCCCGCGGCCATGGCGTCTCCGGGGCCGCGGAAGGTGACGGGTTTGTCGTCAATGAGGATCTGGCCCTCGGTGGGCTCGTACAGTCCGTAGAGGACGTTCATCAGCGTGGACTTGCCCGCGCCGTTCTCGCCGAGCAGACAGTGAATCTGCCCGGGTTCAACAACCACATCGATGTGATCGTTGGCTACCAGGGAGCCGAAGCGTTTGGTGATCCCCTTGAGTTCAAGTTTCAAAACTCTGACCAATCTCGAAGTATCCGGTAGCCGTGGCCCGGACGGATGATGGGGCTGCAGCATCAGCCTAGTGCCTGCAGCCGGAGGCGGAGCCGGTCCGCTCAACGAAAAGCGCCACAGCCCGTGCGGTGGATGACCGGACGGGCCGTGGCGCTTGGCGGAGGAAGTTAGACCTTCGGGCTGGCTGCGGATTCAACCTTCAGCGTGCCGTCGGCGATGTCCTTCTTGATCTGGTCCAGCTCGGTCTTCAGCTCGGCCGGAACCGCGGAGTCCAGGTCGTGGAAGGGAGCCAGCTGCACGCCGTCGTTCGCGAGGGTGCCGACGTAAGGGGTGTTGTTGAACTTGCCCTCTTTGTCTTCCTTCACCACGGTCTCCACGGCCTCGCCCATCTGCTTCATGACGGAGGAGAGCATGATGTCCTTGTAATCCGGTGCCGTGAGGAAGCCGTCGGAGTCAACCCAGATGAGCTTGACGTCCTTGCCTGCTGCCTTGGCTTCCTGCAGCGCCGCGCCCGCACCCTTGCCGACCGGACCGGCGACGGGCATCACGATGTCCGCGCCCTGGTCCAGGAAGTTCTGGGTGAACTGCTTGCCCTTGTCCTGCTTTTCGAAGTCACCGGTGAAGGAACCGTCCTGCTTGGCCTTGTCCCAGCCGAGGACCTTGACGTCCGTGCCCTTCTTCTCGTTGTAGTACTTGACGCCGTCGGCGTAGCCGTCCATGAAGATGGTGACCGTGGGGATCTTGATGCCGCCGAAGGTGGCGACCGTTCCGGTCTTGGTGGTGCCGGCGGCGAGGTAGCCCGCCAGGAAGGCAGCCTGGGCCGTGTCGTAGATGATCGGTTTGACGTTGCTGATCGGGGTCTCGTAGCCGAAGTCGATGATGGCGAAGTGGCTCTCCGGGTTGGCCGTGGCCTGCGCCTTGGTGGCGTCGCCGAGGAGGAAGCCGACCGTGACGGTCAGGTCGCAGCCGGCCGTGACCATGGCGCGCAGGTTGGGCTCGAAGTCGTTGTTGGTCTTGGACTCGGCCTGGTTGACCTTGATGCCCAGATCCTGCTCAGCCTTCTTCAGCCCCTCGTAGGAGGACTGGTTGAACGACTGGTCGTCGAATCCACCCGAGTCGGACACGATGCAGCCTGTGTAGTCGCTGGCCGTCGCGCTGGCGGTGCTGCTGGCCGTCGGGGCGGCCCCGCAACCGGTCAGCAGGAGTGCGGCCGCACCGGCGGTGGCGACTCCGGCCATTGAACCGCGCTTGAAGGGTGCACGCAGAGAGTTCTTCAATTTTCCTCCAGGAAGAAAGAGTAGGCGCTACGACGGGAGCTCAATGAGTGTCTGTTGGCGGGGTTGCCGCTGAAACGCTGTTTTCACTGATGGACTTCGCAGCACTGCGCCGAGGCGCACTGATGGAAGCCACTTTAGTGTCCTGCGACACGTCCAAGTTGCACAGTTCACAGCGATTCCACAGATTGTTGAGAACTTGTTACCAAGCAGTAGAGACAGAAAGCCCCGCACCGGGCATCTCCGGTGCGGGGCTTCGCGTGTGCGGGGGCGGGCCGGACTAAAGCCGGACCAGCATCTTGCCGGTATTGGCGCCGTCCAGCAGGTCCATAAAGGCCTGCGGTGCGTTGTCCAGCCCGTCCACGATGGTCTCGTCGTAGCGCACGGTGCCGTCCGCGAGCCAGCCGGACATGGTTTCGACGAATTCGGCCATGTGCTGCCAGTAGCCGCCGACCAGGAAGCCCTTGAGGGTCAGCTGCTTGCCGATGGCCTGCATGAGGTTCCGCGGGGCCGGCGTCGGCTCGGTGGAGTTGTACTGCGAGATCGCCCCGCACATGGCCACCCGGCCACCGACGGTGAGCGCCGACAGCGCCGCCTCCAGGTGCTCCCCGCCGACGTTGTCGAAGTACACGTCGATCCCGCGGTCACCGGCGGCCGCGGCGAGCTGCTCGGCCACCGGGCCGTCGTGGTAGTTGAACGCCGCGTCGAAGCCGAGCTCCAGCAGCCGTGCCACCTTGTCCGGGGAGCCGGCGCTGCCGATGACCCGGGACGCGCCGAGTGCCTTCGCGATCTGCCCCACCAGGGAGCCGACGGCACCTGCGGCGCCTGACACGAAGACGACTTCTCCGGCCTTGAAGTCGGCCACCTTGAGCAGGCCGGCGTAGGCCGTCAGGCCCGTCATGCCCAGCGCGCCCAGGAAGGCCGGAGCGGGCGCCAGATCGGTGCGGGCAGGGGTGGTGGCGCCAGCGTCGAGCACGGCATACTCACGCCAGCCCAGTGAATGGACGACGGCGTCGCCCACCTGGCGGTCAGCGGCGCGGGACGCGATGACCTCGCCGACGGCGCCGCCGTCGAGCGCGGTATCCAGGGCAAACGGCGCCGAGTAGGACTTGACGTCATTCATCCGGCCGCGCATGTAGGGGTCCACGGACATAAAGAGGTTGCGGACCAGGACCTGGCCGTCCTGGAGTTCCGGCAGTGCCGTCTCGGCCAGGCGGAAGTTCTCCGGCACGGGCCGGCCGTGCGGCCGGGACGCGAGCTGGATCTCCCGGGTGGCGGTGGGCAGGGTGGTGGTTTCGGTATGGATGCTCATGCGGCGACCTCCAGGATGGTGATGTCGACAGTGATGTTGCCACGGGTGGCGTTGGAATAGGGGCAGACTTCATGGGCCTTGGCCACGAGGGCCTCGGCCGTTTCCCGGTCCACGGCGGGCAGGGCGATCTCGAGTTCCGCGGCGATGCCGTAGCCGGATCCGTCGCCGAGCGCGCCCAGGTGGATCCGGGCCGCGACGGCGGAATCCGTCAGGTCGGCTTTCTGCTGGCGGCCAACGAGGCGCAGGGCGGAATGGAAGCAGGCCGCGTAGCCGGCGGCGAAGAGCTGTTCCGGATTGGTGCCTTCGCCGTTGCCGCCGAGTTCCACCGGGCTGGCCAGGGCCACGTTGAGTTTGCCGTCCTTGGTGACGGCGGTGCCGTCGCGGCCTTCGCCCGAAGCCAAGGCCTCGGCTGTGTAGAGAGTCTTCATGGGAGGTCCGATCTGTTGCGTTTCAGTGGAAGTCAGTGGGAGCCGTGCAGTGCGGCGGCGAGCCGGGTCAGGGTCTCGCGGAGCTGGTCGAGTTCAGCGGGCGAGAGCCCGGCGGCGTCGGCGAGACGCTGCGGGATGCCGGTGGCCCGGGCACTGAGCGCGGTGCCGGCGTCGGTCAGGAAGACCTCAACCCGGCGCTCGTCCTCGGCCGACCGGCGGCGTTCCACGAGGCCCAGGGACTCGAGCCGCTTGAGCAGCGGGGAGAGTGTGCCGGAGTCGAGCCCCAGCTCCTCCCCCAGTTCGCGGACGCTGCGCGGCTCGTCTTCCCAGAGCACCAGCATGACGAGGTACTGCGGGTAGGTCAGGCCGAGCTCGTCGAGCACCGGCCGGTACGCCGCCGTGGCTGCGCGGGAAGCCGAGTACATGGCAAAGCACAGCTGCCGGTTCAGGCGGGGGGCGTTCTCGCGCGGCGTTTCGGTCATAGCAATACGATAGTACACAATTAGATTGTGCACAACCGAATAGGCCGGCGGCAGGGCCGGCCGGGCGGGCGAGGGCGGGTGCCGGTGCCCGGCTAGAGGTCGCGGAGGGTGCGCAGTGCGGCGGCGGTGAGGACCTGGATCCCCAGGCCCAGGGCGCGTTCGTCCAGGATGTAGTCGCCGCGGTGCAGGTCATACTCCTCGCCGCCGGGGGTCTTGGTGCCCAGGCGCATCATGGCGCCGGGGAGGTCCGCGAGGAACCATGCAAAGTCCTCGCCTCCCATGGACTGCGGGGTCAGCACGACGGCGCCCTCGCCGATCTCGGCGCGGGCCGCGGCCTCAATCAGCGCGGTCTCGTGTTCGGAGTTCACCACGGGAGGCACGCCGCGGGTGTGCTCCAGGTGGACGTCGACGCCGTACGGTGCCGCGATCTGCTGGATGACCTCATCGAGGATCTCACCGGCGCTGTGCCAGGCGTCGCGGTCCAGGCAGCGCATGGTGCCCGCCATGTAGCCGCTGGCGGGGATCGCGTTGGGGGCGGATCCGGCGGAGATGTGGCCCCAGACGACGGACACACCGCTGCGGACATCAACCCGGCGGGACAGCACGGCCGGAACGTTGACCGCGATCTGCGCCAGGGCAAAGACGAGCTCTTCGGTCAGGTGCGGGCGTGAGGTGTGGCCGCCGCGGCCGGTCAGTTCGATTTTGATCGTGTCCGAGGCGGAGGTGATGGCGCCGATCCGGGTGCCGATCTTGCCCACCTCGATCCGGGGATCGCAGTGCAGGGCGAAGATCCGCGGCACGCCGTCGAGGACGCCCTGCTCGATGCAGCTCTGGGCGCCGCCGGGCATGGTTTCCTCGGCAGGCTGGAAGATGATCCGCACGGAACCGCGCAGCGGCGACTCCTCGTGCATCCGCTGCAGGACCAGCGCCGCGCCGAGCATGGTGGCGGTGTGGACGTCGTGGCCGCAGGCATGCGTGACGCCGTGGTTCTTCGAGGCGAAGGGCAGGCCCGTCTCCTCGATGATCGGGAGGGCATCGATGTCGCCGCGCAGGGCGGTGGCGATCGGACCGTCGCCGATGTCCACCGTCAGGCCGGTCCCCTCGAGGCGTCGGGGTTTCAGCCCCGCATCCTCGAGGCGCTTTGCGAGCTTGTCCGTGGTGCGGAACTCCTTGAAGGAAAGTTCCGGGTGCGCATGCAGGTCCCGGCGGAACGCAATCAGCTCCGGCAGCAGGGGCTCGAGCCACGGCCCCACCAATGTGGTGGGCTCAGCTTCAGTAGAGTAGTTACGCACGCAATAACTCTAGCGAGCGCACAAAAAATAGCGGCATCGCGTACGGCGCGTTACGGATCGGCAAACATTTCCGGCCGCCCCGGCAAGGGTCGAAGGGCCCTGAAAAACGCCGCGGGCTAGAGAACGTCGGTGTCTCCGCTGGCTTTGAGGGCATCGACAGCCTGCTTCACGCGCTGCGAGTGCTCCTTGTGCATCACGAGCAACGCGTCAGGGGTGTCCACCACCACAACGTCCTTGATCCCGATCAGCGCGATCACACGCTTGGTATCGGAGACCACCACACCGCTCGCGTCCTCGGTGAAGACGCGGGCGCCCTCACCGATCACAGTGACGTCCTTGACTTCCTTGGCACTGTTCAGCCGGCCCACCGAGGCGAAGTCCCCGACGTCGTCCCACCGGAAGGTACCGGGAACGACGGCGACGTCGCCGGCGGCGGCGGCCGGCTCGGCCACGGCATAGTCAATGGCGATCTTGGGCAGGGTGGGCCAGACGCGGGCCTGGACCTCGTCGCGCTGCGGGGTGTCCCAGGCCTTGGCGATTTCCTGCACCCCGGCGAAGAGCTCGGGCTGGTTGGCTTCGAGGTGCTTGAGCATCAGCGAGACGGGAGCCACGAACATTCCGGCGTTCCAGACATATTCGCCACTGTCGAGGTACTCCTGGGCGACCTCTTCGCTGGGCTTCTCCACGAATTCGACGACGGCCTGGGCGCTGGGTGCCCCGGCCACGCCAAGGTTCTTCCCGGCCCGGATGTACCCGAAGCCAGTGGAAGGGTGCGTGGGCTTGATGCCGATCGTGACGATCTTTCCGGCCGCGGCGGCGTGGATGGCTTCCCTGACGGCGTCATGGAACAGCTCGTCCGGGCTGATCACCTGGTCTGCGGCGAAGGAGCCCATGATGGTGTCCGGGTCGCGTTCGTGCAGGATGGCCGCGGCCAGACCGATGGCGGCGCCGGAGTCCTTGGGCTCGCTCTCCAGCACCAGGTCCGCGTCATCAATCTCCGGCAGCTGGCGGCAGACCGCATCACGGTGCGCCATGCCGGTCACCACAAGCATGTGCTTGCCGGCGAGCGGCTCGAGCCGGTCGTACGTGGATCTCAGCAGGGTACTGCCCGATCCCGTGAGGTCGTGAAGGAACTTGGGGGCTGCTGCCCGCGACAGGGGCCAGAGGCGGGTCCCCACACCGCCCGCCGGAATCACCGCAATAAACCGGCTCAGGGCCGAATCGTTTTGTGAGTCCTGGCTTGTCGCTTTGTCTGTAGTCATCACGGCTACTTTAGCCGAACGTAGTGCGCGAGTCCCCGACGCCGGCGCTGACACGGCGCGGAAGCGCCCTCCCGGGGTGGAGTCCCGATGCGGCGGCGGCACCCTCCGGCGGGGCAGGGAATGTGGCGTTCGTCTCAAAAGTGGACCAAATCCCTGCCGGGAGCCGTCACCAACGGGTGGCTGAATTGAATAAGCTGTTAGCGAAGCCTAGATTTAGGCTTGAGCTTACGAGTGCTCTCGCAGCAGGCGTTCCCCCCGCGTGGATCCCATGCCAGCGCCGCTGTGTTGCAGGGAGGTTTATTCAGTGCCGACAAAACCAGCTGGCACCTTGTACCGCGGCCGTGAAGGCATGTGGTCCTGGGTTGGACATCGCATTACCGGTGTAGTGATCTTTTTCTTCTTGTTGGTCCACGTCCTGGACACCTCATTGGTGCGTGTGTCCCCGGAGGCCTACACCGCCGTGATCGGTGCCTACAAGAACCCCCTGATGGCCCTGGGTGAAACGGGCCTTGTCGCAGCGATTGTGTTCCACGCCTTCAACGGCCTGCGGATCATCGCCGTCGACTTCTGGAAGAAGGGCGCGAAGTACCAGCGCCAGATGCTGTGGGCGGTGCTCATTCTCTGGGCAGTCGTCATGGTGGGCTTCTCCATCCGCCACCTTTCCCTCGCCCTTGGAGGTCACTAGCCATGAGTGCAACTCAGATTGAGAGCCCGCGCAGCCCCAAGGTGGGCAGCAACCGGATCGCGCCGCAGTACCGCCGCAACGGCAGTTCCAAGGGGAACTTCGAAATGCTCGCATGGCTCTTCATGCGGCTCTCGGGCGTCGTCCTGGTTGTCCTGATCTTCGGGCACCTGACCGTCAACCTGCTGGTGGGCGAAGGCATCCACGCGATCGACTTCGGTTTTGTGGCCGGCAAATGGGCGGATCCGTTCTGGCAGATCTGGGACCTGGCCATGCTGTGGCTCGCCATGCTGCACGGCACCAACGGTGTGCGGACCATCATCAACGACTACGCCGAAAAGGACGCCACGCGTCTGTGGCTGAAGGTCGTGCTGTACGCGGCCACCACCGCCATCATCATCCTGGGCACCCTGGTCATCTTCACCTTTGACCCGTGCCCCGTGGTGAACGGTGTCCAGCTGCCCGGTGGGTTCTGCCCCGCGCCGTAGCAGCGCAGCCCAGCGGTAACCGATCCCTTGCCTGCCCGGTGCGGGCAAGGGATTTCCACGAGATTTCACCGTTCTGGCTCCGCCGGCCGGTGTTGTTAGCGAATTTTGAGAGAAAGAGCGTCTGGTATGCAGGTCCATAAGTACGACGTCGTTATCGTCGGTGCCGGTGGCGCCGGGATGCGCGCGGCGATCGAATCAGGTCAGCGCGCCCGAACAGCAGTACTGACCAAGCTGTACCCCACCCGCTCCCACACCGGCGCGGCGCAGGGCGGCATGTGCGCAGCCCTGGCCAACGTCGAGGAAGACAACTGGGAGTGGCACACCTTCGACACCATCAAGGGTGGCGACTACCTGGTTGACCAGGACGCCGCCGAGGTCATGGCGAAGGAAGCGATCGACGCCGTCCTGGACCTGGAAAAGATGGGCCTGCCGTTCAACCGCACGCCCGAGGGCCGGATTGACCAGCGCCGCTTCGGCGGCCACACCCGCGATCACGGCAAGGCTCCGGTCCGCCGTGCCTGCTACGCCGCCGACCGCACCGGCCACATGATCCTGCAGACCCTGTACCAAAACTGCGTCAAGCACAACGTCGAGTTCTACAACGAGTACTACGTCCTTGACCTGCTGACCGTCGAGGAAGACGCTGTCCGCGAGGACGGCACGCCCTACAAGCAGAAGCGCGTGGCCGGCGTCGTGTCCTACGACCTCGCCTCCGGCGAACTGCACGTCTTCCAGGCCAAGTCCGTGGTGTTCGCCACCGGCGGCGCCGGCAAGGTCTTCAAGACCACGTCCAACGCCCACACCCTCACCGGCGACGGCATGGGCATCGCGTTCCGCCGCGGCATCCCGCTGGAAGACATGGAGTTCTACCAGTTCCACCCCACAGGACTCGCCGGCCTGGGCATCCTCCTCTCCGAGGCCGCCCGCGGCGAAGGCGCGATCCTGCGCAACTCCGAGGGTGAGCGCTTTATGGAGCGCTACGCCCCGACCATCAAGGACCTCGCCCCCCGCGACATCGTGGCCCGCTCCATGGCCAACGAAGTCCGTGAGGGACGCGGCTGCGGGCCGAACAAGGACTACGTCCTGCTGGACCTGACGCACCTTGAGCCGGCGCACATCGACGCCAAACTGCCGGACATCACCGAGTTCGCCCGCACCTACCTGGGTGTCGAGCCGTACACGGAGCCGGTACCGGTCTTCCCGACGGCGCACTACGCCATGGGCGGCATCCCCACCAACATCACCGCCGAGGTCCTCCAGGACAACGACACCGTCGTCCCGGGCCTCTACGCCGCCGGTGAGGTTGCCTGCGTCTCCGTGCACGGTTCCAACCGACTGGGCACCAACTCGCTGCTGGACATCAACGTCTTTGGCAAGCGCGCCGGCATCGCCGCCGCGGAATATGCCAAGACCGCAGACTTCGTGGAGCTCCCGGCTGACCCGGAGGCCTACACGCTGGACCTGCTGGACCACGTCCGCACCTCGGACGGCACCGAGAAGGTCGCTGCGATCCGCAAGGAACTGCAGGACACCATGGACGCCAACATGCAGGTGTTCCGCACCGCCGAGACGCTCAACCAGGTCCTGGCGGACATCGCGTCCTTCGAGGAGCGGTACCAGCGCATCAGCGTCCAGGACAAGGGCAAGCGCTTCAACCTGGACCTCCTGGAGGCCGTGGAGCTGGGCTTCCTGCTGGAGCTCGCCAAGGTCATGACCGTGGCGGCCCTGCACCGCGAGGAATCCCGCGGCGGCCACTTCCGCGAGGACTTCCCCGAGCGCGACGACGAAAAATTCATGAAGCACTCCATGGCGTACAAGGATGACCACGCCCCCGCGGATGGTTCCGCGGAGGCGATTGCGGGCATCCGGCTTGCCACCAAACCGGTGGTCTTTACGCGCTACGAGCCGATGGTGAGGAAGTACTAAGATGACCGCTGAACTCGCTGAGCCAGCCTCCAAGATCGAACTGCCCGCCCACGTCGGTGGCGGCGGGGACATCCCGTCCTTCGACGTCCACCTGCGCGTGCGCCGCTACAACCCGGAGGTCTCCGACGAGTCCACCTGGGATGACTTCAACGTCACCATGTACGGCACGGACCGTGTCCTCGACGCCCTGCACAAAATCAAGTGGGAAATCGACGGCAGCGTCTCCTTCCGCCGGTCCTGCGCGCACGGTGTCTGCGGTTCCGATGCCATGCGCATCAACGGCCGCAACCGCCTCGCCTGCAAGACCCTGCTGAAGGACCTGGACACGTCCAAGCCCATCACGGTCGAGCCGATCAAGGGCCTGCCGGTGGAGAAGGACCTGATCGTGGACATGGAACCGTTCTTCCAGTCCTTCCGCGAGGTCATGCCCTTCCTGATCAACCGCGGCCACGAGCCCACGAAGGAACGCCTGCAGTCCGCCGAGGACCGCGAGCGGTTTGACGACACCACCAAGTGCATCCTCTGCGCCGCGTGCACCTCGTCCTGCCCGGTGTTCTGGACCGACGGCCAGTACTTCGGCCCGGCGGCGGTCGTCAACGCTCACCGCTTCATCTTCGATTCCCGTGATGATGCCGGCGACATGCGCCTGGAGATCCTCAACGACAAGGAAGGCGTGTGGCGCTGCCGCACCACCTTCAACTGCACCGAGGCATGCCCCCGCGGCATCCAGGTCACGCAGGCAATCGCTGAGGTCAAGCAGGCCATCCTGTCCCGCAAGATCTAAGAACCTAAAGAATCACGACGACGGCGCCTCCCACCTTCCAGGTGGGGGCGCCGTCGTCGTAGTCCGCCTGAACGAAAGGGCCCACGTGTCCCGCTCCGAAAAAGTCTCCTTCCAGGGTTCCACCGGCGAGCTCCTCTCCGGCATCATCGACGTCCCCGATGGCCCGGTGAAAGGCTGGGGCGTGTTCTCGCACGGCTTCACGCTGGGCAAGGACAGCCCCTCGGCCTCGCGGATGTGCAAGGCCCTGGCCGACAACGGGGTGGGCATGCTCCGCTTCGACAACCTTGGCCTCGGCGAATCCGCCGGCCTCTGGTCCGAGGGCTCCTTCAGCCACAAGGTGGCGGACACCGTGACGGCCGCCGAATTCATGCGCGACTCCGGCCGGCCGGTCTCACTGCTCGTGGGCCACTCCTTCGGCGGGGCCGCTGTCCTGGCGGCCGCGCAGGAGATCCCGGAGCTCGACGCCGTCGCCACCGTGGGCGCGCCGTTCTCCCCCAATCATGTGGCGCACGTCTTTGACGCCGCCCTGGACCGGATCCTCAGCGAGGGCAGCGCCGAGGTGGACCTGGGCGGCAAACGGGTGGAGATCCGCCGGCACTTCGTCGAGGACCTGGAGAACGCCGACCTGACGGACTGCATCCGGCGGCTGGGAAAGCCGCTGCTGGTGCTGCACTCCCCCACCGACAACACGGTCGGCATCGAGAATGCCAGCACCATCTTCCAGACCGCACGGCACCCGCGCAGCTTCGTCTCGCTCGAGGGCAGCGACCACCTGTTGACGGCCAAGGGCCAGGCGGCGCGCGCCGCGAGGATTATTTCAGCCTGGGCCGACCAGTACCTCGACGCCACCGCGTAGCCGCGGGCGGGCGGGGACTCTCCCCGGACTCCACGGGCGTCTTGCCCGGCTGGACCTGGCGGGGGCCCCAACCGGTCTTTTTGCCGGCCGGCTCGCGGTTGAGGTCCTCCTCCCGGATCGCCACCCACGAGGCGCAGATCAGGTAAACCTGGCTGACCAGGTTGAACCAGATCAGCAGGCCGATGATGATGGCGAAGGGTGCCAGGATGGGGTTCCGTCCGGCACTGGCCAGCAGCTGGGTGCTGAAGATCTGCAGCACCGTGGTCCCCACCGCGGCCAGGAGGGTCCCTTCCAGGAGTGAACGGCGGGCCAGCTTCAGCCCCGCGGCCACCCGGAACATGATCAGGGCGGTGCCCCAGCCGAGCAGCAGCGGCACGAGGATCGTGACCAAGGTCGTCAGGGGCCCGGCCAGCAGCGGATCGAGGTTCAGCGTCGCGGCCACCCAGCCAGCCGCCGTGCCGAACACCAGCGAGGCGGCCGCGCTGGTCACGAGCGCCACCCCGAGCAGCAGCAGGGTGCCGGCGTCGCGCAGGATCTGCAGGACCGGGTTCATCCCCCGCGGTCCCAGCCGCATCATGCCCCGCACGCCGTCGCGGATACCGCTGATCCAGCCCAGGGCCGTGAAGACCGTTACGGCGGCGGCGATCACGGCGGCCCAGCCGAGGCTGGCGGGGTTCAGCAGCTCATAGGGGTCAACCAGCCCCTCGCTGCCGTTGACCTGCAGGAGGCCGGGCGCGGTCATGGCCACGCTCCTGATGATCTGGTCCAGCAGCGCGGGCTGTCCGCTCAGGAAGAGGCCGGCCAGGGAGAAACCGGTGGCCAGCAGACCGGTGACGGAGAAGAACATCCTGAACCCGATGCCGGCACTCATCAGCGGGCCGTGCTGGAGGTTGTAGTGCTGGAAGGCGCGGAGCGGACGCACGGTGTTGAGCCGGGCGAGCAGCCACGGCACCATCGCCATCAGCGACGCCATCCGGCCGCCGCCGGAGCGACGGACCTTTCCCCATTCAACCTGTTTCCGGATGACTTCCAGTTTCAGCCGGGCCAGCTCGGTGGGAAGCGGCGGCTCAGTGGGTGCCTGCTGCACCGTCCTCGCCTCGGTCGTTGTCAGATTCGGTCCCAAAGTCAAGCTCTTCCCGTAGCTGCCAGATGCCGTTGTCATCGTGCTCGTAGAGACCCATGCTAGCCACCGGGAACGTGGCCCTGTAATCCTTGAGCACCGTTTCGGCCTCATCAAGGCTCTCGGGCGCGACGTCGTGGGCGACGGTGACGTGCGGATGGTACGCAAACGGCAGTTCCCGCTCCAGCGGTCCGGCCTGCAGCTGCTGGTGCAGGCTGACGCAATCGCCGAAGCCGTCCTCAACGTTGAGGAACACCACGGGAGACACGGGCCGGAAGGATCCGGTCCCGGCGATGGTCACGTTGAAGGGCTCCTGCTTGCTCGCGACCTCACGTACATGGTTGCGGGTCGCTTCCCAGTCCTGGGTCGTGGTGGTGGTCACCAGCGTGATGTGGGCGGGGATGACGCCCGCCATGGGGTCCCCGAAGGACGCCCGCCAGCGCTGGAGCTCCTCGGCGATTTCCGCCGGGAACCCCAGGATCACGCCGATACTGATGCCTTCGCTGCGCTGTCCGTTGCCCTCGGCGTCCTGGATCTCGTGAGCCGTGCTGCTGCCGGCACGCGCCGTGGTGCGGCCCGGCTCTTTGGCGGTGACTTTGCTGACGGAGGACATTGCGCTAGCGGACTCCCTGGGATCCGGCGTAGGGCAGGAACCCCACCTTGGCGTAGACGTCGCGCAGGGTGACAGACGCGATCTCGCGGGCCTTGTCGGCGCCAAGCGCCAGCAGCCGGTCAAGCTCCGCGGGGTCGTCCAGCAGTTCGTTGGCCCGGTCCCGGATGGGGGTCAGGCGCTCCGCGACAACCTCGGCGAGGTCGACCTTGAGGTGGCCGTACATCTTGCCCTGATAGGCCGCGACGAGGGACTCCACGCTCTGCCCGGTGATCGCGGAGTAAATGGTCAGGAGGTTGGACACCCCGGGCTTGGACTCGCGGTCGAAACGGATCTCCGTCTCCGCGTCCGTCACCGCGGATTTGATCCGCTTGGCGATGACCTTGGGATCGTCCAGGAGGTTGATCAGCCCCGCCGGCGATTCCGCCGATTTGGACATCTTGGCAGTGGGGTTCTGCAGATCGTAGATCTTCGCCGATTCCTTCTGGATAAAAGGCGCCGGAACGTTGAAAGTCTCGCCGAAGCGGGAGTTGAACCGCTGGGCAAGGTCGCGGCTGAGTTCCACGTGCTGCCGCTGGTCCTCTCCCACCGGCACACCGTGCGGCTGGTAGAGGAGGATGTCCGCGGCCTGCAGGACCGGGTAGGTGAACAGGCCAACGCTGGCCTGGTCCGAGCCGTGCCGTGAGGCCTTGTCCTTGAACTGGGTCATCCGGGAGGCCTCGCCGAAGCCGGTGATGCAGTTCAGGACCCAGGCGAGCTGGGCGTGCTCGGGCACCTGGGACTGGACAAAGAGCGTGCACTTGTCCACATCCACGCCGCCGGCAATGTACTGCGCGGCCGTGACCCGGGTGCGGTGGGCCAGTTCGGCCGGATCCTGCGGAACCGTGATCGCGTGCAGGTCAGGAATAAAGAAAATGGCGTCAAACTCATCCTGCATCCGGACCCAGTTCACCAGGGCGCCAAGGTAGTTGCCCAGGTGCAGGGAATCCGCCGAGGGCTGCATGCCCGAGAGGATGCGCTGCCGGACCCCCAGAGGGACAGCGGAGCTGGAGACGGCGGAGGCCGCGTCTGCGGCTGCTGTGGCAGTGGCGGTTTCGGCGGCAGCGTCGTTGACCGGGGTCACAGTGGAAGGAGAAGTCATGCGTGGGAGCCTTAAGACTAGAGCCGGTAGTCCACTACCAGCGGGGCGTGGTCGGAGAAGCGTGTATCCCAGGACGGTGCCCGGTCGACAACGGCTGAGACTGCGGCAGCAGCGAGAGCGGGCGTGGCCATGTGGTAGTCAATGCGCCAGCCGGTGTCGTTGTCGAAGGCCTGTCCCCGTTGCGACCACCAAGTGTAGGGGCCGTCGACGTTACCCGCCAGGCCCCTGTGAACATCCTTCCAGCCGATATCGCCGAAGAACCGGTCGAAGTACGCCCGCTCTTCCGGCAGGAAGCCGGAACGTTTGACGTTGCCCTTCCAGTTCTTGATGTCCAGTTCCGTGTGGCCGACGTTGAGGTCGCCCACCACGAGGGCGTGGTCGCTGTGTTTGCCCAGCTCGGGAAGCCGGTTGAGCATGACGTCGAGGAAACGGAACTTGTCGTCCTGCTTCGGGGTGCCTGCCTCGCCGGAGTGCACATAGGCGCTGGCCACGGTCAGCTGCGAGGCCTCCCCTTCCGCGTTGCGGACGGTGTAGTCCGCTTCGACCCAGCGGCCGGCGGTGGCGAAGTAGTCGTCCCCGATGCCCACGCGGGTCTGCAGGGGTTCGGTCCGGGAGGCGATGGCGACGCCGGCGCGGCCTTTGGCTTCGGCTTCGGCGTGGAGGATGTACCAGCCCTCGCCGAGCAGTTCGTGGACGATCGCGTCAGGCGCGCGGACTTCCTGCAGGCAGAGGATGTCCACTTCGCGGGGCTCAAGCCATTCCGCCATGCCGTTCCTGTAGGCGGCACGGAGGCCATTGACGTTGACTGATGCGATGCGAAGGTTGTCCTTCTTCAATGCCGAACTCACCCGATCCACTCTAGTCGACAATGGTTCCGGCGACAGGTTCGTCAGTGCCAGAGGACTTGATCATGTCCCGGGCGTTGGTGGCGGTGATCTCGATGGTCTCGAGTGCCCGGCGGATCGTGTCCTGGTCCGAGGCGGCGCCCTTTGCCCGCTCCTGCTCGACCACGCGGACCTGCACCTGCACAATCTTGAACGAGTGGTCGAGTTTCAGGTCCCGGACCTCGTCGGATTCGCGGCGGGCCTGCACGAGGCGCGTGCCGCCGTGGTCAACACTGCCCGACGACGGCGCCCGGCCGGCGGCCGCGTTGAAGGCGTTCTGCGCTTCGGTGAGCTTGGCGCCGGCCTTCCTGGCTGCCTTCTGGATGCTGAAGACCACGAAGGAGGCCAGGGCGAGCCAGAAGCCGGCGATGATCGCCACGAGCCAGCCGACGACGTCGTTCTGGTTCGCAGCAAAGATGACCGCGACGACGAAGGCGATGATGAACACCATCATCCCGGGTCCGCTGATGCGGAACATGGAGAACTTGCCTGCGGCGCTGTTCGGGGACGGCTTGGAAGACGCGGGGTTGCCCAGAGATTGCATGAGCCCATTATCGCAAACCCTCGCGCCGCCCCGGGCACCTTCCACCCGGGGCGAACGGAGGACCTCGGAGCGGGCCTCGATTTCAGGGACCTATTTGAGGAACAGCCGGCGCAGCCGGCCGGTGGTGAGCAGCACTCCGAAGGCGATCATCACGAGGTAGTAGCCGATGTGCACCGCCGTTGCCGGGGTGAAAACGCCCACGCTGATCTGCCGGAGCAATTCCACGCCGTGCCACAGCGGCATGGCCTGGATGAGCCACTGGATGTACTGCGGGTACACGCTGAGCGGGTAGAAGGTGGCGCTGAACAGGAACATCGGCAGCATCACGAAGTTGATCCAGTCCATCTGCTGGAACGTCTTCATGAAGCTCGTGATGCCCATGCCGAAGCTCGCGAAGCCGAAGGCGATGAGCACCGCGGCCGGGATCATCAGGATGGCCCACGGCGTCGTGATCAGCCCCATCACCCCCATCACCGCGGTGAACCCCGTGGCGTACATCAGGCCGCGCAGCAGGGCCAGGAAGATCTCCCCCATGGCGACGTCGAGCGGGCCCAGGGAGGTGTAGAGCATGCCCTGGTACAGCTTGGCGAAGTTCATCTTGAAGAAGACGTTCCAGGTGGAGTCATAGACGGCGCCGTTCATGGCGGACACGGCCAGCAGCGCCGGGGCGATGTAGGCGGCGTAGGAGATCTCCCCGCCGCCGGGCCCCTGCACCGAGCCGACGATCGCGCCCAGGCCGACGCCCATTGAGATCAGGTACAGCACGGGTTCGAAGAAACCGGAGAGCATGACCATCCAGTTGCTGCTCTTGGTGGCCATCAGCCCGCGGGCGACGACGGCGCGGACGTTGCGGGAGTACAGCGGCCCGAACTTCCGGTTGCGGGCAGCCTCGGTGGCGCTGTGGCTGGAGGTGACGGCGCTCATCCGGCCATCCTTTTGATGAACTGGCGTTTGGCCAGGACCCAGCCCACCACCGTGAGGACCAGCAGGAAGACGAGGTGTGCGATGGTCAGCAGCGGGGGCTCCTGGTAGCCGTAGCTGAAGACCCGGCCCAGCTCGGTGCCGTGCCAGATCGGGGAGATCCAGCCGATCCAGCGCACGGCGAGGGGCAGGGTGTCCAGCGGGAAGAAGGTGCCGGAAAACAGGAACAGCGGCATCACGATGAAGCGCATCACCATGGCGAACTGGCGTTTGTCCTCCTTGATCGAGGCGGCGTAGGCCATCAGCGGCAGCCCGAAGGACAGCCCGGCGAGGGTGGCGACCAGGATCGAGACCCAGCCCCAGCCGCTCGGCGACGCCCCGAAGAGCGCCACCACGCCGAAGTAGATGGCGGATTGCAGCGCGAAGCGCACCGTGACGGCGATGATCTGCCCGAGGGCGATCTGCTGCGGGGTCAGCGGCGAGGCGTGCGGCCCGTAGTAGACCCGGCGCCATTTAAAACCGTCCATCACCGGAAAGGTGAATTCGTTCGCCGCCGTCATGACCGCGGCCGAGATCAACAGTGCCGGTGCGATGAAGGTCAGGTAGCTGACCCCGCCAAAGCCGGCCTCGCTGTTGGTGTCGACCAGGGTGGCCAGTCCCACGCCCATCGCGAAGAGGTACGCGACGGGCTGCCCCACGCCGTACATCACGATGGTCCAGCCGTAGCTCTTCATCACCCGGAGGACGTGTTCGGCGAAGTAGAGGGCCCCCCAGCGCCGGGCCCGGGCGGCCGAGACCTCCGGCGAATGCGCGCGCAGGACGGGAGAGGCCGGGGCGCCCGGGGCCGCGCCGGTAGCGGCTGCCGGTTCCGGCAGCGGGGCTTTCCTAGTCAACGAGGCTCCTGCCGGTCAGGCGCAGGAAGACGTCCTCGAGTGAGGACCGGCGCACCAGCGAGGTCACCGGGCGCAGTCCGCGGGCGGAGACCTCCTCGAGGGCGGCCTCGCCGTCGTGGGCGTAGATCAGGACGCGGTCCGGCAGGGTTTCCAGGCGTTCGCCGATGCCTTCGAGTTCGGCGCCGACCGTGGCGTTGCGTTCCGAGCCGAAGCGCAGCTCGAGGACCTCCCGGGTGGAGTACTCGCGGATCAGGCTGGCGGGCGAGCCCTCGGCCATGATCTTGCCCTTGTCCACCACGATCAGGCGGTCGCAGAGCTGCTCGGCCTCGTCCATGTAGTGGGTGGTGAGGATCAGGGTGACGCCCTGCTCCTTGAGCCTGAACAACCGGTCCCAGAGGATGTGCCGGGCCTGCGGGTCGAGCCCGGTGGTGGGTTCGTCCAGGAGCAGGATCCGGGGTTCGTTGATGAGGGAGCGAGCAATTGTGAGGCGGCGCTTCATGCCGCCGGAGAGCGCGTCGACCTTGGATTTGGCCTTGTCCGTGAGCTGCGCGAACTCCAGCAGCTCGTCGGCCTTGGGCCTGAGGTAGCTCATGGGCAGGCCGAAGTAGCGCCCGTAGACCAGGAGGTTGTCCCGGACCTTGAGTTCCTCGTCGAGGTTGTCCTGCTGCGGGACGACGCCCAGGTGCGCGCGGACTTCCGGCCCGTTCTGGTCCGGGTCCAGGCCCATGATGCTCAGGATTCCGGAGGTCCGCTGGGACACCCCGCCGATCATCTTCATGGTGGTGGACTTGCCGGCGCCGTTGGGGCCCAGCAGGCCAAAGGCCTCACCGGCGGTCACGGAGAAGGAGATACCGTCCACGGCGGCCACGTCGCCGTAGCGCTTCGTGAGGTTTTCGGCTGTGATCACGTACTGCGGCGGGCCGGTTTCGGAGGGGCTGCTCAATGGGGCGTCCTTTTGGGAGGCTTCCTTGGCTGAGGATTCTCTTGAGACTAGTTCAGGCACCCGAATCACGGTAGTGGATACCGCCGAACTATGAAAGAGTCTTTTCGTAAAAAAATCCAGACGATTGCCATTCCGTGATGTCCGGGGCTTAAACGCCCCGGGGCGCCACCTCCGGGAAGGAGGGGCGCCCCGTGCGCGGGAGAGGCTCAGGCGCGGAAGAGACTCGGGCGCAGGCGGAGCTCAGGCGGCGCCTGAGGTGCCCGCCTCTGCCAGATGGCGTTCGGCGGTTTCGACCACGTTGGCCAGCAGCATGGCGCGGGTCATCGGGCCCACTCCGCCGGGGTTCGGCGAGAGCCAGGCGGCGACGTCGGCCGCGGCGGGGTCCACGTCCCCGGTGACCACCGCCTTGCCCGAGCCGTCATCGACGCGGCTGACGCCGACGTCGAGCACGATGGCGCCCGGCTTAAGGTCCCCCGCCTTGATCATGTGCGGCTGGCCGGCCGCGGCTATCACGACGTCGGCCTGCCGGAGTTCGGCGGGCAGGTCGACGGTGCCGGTGTGGGCCAGGATGACTGTGGCGTTGACGTCCTTGCGGGTCAGCAGCAGTCCCACCGGGCGGCCGATGGTGACGCCGCGGCCCACCACCAGGACGCGCTTGCCGTTGAGGTTGATGCCGTGCCGGGTGAGCAGCTCCACGCAGCCCTTGGGGGTGCACGGCAGCGGGGATTTCATTGGGCCGCTGACGTTGGCCACGAGCCGGCCGAGGTTCATTGGGTGCAGGCCGTCGGCGTCCTTCTCGGGGTCCATGGCCTCCAGGATGACGTCCTGGTCGATGTGCGCCGGCAGCGGGAGCTGGACGATGTAGCCGGTGCATTCCGGGTTGTCGTTAAGCTCCCGGACCACGGCCAGCAACTCCTCCTGGGTGGTCTCCTCCGGCAGGTCGCGGCGGATGGACGTGATGCCCACCTCGGCGCAGTCCTTGTGTTTGCCGCCGACGTACCAGGTGCTGCCCGGGTCGGAACCGACCAGGATGGTGCCCAGGCCCGGGACGATCCCGCGGGTCTTCAGCGCGGCGACGCGTTCGGTCAGTTCCGCCTTGATCGTGGCGGCGGTGGCCTTGCCGTCGAGAATCCGCGCGGTTTCAGCCGTTTGTGCGGTTTCAGCAGAAGTCATGGCCTACCACTGCTCGTGCTGCGGGTACAGCGGGAAATCGGCGGCGAGCTTGTCCACGCGGGACTGGAGCGCCTCGATGTCGGTGGCGGAACCCGCCTTCAGCGCGGTCGCGATGATCTCGGCGACCTCGGTGAACTCCTGGGCGCCGAAGCCGCGGGTGGCCAGGGCCGGGGTGCCGATGCGCAGGCCGGAGGTGACCACCGGCGGGCGCGGGTCGAACGGCACGGCGTTGCGGTTGACCGTGATGCCGACCGAGTGCAGGAGGTCTTCGGCCTGCTGGCCGTCGAGCTGGGAGTTGCGCAGGTCCACCAAGACCAGGTGCACATCGGTGCCGCCGGTCAGGACGGAGACGCCGGCGTCGGACACGTCGGACTGGTTGAGGCGGTCGGCGATGATCCGGGCACCCTCGAGGACGCGCTCCTGGCGCTCCTTGAATTCTTCCGTGCCGGCGATCTTGAACGCGACGGCCTTGGCGGCGATCACGTGCATGAGCGGTCCGCCCTGCTGGCCCGGGAAGACGTTGGAGTTGATCTTCTTGGCCCACTCCTTTTTGGCCAGGATCACGCCGGAGCGGGGGCCGGCGAGGGTCTTGTGCACGGTGGAGGTGACGACGTCGGAGTACGGGACCGGGCTCGGGTGCAGACCGGCGGCCACGAGGCCGGCGAAGTGCGCCATGTCGGTCCAGAGCAGGGCGCCCACCTCGTCGGCGATCGAGCGGAAGGCCTCGAAGTCGAGGTGGCGCGGGTAGGCGGACCAGCCGGCGATGATCACCTGGGGCTTCTCGGCGATGGCCTGCGCGCGGAGCTTGTCCATGTCGATGCGGAAGTTGTCTTCCTCGACCTGGTACGCGGCGACCTCGTAGAGCTTGCCGGAGAAGTTGAGCTTCATGCCGTGGGTCAGGTGGCCGCCGTGGGCCAGGGACAGGCCCAGGATCTTGTCACCCGGGGTGATCATCGCGGAAAGCGCCGCGGCGTTGGCCTGGGCGCCGGAGTGCGGCTGGACGTTGGCGTATTCGGCGCCGAAGAGCTCCTTGACCCGGTCGATCGCGAGCTGCTCGGCGATGTCGACGTACTCGCAGCCGCCGTAGTAGCGGCGGCCCGGGTAACCCTCGGCGTACTTGTTGGTCAGGACCGAGCCCTGGGCCTCCATCACAGCGCGCGGCGCGAAGTTCTCGGAGGCGATCATTTCCAGGGTGCCGCGCTGGCGGCCCAGCTCCTGGGCAAGGACGGCTGCGATTTCAGGGTCAAGGTCGGCCAGCGGCTGGTTGCTCACGGCGGCTGAAGAAAGGCTAAGAGAGGTGGTCACGGGGGAACTCCTGGCTAGGCAACGGGCACTGCTTAAGGTCAGGTTACCGGCTGGCCCGCGGCGGCGCCCCAAGATTACGGCCCCGGGAAACGGGGACGCGCCAAGTGGCCGGCACCCGCAGTGGGCGCCGATGCGGGCCGGCAGCGGGGTGCTGCCAACCGGAAAAACATGACCCTCGGCCCAGGCGTACGATCCGTGGTCTTCGTGAGTGCCACTCCCTGGTGGTTAGCCACCCAACGCCAGTTGCGACCGTTCCAGACTACCCCAGACCGGCGGCCCGGACCCAGCTCATGGTTGACCGCGGGTAGGCTTATCTTCCGTGACTGACGACCAGCTGACTGCTTCCTATATCCTCACCCTCTCCTGCCCGGACCGCCCCGGAATCGTGCACGCCGTCGCAGGCGCCCTGCTCGTCGCGGGCTGCAATATTACGGACTCGCAGCAGTACGGCAGCCAGAGCACCGGCACCTTCTTTATGCGCGTCGAGGCCACAACGGCCTCCTCCCAGCTGGAGCTCCAGGCCGCCCTGGAGCCCGTCGCCCAGGCCTTCGGTATGCAATGGAGCCTCAACCCGGCCGGCCGGAAGGTCCGCACCCTGTTGATGGCCAGCACGTCCGCGCACTGCCTCAATGACCTGCTGTTCCTGCAGCGCTCCGGCACCCTGCCGATCGAGATCCCCGCCATCGTGTCCAACCACCGGGACCTGGCGGGCCTGGCCGAGTTCTACGGCATCCCCTTCCACCACATCCCGGTCACCCCGGAGACCAAGGTCCAGGCCGAGGACCAGCTGCGGGCGCTGATGGCCGAGCACGACGTCGAGCTCACGGTCCTGGCCCGCTACATGCAGATCATCTCCGACGAACTCTGCCAGCAGCTGACCGGCAAGGCCATCAACATCCACCACTCCTTCCTGCCGTCCTTCAAGGGCGCCAAGCCCTACCACCAGGCGCACGCCCGGGGCGTGAAGCTCATCGGCGCCACCGCGCACTACGTCACGGCTGCCCTGGACGAGGGGCCGATCATCGAGCAGGAAGTCATCCGGGTGGACCACCGGCGCACGGCCGAGCAGTTCGTCCAGATGGGCCGCGACGTGGAGGGCCGCACGCTGGCCCAGGCCGTGCAGTGGCATGCCGAGCACCGGGTCCTGCTCGACGGGAACCGGACGGTTGTTTTCAACTGAGCCCGGTTGTTTTCAGCTGACGGCGGTCATTGAATAGGGGTATGGCACTTTCCCCGGAAGACCCGCTGACCGAGTTCGTGGCCCTGCTCAAGGCCGAGGGGCGCAAGGGCGTCCTGGGCCTGGACTGCGGCCAGGGCTCGGACGGGCTGCGCTTTGTCCAGTCCGGTATCCATTTCACCGGCGTCGACCCGTCCGAGGAGAACATCCACTCGGCGCGGGCCCGGGGCCTGGAGGCCTCGGTCGCGGCGGCCGGCTCCCTGCCCTTTGCCGACTCGGTGTTCCCGTCCGTGTGGGCGGTGGACGCCCTCGCGGGACTGCCCCCGGAGGAATGGGACGACGTCGTCCGGGAACTGTGGCGGGTGGCGGCGCCCGGCGCGCCGATCGCCGTCGTCCTCCCCGAACAGGGCCTTCCCGAACAGGGCCTTCCGGAGCACGGCCTTCCCGAGCAGGGTCCCGGCTTCACGGTGCTCCGCTCCCCCGCCTGAAAACACCCGTTGAGCTATCAGTTCTGGTTGTTCCCAGCGCTGAGAGGGACCATAGGTGATAGGTCAACGGGTCAGGGGCGGCGCACGCTGCGCATGTAGCCGCCCAGGAAACCTCCAACAATCAGCACGACGCCGCCCAGCCGGGCCAGCCGGACGCCCAGGTCATGCCGGCCGCGGGACCGTGCGGCCCAGGAGGCCAGGAAGATCAGCGTCGCCGTGCCGTTCGCCGCGGCGTGGACGACGCCGACGCGTCGGGTGGCGTGGTCCGCCCGGGCCCATTCGGCCCAGCCGGTGATTCCCGTGGGGCCGGCCGCGACGACGCCGAGGGCCACCAGCCGGGAGGCCGCCCGGCGGGTGCCCTCGTCGGGGAAAAAGTCCAGGAAGATCGCCATGAACCAGGCCCCGAACGGCACATCGGTGGCGACGGCGTGCGGTATGCTGCCGGTGGCGTCACCCCGGAAGAAGCTGCGCAGCCGGGGGTTGGCCACCAGCCGGCCTGCAAGCGGCTCCGCCGCCCGGACCGCCGGGTCGAGGCGGTCCCAGTTTTCCAGCCGCCGCATCAATCGTCGGAACTTCCCGTTTTCAGTCACCACGGGCCACCTTCCGGACAGGGCCTTTGATGGCCCCGATCCTACTCAGCCCCGGCCCGGCTTCAACCCCCGTTGACCTATCACTTGTGGTGGTTCTCAGCCCTGAGAACCACCACAAGTGATAGCGCAACGGGTTGAGGGTGTGTCCTAGGCTGGAGGCATGGCTCCCATTTACGCTTTCGCCGGGGACACCCCGGCCGTCCACGAATCCGCCTTCATCGCGCCGAGCGCCTCGGTGATCGGCAAGGCAACGCTCGCCGAGAACTCCAGCGCCTTCTACGGCGTCTCCGTCCGCGCCGACACCGCCGCGATCAGCGTGGGCGCCGGCAGCAACCTGCAGGACAACGTGGTGCTGCACGCCGACCCGGGATTCCCCTGCACGGTCGGCGCCCGGGTCAGCGTCGGCCACAGCGCCGTCGTGCACGGCTGCACGGTCGAGGACGACTGCCTGATCGGCATGAGCGCCACCATCCTTAACGGCGCCGTGATCGGCGCCGGCTCGCTCGTGGCCGCGGGCGCCGTCGTACTGGAAGGCACCGTGGTCCCGCCCCGCTCTCTGGTCGCCGGGGTGCCGGCCAAGGTCCGCCGTGAGCTGACCGACGAGGAGTTCGCGGGCGTGCAGCAGAACGCGGCGCACTACCAGGAGCTGGCCCGCGCGCACCGCGAACTGCACGGCTGAGCACCTAGTCCAGCGGGATCGGGCCCAGTTCGTCGAGCACATCGCCCGGGCCCGGGTTCCCGGCGGCTGATGACCCGCCCAGGTGGTTGACGACGCCCCAGACCGCGTTCAGTCCGGTGGTCACGGCGCCTTCGGCCCACCCGGCGGTGAAGGACACGTCGTCGCCGGCCAGGAAGATCCCGCGCTGACCCTCCGGGAGCCTGTCCTGCTTGAAGTGGCTGAAGAGGCGCTGCTGGTAGCGGTAATGCCCCGGCAGGTTGGCTTTGAAGGCGCCCATGAAGTTGGGGTCGGCTTCCCACGAGACAGTGATGGGCTGGCCGACAATGTGGCCGGCGATGTCCACGTCCGGGTAGATCTGCGCGAGCGAGTGCAGCATCAGCTCGACCCGCTGGTCCGCGTCCAGGGCCAGCCATTTGAGCGCGTCGTCGTTCCAGGTGTAGGAGAGCAGGATCACCGCGGGCTGGTCCGGTCCGTTGTCCAGCAGGTAGGTGGCACGGTTCAGCCGGTCCGTCAGCGTCATGGACATGACCTCGCGGCCGGTCGCGGGATCGATGTCCTTCCAGAAGGGCCGGTCAACCATCACGAAGGTCTTGGACGACTGCATGTAGTGCGAGCGTTCGATCGCGGTCCACAGTTCCGCCGGGAACAGGGTTTCCTCGGTGTGGATCCGCGTCGAGAGCAGCCATGACTGGCAGGTGGTGATAACAGCCGGGTAGGCCGCCTCGCGCCCCCACCGCTCCCGGAGGCGGAAGTCGCCGTTGCCGTCCCGGGCGATCCGGTCCACGGCGCCCCGCGGCGCACCGGCGTGCAGCGATGCCAGCGACGTTCCCTCGGGCCAGTGGGCCATGCCCGACGGCGCGTGCTGCCAGAGCGCTTCCGGGAGCCGTTGCGCTCCGCCGGCAATGAGCCGGTGCGCGTCGTCGGCGTCGGTGTAGACGACCCGCAGGATTTCCAGGATGGAGTTGGGGAAGTCCGTGTCCCAGCCGCCCGTGCCGAAGCCCACCTGTCCGAACGCCTCGCGGTGGGCGAAACCGGCCTGCTTGAAGGAGTCGCTGCCGGCGATGAAACCGTAGAAGGTCTGCTCATCCAGCAGGGGCAGCAGCGCGTTCCACAGCTCCTTGATCCGGGCGGTGTCCCGGGCGCGGATGGCGTCCTGCATCTCGGCGAACTTGGCGCCGTCGTTGACGGCCGCCTTCCAGGCCTCCGCGACTTCCCGGAAGAACGGCGGGAGGTCCGCCGGCGTGCGGGCGTAGTACTTCTGCCCGGCGAGCTCGATCACCGTGCTGGAGGTGGCCGCCGCCAGCGGGTTGGGGAACTCCTGGGTTTCCAGTCCGAGCAGCTCGACGTAGTGGTAGAAGGCCTTCCCCGAGACCGGGAAGCGCATCCCGCCGAGGTCGGCGACGACGCCGGCAGCGGAGGGGAAGGCCGCGGTCCGCAGCCGCCCGCCGATCTGGTCCGCTTCGTATAGGACCGGGCGCAGGCCCAGTTTCATCAGCTCGTAGGCCGCCACCAGCCCGGAGAGCCCCGCGCCGACGACGGCCACTTCGGTTCCGTGGAGCCCGGCCGGGATGGCGCCCAGGCCGTCCGGATGGGCCAGGTAATGGTCGTAGCTGAACGGAAAGTCTGGGTTCAGCATGGTGATGGGAGGCTGGTCGCCGGAACCCGGCGCTGCCGGTCCGGGGGCCGGGAGTTCTGTGGCGGTTGTCATCAGTGGTGTGCTTTCATCGGTTCGGGCGTGGGCGTGGAGTCGGCCGGGGACGCGGCGGATAGTTCACGGTATTCCTCGTGGCTGAGTGCCGCTACCCGGGAGTGCCTGCGGCCGTAGCCGAAGTAGACGGCCAGGCCCACTAGCATCCACAGTCCAAAGACCACCCAGGTGTCCGCGCCCAGGTTGAGCATGAGGTAGCCGCACATGGCGGCGCCGAGGATGGGGGTCAGCGGAAACAGCGGGACGCGGAAGCTGCGCGTGAGTTCGGGCCGGTGGCGACGCAGGTAGATGACCGCGACGTTGACCAGGGCGAAGGCGAAGAGCGTGCCGATGCTGGTGGCGTCCGCCAGCGCTCCGAGCGGGACGAGGCCGGCGGTGAGGGCGACGGCGGAGCCCACAATCAGGGTTCCGGCAACCGGGGTGCCGGTGCGGGGCGAGACGCGGCCGAAGATCCTGGGCACCATGCCGTCCCGTGCCATCGACAGCAGGATGCGGGTCTGGCCGTAGAGGACGGTCAGCACGATGCTGGCGATGGCCAGCACGGCCCCGACGGCGAACACCAGCGCAATCCAGGGCTGCCCGGTGGTCTCTTCCAGGATCTTCACGAGGGCAGCTTCGGTGCCGTCGAACCAGCCCCAGGGCCGGGCGCCGATCGCGGCGACGGCGACCAGCACGTAGATGGTCGTGACGATCACCATGGAGAGCAGGATGGCCCGGGGCAGGTCGCGCTTCGGGTTGCGGGCCTCCTCGCCGGCCGTGGAGGCTGCGTCGAATCCGATGTAGGAGAAGAACACCCGGGAGGCGGCGGCGGAGACGCCGGCGGCGCCCATCGGCATCAGCGGTTCGAAGTGCGCGGCGGTGAACGCGGTGAAGGCCACGGCGCAGAAGAACACCAGGATGCCCACCTTGACCACCACAATGGCCGTGTTGATCCAGGCGCTTTCCTTGGCGCCGCGGACCAGCAGCGCCGTGGCCAGGACCACGATCACGATCGCCGGTGCGTTGAGCACTCCGCCGTCTCCGGGCGGCTGCGAGATGGCGTCCGGCAGCGCCAGGCCGAAAACGGCGAGGGCTTCGTTGACGTATTGGCCGGCCCCGACCGCGACGGCGGCCACGGAGACGGCGTATTCCAGCACCAGGCACCAGCCGCAGATCCAGGCCATGCCTTCGCCCATGGTCGCGTACGTGTAGGAGTAGCTCGATCCTGCCGCGGGCACCATCCCGGCCATTTCGGCGTAGGAGACGGCAGAGAGCAGCGCGGCGAGTCCGGCGATCGCGAAGGCGATCCAGATGGCCGGACCCGCCAGCGGCACGGATTCGCCCAGGATCACCAGGATGCCGGTGCCGAGGGTGGCGCCGACGCTGATCATCGTCAGCTGCAGCACGCCGAAGCTGCGGACCAGCCGCGTGCCGCCGTGGCCGGTTTCGGCTTCGCTGACGAGCTGTCCGATCGGCTTGCGGCGAAGCAGCTGCGCAGTCAGTCCGGGACGGCCCGTGGTGGCCGGTGGCCGTTCTCCAATAAGAGTTGGCGCAGTCATCGTTGACGTCCTTATCTTCCGTAGTGGTCTTTTTCCCCGCGTCCAGCCTAGGCTTGTGAGCCAGCTCTCACGGTTGTGCAAAATGACCTATAGTCTTCAGCCATGAGACTTAATGCACCGACGCCCCCGGCCTGCGACCCCCGTGGCATCCGTGGCTGCTGACGATGCCGAGCGGCTGGGCTTCGTCACCCTGGCGCAGTTCCTGCGCCAGCTGCCGCCGGAGCTGCTGGTGCTGCACGACGGCGGCAACGGAGCTGAGCGGCTGCGCTGGGTGGAGCCGAGCGAGCTGGAGGATCCCACCCCGTACCTGCTCGACGGCGAGTTCCTGCTTACGGCCGGCCTCCCCTTCCTGGGCGGGGGCGGCGCCGAGGAATCCGTGGATGCCTATGTGCAGCGCCTGGTCGGAGCGCGCGTCTCCGCCCTGGGCTTCGGCCTGGAACCGTACTTCGACGCGGTGCCCGATACCGTGGTGCAGGCCTGCAAACGGCACAACCTGACCCTCGTGGCCGTCCCGAAGACCGTTCCCTTCGCCGCCGTCGGCCTGGAATTCTCGCAACTGTTGGAATCGGACAACGCCACGACGTTCCGGCAGCTCGCGGACACGAACCGGCAGCTCATGCGGGCCGTGCTGTCGGCGCGGCCGGAACATGAGCTCCTGGCCGCCCTGGTGCAGCGGGTTCCGGTCTGGGCAGTCCTCGTGGGCGCCGACGGGCGGGTGCGTGCCCGTGGAACAGCCGGCGCAGCGGGGGCCACCTCGGCGCCGGGTGTGGACGCGGCAGCGCTGCAGCCCCTGCTGGCGAGGCTGCTCTCCGGCAGCGGCCCGCGCGTGGAGCTGGACTCGTTCGGCACGGCAGGATCGGCGCTGGTCTTCGGGTACCCGTTGCGCAGCACCCGGGATGCCAACCTGGGCGCCCTGGTCCTTGGCACCGACGCCCCGCTGACCCCGGCCCAGAACAGCGTCGTCTCCACCGCCGTCGGACTGCTGGAACTGCTGGTGCGCCAGCGCACCAGCGGCTCACTGGCCCCCAGCCAGCTGGCCACCGCGCTGCTGCTGCACCCGGACAGCCTGGTCTCGGGAGGCACCCGCCACGTCAACGGGCTCAAGGACCTGCTGGCGCAGAGCGTCTCCTCCACCCGGTCCGGGCAGCTGCGCGTGGTCCTGGGCATCCGCCCGGAGGCGGCCGGGACTCCCGACGGCCCGGCGGGCAGCGCCGCCCCGGTCCGTGCCGGCCGCACCGGCGACAGTCCCGTGCGGGAGCTGCTGGAGTGGCGGCGGATGTTTGATACCAAGCTGGTGGAGATCACCGACGACGGCTTTGCCGCCATCACCCGGCTGAAGGTCGACGACGCCCTGCTGGCCGGTGTGGAACGGCTCGGCTGGCGGCTCGTGATCGGGAGCGCCACCGAGCTCTCCGGCCTGGGAGAGGCCTACCAGCGGGCCTGGTCCCTCCGCGGCCGTGTCGCGACCACCGGACGCAGCGTCCGGGTTGATGACGTGACCTGGTCCGTGGCCGGGCTGCTCGGCAGGGAGGCAGGCGGCATGCTGGCCGCCCGGCTGCTGGCCCCCGTGCTGGCGCTGGCCCCGGAGCGGCGGGACGCCCTGCTCGGCATCCTCCGCGCCTGGCTCGGCGAGAACGGCAGCTGGGATGCCACGGCCAAAACCACCGGCATGCACCGCAACAGCGTCCGCCGGCAGATCGGCCTGCTCGCGGAGCTGCTGGAGCTGGACCTCAACCAGGCGCAGGCCCGGGCGGAGCTCTGGATTGCCCTGCAGTACACGGACGAGCTGCCCGGGATACCCCCGGAACCGGACGCCACTGCAGCTCCGGCCGCCCCCGAGTCCGGTACCGGTCAGCTGCCCCAGGAGCGGTAGATCTCCGGCCGGCGATCATACAGGTAGGCTACTTCCGGCCCAGCCTGGTCCGGCTCCGGCAGCTCGGCGAACAGCAGTTCGGCCCCGGTTCCGGCCGCGGCCAGGAGCCCGCCATCCGGGGCGGCGATGACGCTGCCGCCCAGGAAGTCGCAGCCGTCCTCGGTCCCGGAGTGGTTGGCGTAGGCCACCGTCAGGTGGTTCTCCAGTGCCCGCGCCCTGATCAGCACCTGCGGCACGGCGTCGAATCCCTCCGCGAGGGCCGTCGGCACCAGCAGCAGCTCGGCGCCGCGCACCGCTGCGGCACGGACGGCCTCAGGAAACTCCACGTCGTAGCAGATCACCAGTGAGGTCCTGACCCCGTGGAAGTCCACGACGCCGGGGCTGGCCGCGGCCGGGACAAACGCCTGGCGCTCCTCCGGGCCGAACAGGTGGACCTTGGCGTAGCTGAGGAGCTCGTCCCCGTTCTCATCAACGAGGGTGGCAGTAATCTGCCACTCCCCCGCGGCGGTGACGGCGGGGAGACTGTAGACCAGCGCAATGCCGTTCCTGCGGGCAATCTCCGCGAGGGCCTGCCGGAGGGAGGGCAGCGCCGCCGGGTCCAGCTCCGCCCGCAGCCGGAGGGGCGCATACCCCACGGGGAAAAGCTCCGGGGTGAGGAGCAGCCGGGCGCCGGCCGCGGCAGCCCTGCCGGCGGCGGCATCCACCGCAGCGCAATTGGCGTCCACGTCCAGCACGGCGGCATTCGCCTGCATCAGGGCCAGTAGCACCATTACCACCTCAGCGTCCTTTGGGTCCGCCCTTGGCGGCGGACTCTCGCTTCTCCAGCGTAGCGACGCGGCGGCGTCGCCGTCGCGGTGCATTTCCGCCCGGCCGCGGCAGAAGCAGGGCGGAACGCCCTGCCCGCTCCGTCGGAAGCACTGAGGGCGCCCCGGCGGACACCGCTCCAGGCTTCGCGCCGGACCCCGCACCGGCCCCGCCAGCGGACTTCCCGACCCGCCATGCGTTAACTTCTTGACTACAAGGCGCGGATGGGGCAATCTTCATTGCATGCCCTCACCAACGCGCTCAACGAGGAGCCGAACCAAAAACCCCGGATCACAATCCGCGCTCCGGCATTTGAACCAGCAGCGGATCATTGAATGCCTTCTCGCCGGGCCCTCCACCCAGGCGGAACTGGCCCGGCAGACCGGCCTCTCCACGGCCACGGTCTCGAACATCGTCAAGATCATGCAGGACGCCGGCCTGGCCTCCACCGAACCGATCACCAGCTCCGGCCGCCGGGCCCTGAACGTCCGGCTGAACAGCAACGGTGCCGTCGCCGTTGGCATCGACTTCGGCCGCCGGCACCTGCGCGTCGTCCTCGCCTCCCTGAGCTACCACGTGATCGCCGAGGATTCGGTCCTGCTCCCGCTGGGCCACCACGCCGAGGAGGGCATCACTGCCGCCGTCGGACTCCTGGACCGGCTCCTGGCCGGCAGCGGCGTGGAACGCAGCGCGGTGGTGGGCGCCGGCGTCGGCATCCCGGGCCCCATTGACCGCCGCACGGGGACGGTGGCGCAGGGCGCCATCCTGCCCGAATGGGTGGGCATCAACATCCTGCAACGCCTCGAGGAAGCGCTGGATCTCCCGGTTTTCCTCGACAACGACGCCAACCTGGGCGCCCTGTCGGAGGTCACCTGGGGGCCGCACACCGGCATCAGCAACCTATTGTTCCTCAAGATCGGATCGGGCATCGGCGCGGGCCTGATCCTGAACGGGATGCCCTACTACGGCAACGTGGGGATCACCGGCGAAATCGGTCACGCGACCATCCATGAGCACGGGCTGGTCTGCCGCTGCGGGAACCGCGGCTGCCTGGAAACCATCGCCTCGACCACCACCATGATCGAACTCCTGGGCCGCGGCGAGGACGCGCCGCTCACTCCGGAGGACATCGTCCGCAAGGCCCTCGCCCGGGACTCCGCGACCCTGCGGGTGGTGGACGACGCCGGACTCGCCGTCGGCCGTGCGCTGGGCAACGTGGCCAACCTGATCAACCCCGAAGTGATCGTGGTCGGCGGACCGCTTGCGGGACTCGGCGAGCTGCTGCTGGACCCGATCCGGCGGGGCCTGGTCCGGCACGCCGTACCCGTCATCGGTGAGACAACAACGCTCACGATGTCCTCCCTGGGGGACCGCGCCGAGGCCCTGGGCGCCACCGCACTGGTCTTCCAGCATGCCGGAATCCGGCGGGGCTGAGCTTTTCGTTATCGGGCCGTTGCGTTAAAGACTTGACGACAAGGCCTGTGATCCAGTTTACTTTTCCATCAGACGACCCTGCGGTTTGCAGGGGCGGACAACGAAGTCATGCATTGGAGGCGTAAGGGCAGATGACGTCCCTCAACACGCACAGCGATCCGATAATTCTCGAGATGCGCTCCATCACCAAAGAGTTTCCCGGCGTTAAAGCATTGTCCGAGGTGAACCTGCGGGTAAAGGCCGGTGAGATCCACGCGATCTGCGGTGAGAACGGCGCCGGCAAGTCCACCCTCATGAAGGTGCTCTCCGGGGTTTACCCCTTCGGCAGCTACGACGGCGACATCGTGTACCAGAGCGAAGTCCAGCAGTTCAAGGACATCCGGGCGAGCGAGCACGCCGGCATCGTGATCATCCACCAGGAACTCGCCCTGATCCCCGAGCTGTCCATCATGGAGAACATCTTCCTGGGCAACGAACCCACCAAGCGCGGGGTGATCGACTGGGCCGAGGCCCGGATCCGCTCCACCGAGCTGCTGGCACGGGTCGGGCTCCGGGAGGACCCGGAGACCCCGATCAAGGAAATCGGCGTCGGCAAGCAGCAGCTCGTCGAAATCGCCAAGGCCCTGAACAAGTCGGTGAAGCTGCTCATCCTCGACGAGCCCACCGCCGCCCTGAACGAATCCGACTCCCAGCACCTGCTGGACCTGATGCTCGGCCTGAAGGGCCGCGGCATCACCTCCATCATCATTTCCCACAAGCTGAACGAGATCGAGCAGATCGCGGACTCCATCACCATCATCCGTGACGGCAAATCGATCGAGACCCTGGACGTCAAGGCCGACGGCGTCGACGAGGACCGCATCATCAAGGGCATGGTGGGCCGGACCCTGGAATCCCGTTTCCCGGACCACGAGCCGAAGATCGGCGAGGTCTTCTTCGAGGTCAAGAACTGGAACGTGGGACACCCGCAGGTCCAGGACCGCATGGTCTGCAAGAACTCCAACTTCTTCGTCCGCCGCGGCGAAATCGTCGGCTTCGCCGGCCTGATGGGCGCCGGGCGCACCGAGCTCGCCCGCTCCGTCTTCGGCCGGTCCTACGGCCGGTTCCTCTCCGGACAGGTCTACATGCACGGCAAGGAGGTCGAGCTCAAGTCCGTCAAGCAGGCCATCGACGCCGGCCTCGGCTACGTCACCGAGGACCGCAAGTCCCTCGGATTGAACCTCCTGGATGACATCAAAGCCACCACGGTCTCGGCCAACCTCAAAAAGGTCAGCAAACACAACGTGATTGACGCCAACAAGGTCTTCACGGTCGCCGAGCAGTACCGCAAGTCCCTGCGGACCAAGGCCCCGTCGGTGGAGGAAGGCGTGGCCAAACTCTCCGGCGGCAACCAGCAGAAGGTGGTGCTGGCGAAGTGGATGTTCACGGACCCTGAGCTGCTGATCCTGGACGAGCCCACCCGCGGGATCGACGTCGGTGCCAAGTATGAGATCTACGGCATCATCCAGCAGCTGGCCAACCAGGGGAAGGGCGTCATCGTGATTTCCTCGGAGCTGCCCGAGCTGCTGGGCCTCTCGGACCGCATCTACACCATCTTCGAAGGCGCCATCACCGGCGTACTGAACAAGGACGAAGCCAGCCAGGAAACCCTCATGAAACTCATGACTTCGGCCCGCAAGACAGCCTGACCCGCTGTGGCTAAGTACTCCGAATACTCCGAACACTCCGGAAACAAGGACTGAAACAATGAACGCGCTCAAGAAGCTCTTTGGCGGCAACACCCGCCAATTCGGCATGATCTTCGCCCTGGTGGCCCTGATCATCTTCTTCCAGATTGCAACTGATGGCCGGACGCTCACCCCGGGCAACGTCATCAACCTCTTCAACGGCAACTCCTACATCCTGATCCTTGCCATTGGCATGGTCCTGGTGATCATTGCCGGCCACATCGACCTCTCCGTTGGCTCGGTTGCGGCGTTCGTGGGCGTTTGCGTGGCCCTCTTCATCCGGGACTGGGGCATCCCCTGGTACCTCGGAATCCTGATGGGGCTGCTGCTGGGCGTACTGATCGGCGCCTGGCAGGGATTCTGGACGGCCTATGTCGGCATCCCGGCGTTCATCGTCACGCTGGCGGGCATGCTCATCTTCCGCGGCGCCAACCAGTATGTTGGCAAGTCCAACACCATCCCGGTGCCCGCCGACTTCCAGAAGATCGGCTCCGGCTACCTGCCCGAGATCGGGCCGAGCACCGGCTACAACAACCTCACCCTGCTGCTGGGCCTGCTCGCCGTCGCCTTCGTGGTCTTCAGCGAGGTCCGCTCCCGCCGCAACGCCAAGGCCCTCGGCGCCGAGGTGCCCGAAGCCTGGGTCAGCATCGTCAAGCTGGTCCTGATCTGCGGCGCCATCCTCTACGCGACGTACCTGTTCGCCACCGGCCGGCCGGGCACGTCCTTCCCGATCCCAGGCCTGATCCTGGCAGCGCTCGTGATCATCTACGGGTTCATCTCCTCCAAGACCGTGATCGGCCGCCACATCTACGCGGTCGGCGGCAACCGGCACGCCGCCGAACTCTCCGGCGTGCAGTCCAAGAAGGTCAACTTCCTGGTGATGATGAACATGTCCGTCCTGGCCGGCCTCGCCGGCATGATCTTCGTCGGCCGTTCCACCGCCTCGGGTCCGTTCGACGGCGTCGGCTGGGAACTGGACGCCATCGCGGCCGTGTTCATCGGCGGCGCAGCGGTGACCGGCGGCGTCGGCACCGTGATCGGCTCGATCGTCGGCGGCCTGGTGATGGCCGTGCTGAACAACGGCCTGCAGCTCCTCGGCGTCGGCGCCGACCTGACCCAGATCATCAAGGGCCTTGTGCTCCTGATCGCCGTTGCGTTCGACGTCTACAACAAGTCCCAGGGCAAGAAATCCATCATCGGGCTGATGTTCAAGAACTTCGGCCGCAGCAGCGAGATGAAGCCCGACGAGACCACTTCCACCAAAGAGGTCATCTCCAAGGGCATCTGATCCGCTCCCTGATCCTCTCCATCACGATTCTCCGCACACCATCTAAAGAAAGTGGACCAAGCAATGCGAATGATTGGTAAAGCAGGAAAGGCAGCAGCAATCGCTGCTATTGCGGCACTGGCGCTGACAGCCTGCGGCCGCGCCGACACCGGCACCACCGGCGGTTCCACCGCCGGCGGCGAAGCGTTCCCGAAAGACTCCATGATCGGCGTCGCGCTCCCCCAGAAGACCAGCGAAAACTGGGTCCTGGCGGAGACGCTCTTCAACGACGGTCTCAAGACTGCCGGTTTCCAGCCGGACGTGCAGTTCGCCAACGGCGGCGTTTCGGAACAGCAGAACCAGATCAGCGCCATGATCACCAAGGGCGCCAAGGTCATCATCGTCGGTGCCATCGACGGTGCACAGCTGGGCACCCAGCTCCAGCAGGCCAAGGAGTCCGGCGCCACGATCATCGCGTATGACCGTCTGCTCCTGAACACCGCCAACGTGGACTACTACGTGGCGTACGACAACTTCAAGGTCGGTGAACTCCAGGGCCAGGCGCTGCTGGAGGGCATGAAGGCCAAGAAGCCGGAAGGCCCGTACAACATCGAGCTCTTCGCCGGTTCCCCGGATGATGCCAACGCGAAGGTCTTCTTCGACGGCGCCATGAGCGTTCTGAAGCCGAAGATCGACGACGGCACCCTCAAGGTGCTGTCCGGCCAGACGACGTTCGAGCAGGCCGTCACCCAGGGCTGGAAGGCAGAGAACGCCCAGCGCCGCATGGACACCCTGCTCGCCGGGACCTACGGCAGTGAAACGCTCGACGGCGTGCTGTCCCCGAATGACACGCTGGCCCGCGCCATCATCACCTCGGTCAAGGCTGCCGGCAAGCCGATTCCGGTCGTTACCGGCCAGGACTCCGAAGTCGAGTCCGTGAAGTCCATCATGGCCGGAGAGCAGTACTCCACCATCAACAAGGACACCAGCAAGCTCGTGGAGCACGCCATCACCATGGTCAAGGACCTCCAGGCCGGCAAGACGCCTGAGGTCAACGATGACAAGTCCTACAACAACACGGTCAAGGTTGTTCCGGCATACCTGCTGGAGCCGGTCATCGTGACCTCGGAGAACGTCAAGACGGCCTACGTCAACGATCCGGTACTCGGACCGCTGACGAAGTAGTTCGTTCGTTCTAGACAACAAACGGCCCCGGCCCCGCCACCTGGCGGGCCGGGGCTTTTTGTTGCCCGGCGTTCCGCCGCGCTTCACAGCGGATCCATAGCTCCGGAGGGCGATCCGCACAGCAGCCCGTACCACTGTGGGATCAGGCGCCGGCCATACCGGCCGGCCTGAGATCCCTAGGAGTCACGTGAGCGTCCTTGCCCGGAGTATCGGCAACGCCTTCAGAAACAAGGTCCGGACAGCGGCCGTGGTGGCCGTGCTGGCGGTTGCCATCGGCCTCGCGCTGGCCATGCTGGTGGCCAACCAGGCCGTCGCGGGGAAGGTCGCAGAGCTGAACGCCTCGGTGGGTACCGTGCTGACCGTCAATCCCGCCGGCGGCCAGGGCTTCGAAGGCGGCGGCGAGCCGCTGACCGCCGAACAAGCTGCCACGGCGGCCTCCGTGCCCAATGTGAGCACCGTCGTCGGCACGAAGGCGCTGCGGCTCCGCAACGCCGATGCCGCCGCCGCCCAGGCGGGCGCGCAGGGAGGTCCAGCCAGCCAGGGCGGGCCCGGTGGACAGTCCGCCACCACCGTCACCACGAGCCTCACCGCCGCCGTCGACCCCGGGACGCTCGGCACCCGCAACCAGGCCGCGGACGGCAGCACGGGTGCTTCCGGCGGTTCCGGCACCGCCACCCCCGCGCGGGCCTTCTCCGTGCCCATCACGGCCACCGGCATCGGAGCCGAGGTGGATACCACCGGCAAAGCCCTCGAGCTGACGCAGGGAACCGGCCTGGGCGACTACACCGCGGCCTCCGCCGCCGCCCTCCTGGGCACCACCCTGGCCGAGAAGAACGGGCTGGCCGTCGGCTCGACGTTCACCGTCAAGGACCAGAGCTTCACCGTGGCGGGCCTGTTCGACGCGGGCACGGCCTTCGGCAACAACGCCCTGTACCTCACGCTCCCGACGGCCCAGACGCTCGCGGAACTCCCCGGGGAGCTGTCCACGATGATCGTCACGGTGAATTCCCTGGAGAACGTCGACGCCGCCAAGACGGCGTTGCAGGCAGCGCTCGGCACGGACGCGGCGGATGTCAGCCAGGGCCAGCGCAACCTCGAAACTGCGGTCAGCTCGCTCGGCAGCGTCAAGAACATTTCCTTTATCGCCTTCGTGGCGGCCCTGGCCACCGCGGGCCTGATCATCCTGCTGATCATGGTCATGCTGGTGCGCGAGCGCCGCCGGGAAATCGGTGTGCTGAAGGCGATCGGCGCCCCGAACCGCACCATCGGCCTGCAGTTCGTCCTGGAGGCGCTGGTCCTCGTCGCCCTGGGCAGTGTGGTGGGTGCCGCCGTCGCGTCCTTCGCCAGCGGCACCATCGCCTCCGCGCTGATCAGTTCCAACACGGCCACCGCCACGACCATGGCCGGCCAGCGTGGCGGCCCCGGGGTGCCCGGCGGGATTCCCGGCCAGAACCCCTTCGGCGGGGCCGGCCAACTGCTGACCTCCGTGACCGCGAGCGCCTCCCCCGGCGTCATCGCCGCGGGCGTTGCCGCCGTGTTTGGCGTCGCCGTCATCGGGGCGCTGGTGCCGGCCCTGCTGACCGCCCGCATCCGTCCCATCGAAGTCCTCCGAGGAGAGTAGCCATGATCGAAGTCAAGAACCTGGTCCGCACGTTCAAGTCCGGCGACCGCACCATCAAGCCGGTCAACGATGTCAGCTTCGTGCTCGAGCAGGGCACCCTGGCCTCGATAGTGGGCAAGAGCGGCAGCGGCAAGAGCACCCTGCTGTCCCTGCTTGGCGCCCTCGACAAACCGACCAGCGGGGATGTACTCGTCAACGGCATGAGCCTGGCGGGCATGCCGGACGGCAAGCTCACCGAGTACCGGCGGAGGGACATCGGCTTTGTGTTCCAGCAGTTCAACCTGATCCCCAACCTCTCCGCGGTGGACAACGTGATGCTGCCGATGGAGTTCGCCGGGGTCCGGAAGGCCGCCCGGCTGGAGCGTGCCCGGGAGTTGCTGGAGCAGGTGCAGCTCGATCCGGACAAACATGCGCGCCGCATCAACCGGCTCTCCGGCGGCGAGCAGCAGCGGGTGGCGATTGCCCGTGCGCTGGCCAACTCCCCCAAGCTGATCCTCGCGGACGAGCCCACGGGCAACCTGGACGAGCAGACCGGGGAACACATCATTGAGCTCCTCAGCTCGCTCAGCCGCGACCACAACACCACCATCCTCGTGGTGACCCATGACCGTTCGCTGGCCAACAAGACCGATCGGCGTTTCCGGCTCCAGCAGGGCCGGCTGACCGAGGAGCCGGCGCGCAGCCGGATCGTGGCAGGGGATCCCGCGTAACCGCCCGCACGGCGTGCACAACCGGGATCTTCCGCACCCGGGTGAGAGGATGACTCCATGACCGCCCACATCGCCACACCCTGGCTGTTCAGCCAGCCGGACTCCGATCCCCGCACAGCCACCGGCGCCAGGCTGCGCTGGGGCGTCATCGCCACGGGAGGCATCGCGGCGTCCGTGACCCGCGACCTGGAGCTCCTCCCCGACGCCGAGCTCTACGCGGTCAGTTCACGTACCCAGGCGGCGGCGGATGCTTTCGCCGCGGATTTTGGCTTCGCCCGGGCGTACGGTGACCTCAACGGGCAGACCGGCTATCAACGGCTGCTCGCGAATGACGACGTCGACGTCGTGTACGTCGCCACGCCGCACGCCCACCACCACGAAATCGCGCTGGCGGCCCTGAACGCCGGCAAGCACGTGCTGTGCGAGAAGGCGCTCACCGTCAACGCGCGGGAGGCCTCCGAGCTGGTGTCGCTGGCGCGGGCCAAGGGTCTGTTCCTGATGGAGGCCATGTGGAGCCGCTTCCTGCCGAGTATGCAGCGGGCCTTCGAGATCGCCGCTTCCGGCGAGATCGGCGAGGTCAAGTGGGTGGGAGCGGACTTGGGCTTCCCGGCGCCGTATTCGCCCACCTCCCGCCTATGGGCCCCTAAGGATGGCGGCGGCGCACTGCTGGATATCACGGTGTACCCGTTGCTCTGGGCCCTGGGCACCCTGGGCTTCCCGCAGACCGTCAGCGCCACGGGCTGGCTTAATGACGACGGCGTGGACGCCCAGAACGCCCTGACCCTCGGCTACCAACACGGCGCCCAGGCGCAACTGACCTCATCCCTGCTGGCGCACGGCCCCCGGACGGCGACCGTAGCCGGCAGCCAGGGGTTCCTGCAGGCCATCGGATCGATCAACAACCCTAAGGAGCTCCAGGTACGGGTCGGCTTCGACGAGACCCGCAGCGAGTCCTTTGACGTCGTCGGCCGGGGCTACAGCTACGAACTGCGCGAGGTGACCCGGTGCATCCAGCACGGTCTCACCGAGAGCCCCGTAATGCCGCTCGAGGACTCCCTGAACACCATGCGGCTGTTCGACGGGGTGCGCGCGCAACTGGGTGTGTATTATCCGAACGACGCGAGGTGACGGTCGTCTGCGCCGCCTGAGCCCTTAGAGTTTACGGCGCACTATGGACTCGCCCCCGCGCGCGGACTTACCCTATAGGGAACCGTCGACCTTTCCGGGAAATGGGGTGTGCGAGTGGACGCAGCAGCAGTCCCGCCACGCCCGCGCCGTCCACTCCGGCGGGTAATCCTGGGCGGCGCCGCCGGACTCGCTTGGCTGGTTCTCTCTGCAACGGCTGCCAGCGCGGACGATGCTGCCACCCCCGTTCCCACGACCGACGTCACTGTTTCGGCAACCATTGCGGCCACTGCGGCCGCCGTGCCCGCGCCAACACTCGCACCGCCACCAGCCTCAGCAGTAGGCGATACCGCAGTCGGGGCCAGCATCACTCACGCGGAAACAGCCACGGCCACCACCGTGGAGCCGGCGCCGGCCCTCCCGGCCGAGCCCGCTCCGGTTCCGGCTCCCGATCCCGAACCCACTGCCCTGCCGACTCCCCCGCCGGAACCCGAACCTACAACTCTGCCGACCACCCCGCCGACTCCCGACCCCGTGTCCGAGCCGGTTACCGACCCGACGCCAACCCACACACCGACTGATTCCGGCCCCACGCCCTCGCCCGCTCCGGACCCGGCCGTCACGTACCCGGCTCCCACACCGGATCCGACCGCACCCGTCGTCGATCCCGAGCCAACACTGCCCGTCACTTCCCCATCCCCTTCCCCGTCGCCCACGGCGCCGGTCCCGGATCCGTCACCCACGGCACCAGCCGACCCGGCGGCAACGGACCCACTGCCGTCCGCGCCCGCGGTCACCGACGCGGTTCCGCCGGCCGGACCGGCAGCTCCGGATCTGGTCCTCCTTGATTCCGCGTTCCCCGGCCTGCCAGTCCCGGCGCCGGCGCCCGTTCCCGTTCCCCCGGACCCCGTGCCCGCCGCGGAATCCGAGGTCCCGGCAGGCTGCGACGTCACGCACGATCTCCTGGCTGCTTTGCAGGAACCCCCGCCCGCGCCGGGCATCGAGGTCTTCGGAACCGGCCTGTATCTCCCGGCCCTGGACACCGCTGTCCGGACGAGAGCGGACGGCCAGCAAAACGAAGGCACTCCCCCGGCTGGCGCCATCCCGGAGGGCACCGTGCCGCCAGCACCCGCCGGCGACGACAGCCCCACCCCCTGGCCCAACGGGACAGGTCTGCCCGCTCCCGACGCGCTGCCCGCGGCTCCCGGCTCTGGCTCCGGAAACAGCGCCTCAGCCGGTGGACCCGCCAGCGGCGCCGCCTGGCTTCCCAGCCCGTATTTGGTCATTCCCACAGCCGGCGCTGATCCAATCCGTGGTCCGCTGCAGCACGTGCACTCAGCCGTCGCCGCTGACCCCGGTTCATCTCCTGACTAGTTAGCCGTCTCTGCCCTCCACAGAGCACGGCCACTCGGGCTGCCCTGCGCGCCCGCCAACAGTCATTCAGGAGATCCCCCAATGGACGGCACCGTCCGCTGCCGGTATTCCGGCGCACCATTTTGCCCTCCCGCATTCCCCGCCAACGAACGGACGCCTTCAGCGCCCGCGGCGCTGCACGCTGCCCCGTCACGTCCTGCCGGACCCCTGACGCGCCGCAAACCGTCGTCGCACGCCCAGGAACGCCCGCCTTAGGGACTCTGCCGCTTCCGTCAGGGTTTTGTGAGTCCGGAGTGAAGTCGTTGGGTCCGCTGGGGGACCCAACGGCCACCGCAGGTACGCCAGCATCCACGCGCACTGCGGCCGCCGGTCCGCGGCCGCAGTGCGCGGAGCCGATACCCATCCCGGTATCATTCTTGAGGGGCGCCGCCGTGGCGCACGGGGGAAGAGACGGGGACAGCGTGGACAGCGTGGACAGTAATTCGCCCAACAGCGTCACGACAGAGCTCTTGAGCGGCCGCTACCAACTCGGGGACGTGATTGGACGGGGCGGAATGGCGTCCGTCTATAGCGCCAAAGATGTGAACCTCGGCCGCGACGTGGCACTGAAGCTCTTTGCCCCGCAGTCCGCCGACCCTGACGAACTCCGGCGCCAGGAAGCCGAGATCGAACTCCTGGCCACCCTGAACCATCCGAGCCTGGTGACCCTCTTCGACGCCGGCACGGACACCCGCATCCCGGAGGAACCCCGGCCGTTCCTGACCATGGAACTGGTGGACGGTCAGGACCTTCGCGCCCGAATCCGGCACAGCCCGCTTCCGCTGGCCGAGATCGCCGTGATCGGAGCCGGTGTCTCGGACGCGCTGGCCTACGTGCACTCGCTCGGCATTGTCCACCGGGACATCAAGCCGGCCAACATCCTGCTCGTTACGGTCCGGCCCGGCGAGCCCCTGCGTCCGAAACTCACCGATTTCGGTATCGCCCGCATGGTGGATGGGACCCGTTTGACGGCCACCGGCACCATGGTCGGCACCGCCGCGTATTTGAGCCCGGAACAGTCCCGCGGAGCCGATCTGGGGCCGGCCAGCGACATTTACTCCCTGGGGCTGGTCCTGCTGGAGTGCATCAAGGGTGAGCTTGAGTACCCCGGCAGCGCCGTGGAATCCGCCGTCGCGAGACTGCACCGGGCCCCGGCCATCCCCGACTCCGTGCCCGAGGAATGGGCCAGGCTGATCCGGGCCATGACAGCCCTGGATCCCCTGGACCGTCCGTCCGCCGCGGACCTCGAAGTGGCGCTGCGGCATGCCCTGATCTCGCCCGAGGCACTTCCCGGGCTCCTCGCCGAAGAACGCACCCGCGTCCTGCCTGCCCCGCCGGCCCGGCCCCCGCGGCAGCCCCCCGCCGGACCAGACGCCCCCACCGGCACCCTGGCCGCCCCTGGGTTTTCCCCCGCTGCCGCCACCGGCAACGGCGGCAGTGTCGGCGCCGGCGCCCCGGCCGGGTACCTGCTGGACCCGGACGCGGTCACAACACCGCAGGCGAGGCGCGGCTCCTGGAGGTCCCGGACCTCCTCGCGCTTCCGGCTGGCCCGCCGCCGCACCCAGATCCTGCTGTCCCTCGCGCTCCTGGCGCTTGTGACGGGCGCAGTCACGGCCGCCGTCGCCCTCGCAGCGCCGGTTCCACCCGACGTCGTCCCCTATCCGGCCGTGACCGGGGACCTGGGACAACACCTGCAGGAGCTGCAGAAGAGCGTGGAACCATGAACCTGACCACCCCGCCGGCCCAGGGCACCAGGCCCCGCTGCGCCCGTCCGCACCGCATCCGTCCGCTCTTCGCGGGTTGGTTCCTCGGCACCGTCCTGCTCACAGGCACCCTGGCCGGCTGCGGCGCCGCACCGGAACTCGACCGTGATGCCGCCCGGCAACTCCAGTCCCAGGTCCTTGCCGTGACCGAGGCCGCCGCGGCGAACGATCCGGCAGCATCGCTGAAGCACCTCGACGAGCTCGTGCTGAAGCTGGACGAGGCCGCCGCCCGTGGTGAGGTGTCCTTTATACGGCACCAGAGCATCCGGAAGTCTGTCGATGCCGTCCGC
>JAXMJF010000002.1:0-54890 GCA_034376805.1 Arthrobacter sp.
TCTCGCGTCGCCGCACACGCGGTCTCGCATATGAAGGGCCGTTCCCCACCGATCAGGAACAGCCGGCCCTGCTGCGCTAGTGCCCGGCCTCGTACCAGCTGGAGCCGACGCCGATCTGGACGTCGAGCGGAACAGTCAGCCTGGCGGCCGAGCCCATCTGCTCGGTCACGAGCTTCTCCACGGCTTCCCGCTCGCCGTGAGCCACTTCGAGGACCAGTTCATCGTGGACCTGCAGCAGCATCCGGGATTTCAGGCCCTGTTCAGCCAGGGCACCGGAGACGCCGAGCATGGCGCGCTTGATAATGTCCGCGGCTGAACCCTGGATGGGCGAGTTCAGCGCAACGCGCTCCGCGTTCTCGCGCAGCTGGCGGTCGGTGCTGGTGAGGTCCGGGAGGTAGCGGCGGCGCCCTTCGATGGTGGCGGTGTAACCGTCGATCCTGGCCTGGTCCACCACGCCGCGGAGGTAGTCGCGGACGGCGCCGAAACGGTCGAAGTACTCCTTCATGAGGGTCCGTGCCTCGTCGACGGAAATCTCCAGCTGCTTGGAGAGCCCGAACGAGGTCAGACCGTAGGCAAGCCCATAGGACATGGCCTTGACCTTTGAACGCATCGCACTGGTTACCTGGTCGGTGGGCACATGGAAGATGTTGGAGCCCACGAACCGGTGCAGGTCTTCGCCGTCCTTGTAAGCCTGGATCAGGCCGGCGTCCCCCGAAAGGTGGGCCATGATGCGCATTTCGATCTGCGAGTAGTCCGCGGACAGCAGGCAGTCATAACCGTCGCTGACCACAAAGATGCCGCGGACGCGCCGCCCCTCCTCGCTGCGGATGGGGATGTTCTGCAGGTTGGGGTTATTGGAGGAGATCCGGCCCGTGGCTGCGACGTTCTGCGCGTAGGTGGTGTGGATCCGGCCGTCGTCAGTGACGGACTTCTTGAGCGACTCCAGCATCTGGCGCAACTTCGAGGACTCGCGGTGCGCCATGAGCTGGACCAGGAATTCGTGCCCTGTCTTCTCCAGCAGGTTCTTCAGGGACGCGGCGTCGGTGGTGTAGCCGGACTTGATCTTCTTGGTCTTCGGCAGCCCCAGCTCCTCGAAGAGCACGGTCTGCAGCTGCTTGGGCGAGCCGAGGTTCACCTCGTGGCCAATCGCTGCGAAGGCAAGCTCCTGGGCGTTGTCGATCACCTTGGCGAGATCCGCGAGTTGCTCGTCCATGCGCGGCATGTCGATGGCGATTCCCGCGAGTTCCATGTCGGCGAGTACGCGGCTGACAGGCAGCTCAAGGGTGGTCAGGAGGTCCTGGGCCTTGCGTTCGGCCAGCTCCGTTTCGAAGTACCGGCTCAGCGCCTGGGCGACGGCGGCCACGTGGACCAGCTCACCGGCAGCGGCGGCGTCATCGCCGTCGAACGCCAACTCAAGCTGGCCGGCCTTGGCAGCCTCGGTCGAGACGCTGATGTTGAGGTGGTGCTGGGCCAGTTCTGCGAGTTCATAGCTGCGCCGGTCCGGCTGGATGAGGTAGCCGGAGATAGAGGTGTCGTCCACCACGCCTTCCAGGCCGAGGCCCCGACTGGAAAGGGCTTTGAGGGCCGCCTTGTAGCCATGCATGACCTTGGCCGCGCTGGCGTCCCGGAGCCAGCCGGCCAGGACGTTCTCCGCAGCGGCGTCCTGGCTGGCGAGGTCGATGTAGGCGGCGCCGTTGTCATGGACGATGGCCAGGGCGGCGGCATCCTCACCGATCCGGCCGGGCACGAGGTCGACGGCGACGGCCGAACGCTTCCCTGCCCCGGACTCGAGGAAAGCGGTCAGCTCGGCAGCGCCCGAGGGGATCACGAAGTCCGGGGTTTCGAGGCGTTCCCGCTCCGCTTCGGAAACCTCACTGCCATAGAGGGCAAAGAGCCTGGTCCGGATGGTCTTGAATTCGAGGGCGTCGAACAACTCCTCGAGGGCGGCCTGGTCCGGCCGCGGATCCGCGAGCTCGTCCAGCGTCACCGGGAGGTCGAGGTCCGTGTGGAGCCTGTTCAGCCGCCGGTTCCGTTTGACCTCCTCCACGTTTTCGCGGAGGGACTCCCCTACCTTTCCGCCGATCGCGTCGAGGTTCTCCAGGACCCCCTCCAGCCCGCCGTACAGGTTGATCCATTTGGCCGCCGTCTTGGGACCGACGCCGGGGACGCCCGGAAGGTTGTCCGCGGACTCCCCCACCAGGGCGGCGAGGTCCGAGTACTGGGCGGGGCTGACAAAGTACTTTTCCTGGATGGCCGTTGCATCCATCCTGGGAATGTCGCTGACGCCCTTCCTGGGGTACAGCACAAAAACGTTGTCCGTAATCAACTGGAAGGCGTCACGGTCGCCCGATACGAGAAGTACCTCGAAGCCTGCCTTTTCACCCATTGCGGCGAGGGTTGCCAGGATGTCATCAGCTTCATAGCCGGGCATCTTGATGGTCTTGATGCCCCACGCTCCCATCACTTTGTCGATGAGATCAATCTGGCCGCTCATCTCCCGGGGGGTCTCGTTGCGGCCGCCCTTGTACTCGCTGTACTCGGCCTTGCGGTGGGTGGTGTCGTCCGAGACGTCAAAGGCTACGGCGACGTGGGTCGGCTTCTGCTCCTTGATCAGGTTGATGAGCATGGAGGTGAATCCGTGGATCGCGTTGGTGTGCTGCCCCGTCGCGGTGGAGAACTTGTCCGCGGGCAGGGCGAAGAACGCCCGGAACGCCATGGAGTGTCCGTCAAGGACCAGGAGGCGGGGCTGGTCCGTAATGGGAATGACGGGCGCCACGGTGGCGGAAACCGACTCCGCTGCCCGGCTGGATTTCCGGACGGGCTTGGCCGCGATCACGGATTCGGTCTCAGTCGCCGGGAGAATGTCTGCTGCGGTGTCTGCCGAAAGGGGGGCAAGGGCCGGTTTGGTAGTTTCGCTCACAGGTGCCAGCCTAGTTCCCATGAAGGACAATTTCACGCCGGGCCCGTTCGCGGCCGAACTGGCTGCTGCCGGGATTCCCGAGGAAATGCACGACTGGCTGGGGCAATACGGAGTGGGGGCCCTGGTCGTGAAGATGGGGATCCATTTCCTGGAGATGAGTCCGGAGCGCACGGTCGCCACCATGCCGGTGGAAGGCAACACCCAGGTGGCCGGGATTCTGCACGGCGGCGCCCATGTGGTCCTGGCCGAGACGCTGGGGTCGTTCGCGGCCGGTATGCACGCCGGGCCGAAGCGGCAGGCACTGGGGATTGAGGTCGGCGCAACCCACCACCGGGCCATCACCGCGGGCACGGTAACCGGCACGTGCACGGCGATCCACCTCGGCCGCACCCTCACCACGCACGAGATCGTCATGACCGACGAGCAGGGCCGGCGGCTGTCCACGGCGCGCATCACCAACCTGATCCGCGACATCGCCGAATAGGCCTGCGCCGCTTAGCTGCACCGCACATTCACGGCGCCGGGCAACGGCTACGCCTGGGTGCGCCCGAACCGGTACCGCAGTTCCACGATGCCCCGCCCCATGGTGTGCGAGGAAAGCAGCTCCAGCGGCGCCGTCGGGCCTGACATGGGAAGCACCGCTTTGCCGCTGCCAAGGACCACGGGAATGATCGAGATGATGATCTCGTCGAGCGCACCGGCGTCCGCGAACTGGGCCGCGAGGACGCCTCCCCCGACGATCCAGACGTTCTTGCCTGCCGCTGCGCCCCTGAGGTCCTCAACGAATTCGGCCACGGGGCCGCGGACGAAGGTCACGTCCGCGCCCTTGGGGGCGGAGAGCTCGTGGTGCGTGAACACCCAGCACGGTGTGGCGGGATACGGCCAGTTGCCGGGTTCGTGTTTCCTCAGCCAGGCGTAGGTGTCCCCGCCCATGACGATGCAGCCGACGTCGGCCATGAAGGAGTCGTAGCTTTCCTTGCCGCCGGCGAACCCGTCGAACTGGAGGAGCCAATCCAGTTCGTCATCGGCGGTGGCGATAAATCCGTCCAGCGAGGACGCGACAAAATACTGGAATCCTGACATGGCCCCAGCCTAGCCACTCCCGGCCGGAGTGCCCATCCTCCGTGGGGTGCGGGGTCACCGGCGCCGGCCGGGGCAATGCGAGGCCCGGGATCGGGAGGCCGGGGGCTACTTGCTGAAGTAGGGAATGATCAGGTAGAGCCCGAACAGCACGGCGAGGCCGCACAGGGCGAAACATACGTAGGCGAGCGGCCGCAGCCAGGCCGGCTTTCTTTCACTGACGTCCCCGGCGATGGCCGTGAGACGGACGCCGAGGGAGTACAGGACCACAACGGTCACTGCGGAGACGAGCGTTGCGCCGGCCACTTGAACCAGTTCCAGCCACTTCATTACAGTTCGTCCTTTGGCTTATTGTTGGCGCGGCTGACGGCAAGCGCCTTCTTCTTGCGGAAGCGAACGGCCGTGCCGGCTTCCTCGACCTCGACGGCGTTGTGGTGGCCGACGTGGGACTTCTTGGAGTGGAGGAACATGTAGAGCACTGCACCGGTGCCGGCTGTTGCGGCGATGACAACACCGAGGACGCCGGTCTGCACCAGCAGGGCGGTGAGGGCGCCCACGATCCCGGCGGCCGGGAGGGTGAAGAGCCAGCCGAGCGCGATCCTTCCGGCGGTTCCCCAGCGGACGGTGGTGCCGCGGCGGCCCATGCCCGAACCGATCACAGAGCCGGAGGCCACTTGGGTAGTGGACAGCGCAAACCCCAGGTGTGAGGACGCCAGGATGGCGGACGCCGTGCTGCTTTCGGCGGCGAAGCCCTGGGCGGGCTTGACGTCGGTGAGTCCGGATCCCATGGTGCGGATGATCCGCCAGCCGCCGGAGTACGTGCCGATCGCGATGGCGAAGGCGCAGGAGGCGATGACCCAGAACTGCGGTCCGGAACCAGGTTCCTGGGTCCCCGCGGCGATCAGGACCAGGGTGATGATGCCCATGGTCTTCTGCGCGTCATTGGTGCCGTGAGCCAGGGCAACGAGGCTGGACGTGAAGATCTGGCCGTTGCGGAAGCCGCCGCGCTTCTGTGTGAGCTTGCTGCCGGTTTCGGGGTCGTGGCGGGACGTCAGCGCGTAGGCCAGCCTGGTGCAAAGGAAGGCCACTGCACCGGCGATGACCGGCGCGAAGATTGCCGGGAGGATCACCTTCTGCATGAGGCTTTCGAAGTTGATCGAGTGGATTCCGATGCCAGCGATGGCCGCGCCGATCAGGCCGCCGAAAAGTGCGTGCGAGGAACTCGACGGAAGGCCTTTCAGCCAGGTGATCATGTTCCAGAGGATGGCGCCCATCAGGCCGGCAAAGATGATGTCCGGCGTGATCTGGATCCCGTCAGAGCCTTCCTTGATGATGCCGCCGGAGACGGTCTTCGCCACTTCCGTGGACAGAAATGCACCCACCAGGTTCAGCACCGCCGCGAGGGCGACTGCCGTTTTAGGTTTGATGGCACCGGTCGCGATGGGCGTGGCCATCGCATTGGCCGTGTCATGAAATCCGTTGGTGAAGTCAAAAAAAAGCGCCAGTGTTATTACCAGCGCCACCATGATGGTGATTTCCACCTGTTGCCCAATCTGCAGAGTCGATGGTCAGCAGTTTCATTCCCCGTTGCCACAACATTCATCCGGGATTTACCGGGAGGGAGTGTGGCGTTCAGCAAAGTAGCTTGACGTCTTAAATCGTACGGGGGAAAAAGATCAGTGCAAAACGACCGGAAAGCCTGCTGCCCTGTGGGTGTGTGCACCCGCACCGCTACCGTCAGCCCTGGCGGACGTCGGGTTTTCCGCCGGCGCCGATCATTCCGGCGATCTTCTCCTCAAGCGCGGCAAGCGTAGCGTCCGGCAGCACAATCAGTCCGTCCAGTTCGCGCCGCGCACGCTTGTACGCCGTTTGCCGCTCCGCCGGTGTCGCGGCAGCATCCGAGGCGATCCGCAGGAGTTTCCGGGCAGTTGCGAGGCGATCCCGCTCCGGTCCGGTGAAGTTGCTGTCCTTGATCCGCCGGGCTTCCCGCTCGGCGACGTCGAAGGCGAGTTCGAAGCCGTGCACGGCCTCGCGGTACTCCCCCAGCTGCGCCCCCGTCGTGATGTCCTCCGGGGCTCCCGGCCGCAGGCTGTCGGCCGTCCGCTTGGCGCGCAGGAATGCCACGGTCAGCGGTTCGCGCACATCGGTCATGACCGGGAAGTCAATGAGTTTACCCACGTCGAGCTCGTAATCGAGCCACCTCCGGTTGACGGCGTCATGGCTGTCCATGAGTTGCCGGACCTGGTACCGGCTGGCCCGCTCCAGCTCCGCGGTGTGGTTGCGGAGCTTATAGAGTTCCACCCGGCGCCGGTGCCGGCGTTCGCTGGCTTTGGACCAGGAGCGCGCCCAGCCACCAAACAGTCCGCTCAAGGGGAAGACGAGCCACCAGAAGTGGCCGACAAAATCCAGGATTGGCTCCACCGCATCATCCTCCCACCCGTCCCGGGCAGGCTCAAGGGCCGCGCCGCAGGACAGCCTCCTTGCTCATGGGGGCTGTCCTGCGGAGGAGTGGCTGCTCTGCCGCTCAGTCCTCGTGCTTGACCTTGTGCACCCGGGTGACGATGGTCGGGCACGGCAGATTGAGGAGAACGGCGTGGGCTGTGGACCCGAGGACCATCCGGGAGAAACCGCCACGGCCGCGGCTGCCGATCACGAGGAGCCGGGCGTCCTTGGCCGCTTCGACCAGGGCCTTGGCGGGTTCGGTGTCGGATTCAAGCTTCTGGTGGACGACGAGGTCCGGATATTTGTCGCCCAGCCCGGCCACGGATTCGGCCAGAACTATCCGGTCCTCCTCGAGAATGGTCTCGGCAAGCCCGCTTTTCGGCAACTGGGATTCAATCCACCGGGCCGGCCGGCGGAATGCCAGGAGCACGGTTAAGTCGTCCCCGCCCCGGTCAGCCTCCGCCGCGGCGAAGGCCACTGCCTGCAGGGATTCTTCGGAGCCGTCGACACCGACCACAACGCCGCGGTCACCGGAGCCGCGCTTCAGCGGGATCACCGCCGCCGGGATTTCCGACGCGGAGACGATCTGCAGGGCACGGTCAGTCAGCGGACCGCCGTCCATCCAATGCCTGTCGTGCTCGCCGACGACCACGATGGATGCTTCCTTCGACACCTCGCGCAAAACCGATCCGCCGCTGCCATGACGCAGCTGGATGTCCACCTTCACGCCGGGCGCCTGCTCCGCTGCGCTGGCTTGCGCCTTCTGTAGCATTTCCATGCCGGATTGCCTGATGAGCTCGTGGTACTGGAAATCCGGAGACATCCAGCGGTCATCCACGGCGTGAATGATGGTTACCGGAAGCTTGTGGGTGCCCGCCCGTTGCAGGGCCCACGTCAACGCGGCCTCGCTTCCATCTGATCCGTTGAAACCGACGACGATTGGTTTATTCATTCTGAATCCTGCTCTTTTCCGTGGCGCGGTCATTTCTGCAAGGCCATGATCCGGGCGGCAGCCCAAGAGTCCTCCGGCACTTCAGTGTGCGCCAGGCCCTGATCCGCAGTTAGGGCCTTAAGCCCCTCCCTCCCCACGGGCCCCGTGCGTAGCGTCGAGCCATGCAGCAGGACGCGTTGCCGGCCGCCATTGCGTGGTTGGCGGCATCCGAGGAACCTGCCGTCCGCCGCGCGGCGCATCTGGAAGTCCTTGGCACCCCGTGGCCGGGTGGCTCGGTGATCAACGGCAGGATCGTGGCCTCCCTGCTGTCCGGCCAGCGGCCCGACGGCAGCTTCGGCGTCCACCCTTACCGGAAATGGATGGGCGCACACTGGCGGCTCGTCTCCCTTGTCGACCTCGGTGTATCCGTAGCGGATGCCCCGTCACTGCTGGACGCCGCCGGTACAGTGCTCGACTGGCTGCACGGCGATCAGCACCGGAGCCAGATCCGCACCATCAACGGACTTACCCGGCGCTGCGCATCTCAGGAAGGGAACGCCCTGTACGTCTGCAGCCGGCTGGGACTGGCAACGGACCCCCGGGTGGCTCAGCTGGCCGACGACCTCATTCTTTGGCAATGGCCCGACGGAGGCTGGAATTGCGACGTCGACGCGAGCGGAGGCCGCTCCTCGTTCCACGAATCGCTGCCTGCCGCCAAGGGGCTGCACGCGTACTGGAGTGCCAGCGGTGATCCTGCGGCCCGGGCCGCTGCGGAACGGACGGCGGAGCTGTTGCTGACACACCGGCTCTTCAAATCTTCCTCGACCGGGCGTCCGATCGACCCGCGCTGGCTCAAGCTGCGGTACCCGGAGTTCTGGCACTACGGGATCCTCCCGGCACTGTTGCTGCTGTCCCGGATGGGATTGTCCGGAGACCCGCGGGCAGTGGAGGCCGGCGACGTGTTGCGGAGCAAGATGTTGCCGGACGGCCGGTGGCCGGTCGAGGGGGCTTGGTGGCACCCGCCGGGGTCAAAGGGCCAGACCGACGTTACTGATTGGGGCAGAACGGGGCCGAACGAATTCGTAACTCTCAGCGCCGTGCGGATCCTGGCCCCCGGCCTAAGCCACCGCGGGCCTCGCGAGCGGCCTCGTGATGGCCGGCCTGATAGAAGGCCAGAACCGGCGGACCCCGGCCTCCGGAGCACACCGGTCCACGTTCGAAGTCCCTGACAGGGGTCATCATGGACCATCCCCGCAGGCTGCGCCGTTCCGGTGTCCCGTCGCAGGAAGCACGTCAGAAGCCGGTCGGTTCCGTCTCGAACTCCGGTTCCCGCGGCGGTCCTTCATGGTGCACCGGTCGCAGTGCGTGGGTGTGCTCGAACCAGATCAGCGCGTCGTAGCGCTCGCCGATCCGGGTCGGAACGTAGTTCCCGAGCTCCCGCTCGGGATGGTAGACCACACCGATCGCCCGGTGGCCGAGCCAGGTGGAGAGCCACGGGCCGGACCTGTCCTCCCCGAACTCCAGCACTGACGGCACCCCGAGGGCCTCGTGCAGGAAGTCCTCGTGGCTGCCCCGGCGTGCCGGCGGAACCGGCAGGTTCCGTTCCGGGCTGCCCCAGGCGTCCGCGGCGATGACCTCACCGCGGTGGGAGGCAAGGCCCACCAGCATGACGCCTTCCGCGGCATGCCGTTCACGCAGCAGCTGACCCACGTTGACGAGTCCGTCCTGGGCCATGTCGGTGGCCCGGGCGTCCCCCACGTGGGTGTTGTGCTCCCAGATGAGGCCCTTCGAGTCAGGGCCGAGGTGCCTGCTGAGCCGGTCGATGGTGTCGGCCATGTGGTGGTCCCGGACGTTCCAGGACTGGCGGTCGCCCCGGACCATGATCCGGTAGTAGTGCTCGGCGTTCGCCGCCACTTCGGCATTCTGCACTGCGCCGAAGGCGGCCTCGTCGTGCCCGCCCGGGGCGGCCACCCGGCTCCTGACCTCGGTAAGGAGCGCGATGACGTCAGCCTCGCAGGACTCTGGCACCAGCCGCGTGCTCCAGGCGTACTTGTGCGGGTCCTCGCGGTGAGGCAGGAAACACTGCCAGGCGCGCTGGGCGGCGGGGACGGCGTCGGGAACGTTGTGCTCCAGCCAACCCATGATCTCGCGGAGCGAATCCCAGAGCGAATAGACATCGAGTCCGTAGAAGCCGACGCGCCGGCTCATCGGACGGCCGAGGTTCCAAGTACGCAGCCAGTCCAGGAAAGCGGCAACCTCCTCGTTCGCCCACATCCACGTGGGCCAGCGTTCGAAGCCGGCGAGCAGGGCATGGACACCCTGCCCCTGCCCCGTCTCGCCCCGCACCCAGCGGTTGATCCGCCAGCAGTCGGGCCAGTCCCCCTCCACCCCGATCCAGTTGTAGCCCTCTTCTTCAATGAGGCGCCTGCTGAGGGTGTCACGCCAGGTATAGAACTCGTGGGTGCCGTGGGAGGCTTCCCCGATCGCGACGAACCGGCAGTCCGCCGCCCTTCGGACCAGCCCGTTGAGGTCCCGGTCAGTCTTCAGCGGCCGGGCCAGGGAGTGGATTTCGGCCAGGACCGAAGATTTGGCGACGCCGGAAGTCATCGTGGCTCCTCGATAGAGATCTGTTCAAGGTGTTCGGGGACCCTGGCGCGCCAGCCGAGCTCACGCTTGATCCTGATGCGCAGGGCATCCGAGGCGTCCGGTTCACCGTGGGTGATGTACGTCATCCGGGGCTCCCGTTCCGCGGCTTTCATCCACGCAATGACGCCGTCGGCGTCAGCATGCGCGGACAAGCTCTCCATCTGGATCACTTCAGCCCGGACCTTGACGTCCTCACCGTATATCCGAAGCTCGCGCTCGCCGGCTGCCAGGCTGGCACCACGGGTGCCGCCGGCCTGGTAGCCGCTGAGGATCACCGCGTTCTTCGGATCGGGCCCGTAGGCGGAGAGATGGTGCAGGACTCTTCCGCCGGTGAGCATTCCGCTGGCGGAGATGATGATCATCGGGCCGCCGCGGAGATTCAGCAGCTTGGATTCGTCGACCGAGCGGGTGAGCTTGGCGACTTTGTACATATTCAGGTATTCCTGTTCCTTCAGCCGGTGCTCCTCGGGGTGCCGCTGGTACATCCCGGACGCATCAATGGCCATCGGGCTGTTGAGGTACACCGGGATGTCCGGGATCAGGTGCTTGCTGCGGAGGCGGGACAGGTACAGCATCAGGGTTTCCGCCCGGCCGACGGCGAACGCGGCGAACAGCACGACACCGCCGCGCTTCGCGACGCGGTTAATGATGTCCCCGAGCTGCTGTTCAGGATCCACGGTGGAGTGTTTCCGGTTCCCGTAAGTGGACTCCGTGACCAGCACATCACTCGCAACGAGCGGCCGGGGCGGGTACATCAACGGATCATCCGCCTTGCCCAGGTCCCCGGTAAAGTGCACCGAACGTGAACCGATCCGGACATGCACCTGGGCCGCGCCAAGGATGTGGCCCGCCGGCAGGAACGTCAGTTCCATCCCCCCGCCCAGGTCCAGCGGATCGTCGAAGTCCTGGATCTCGAAGCTGTTGAGGGATTTCACCGCGTCGGCAGCGGTGTACAGCGGCAGGGCCGGACTGTGCCGGGACGATCCGCGGTGGGTGGCGTACCGGGCTTCCTCCTCCTGCAGGTAGCCGCTGTCCGGGAGGAGCAGCTTGCACAAGTCCGTGGTGCCGTCGGTGGCGATGACCGGCCCGGTGAACCCGTCCCGCACCAGCGCGGGTATGTAGCCGGTGTGGTCCAGGTGCGCATGGGTGAGGACTACGGCGTCGATTGAGGCCGGCCGGACCGGGAACGGCGTGCGGTTCCGTTCGCGGCTGCGTTTGTAGCCCTGGAAGAGCCCGCAGTCCACCAGCACGCGTTTCCCGCCGGCCTCGAGCAGGTACCGGGACCCGGTGACAGTGTCGGTGGCTCCGAGGAAACGGAGGGTGGGCTGCTGGTGCTTCATGATGCTCCCGATCCCGCATGTCCTGCCTGGACTGACCTGCTCGACACGAATCAGCACGGCTGATCCGCGCAGGCGATGTACCCAGCTTCCGCCCGTGCACGGCCCGACCCTAGGGCCGAAAGTCACCAGGCGCCGCGCAGGCCCGGGCGGGCCCGCCCCGGACCGCGCCCCGGACCCCGCCCCGGACCGGGCCCCGGCCCCGGTAGGCTTTTCCAGCGGGCCCTTTGGTTCGCGGACACCCGGCGGATTCCAGCGGCAAGGACTGATGATGAAGAAGAAATCCACGCGGACGGCAGCCCACGGCGAGGCTCCGCACGGCACCGCCCGGCAGCCCGGTCAGCCCTGGAGTGACCGCCCGTGGACCAGTTCCTACGGGCCGGGTGTTCCGGCGGACCTGGTGCTCCCCGAGGGCTCGCTCGTGGACCTCATGGATTCCTCCGTGCGCCGCTACGGGTCGAAGACCGCCCTGGAGTTCTTCGGCGCCCGCACCAGCTACCGCGAGCTCGGCACGCTGATCAGCCGGGCCGCCGCCGGGCTGGCGAAACTCGGTGTCAAGGCCGGCGACCGGGTTGCCCTGGTGATGCCGAACTGCCCCCAGCACATCGTTGCTTTCCATGCCGTACTGCGCCTCGGCGCCGTCGTCGTCGAGCACAACCCCCTCTACACGGACCGGGAACTGCGCCACCAGTTCGAGGACCACGGGGCCACCGTCGCGATCGTCTGGGACAAAGCGGTGGAGCGGGTCCGCCAGCTGCCGGCCGACGTCGGGCTCCGCAACATCGTCTCGGTGGAACTGATCCCCGCGATGCCGTTGCTGCAGCGGCTGGCGCTGCGGCTGCCGGTTCCCGCGGCCCGCAAGGCCCGCGCTGCGCTCTCCGCCGGCTCCGACCATCCGAGGAGCCGGACAACTCCCGCCCCGCGGCCCGTGCTGCCGTGGCGGAAGCTCCTCGACGCCGGAGAACTGAAGAGGAAACATCCGCGCCCCGCGGCCCAGGACCTCGCCGTCCTCCAGTACACCTCCGGCACCACGGGACTGCCCAAGGCCGCCATGCTCAGCCATGCCAATCTGCAGGCCAACGCCGCGCAGGGCCGGGCCTGGGTGCCGGGACTCAAGGACGGCAGGGAGACCGTGTACGCGGTGCTGCCGATGTTCCACGCCTACGGACTGACGCTTTGCATGACGTTCGCCCTGAGCATCGGCGCGAAGCTGGTCCTGTTCCCGAAGTTCGACGTCGACCTGGTGCTGAAGGCGCTCAAGAAATCCCCGGCGACCTTCCTGCCGGCGGTGCCGCCGATCTACGACCGGATCGCCGCCGCAGCAGCGGAACGCGGCATCGGGCTGGAAAGCATCCGCTTCTCCATCTCCGGGGCCATGAACCTGCCGACGGCGACGGTGGAGGCCTGGGAAAAAGCGACCGGCGGCTACCTGATCGAGGGCTACGGGCTGACCGAGACGTCCCCGATCGCGATCGGCAACCCCTTCGGCCCCAGCCGCAAGCCGGGCACCGTTGGGGTACCGTTCCCGCTGACCGACATCCGTGTGGTGGATCCCCGCAACGTCGCGCTGGACCGCGCGCCGGGCGAGGAAGGGGAACTCCTGATCCGCGGCCCCCAGGTGTTTTCCGGCTACTGGAACCGCCCGGAAGAGACCGAGGAAGCACTGCTCGACGGCGGCTGGTTCCGCACCGGCGACATCGTCTCCGTGGACAACGACTACTTCGTGACGATCCGGGACCGGATCAAGGAGCTGATCATCACGGGGGGCTTCAACGTCTCACCCAGTGAAGTGGAGGACGTCATTGCCACGTTCCCCGGCGTTTCCGAAATCTCCGTGGTCGGCTTGCCACGCCCCGGAGGTGGCGAGGACGTGGTCGCCGCCGTGGTGCCGATCCCCGGAACCACCATCGACCCTGACGCGCTCCTGGCGTTTGCCCGGGAGCACCTGACCGCCTACAAGGTGCCGCGCCGGGTGGTGGTGCTCGATTCCCTGCCCCGCTCGCTCATCGGCAAGGTCCTCCGCCGTGAAATCCGCGACACCCTCGTGTCAGGGCACTGAACCGAGGGACCGCGCTAGTGCCTGCCTGCCGGTCCGGGATTGAGCCGCGCGATTGCCGTCGACAAGACGGTGGCGAAACCGCACCACAGGGCGTAGGGGGCGAGGGACACACCGGCGCTGCGGTTCAAGCGGTGTGTCCGCCGCACCAGGTCGACGCTGCTCGCCGTCAGCACGGCGCACTCCGCCGCGGCCAGCCACGGCCGGCGGGCACGCCAGAAAAGCCAACTCCATGTCGCGTTGAGAACAAGGTTGGCGGCCAGGGCGCCCCGGTAGGCGGCCAGCTCCTGCCCCCGGGTCTTACGGCCCGGGGTTTCCACTGCGGCCTCGCTGTCCAAAGCAACGGCAGAACTCACGGCGAGGTCGGCGTACAGCGCCGTCCACACCACCGGAAAGGCGATGGCGGGCGGCTGCCAGTCCGGTTTGCGCAGCCGCCGGTACCAGCGGCTGTCCGGATCCGTTGCTATTCCGCCGGCCGCTGCCGTTGCGGCGGTCGCCGCCGCCGTCCACACCACTGTCATCAGTTTCATTACTGCTCCTTTGTTCCCTTCGTCGCCCCTGTGTCCGGCCGCAGGCGCTCGCCGATAAACTCGATGGTCCGTTCCAGTGCCGCCTTCGTCGGGTGCCCCGGGGTGTCCACCAGGTCGACGGTCAGGACGCAGTGCGCGGACGGGGCGATGCCGAACGGATTTCCCGGCGACGAGTCGACCTCAATTCCTTCGAAGCCCTCACCGAATTCCCGCCTGAGGGTCGCGAAACGTTCCGCCGGACACGCCCGGTCGTTGCTGAACCGCAAACCGAGCAGCCGAAGGCCCTGGCTGGTCCGGGCCTTCACCTGCGCCAGTTCGCCGTCGTCCAGTCCGACGGCGGCCCGCCTCCGCGCGGTCAGGCCCGCCGGCAGTACGGGCTGGCTCATCACCGGCGCCAGGACTGCGGGTTCCAGCGCCATCGCGAGGGCGAAGCTGCCCGTCATGCACATGCCGATCGCCCCGACGCCGGGACCGCCGCACTCCTGGTGCGCCTTGGCGGCGAGGGCACGCAGCCACCCCGCCGCCGGGCTGCTCCGGTTCGCCAGGATGGCGAACTCGCGGGAAATGCACACCTTCGCGATGGACTTCACGATTCCCTCGCCCGCGTTCCCGCCGGGCCGGCCGAACATGGACGGGAGGTAGACGGTATAGCCCCGGTCGATCAGGCGGCGGGCGAGCTCCAGCACCCCCGGGTGGATTCCGGGAACCTCGTGGATCAGGACCACGGCCGGGCCCGTGCCGGCCCGAAAGACCTGATGGTGGATTCCGCCGTGGCTGAAGGTCGATTCGGCGAAGCCCTGCAGCGTTTCCCGGTGCACCGGCGTTTCCCGCTGCTTCGGCATGGACGTCCCCCTCGGTTCCGGGCGGGCACTGCTGGAAGCACTACAGCCACCCCGCGTACCGCACATGCTACGGAACAGCGGCGCCGACGTCGACGGCAGATCCCTTGCGGCGCTCCGAACCAGCTGATAGGCCTGTAACAGGCCAAAAGGTAGGGTGCTTAGTAGTAGAGACGCACAGCCTGAACAGGCTGTGGTTGCAGAAGGGAAGTTCACGTGACCCGCAAGAATCCCCAGGTCGAGGAAAACGACGAAAAGAACCTCGTGGTCGGCGACGGTCCAAAGGACTGGGCCGCCGGCATCCCGGGGGTGCTGCACTCCATGAAGCCCGCAATCGAACATATGGGCCTGAACCGCACGCGCAAGACCGTGCTGGCGATGAACCAGAAGGACGGTTTCGACTGCCCCAGCTGCGCGTGGCCGGACCCGAACCACCGCAAGGCCTTTGAGTTTTGTGAGAACGGCGCGAAGGCTGTCACCTGGGAGGCGACGCCGGTGGTCATCGGCCGGGAGTTCTGGGCGGAACATTCCGTCAGTGAACTGCGGACGCATTCCGAGTACTGGCTGGGGATGCAGGGCCGGCTCACCGAGCCGGTCCACAAGCCGGCCGGTGAGGACCATTACAGGCCGGTGAGCTGGCCGGAGGCCATCCGGATCATCGCGGACAAGCTCAAGGCCCTGGACTCACCGGATGAAGCCGCCTTCTACACCAGCGGACGCACCTCCAACGAGGCTGCCTTCCTCTACCAGCTGATGGTCCGCGGCTACGGTACCAACAACCTGCCGGACTGCTCCAACATGTGCCACGAATCCTCGGGCTGGGCCATGGGCCAGACCATCGGCATCGGCAAAGCCACCGTCAGCTTTGATGATTTTGCCAAGGCGGACCTGATCATCGTCATGGGTCAGAACCCGGGCACCAACCACCCGCGCATGCTGACCGAGCTGGAAGCGTGCAAGGAAAACGGCGGCGAGATCGTCGCCGTCAATCCCCTGCCGGAGGCCGGCCTGCGCCGGTACAAGAACCCCCAGAAGGTCAAGGGCATCATCGGCCGTGGAACGGAGATCGCGGACCAGTTCCTGCATATCCGCATCGGCGGCGACATGGCGTTGCTGCAGGCCATCTCCAAACGTGTCCTCGACGCGGAGGCCCTCAACCCGGGCACCGTCCTGGACCACGCGTTCCTCGCCGAACACTGCGAGGGGCTGGACGAACTCAAGGAACACCTCAGCCTGCTGGACGAAGAGGCGGTCCTGACGGCGACCGGCCTGCGCACCGAGGAAATCGATGAACTCGCGGCCCGCTACCTGAAGGCCGAAAAAGTCATCATCACCTGGGCCATGGGCATCACGCAGCAGAAGAAGGGCGTGGCCACGATCAAGGAGATCATCAACCTGCTCCTGCTGCGCGGCAACATCGGCAAGCCCGGCGCCGGCGCCTCCCCTATCCGGGGCCACAGCAACGTCCAGGGCGACCGCACCATGGGCATCTGGGAGCAGATGCCGCAGTCCTTCATGGACTCCCTTGGCGACGAGTTCGGCTTCGAGCCCCCCCGCGAACACGGCGTGGACGCCGTGGAAACCATCAACAAGATGCGCGACGGCGGCATCAAGGCCTTCATCGCGCTCGGCGGCAACTTCGTCGGCGCCATTTCGGACACCAACGCCACCGAAGCGGCCATGCAGAACACCGAACTCTCCGTGCAGATTTCCACGAAACTCAACCGGTCCCACACCGTGACCGGCGCAGAGGCCCTGATCCTGCCCACGATGGGCCGGAGTGAGATTGACATCCAGGAGTCCGGCCCGCAGTTCGTGTCGGTGGAGGACACGGTCTGCGCCGTTCACCCCTCCTGGGGCAAAGTTGAACCGGTCTCGCACCATCTGCTCTCCGAACCGGCGATAGTCAGCCGGCTCGGCAAAGCTCTGGTCGGGGACAGGATCAAGGCCGACTGGGACGGTTTCGAGAAGAACTACGACCTGATCCGGGACCACATCTCGCGGGTGGTTGGCGGCTGTGAGAACTACAACGAGCGGATCCGGCAGGAAGGCGGCTTCATCCTGGCGAACGGGCCACGGGATTCCCGCACCTTCCCCACCCCGACCGGCAAGGCGGTGCTGACAGTCAATGACCTGGAGCACGTGGAGAAGCCGGAAGGCACGCTGATACTGCAGAGCATGCGCTCCCACGACCAGTTCAACACCACCATTTACGGCCACAACGACCGCTACCGGGGCATCAAGAAGGGCCGCCATGTGGTGTTCGTGAACCCGGAGGACATCGCCGAACTGGGCCTGGCCGACGGCATGTTCGTGGATATCCGCGGCGAGTACCAGGACGGCGTGGAGCGCATGGTCCGCAAGTTCCGGGTGGTTTCCTACCCGACCGCCCGCGGCTGCGCGGCGGCCTACTATCCGGAAGCCAACGTGCTGGTGCCGCTGAACCACACGGCTGAAGGCAGCAACACCCCGGTATCCAAAGCCGTGATCGTCAGGCTCGAACCCAGCGAGGACCAGACCCCGGACGGCTCGACCACCGTGGCATCCGGCGCGGCGGCCCAGCCGCGGTAGGGCGCCCCGCCCCGCAGGCACACTCCACGGGACATGCCCTACCTTCTCCACGGGACATGCCCAACCTTGGCCGCGGCCACTGGACATCATGCCTATATGTCCATCCGCAGGCGCACAGGGAGGGCATGTCCCGCGGGGTTTGAGAATCACTCCGCAGGACATGCCCAACCTTCGCTGCGAACACCGGACATCATGCCACTATGTCCAACCGCAGGCGCTCAGGGAGGGCATGTCCCGCGGGGGGTGCCTGGATCCTGAGGCTACTGGGCGCGCTTGGCCCAGCCCTTCTCGTCGGGGCCACCGGACTCGCCGTGCTCGCACAATTCGAGGACCTTGTTGGACGCGGCGACCACGGCTTCGTGCGTGCTCTTCCGGCCGTCCGTCGAAGCGGTTCCCGCGGCATACCCCACGATGAACGCGCTGATGGCATCCGCATGCGGCCCGACGGCCTTCAGCGACTCGTCAGCGACCTGGACGATCTTTTCGTGGTCCACCTCCAGGTCAAGGATCTGCAGTGCCTGGATCAGGCGGGCGCTCCAGTGCCGCAGCGAGCTGTCTTCGTCCCGGGTCAAAGTCATTGTTTCTCCTCTTCGTAGCGGTGCATCTGTCGTTCGTCTTCCCCCACAAGGGGTAGCACCGACACCCGGGTTTCGCAACGCGACACAGGCAATCCCCGCTGCGGAAATCCGGAGCCGCCTTAGCTCCACAGGGCGACGTGGAACTTCGACCCCCGGCGTTCCAGTCCCCGCGAGCCGCCCGGGGCAACCATGGCGGCGGTCGCATCGGCGGTGCCGGCGAAGTGCTGCAGCGCCCGCGCCATGGTCGTGGTCCGGCGGTGGTCCAGGGTGCTCGCCCACCACAATCCGGCGACCGGTGTCCCGACGACGGGCAGCCGGACGAGTGCCCCGCTCTGGAGCTCGGTGCGGACAATGTGGCCGAGCGCCAGCATGATGCCCTCCCCCGCCCTGACCGCCGCCAGGGCCTCCGTCTCGCTGCTGAGCCGGATGACCTCCGGTGCCACCCCCATCGACGCCAGCCACCGGCCCTCTTCCGAACCGGCCTGGATCCCCGCCGGTCCGGCAAACCACGGCCGGTCCAGCAGCCTGGCCACGGCCACCGGCCCGTGCAGCCGGGCCAGCGGATCCCCCGCCCCTGCAACCAGAACACGCTGGTAGCGCAGGAACGGAACGCACTCAAGTCCCAGTTCGGTGACGGCGCTACCCGCCGGAGCCGTCGGCCGGGCACCCAGGGCGATGTCATACGCGCGTTCCTGCAGGAGGGAGGCAAGGGCGTCGGCGGATTCCACGACCACGTCCACCGCAGCGCCGGGGACACGCTTGGTAAAGACGTCCAGCAGCCGGCCGGCGGCGTGTTCCGCGAAAGGCGCGGTCGAGGCGATCTTCAGCCGCCCGGCGTCGTTCTTGGCATTGGCGACCTGCCAGCGGGCCTGGTCCGCCAGCCCGACGATGTCCTGGGCATAATCAGCCAGCGCCCGGCCGCCCGGAGTCAGCGCGATGCCGCCCGCGGCGCGGACAAATAGCGGGTCGCCGAGGTCCAGGCGCAGCGCCGCCAGGGCAGCGGAAACCGCCGGTTCGCTGACGCCGAGGGTCTCCGCGGCAGCGTGCAGCGAGCCCAGACGGGCAACCAGGGCGAACGTGCGGAGCTGGCTTAATGTCATGGCCACGGCGTCATAACCTTTCGCTTATGACGATATTGACACTCCGTATCAGGCGAGGCAAGACTTGCCTCAAACCGGTGCTGCGCGACGTTGCCAGCGCCCTGGAGTGAGGTAGGGACTATGCAGATTCCGGCTCCTTTCGACTACGTGCGGGCCACCTCCGTGGCCAACGCACTGGAACTCCTCGCCCGCCACGGCGCGGAATCACGGGTCGTCGCCGGGGGCCACAGCCTCCTGCCGATGATGAAACTCCGGCTCTCCCGGCCCGAATGGCTGATCGACATCAACGACCTGTACGAACTCGACTTCATCCTGCGCGACGGCGACAAACTCCGCATCGGCGCCCTGACGCGCCACACGACGCTCCTGGAATCGGACGAAATCGCGGCGCTCTTCCCCATCGTCCGCGACGCCGAAGCCGTGATCGCCGATCCCATCGTGCGCAACCGGGGCACCATCGGCGGCTCGCTCTGCCAGGCCGACCCGGCCGAGGATCTGTCCACGGTCTGCGATGTGCTCGGTGCCGAAGCCGTGATCCGGGGGCCCGCCGGCGAGCGCATCCTGGCGATGGGGGACTTCCACCGCGGACCCTATGAGACGGCGGTCGGTCAGGACGAGCTGCTGTGTGAGGTCCGCATCCCCGTCCGGCCCCGTTCGGGCAGCGCCTACGAAAAGGTTGAACGCCGCGTGGGCGACTGGGCAGTCGGCGCCGCCGGCGCGTCCGTCACACTTGCGGTGGACGGCACCATCGCCGATGCCGCCGTCGGACTCACAGCCCTCGGACTCGACCACACCGTCGCCGGGGCCGCCGAACTGCTCCGCGGCCAGAAGCCCCGGGAGGAACTGTTTGTGGAGGCCGGACGGCTCGCCGCGGCGGCCTCCGACCCCGTGGCCGACCAGCGCGGCCCGATTGACTACAAACGGCATCTCGCCGACGAACTCACCCGGCGGGTACTGCGGCAGGCCTGTGCCCGCGCCGCCCAGACACAGGAAGGCTGAAGCGGATGCAGATCAGCATGACCGTCAACGGCAACGAAGTCACGTCCGACATTGAGCCCCGCGTGCTCCTGGTCCACTACATCCGCGAAGTCCTGGGCCTCACCGGTACCCACTGGGGATGCGACACCAGCAACTGCGGTACCTGCGTTGTCCTGATGGACGGCCAGCCGGTGAAGTCCTGCACCGTCCTTGCGGCGATGGCCGCCGGACACGACATCCGCACGGTCGAGGGCCTCGCCACCGGGGCAACCCTTGACCCGGTCCAGCAGGGCTTCATGGAGGAACACGGGCTGCAGTGCGGCTTCTGCACCCCGGGCATGATGCTGACCGCCCGTGCCCTGCTGGACAAGAACCCGCACCCGGACACCACCGAGATCCGGCAGGCCATTTCCGGGCAGATCTGCCGGTGCACCGGCTACGCCACGATCGTCCGGTCGGTGCAGTGGGCGGCCGCCCACCCGGCGGGCGGCGACACCGACGCCACCGTCGACGAGGTCATCGACGGCACGGACACCGTCATCGAGGACATCCCGGCGGAATCAGCGGAAACAGTAGACAACGAGGTGAAGGCATGACCGTCATCCACGAACGGCCCGGCAACCCGGCGGCCGGCGACGAGGACCGCCCTATCGGCTACGGCCGAATCCAGCGGAAGGAGGATCCGCGCTTTGTCCGCGGCAAAGGCAACTACCTGGACGACATTGTCCTGCCCGGCATGCTGCACGGAGCCATCCTGCGCGCCCCGGTGGCGCACGCCCGGCTGGTCTCCATCGACACCACCAACGCCCTCGCCCACCCCAAGGTCCTCGCCGTCATCACCGGAAAGGATCTGCTCGGCCTCAAACTCGCCTGGGCCCCCACCCTCTCCGCGGATGTCCAGGCAGTCCTCGTGACAGACAAGGTCCGCTTCCAGGGCCAGGAGGTCGCGTTCGTGGTGGCCGAGGACCGCTACGCCGCCCGCGATGCGCTGGAACTGATCGACGTCGAATATGATGTCCTCCCCCCGGTCATTGACGCCCGGAAGGCCCTCGACGCCGATGCCCCCGTGATCCGCGACGAGATCGAGGGCAGGACGGACAACCACATCTTCGACTGGGAGATGGGTGACAAGGCCGAAACCGAGGCTGTCTTCGCGAGCGCCGACGTCGTCGTCTCCCAGGAGATGGTCTACCCGCGTGTGCACCCGGCCCCGATGGAGACGTGCGGCGCGATCGCCGACTTCGACGCCGTCGACGGCAAACTGACCCTGTACGAAACGACCCAGGCGCCGCACGCGCACCGCACGCTGTTCGCGATCGTCGCCGGGATTCCCGAGCACAAGATCCGTGTGGTGTCCCCGGACATCGGCGGCGGCTTCGGCAACAAGGTCGGCATCTACCCCGGCTACATCCTCGCCGTGGTCGGCTCGATCGTCACCGGCAAGCCGGTGAAGTGGGTGGAGGACCGCTCGGAGAACCTGATGTCCACCTCCTTCGCCCGCGACTACATCATGCAGGGCGAGATCGCGGCCACCAGGGACGGCAAGATCCTCGCGGTGCGCACCAATGTCCTGGCCGACCACGGCGCCTTCAACGCCACCGCGCAGCCGACCAAATTCCCCGCCGGCTTCTTCTCCATCTTCACCGGCAGCTATGACCTGAAGGCCGCCTACTGCAGCGTCACGGGCGTCTACACGAACAAGGCACCGGGCGGCGTCGCCTATGCCTGTTCCTTCCGGGTCACCGAGGCCGTCTACCTTGTCGAGCGGATGGTGGACATCCTGGCCCGCAAGCTGGAGATGGACCCGGCGGAACTGCGGCTGAAGAACTTCATCAAGCCCGAGCAGTTCCCGTACACCAACAAGACCGGCTGGGTTTACGACTCCGGCAACTACGAACCTGCCATGCGGCTGTCCATGCAGCTGGCCGGCTACGACGAGCTCCGCCGCGAGCAGCGGGAGAAACGGGAACGCGGCGAACTGATGGGGATCGGCGTCTCCTTCTTCACCGAAACGGTGGGCGCCGGACCGCGCAAACACTTCGATATTGTGGGCCTCGGCATGGCCGACGGCGCGGAACTGCGGGTCCATCCCACCGGAAAGGCCGTCGTCCGGCTCTCGGTTCAAAGCCAGGGCCAGGGCCACGAGACCACTTTCGCGCAGATCGTCGCCGAGGAACTCGGCATCCCGCCGGAGGACATCGACGTCGTCCATGGCGACACCGACCAGACACCGTTCGGCCTCGGCACCTACGGGAGCCGTTCGACGCCGGTGAGCGGCGGCGCCGTCGCACTCGTCGCCCGGAAGGTGCGGGAGAAGGCGAAGCTGATCGCCGCGGCCATGCTGGAAACCCGGCCGGAAGACCTCGAGTGGGAGAAGGGCCGCTGGTTCGTCAAGGGCGACCCCGGTGCCGGGAAGACCATCTCTGAGATCGCCATGGCGGCCCACGGCACCATGACCCTTCCCGAGGGGGTCGACGGCAACCTCGACGCCGAGGTCACCTATGACCCGCCGAACCTGACCTTCCCGTTCGGGGCGTACATCTGTGTGGTCGACATCGATCCGGGCACCGGGCACGTCAAAGTGCGCCGCTTCATCGCGGTGGACGACTGCGGCACCCGGATCAACCCGATGATCATTGAGGGCCAGGTGCACGGCGGACTGACCGACGGCGTCGGGATGGCCCTGATGGAGATCATCGAGTTCGACGCCGACGGCAACTGCCTGGGCGGGTCCTTTATGGACTACCTGATCCCCACCGCGATGGAAGTGCCGGACTGGGAGACCGGCTTCACCGTCACCCCGTCCCCGCACCACCCCATCGGCGCGAAAGGCATCGGCGAGTCCGCCACGGTCGGGTCACCCCCGGCGGTCGTGAACGCCGTCGTTGACGCGCTGGCGCCCTACGGGGTGGTTCACATGGACATGCCCTGCACCCCGGCCCGGGTCTGGGCCGCCATGCAGGGCCGGGCAAGGCCGCCGATCTAAGATGAGCCCGACTGCAGATTCCCTCACGGCCCGGGCGAACGACCTCGCCTCCCGCCGTGAGCCGTTCGTGCACGCCACAGTGGTCCGCGCCCAGCATCCCACCAGCGCCCACGCCGGGGACACCGCCCTGGTGCTGCCCAGCGGCGAGATCCAGGGGTTCGTTGGCGGAAACTGCGTCGAGTCCTCGGTGCGGGAGTACAGCCTGCAGGTCCTGGCCTCGCAGGAACCCCTGCTGCTGCGTGTGGTCCCGGGCGAGCCGTCCCGCATTGCCGGGGAGGGCGCGGTTGAGGTCTCCAACCCGTGCCTGAGCGGCGGGGCGATCGAGATCTTCCTCCAGCCGCGCATCCCGGCACCCCGGGTCGTGGTGATCGGCACGACGCCCGTGGCCCAGGCCCTGGCGACCCTCGGCGCCGGCGTGGGACTGGCCGTAGAACTCACCGACGGGGAATCCGCGGCTCCGCGGGCCGACGACGCGGCGCTGATTGTGGCCTCGCACGGCAAAGCGGAGGAAGTCGCGCTCGAGGCCGCCCTGCGCGCCGGGGTGCCTTATGTGGCGCTCGTGGCCAGCGGGACGCGGGGCGCCGCGGTGCTGGAATCCCTCGACGTTGACGAGGCTCAGCGCGCACGCGTCTTCACCCCCGCCGGGCTCCAGCTAGGCGCCCGCACCCCCGGCGAGATCGCGCTCTCGATCCTGGCGCAGCTCATCCAGGAGCGGGCAAAATCCCGGCACGCCACCCCGGTGACGGCCGCTGAGACGCCGGCGGAGACGGCGGCGGATGCACCGGCGACGGCCATCGACCCTGTGTGCGGCATGACCGTCGCCGCCGCGGACTCCTCCCTGCAGCTTGAACACAACGGAGTCACCGTGTACTTCTGCTCGCCCGGCTGCCGTGCGGCCTTCCGCAAAGATCCGGAGCGCTATGCCCTCACCCTCTGAACGCCGTGCCACCACGCACCGGACGGCGGGGCTGATCCTGGCGGCGGGGGCGTCGCGGCGTCTTGGCCGGCCCAAGCAGCTGCTCCCCTACGGCCACGGCGTCCTCCTCGACGCCGGGCTGGCCACCGCACGGGACTGCGGCTTCGACCAGACCTTGCTGGCCCTGGGCGGCGCAGCCGGGGAGGTGCAGCGCGCGGTGGACACCACCGGTTGCGAGATCGTCCTCAACCCGGACTTCGGCGAGGGCTGTTCCTCCTCGATCGCCGCCGGCATCACCGTGCTCCACCCGGACACGGACGCCGTGGTCCTCCTGCTCGGGGACCAGCCGGGCGTGCGGGCCGGCACCGCACGGGCACTGCTGGAACTGCTGTTCACCGGCGCGGAACGCTCCGGCCGGGGTGCTCCCGGCATCGCCGTCTGCCGTTACGACGACGGCGTCGGCCACCCCCTGGCGTTCACCCGGCGGATGCTCCCGGAGCTGGCCGCCCTGCACGGCGACAAGGCCGTCTGGAAGCTGCTGGAGCAGCGGGCAGGCGACGTCGTCGAACTCCCCGTTCCGGGACCCGTCCCGCTGGACGTTGACACGGAAGAGGACTACCGGCGGGTCCTGGCCGCCCTGGAAGGCGCGCTATGACCACCGCGGCGCGCACGGGCGCGGAGGAGGATGTCCAGCGCAGGGTTCCCGACGTCGCATCCCTGATGTCGGCGCTGGACAGCAACGACTACCTGGCCGACGTCGGGCTGGCCACGGCACTGTTCCTGGCCGTCCGGCTGCCGCAGCCCATCCTGCTGGAGGGCGAGGCGGGCGTCGGCAAGACCGAGGCGGCGAAGGCCCTGGCCGAACTGCTGGACACGCCGCTGTACCGGCTGCAGTGCTACGAGGGAATCGACGCCGGCGAGGCCCTCTACGAGTGGAACCACCAGCGTCAGCTGCTCGGCATCCGGCTCGCGGAAGTCCGGGACGCCTCCGTTACCGAAACGGACCTCTTCGGCCCGGAGTACCTGCTGCGCCGGCCGCTGCTGCAGGCGATCGAACACCCCGGCCCGCGCCCCGCGGTCCTCCTGCTGGATGAGATCGACCGGGCCGATGCCGAGTTCGAGGCGTTCACCTTCGAACTCCTCGCCGAAGCCGCGGTCACCATCCCGGAGCTTGGCACCATCCGGGCCACCCACCCCCCGATCGTGATCCTGACGTCCAACCGGACGCGGGACCTGCACGACGCCCTGACCCGGCGCTGCCTCTACCACTGGATCGACTACCCCGGGCCGGAACGGATCGCGGAAATCGTGCGCCGCCGCGTGCCCGCCAGCAGCGGCCCGCTGGCCCTTCAGGCGGCTGCGGTAATCACCAAGCTGCGCACCCTGGACCTCGCCAAACCGCCAGGGATCTCCGAGGCCATCGACTGGGTGTCCGCCCTGGCCGTGCTGGGGATCGACCACATCGACGCCACCACGGCGGACCGGACGCTCGGCGCGATCGTCAAGAACCGCGATGACCTGGAGCTGGTCGGAGCCCGCGGGGCCGACTGGCTCGTCGCCGGCACGGGCGGGTGAGCCCGGTGATGGCCCGGACCAGGCAGGACACGGCCGCCGCACCCCCCACGGTGGAGGCCGCCGCCCTGTCCGCATCGTTTATCACCGCCCTGCGCCGGGCCGGGCTCTCATGCTCGCCCGACCGGGCCGTCCGGCTGGCCGAGGCGCTCCGCCTGATCCCGCCCACCGACGTCGAGCGGCTCTACTGGGCGTCCCGGGTGGTGCTGGTGTCCACACGCGGACAGCTGCCGGTGTTCGACGCCGTTTTCTCCGCGGTCTTCCGCGGCGGCTTCGTCCCTTCCGCAGACCGCACCAGCTCTGCGCGCCCGTCCCCGCCGGGCAGCCCCGAGCAGGCACACACCCGGCCCTCGCCGGCCGGGGACCGCGCCCCCGGACCGGCGCCGGCACCACAGCAGGCGGCGCCGGCGGTTGCCTCCGCGGGACCGGACGCCAGCACCGACCCGAACGCCCCGGAACGGGAAGCGGTGCTGGCCATGGCTTCCACCGAGGAACGACTGCACGGGATGTCCTTCGCGCAGCTCACCGAGGCGGAAGTCCTGGAAATCAGGCGGCTGGCGTCCCGGCTGCTGCTCGCCACCCCGACGCGCCTGAGCCGGCGCACCCGCAAGTCCACCCACAGCAGCGCCCGCCTGGACGTCCGCGCCACGGTCCGCGCGGCCCGGCGCTCGGGCACCGACACCACGCGGCTGTTGTATGCCCGGCGCCGGGAGCAGCGCCGCAAGCTGGTGATGCTGTGCGACGTCTCCGGCTCCATGGAACCGTATGCGCGGATCTTCGTCTCGCTGCTGCAGGGAGCCGTGGCAACGGCCGGCGCCGAGGCCTTTGTGTTTTCCACCCGGCTGACGCGTCTGACCCGGCAACTGGCGCTGCGCGACCCGGACACGGCTCTGGCCCGTGCCGCCGAGGCCGCCCCGGACTGGGCCGGCGGCACCCGGATCGCCGACAGCATCCGGCATTTCGTCGACGAACATGGCCGCCGGGGCCTGGCCCGTGGCGCGGTGGTGGTGATCTTCTCGGACGGATGGGCGCAGGAGGATCCCGGACAGGTGGAGGCCCAGATGGCGCGCCTGCGGCGCCTGGCGCACCGGATTATCTGGGTCAATCCGCGTAAGGCCGCCCCGCACTACCAGCCGCTGGTGGGTGGCATGGCAGCGGCCCTGCCGTACTGCGACGCCTTCGTCAGCGGACACAGCTACACGGCGTTGGCACAGGTGGCAGCCGCAATCCGCGGCGACGGCCAGTCATCACTCAAGGGAAGAGGGAACTAATGCAGATCAACAGCACTTTCTCGGTCGTCGCACCGATCGGCACCGTCTGGGACACCATCATGGACTTTGAACGTGTGGCCGGCTGCGTCCCCGGCGCCAAGATCCTGAACAAGCTGTCGGACGACGCCTACCAGGTGGGCATGACGGTGAAGCTGGGCCCGGTGAACATGCAGTACAAAGGGCTGCTCAACGTCATCGAGCGCAACGCCGACGAACACCGCGCCGTGCTCGGCGGCAAAGCCCAGGAAACCCGCGGCCAGGGCACCGCGGAGGCCACCGTGACCCTGCTTTTGACGGAGGAGGCCGGCGGCACCACCCGCGGCACCGTCAACGCCGAGCTGTCACTGTCCGGCAAGGCCGCCGCGATGGGCAAGGGCGTGATTGGCAGTGTCACCGAACAGATGATGGCCCTGTTCGCCAGCAACCTGCAGGCCATGATCACCGCGCCCGGAACCGCGCCGGCGGGCCAGGTCCCGGAACCCGTGCCCGCAGCCGGGCTCGACGCGGAGGCAGAGGCGGGGGCCGCCGCGGCGAAGGTGGCCGCAGCGACTGCCCCGGCACCGGCGTCGGAACTTCCGGGTGTGCCGGCGAGCGCCGTTCCCGCGGCGGCCCCGAAGGTTTCCGCTCCCGCCCCGGCGTCCGCCCCGGCCGGGAGCCTGGACGCACTCAGCCTCGCGAAGGGGATCGCGGCGGAGCAGCTGTCCAACCCCGGGAAGGTCCTGGCACTCGTGGCGGTGGTGGCGTGCGTCTCCTACTGGGCGGGCCGGCGCTCCGCCTTCCGGCTGATCCGGGCAATCGGAAGGCTGAAGACCGACCGTGCGTGATGTCCTGGCAGCCATGATGCCGGGCTGGCGGAAGGGTGACACCGCCGGCCTGGCCACCGTGGTGGGCACCTTCAAATCAGCCCCGCGGCTCCCGGGCGCGTCCATGCTCGTCACCGCCGACGGTGAAGCGGTCGGCTCGGTATCCGGCGGCTGCGTCGAGGGCGCCGTGTACGAGCTGGCCACGCAGGTCAAGGAGGATGGCGCCCCCGTGCTGGTGCGCTACGGGATCAGCGACGACGACGCGTTCGCCGTCGGCCTGACCTGCGGCGGAATCATCGATATCTTCGTCGAGCCGGTATCCCGGCACAGCTTCCCGGAACTCGACGCCGTCCGGCAGGACATCGCCGGGGAGCGGCGCGTCGGGGTCGCCACGGTGATCGAGCACCCGGACAGCGGCTGGCTGGGCCGGCACCTGGTCGTGCGGCCGGACGGCTTCGAGGGTGACCTCGGTTCCGCCCGGGCCAACCATGCCGTGGGCGACGACACGCAGGGGCTGCTCGCCGCCGGCCGGTCCGGTGTCCTGAGCTACGGCCCCGACGGGGAGCGGCTGGACACCGGCATGCGGGTCTTCTTCGCCAGCTACGCCCCGCCGCCGCGGATGCTGGTCTTCGGCGCCATCGACTTCGCCTCGGCGCTGGCCCGGCTGGGCACCTTCCTGGGCTACCGCGTCACGGTGTGTGATGCCCGAGCCGTTTTCGCCACCCCGGCGCGCTTTCCCGATGCGGCGGAAGTCGTCAACGCCTGGCCGCACCGCTACTTCGCCGAGCAGCTGGAACAGGGCCTGGTGGATGAGCGCACCGTACTGTGCGTCCTCACCCACGATCCGAAGTTCGATATTCCGCTGCTGGACGTTGCCCTGCGCGGCCCGCCCATCGCCTTCATCGGCGCCATGGGTTCGCGCCGGACCCACGCCGACCGGATCGCCAGGCTGCGGGAGGCGGGCCTGGGCGAGGAAGCGCTGGCCCGGCTGCACAGCCCGGTGGGCCTTGACCTCGGTGCCCGGACCCCGGAGGAGACCGCGGTGTCCATCGCCGCGGAGTTCATTGCCAAGCAGTGGAGCGGCAGCGGGGAGCCACTCCGGCAACTCGACGAGCGGATCCACCACGACGAGCAGCATTGACCGGTCCCTGTGATCGAAAACGATGTCCTGCGCTGGGGGCTGATGGCACTGCTGCTGGGAGCGTCACTGTACGCAGCGTTCCGCGCCGGACGGCAGTCGCCGCCGGCGATCCGGGCCGGCTACGGCCTCCATGCCGCGATGATGATCGCCATGGTGCCGATGCTCGTGCCCGGACTCCAGTGGCCCGCACTCCCCCAGATCGTGTTCTTCGCCCTGGCCGCATGGTGGTTCATCCTCCGCGCCGTGTCCCGTCGGCCGGTCCAGGTCGCCGGGCTGCAGGTTCCCGCCGCCGGGCCGGGGCACGGCCGCGGCGCGCTGCTCTATAACGCGCTGACCATGGCAGCCATGGCGTGCATGCTGGCCGTCATGGACCTGCACGGCGCCGGCGGCACGCTCGCAGGTCCTGAAGCCTCGGGACTTCCGGGCCAGACGACGCACCACGGCGGACCCGCCGTCGGGCTGTCGCTGCCGGGCGTCCTCGCTGGCTCGGCGCAGGACTGGAGCACCCAGCCCGCCCTCGTTCTGGCGCCTGCCTTCGGGCTCGCCGCAGCCGTGTGGGGGCTGCTCCTGTTCCGGCGGCTCCGCGTGCCCGGCCGTCCCCGCAGCGGGGACGCGTTCCTGGAACTCGTGGGCGCGGCGTCGATGGCTGTCATGTTCGCGGCGCTCGCGGTCTGACGGATGAGGACTTAAACCGCGGAACTTGCGGCTCCCGGACGTGTCGGGCGTGAGGCGACCGGGCCGCCGTCGGGCGTAAGCTCATCCCATGGCGAGATACTTCGATGTTCACCCCGAAAACCCCCAGGCCCGCTCCATCAGCCAGGCCGTGGAAATCGTCCGTTCCGGCGGGCTTATCGCCTATCCCACCGACTCCTGCTACGCGCTCGGCGCGCAGCTGGGGAACAAGGAGGCGCTGGACCGGATCAGGACCATCCGCCACCTCGATGCCAAGCACCACTTCACCCTGGTCTGCAAGGACTTTGCCCAGCTGGGCCAGTTCGTGCAGATCGACAACGATGTGTTCCGCAGCATCAAGGCCGTCACTCCCGGGAGCTACACGTTCATCCTGCCTGCCACCAAGGAGGTTCCCAAGCGGCTGCTGCACCCGAAGAAGAAGACGGTCGGCGTGCGCATCCCGGACAACCCGGTGGTCCAGGCGTTGCTGGCGGAACTGGGCGAGCCGTTGCTCTCCAGCACTCTGTTGCTCCCGGACGAGGAGGAGCCGCTGACCCAGGGCTGGGAGATCAAGGAACGGCTGGAACACGTCGTGGACGCCGTGATTGACTCCGGCGACTGCGGCGCGGAGCCGACGACGGTGATCGACTACTCCAGCGGCGTGGCCGAAATCGTCCGGCGCGGGATGGGCGACCCGGCCCGCTTCGAATAGGCGCCCTGGCGGGCTTACGCGGTCTCGGCTGGCGCTGCGGCGCCGGACGCCCGGTTCCGCAACCAGCGCCGTGACAGGTCCACCACCGCGATGATTCCCGCGAGCGGCGTGAGCACGGCCGCGGCGTAGACAAACAGCAGCCAGCTGAGCGTGGTCAGCAGCGTCTGGTGGCTGCTCAGCAGCGACAGCCCGCCAAAGAGCCCGATGCCCCAGAACAGGACCACTCCGGCCAGCACCGCTGCCGAGGGAAAGTAATCGTTCGTGACGGTACTTTTCACGGTGCTCTGCACAATTCTCAAGGTTTTCATGGACCCTCCTCATACCTGGCGGTGGGCAAAAGTCCGCCGGGGTCATTCCAAGTATGGGGCCCGCCGCGCCCGGATTTTCGTCGAAAACCCGGCACGTGACGAAGCTAACTCGACGGCGGGATGTGAGGTCGGCGGCGCCGCCGAATCGTCCTGGCTCTCCTGTCCGGGAAGCCGGCGTACAGGTGTGAAACCACGACACTGCTCCGGGGAAAAAGCGGAGCCTCGCTCCATGTCCGGCTGGACCCACGCGCACCCACCTCGGTGGAGAGCCGACGATTGCCAGGGATGTTTAGGGCAGACTGGTGCCCTGAGCGGAATCCGGTGGGTGCTGCACGTCGATCTCGACCAGTTCATCGTGGCGGTCGAAGTGCTCCGGCGGCGTCTGAAACGGTGATGGCCACCCTGCGCGCGCAGCCCGGCGCCACCGTGCAGGTGCTGGGTTGGGATGAAGCCTTTAGAGGTGGAGCTGGCCGGTGGAGCTGGCCGCATTTCTAGGCTTAGGCGGCCTCATGCAGGTCGGCTATGAGGGCTTTGGTCGCGCGCGGACGTGCATCCGCTCGCCCTGCTGTCCAAACAGACTGATGAACTCGACGGGTCTGCCGTCAGCGCTGGCGAACCAGTGCGGAGTGTGGGTGTCGAATTCCGCGGCTTCGCCGGGGCGAAGTTCAAAGTCCTTGTCGCCCAGCACCAGACGCAGTCGTCCGTTGAGGATGTACAGCCATTCGTAACCTTCATGAACGCGCGGGTCGGGCTCCGACCCGCGGGCATCCCCGTCGAGCACCATCTTGAACGCCTGTAACCCGCCTGGGCGGCGCGTGAGGGGAACAGCCGTCATGCCGGCATGGGTGATGGGCTGGAGGTGAATTCTCGGATCCCCGGTGGGCGGGGCTCCGACCAGATCATCGAGCGGAACGCCGTACAACCTCGCGAGGGGCAGCAGGAGTTCGAGGTTAGGCCTGCGCTGGCCGGACTCCAGGCGGGACAGGGTGCTCACCGACACCCCGGACGCGGAGGACACATCTCCGAGGGTGAGGTTCCGTTCCGCACGGAGTGCCCGCAGCCGGGGGCCGACCGCCCCGAGAACATCGTCAAGATCATTTGTCATGCCCCACAGTTTGCCATAACGGCAATCAAGTTTGTCAATCCTGGTTCATGCGATGGAAGCTGGTTTAACCGCGCAGCGACGCTGGCGGCGGACTGTCAGGACGCAACGAAGGACAAATCTGCATGGACACCACACGGTATGACGCTGTAATTGTTGGCGGCGGCGCAGCGGGACTCAGCGCGGCCACAACGCTGGGCAGGGCGCTGCGCTCGGTGCTGGTCATCGATTCCGGAACGCCACGCAACGCACCCGCGGCGGGTGTCCACGGCTATCTCTCGAGGGACGGTATGAACCCGGGGGAACTCCTCTCCATCGGACGCAGCGAAGTGCTCTCCTACGCCGGAACGGTCATTGACGGCGAAGCCGTTTCGGCACAGCGCACCCCCGATGGATTCGAGGTGAGCCTCGCAGATGGCCGCCGGTTCTCCGGCAGACGCCTCCTCGTCACCACCGGCCTGACAGACGAGCTGCCTCCCATCGACGGGCTGCGGGAGCAATGGGGAAAGGGCGTTGTGCACTGCCCCTACTGCCATGGCTGGGAAATCCGCGGGCAACGGATTGGCGTGCTGGGCACAGGACCGCTGTCCGTTCATCAGGCACTGTTGTTCAGGCAGTGGTCCCCGGATATCACCCTGTTCCTCAACGACACCGTGGAACCCACCGACGAGGAGTGGGAAAAGCTCGCCGCCCGGTCCGTAGCGGTCGTTGACGGCGCCGTGGCTTCCGTTGACGCCGTCGCCGGTGTCCTCACGGGGCTCACGCTCCGCCAGGGCTCCTCGTTCGACGTACAGGCACTGGCTGTCGGAACACGGATGGAGGCCAGATCCGCGCTTCTGGAATCACTCGGGCTACGTTCCCAGCCGCACCCGTCCGGGGCCGGACGGTTTATCGAGACCGACCCCATGGGTGCGACGGCCGTCCGCGGCCTGTATGCGGGAGGCAATGTCTCCAACTTAATGGCTCAGGTGATCACCGCGGCTGCCGAGGGTGTCATGACCGGCGCAAGGATCAACGCCGACCTCATCGAAGAGGAAACCCGCTGGGCCGTTGAGGGGCACTTCGGCCCCTTCTCCGCCGCCGCGGAAGCAGCCGTCTCCAGCATCGTGCTGGGACACCGACGCCACGGCCTTAATGATGGGCCGAAAGCCGCCGACATGGGCCCTGCGCCCTCAGTAGAAAGTTGATGAGCATGGATCACCAGCACCACCAGCGATCTGGCAGCCATGACCAACACCGCGTCCTCGACCTCGATGCCGAGGTATTCGGCGACCACCTCACATCCGTCCTGGACTTGACCGGGGTGCCAGCTGCGCGCAGCGTCGTTGACCTCGGCGCCGGCACCGGCGCAGGTAGCCGGCTGCTGCGCGAGCGGTACCCCGACGCCGCGGTGACGTGCGTCGACAACGACCCGCAGATGCTCGAGCTGCTGCGCGAGCAGGGCTTCGCCGTGGTCGAGGCCGCCGGGTTCCGCGTCACTCAGTCCGAGGTGACGTCCATCGCACCTGTAACCCCGGCTGCACGCGAGTACGCCCAGCAGTGGTTTGCCCGCTTCTCGCACCTGGCGGCGCTGACCGCAGACGACCGCGACGCCGCGGAGGACATGCTGGAGCGGTTCCCCGACGACGTCGAGCTGGAACCCCGCGCCACCCGGACCGCCTGGGTGGCCACCCCCGCCCAGACCCAGGACCAGCCCTATCAATCTGCCCGGTGGTGACATGCTGGGCGCAACCCCTGGGCGAGGGCGGACAGCTCCTGCACAGGTGGCAGTTCAAAGAACCCGAAGCGGGCCTGATCGACGAACAGTCTGTACCCGGCGCCCCCTCTAACGTCGCAGGTCACTGGCTGTGCTGCGGCCCGTTCCAGGAAAGATCCACAAATCCCAGACACGAACTGTGCCAGCAGCTGAGCGTTGCTTACGGCTCCGGTTCGTAGCCGATGAGCCAGTGAAGGCCGTGCCGGTCTATGACCTGGCCGTCCGAAGCGCCCCACGGCTTCGGGGCAAGCGGGTCCACCACCTGGCCGCCGACAGCGAGCTTGTCGAACCACTCATGAAGCACTGACGGTTCGGCGGTCCCCAGCAATGAGAGCATGACACCTTCGAGCCGGACACTTTTCTGGCCTGCTGCCACATCAGATCCCGCCAAAGCAACTACCCCGCTGAGCACCCCGTGAGCAATAGCGCCCGGCATGCCGTCGCTTCTGCTGAAGTCCTCGTTGGTGTACAAGGAAAGCTCTCCGCCGAAAACGTCCGCGTAGAAGCCGAGTGCTTCACGCGCCGTGCCGGGGAAACTGACATAGATCTGCGGCGCCGTCATGTGCACAGCATACAGACACAGGCCAACCACAGTTCCCTGACGCCGACACCAGGCGCATCGCCCCCATGTCGGCCAGGAACTTCCGCAGAGCATATCGGTAACTTGCGGAGTAGCTTTTGAACGAATAGCTCCCTCTTTCAGCTGGTCAGCTCAAGTAGCCTAGGGATCAATGAACCCCTTTGGACTGCCGGACCATCAGGTCGCCGCGTTTGCCCGCCCTGTGTTGGAATACCTTCCTGCGGGGTTTGACGCCGAGGAGGCGGAGCAGGCAGAGATCGACGACGTCGGGTCCCTCGCCACTCTTGCGTCGCCGGACGTCGTGGCGGCCAGGATCGCCCGGCTCGGCGTTAACGTCAGCACTGAAAACATGACGGAGCGGCTACTCGAAACCAGCGATGAGCGCACCGTGGTTGCGGGCCTCAGATACCGCAACCTCGATCCGGACTTCCCGTTCGTGGCGGTCAAGACATCCGCCCGGGTGAACGGCCCTTCGGCTGTTGATGCGTTGGCCGCCCAGGTGAGCGAGGCCTACCGCGGCGTTGGCGTGCGTGGCTTTACCTTTTGGGAGCAGCCAGGCCTCGACCTGTTAGCCGCAGAGCGCTGGGCGACATGCATGGCCGGGTCCCTGAGCGCGGCATCACGAGCTGACGGGCGGGACCTGCCCGGGTTTCTGACGATCTCCTGGCCGGAAGCGGCGACTGAAGTGTTCGCCGATTACCGGCACGAACATCAAGCGTGGCGGTCCGGTGCCCGGGATCTTGCCCCGTTTGTCTCAGAGTCCGCCCCGGAGGGGCTCCAGGAAGCGGCGGACCGGGGCCTGTTGATGTCGCTTCGGGACGACCAAGGCTTTGCGGGATTGGCGGCTGCTACCATCTCACCACTCTTTGGCCGACGTGCCCTCTGCATGCTGGACATCTTCCTGACGAAGCGTCTGCGTGGCAGGGGCTTGGCTGCCGCGGTGCAGTCCTCGTTCCTGGCCGGTCAACGCTCGGGTGCGGACACCGTCTGGGGCCACATCCACGCGAAGAACCAGTCCTCGATGCGCACTGCCCAGAAGCTGGACCGCCGGGCGGTCCAGCAGGAGTATTTCGTCAGCCTGTCCGCACACTAAACCACCGCCCCCGCGGGTTCGGACATCGTGCACCGGCCGCCATCGGGCAAAGTCTGCTCAATGTCAGCACCCGGGGCTACACTGAATAGATCGAACATATATTCGAATAAGGGTGTGTTTTGGGCGTAATCATCGGGCCCCGCGTGATAGACGCGGGCACTTCTCTTTTGTCGGTCCTGATCTCGCCGGTGCAGGTCGCCGCCGGCTACCCCTCCCCGGCCCAGGACTACTTTGACGGCCGCATCGACCTCAACGAACATCTCATCAAAGACATCACCAGCACCTACGTCGTCCGGGTGTCCGGCGACTCCATGGAGGGCGCGGGGATCAGCGACGGCGACGAACTGATCGTCAACCGGGCACTCGAGCCGCGCGACGGCTGCGTCGTCATCGCAGTTCTCGATGGGGAACTCACGGTCAAGAGGCTGCGCCTGACGGCTTCGGGCGTGGTGCTTCAGGCAGACAACCCCCGCTACCCGGACATCAGGGTCCCGGGCCTGTCGGACTTGGTCATTTGGGGTGTCGCTACCCGCTGCCTGCACCATGTCTAGGCCCGTGCCCGGCCGTGGCAGCATCGCCCTGGTGGACGTGAACAGCTTCTATGCCAGCGCCGAACGCGCCTTCGACCCCTCCCTGGAGGGCCGTCCGCTGGTGGTCCTCTCCAACAACGACGGCTGCGCCGTCACCCGCTCCCCCGAGGCCAAGGCACTCGGGATCCCCCTGGGCGAGCCCTGGTTCAAGCTCGCACCGCGGGCCAAGGAATGGGGGCTCGTGGCACGATCCAGCAACTACGAGCTCTACGGGGACATCAGCGCCAGGGTGATGGAACTCCTCGGCCGCTACTCGGCCTGGCTGGAGGTCTACAGCATCGACGAGGCATTCCTGGGCGTCAGCGGCACCCCGGAGGAGCTTCAGCGGCTGGGGCACACCATGAAGACGGCGGTGCGCCGGAACGTCGGTGTCCCCGTCTGCGTCGGCATCGCCGGCACCAAGACGCTGGCGAAGCTGGCCAACAAGTGGGCCAAGCACAACCCGGCGTTCGACGGCGTCTGCCACTGGGATGCCGTGCCGGCCGGCCAGCGGGAGAAGCTCATGGCGGGCCTGTCCGTGGTCGAACTCTGGGGAGTCGCGACGCGGCTGACCAAGCGGCTCAATGCCCTGGGCATCCATTCGATCCTGGACCTCGCGCGGGCGGATCCGGTCAGGATCCGGGACCGCTTCTCCGTGGTGCTGATGCGGACCGTCCTGGAACTCCAGGGAACTCCATGCATCCCCCTCGAGCAAGAGCGGATCGGCCGCGACCAGCTGATCTTCAGCCGTTCCTTCTCAACCCCGATCACCACCAGCGCCGTCCTTCGCCAGGTCCTCGGCGTGTATGCCCAGCAGGCCAGTGCCCGGCTGGCTAGGCACGGGCTGCAGGCAAAGGTGCTGACGGCCTTCGCCGCTACGTCCTATTACAGTCCGCAGCCCAGTTCGCACCCCTCGGTGTGCGTGTCCCTGCCCATGCCCACCGCTGACCCGGTCCTCCTGGCGAGGGCGGCGTATGCCCTGCTCCCCCGGGTCGAGAACGGCATCAGTTACGTCCGCGCCGGGATCATGGTCACCGATCTGCGCCCCACCGGCAACCAGGCACCGCTGGAGATCTTCGAGAACCCACACGAGGAACGCGGCATCGGCTCGCTGCTGGAGGAGGTCAGCCGGCGGTACGGACGCGGCTCCATCGGGCTGGGCCGCGCCGGAATCCGGGGCGGACCGGACTGGAGCATGAAACGCGACATGCTGTCCCCGCGGTACACAACCCACTGGGCCGAGCTCCCGGTCGTCAAAGCGGGGTGACTGCCCGGGGTGGCCGCCTGCAGCGGGGCGCAGGGGTCCGTCAGACGGCGGCGGCCAGCGCCTGCTGCAGGAAAGAGTCGAGCACCCGGCCGGCGTTCTCCTGCATGCGCCGGGATTCCTCTGCGGCAGGCTGCGTGCATTTAGGTCCGTGAAGCCGTTCACCCAAATAGAGCAGGGCCGCCAGGACTTCCGAGAGCTCGGTGTTTCCTTCGGCGCGCTGCCGCAACAATCTCAGGTGGGCAGCCCGCAGCGCCGGTCCCGGCGTGCAGCCCAGGTCGCGGTCGAACAGCCGGCGGCAGCGTTCATAGGCGTTCAGCCCCTCCACGGGCAGTCCCGCCTGCTCGTATCCCGCGACAAGGATGGTCCAGGCCCGTTCATTGAGCGGCTCACACCGGATGGCAGTCTGTGCCAGCGAGACGGCGAGCTCGGGTTTGTCGAGGAACGCTGCGGTCTCTGCCGCGAGAATCTGGGCGGCGACTTTCTCGGCAGCGTGGCGGTTCCGCGCCTCCTCTGCCCAGTCGGCCACAAGTTCAAAGCCCAGCAGCGGCTCTGCCGCCAACTCCAGGGCCTGCATCGAGAGCACATGCGCCTCAGCCGGCGGGGACTGCCGGGCCGCGCGGACAAGCTCGTGAAACGCAGACAGGTCCAGTTCCACCAGCTGCGGGTCAAGCACGTAGCCGCCGTTCGCGGTGCGAAGCGGACCCGATTTGGTGTTGCCTGGCTGGATCGCCCGGCGAATGCCACTGACGTAGCTCTCCAGCGTGGCGACCGCGCCGTCGCTGGCCTGGGGTCCCCACAGGAGCTCCACGAGGCGCGTCTTGGAAACCGGTGTTCCCAGATTCAGCAAAAGAATCTCCAGGATGTGTCGCGGCTTGCAGCCTCCCATGTCCGCAGCCCTGAGTACTGCGCCATTTCGCCGGACCTCGAATGTTCCGAATAGCCGAACCGAAATTGCCGGCGTGGAGCCGCTCACCTTGTCCACCATGATCTCCGTTTTCCCCAGGCATCATTTATTCGTATTTCGGAGAGCCAGAAGGAATTATTGGAACGACGTGCTGAGACTCACTTCCTTCGACTTTCTACGAAAACCGTGACACGCAAAAAGGGGCGCAACAAGGAATGTAGCTACCCGATCCTTTGCCGCACGGAAAGTCGGGTACACCGCAGAACTCCACCAAGTATCCACCGAACACAATGCGAGTACTTAGTGCACGGGGTAGGTATTCGCACTCCCGGGCATCGGCACGGCGTCGAGTAGGTGCCCCCCGTGGTGTTTGGCCGGGACCGGAAAGCCCCCGTTACGGCGAGTCTTCGCAGGCCAGAGGACCCTGCCAGGATCAGCGGGGGCAGTTCAGACGCACCGTTCCCGGGGTGCCCGGGCCCCCGCGGGAGCCTCGGCGTTGAACGAACGGGCCCCATGCCCTGGCGCACCTCACGGAATGGGAATGAGAATTCCCGTATTACCTTTTGCGCCGGTTATCGTCGGCAGATCTGAAATACCGCATCATTCCCGCACTAACACTGGAATGTGCATTTCCGCGCCGCACTCCGTATTCCCCGAGGATTCCCCGAGGGGCGGGCGACGCGGACACCCCCACCCCCGACCGGTAAGAACGCCCGCTTCCGGGGCCGCGTAACCCAACCCCGCCGAGCGGCACACCAATTGTCCAGGAAATCAGCGGATTTGCGGTTCGTGGCATGGGAGGCTGCCTTTCGGCAATGCCGGACAGCGTCCCGGACTGCTACCTGCCCCAGTCAACCACCGGCGCCGCCGCCGCCGTAGCCCGGCGCTCCCGGCCCCGCAGAGAATGGCGTCGCATGAACTGCCAGCCGGGCGGCAGTTCATCTGGCGGGCAATCCGCCGCTAGGCTCAGAGGAGATCAGCCTTTCAGCCACAGGAGAACCTACGTGAACCCAGCGTCCGCTTCACCCGATCTTCTGCCTGCGCTGGGCCTGAGCTGGGGCATCAAGCGCAGCTTAATCGATTACATCACCAGCCTGCCGGACGGGTCCGTTTCGGCGACCGCCGGGGCGACTGTGGCCGAATCGTTCATGTTCTGCTTCAGCCCCGAGTCGTCCGATTACGACCTCGCGCGCGGCACCGGCGTGCTGCGCTTCCGGGGGGACGTCCGCCTCGGCGGCCACCACGGCATGCTGCTGGTCCGGCTGCTGGACCCGTGGATCAGCTTCACGAGCGGCAGCGGCGTGCTCTCCATCAGCACCGGCGACGGCGGCGGCCACGACCGCACCGTCGTCGGGTTCCTCAGCCCGTCGAAGCCCCGGGACGCCGACGGGCTCCTGGTCTGGGAACACGTCGACGTCGTCATTTCCCCGGAAGGGTCCGAACTCTTCGACGGCCAGTACGCCGCCGGGCAGCCGATGGATCCGCTGGTCATCCGGGTTACCAGCTAGGAAAGCCGCAGCAGTTGCGCCCCGGCCCCGGCAGCAGGGCCGGGTCCGGGCAACAACGGCATCCTAGGGTTTCAGAACAACCTTGACGCAGCCGTCCTCCTTTTTCTGGAACATTTCGTACGCGGCAGCAGCGCCGTCGAGGGAGACCTCGTGCGTCTTCAGGTCCATGACGCCGAGCGGGTCGCTTGGGTCTTCCACGATGGGGAGCAATTCGTCGGTCCAGCGGCGGACGTTGCACTGGCCCATCCGGAACTGCAGTTGCTTGTCGAACATGGTGAGCAGCGGCATCGGGCTGGCTGTGCCCCCGTAGACGCCGCTGAGCGACACGGTGCCGCCGCGGCGGACCGCATCGATGGATGCGTACAGGACAGACATGCGGTCCACACCGGCCGTCTCCATCACCTTTTTGGCCAGCGCGTCCGGCAGCAGGCCGACCGCGTTCTGGGCGAATGCGCCCACCGGGGAGCCGTGCGCCTCCATCCCCACGGCATCGACGACGGCGTCGGGACCCCGGCCGTCGGTCAGCTCCCGGAGCTCGTTCCCGACGTCCTTGGTGAAGTCAATGGTCTCGATGCCGTGGCGCTGGGCCATCTGGCGGCGTTCCGGCACCGGTTCGACGGCGATCACCCGGTGCCCCAGGTGGCGTCCGATCCGGCTCGCAAACTGGCCCACGGGGCCAAGGCCGAAGACGGCCAGGGTTCCCCCGGCGGGGACGTCGGCGTACTTTACGCCCTGCCATGCGGTGGGGAGGATGTCCGAGAGATAGAGATAGCGCTCGTCCGGCAGTTCGTGGCCCACCTTGATCGGGCCGTAGTCGGCGTGCGGAACCCGCAGGAATTCAGCCTGGCCGCCGGGCACCGAACCGTAGAGTTCGGAGAACCCGAACAGGCTGGCTCCGCTGTTGTGCGAATGTACCTGCGTTGTCTCGCACTGGGACTGGAGCCCCCGCTTGCACATCCAGCAGTGACCGCAGGAGATGTTGAACGGAATGACGACGCGGTCGCCGGGCTTGAGATTCGTGACGTCCGCGCCAACCTCCTGCACAATGCCCATGGGCTCGTGGCCCAGGATGTCGCCGGCCTTCAAGTACGGACCCAGCACCTCGTAGAGATGGAGGTCCGAACCGCAGATCGCAGATGAAGTGATCTTCACGATGGCGTCCGTGGACTCACGGATGACGGGGTCCGGCACGTTCTCAACGCTGACTTTGCGTTTGCCCTGCCAGGTAAGTGCTCTCATCATGACTCCTTCGCGTTGTGTAAATACTAAGCATGCTGAGCATTTAGCCTAACGCGGCGGTCTGCACGGAACAAGCACCCAAGGGAGCTGAAACCCGGCGTCGGACCGGCGGCAACCGCTGGACTCCTAAACGTCACCGCGGGCTTGGGGCACCTGGGCAGCGGAACCGAAAAGCCAGCCGGAGACGTCGCTGCGCAGCACAAAGTGCGGTCCACCCGTGGCACTGACACTGCCGGTGGGAACGTAGTAACCACGGCCCGCGCCCGGCCCGCCCGCCGCACGGTCGAGGGCATCGGTGAGGTGCCGGGGCAGGTGGCCTGCCGGGCCGAGTGCCCGGAGGCCGTCAAATTCCTCGGGCGAGAGCCTTCCGAGTACTGCGGCAATATCGGCCATCACAAATCCCTTCTGGCGGGCGGTGCTTGAAGAATCAGCCTAGGACCGCGGCATGAACGCCACGTGAAATCCGGGCGACGATCATCGAACACCTGCAAAACCCCGGCGGCAGCCGCGCACCGATGGTGTGTGGGTGCGCGTATTGTGCGCGTCGGTGTTGCGAGTGTCACTGCACGCAGCCCCTCTACACCCAGCTAATTAACGGTTGGATGCTGTACCGTTCAATCCCGGGAAACCCAGAACAACGGAATCGAGAATTAACCAGGTGGCAACCGACTATGACGAAGTCCGATCCGACGTTGCGGAATCACGCAACGCCTCGCTGGAGGCCCTTCGCTCCGCGAACGCTCCGGACGCGCGCAGCGTAACCCGCGAGCTCGACGAGGCTGACACCTCCGAAGGCGTGGAACTGCCGGGCGCCGACCTGTCCGGCGAGGAACTGACGGTCACCGTCATTCCGCAGAAGGAAGACGAGTTCACCTGCTACTCCTGCTTCCTGGTCCGGCACCGCTCGCAACTCGCCCGTGAGAAGGCAGGGCACGCGTACTGCGCTGACTGCATGAGCTAGCCGGCGCCCGCTTCACATTTCAGCCACAACGCCGCCGGGCACGCCCCGGACGGCACGTTCCGCTACGCTCCTCATTGACGATGCGGCGCGTGCCGGCACGGAGCCGGAGGCGGAAACATGCGGAACTGGACCACGAGGCCGGAGGCCCCTCCGACGACGGTGGCTGAGGCCGCTGCGGACGGCCACATTGCTATCGACAGCTCCGGCACCGGAACATCCGGGTCCGGAGCTGTCGGCGTTGGCTCCGGAACCCCACGAACAGAGCGCAGCTGGAGTCTCAAGACCGAATGGTCCAGGGCCTTCGCCCTGATGCTGGTGGCACTGCTCGTGGGAGCCCTGGCAACGATCGTCGGCGTCCGGGGCGTCGGGGACCAGGTCCAGGAAACGGCCGCCCGGCTCCAGGGCGAGTCGGATACCGTCGCGGAGTTGCGCTCCGCCCTCGATGCCCATGAACTCATCGGCCATCAGCTCCTGTCCGGCGCCCCGGTCGACCGGCAGGCGTTCCTCCAACAGCAGCAGGACCTTGCCCGCCGCTTCGAGGACGCCGTCCGGTTCCTGCCGGCCGAGCGGGAGATGAGCGCCGCCGCGAGCAAAGCCGGCGCGGAGTGGCGCCGCGGCCTCGCGGAACACGGCCTGTGGGACAGCCAGGTGCAGGCCCTCACGGGGAACCGTGTGTCCGAGTCTCCGGGTCTCGCGGCGTCGGGCGCCGGAGTCCGTTCCCTGCTGGACGGGATCCAGCGCTCAGCCCTGGAGGCGATGGACTCCGGCCTGGCCTACAGTGCCGAACTCCAGCAGATGGTGATCGCAGCCCGCAGCGCCTTGTTCGGGTTGGCGGCGGCCGGCGTCGTCTACTTCCGCAGCAGAATGGTCAGGTTCCTGATCCGGCCCATTGAGGGCCTGCACAGCGGCGTAGTCAAACTGCAGACCGGCGACTACAACCACCGCATCGACGTTGTCCGGCGCGACGAACTCGGCGAGCTGGCCGAGGCGTTCAATTCCATGGCCGCCGCGGTTCACGGGAGCCACCAGGCGCTGACCCACCGCGCCACCCATGATCCGCTGACCGGGCTGGCCAACCGTGCGGTGTTGGCGGAGCGTCTCGCGGCCTCCTTCAAGCCCGGCGCAGAACGCAGGTCCCGGCACGAGGCTCTGCTGATCATCGACGTCGACGACTTCAAGGACGTCAACGACTCACTCGGCCATGAAGGCGGTGATGCGCTGCTGATCCAGCTCGCCGGCCGGCTGCGGGGTTGCGTGCGGGCACACGACCTGGCCGCCCGCCTCGGCGGTGATGAGTTTGCGATCGTGGTCGGTGACGACGCCGACGGATCCGTCACAGCCGCGATCGCGGAACGGATTCATGACGTACTGCGGCCACCGTTTTCCGTCGGCGAAGTCCGGTTGAAGGTGTCAGTGAGTATGGGTGCCGCCGTTCGCGGGCCCGAGACCGGAGACCCTGCCGAGCTCTCGCGGCAGGCGGACTTCGCCATGTACATGGCCAAACAGGGCGGCAAGGGACGCTACCAACGCTTCGACGCCGAGGGTTACCAGAGGATGACGCAGCGGGCAGCCCTCCGCGCCGATCTCGCCACCGCCGTCACCGGGCGGCAGCTTCGACTCGAATACCAGCCGGTGGCCGACCTGCGCACCGGGGAAATCCAGGGCGTGGAGGCGCTGGTGCGCTGGAACCATCCCACGCTCGGGCTGCTGCAGCCCGCGGAGTTCATCTCCCTGGCCGAAGAGACCGGAGACATCGAAGCGATCGGCCGCTGGGTGTTGAGCACCGCCAGCCGGCAGGCCGCCAGCTGGCGGGCTGCGATGACGCACTGCGAAAACCTTTGGGTCTCCATCAACCTCTCCACGCTCCAGTTGCCCAGCCCACGGAACCTGGCCGCGATCGAGGAGATCCTGCGGGATCCCGCTACGCAGGCGGACAAGGTCGTCCTGGAGGTCACCGAAACGGCGTTGGCCAGCAGCGTGGATGGTGGCATCGCCGCGCTCAACCGGTTGAAGAGCCTCGGGGTCCGCATTGCCATCGACGACTTCGGGACCGGCTACTCGTCGCTGAGCACGCTGGCCGAGCTGCCCGCGGACGTCCTCAAGATCGACCGCTCCTTCCTCACCGGGGATGACGACGACGCGCCGTCCGCCGCGCTGCTTGAAGGCATCCTGGGGCTGGCGGACAAGCTCGACCTGGAGGCTATCGCCGAAGGCATCGAGGACGCCGGGCAACTGGCCCTCCTCCGTGGCCTGGGTTGCCGTCTGGGCCAGGGATATTTCCTCTCCCGCCCCGGACCCCCGCAGGCGGTCGAGGCTCTTCTCGCCTCCGGAGCACGGCTCCAGCCGTTGTCCGGAGAGCCGGTTTCAGACTACTGAGGCGGCCCGGCGTCGGGCTTTGGGCTGGAGCAGCCCCAAAGGTTATCCACGACCGGCACCCCTCAGCGCCGGGCGCGCTGGGCCAAGGCGGCGTTGAGAACCGCGAGCAGCGCCGTTGTAGGACGCTGAACACCCGCCGCGTACCGGGTGTTTTTTCCGAGGTACTTCTTGATGAACGGGCACACCGGGACAATCTTCAATCCGTCGGCGACCGTCTCGTCGAGTGCCTGTGCCGCGAGCCGGCCGGCAAGCCCCTGGCCGCCGTACTCCTCGTCGATGACGGTGTGGTAAAAAATCCGGTGGGCGCCGCCGTCGTCGACGTAGGCGGCCTGGCCGATGACCGTGCCGCCGTCGAGCACCTCGAAGCGCGTCCGGTCCGGATTGTTGCGGATGGTGATGGCGGTCAGCATCTGTCTCGTTTCACAGTGGGGTGGGCGGTCGGGGTGAGCCGACCGGCCAGTGGACAGTCTCAGGCACGCGGGCGGAGCCGGGCGTTCGGGAGTGCAGGGGCCGGCAGCGGCGCGGGTTCACCCGCGGGAAAAGTGCCGAACCGCGGGCCCGCGGCGTCCGTCCCGGCGGCAGCGGGTGCGTCCTCGGCACCGATTTCCGCCTGCCACTGTGCCCGGTACCCGACGATTTCCTCGTGGCTGCGTCCCACGAAGTTCCACCACATCACGATCTTCTCGCCCAGGGGTTCGCCTCCGATCAGCAGCACGCGCAACGGTTCGGCGCCGGCTGCCAGGGCCAGGGAGGTGTGCCCCGTCGGCAGGTAGGCGAGGTGGTCCTTGGCGACCGGGTGGCCATCGACCAGGAGGGACCCTGTGTCAACCAGCAGTCCGTGTTCAAAGGACGGGTCGGTGTCCAGGCTCAGGGTGGCACCCGCTTCCAGCAGGATCTCAGCCCCGAGCAGCGGTGTGTGGGTGGTGACCGGTGAGGTGGCACCGGCAAAGGATCCCAGGAAGACCCGCATGATCCAGCCGGGTCCGGAGAGCGGATCCGGGCGGTAGTGCTCAAAGGTGGGCTCCATCTGCCGGGCGCCGTCCGGCAGAGCCACCCACAGCTGCGCACCGTGCAGCACGTCGGTCCCGGGGGTGGAAAATTCCGAGTGGCTGATGCCACGTCCGGCAGTCATCAGGTTGACCTCTCCGGGCCGCACCGCGGCGTGGAACCCGGCCGAGTCGCGGTGCTCAATCTCACCGGTAAACAGCCAACTGACCGTCTGCAGACCCGTGTGCGGGTGGCGCGGCACGTGCATGCCCCCGGACTCCCCGACCCTGTCCGGGCCGTAGTGGTCCAGGAAGCACCAGGCGCCGATGAGGCTCCGCTGGCGCTGCGGCAGCGTGCGTCTGACATCCATGGCCCGCGGCCCGCCCAGCGGGACCTGCCGGGGGGCGAGAATTTCCACGCCCACGCAGCTGTCGTCCGTTTCGCAAAGGATCTCCTGGGGTGCCACCTCGGTGTTGCTCATGACGACAGCCTAGCCATCGCAGGGCGGTATCCGCAGCCTGCGAAGGCGGCATGATGGAGTTATGACCATCCCCGAGTTGCCCGTCACGATCAGCGTGGGCGAATCCGCCGTTTCAGGCGTCTACGCCCGCCCCGGGACGCCAGCGGCCACCCTGGTCCTCGCCCACGGGGCGGGGGCCGGCATGGAGCACCCGTTCCTGGCCGGATTCACCCGCGCCCTGAACGAACTGGGGATCGCCACGCTCCGCTTCAACTTCCCCTACCGGGAGGCCGGACGCAAGTTCCCCGACAGGCCTCCGGCAGCTATTGCGGCCTGGCGCGCGGCCATGGCTGACGCCGCCGCCCGGTCAGCCGGCGAGCCGCTCTGGGCCGGGGGCAAGTCCTTCGGCGGGCGCATGGCCTCAATGGCGGTGGCCGAGGGGATGCCCTCGGCAGGACTCGTCTTCCTTGGCTACCCGCTCCACCCCCCGGGCAAGCCGGAGAAGATCCGTGACGACCACCTTTACGGGCTGACAGTGCCGATGCTCTTCCTCCAGGGCACGCGCGACCCGTTTGCCACGCCGGAACTGCTGGAGGCTGTGGCGGCCCGGATAGGCCCGTCAGCAACCCTTGAGTGGCGCGACGGCGGCAACCACACCTTCGATGTCAAAGGGACCAAGCGCAGCACCGAGGAGGTCGGGGCGTCACTGGCGGGATCCGCCGCGGCTTTCATCGCCGCGCACAGCCCCGGCTGAACATCCGGGGTGTCAGATCCAGGCGGTCCTGCGCAGCGGCGGTTCGGCGCCGCCGGGGCGCTGCACCAGGATCTGGTTGACGCCGGTCATTCCGGACTCGAAGCCCAGGGCACTGGCAGCCATATAGAGCCGCCAAACCCGGGCCCGCCCTTCCCCGCCCAGCTGTACGGCCTCGCTCCAGTGCTCCTCGAGGTTCCGCACCCAGGCCCGCAGCGTCAGCGCGTAGTGCCGGCGCAGGGCCTCGACGTCGAGGATTTCCAGTCCGCCGGCCTCCAGTGCGCCCACCATCTCCGCCAGGGCCAGCATCTCGCCGTCCGGGAACACGTAGCGCGGGATGAATGAGTTCGGATCCGGGGCGCTGGGCCCCGCGTTCCAGGAAATGGCGTGGTTGAGCAGCCGGCCGCCGGGCCGGAGCATCCTGTGCAGCGTGGCGACGTACCCGGGCATCTGCTCGCGGCCCACATGCTCGGACATCCCGATGGAGCTGATCGCGTCAAACGGCCCGTCGGCGACGTCGCGATAGTCCTGGACGCGGATGGCCACCCGGTCGGTCAGGCCGGCCTCCGCCACCCGCTTGCCTGCCCTGGCCGCCTGTTCACCCGACAGCGTCACGCCCACGACGTCGACTCCGTAGTTCTGCGCCGCGTGCAGCGCGAGGCTCCCCCAGCCGCAGCCGACATCCAGCACCCTCATGCCGGGTTTCAGTCCCAGCTTCCGGCAGACCAGATCGAGTTTGGCATCCTGCGCAGCTTCCAGTCCGGTGTCTTCGTCCTGCCAGACCGCGCAGGAATAAACCATCGACGGGCCGAGAACGAGGGCGTAGAAGTCGTTGCCGACGTCGTAGTGGTGGGCAATGGCCGCAGCGTCGCGCGTCCGTGTGTGCCGCCGGCCGGCGCGGACGATCCTGGCTTCCTCCGGCGGTGGCGCCGGGTTGGGGCCCAGGGCGCCGAGCAGGGCGGCGTTCTTGAGGATGGTCCCCAGTTCGCGGACAGTGGGAGCCCGGAACGGCCCGGGCTCAGCGAACTTGCCGGTGGAGCTCAGTGCCGCGAAGCTCGCAAAAACGTCCCCCGGGGCGTCGATGTCCCCGGCAACGTAGGCGCGGCTGAGGCCGAGCTGCCCGGGCGACCACAGCATCCGGCGCAAGGCCCGCCGGGAGCGGAACTCGATGACCGGTGCGCCCGCTGGGCCGGCCTCCGAACCGTCCCAGGCCTTCAGCCGCAGCGGGATTTCCGTTGTGCCCAGGACGACGGAGAGAACTTCCGCCAGCCGTGGTGCCACCCCCGTCTTTTTCATCATAATCATGGCCTTTCTGCCGGTGCCTGAGTCCGCTTCCAATCTATTTCGGCGTTCCGCAGCCGAACAGGGGCCGGATGGCCCTGCCGCGTGGCGGTTCAGGGGCCAACGCCCCTGGCGCTCCCCCGCGCGGGGCGCATACGGTCGAGGCATGACTGAAGCTCTATCGTCTCTCGCAGAGACTTTCAAGAACGTGGGTGTGTCCAGGGCCTATGGACCGGCGGTGACAGTGGACGGCGAAGAACTGATCCCGGTGGCCCTGGTTTCCTTCGGCTTCGGCGGCGGCGGGAACTCCGGCCCCGTTCCCGGCGGCGAAACTGCCGGCGGCGACGAAGACGGCGCGGCCGCCGGAGGCGGCGGAGGCGGCTTGGTGCTTCCGCTGGGCGTGTACTGCCGGGGAAGTGACGGGCAGGTGGCGTTCCGGCCCAACAGCCTTGTCGTCCTTGCCGGGCTGGTTCCTCTCGTGTGCGCCGTCGGACTCGCGGTCCGTGGAGTGCTCCGCACCCTCCGCCGCCGCTGACCCCACTGCTGACTCCGCTGCTGACTCCACTGCTGTCGCCACCGCGGCGACCGGGACACGGCGACGCTGCCGTGCCAGGGAGTCGTGTCCTTAGCCTTCCTTGATCAGCGGCGCGGCAAGGTGGGCGGAGAGGCCGGACAGAAGGATGGTTATCCCCTCATCCAGCTCGGCAGCACCGTCGTAATCGGCAAGCTGGGGAGCCAGGGAACGCAGCCGCGGGAACTCCTTCGGCGGAAGGCGGTGCAGGCCAAGCCGCAGCAAGGCCTCATTCTCGTCGGGGTCCACGATGAACTCCTGGAGTTCGTTGAGAATGTGTCCGTAGAGAAATCCGTAGTAGGCCCGGTAGACGTGCAGGGCGTCGGAGGCGGTGAAGCCGGCGTCGATCAGCAGACCCAGAATTTGCTCCAGCGGCCGGAGGGTGCCCAGCGGACGGAGACCCAGCGGGGTCGAGAGCGGACGGGTCACCAGCAGCGGAACCACATTGGGATGGCGGAGTGCGAGCAGCCGGAGGTCGTGGGCGATGCGCCGCAACTGTCCCTGCCAGTCCGGATCGTCCCCAAAGATGGCCAGTTCGTCCAGCACGAGCTCGGTGACGCCGTCCAGGAGCGCGGCCCGATTGGCTGCGTAGCGGTACAGGCCCATCGGATCGCGGTGCAGGGCCTGCCCCAGCCTGCGCATGGTCAACGCCTCCAGCCCCTTGTCGTCGACAAGCTTCAGGGCCACGGCCAGAACGACCTCACGGCTGAGGCGGTTCTTCCGGGTGCCACTGCCGGCTTCGTCGCCGGCTGGTTGCTGCGGGGCTGTCATGGTGGTGCCACTTCCTCAAGCTGTGGGCCTGGCGCCGCGACCGCGGCACCACTTGCCTAACCCGTAGTCTACGCCTAATATCTACAATGTAGACGTTTCCGGATCGTATATTCCGGGATTGAGCTCCGCCGGCCCGTCCCCTGCCTTTCGGGATCGCCCGCTGACTGCCCCCCGGGCACGGCGGGCCATCCTCGGCTCGGCTTTCGGGCCAACCGCTTCGGCGCACTTGTGCACGGCGCCGAGGAACACGCTGCTGTAGCCACACGGCAGCATTAATTGCACAGTACGGGAGAGAGCCGACCATGGCCGCTTCACTGACTGCCCCTGCCCACATCGACCGCTTCCTCGCCGAGGCAACCACCGAAGGAACCGACGACGGCAACTCGCTGAGGAAAGACCAGCTCTACGGTCTTTACATCAGCTGGTGCCTGCTGCACGACACCGCACCGCACCCGGTCTCCGGCTTTTGGGCCGCTTTGAAGGCGCACCGCATTAGGCCCGGCCGCAGCCGACTGCGCATGGCCGGACCGGCAGCCACCGATTACATCCTGGCGACGTATCCGGCCCTGAACTGAGCGGAGCCGGGACTGCACCTATCCTTGGGCGCGCCTGCCCGGTGGACGCCACGGCGTGACAAACTGTGGGCGTGAACAGCGCAAAAGAAGAGCCCGCGGAGGCAATGCTGGATGCCGACGTACCGGCGTGGTGGAGGCGGCTCGGGCTCCCTGGCCTGATCGATATCCATACGCATTTCCTTCCGGAACGGATGCTGCGTCGGGTGTGGGCACACTTCGATGAGGCCGGTCCCCTCATCGGCCGCCCCTGGCCCATTACCTACCGCACGGACGAGGCGAGCAGGCTGGCCCGGCTGCGCCAACTGGGGCTGCGCCATTTCACCGCGCTGACCTACGCGCACCGCCCGGGCATGGCGGCGGACCTGACCGACTTTGCCCTTAAGTTGGCCGCAGCAGAGCCCGACTGTGTCCCGAGCGCCACATTCTTCCCCGAGGACGGTGTCCTGGGTCAGGTTCGGTCGGCGTTGAATCGCGGCGCCAGGGTCTTCAAGATCCACGCGCAGGTGGGCGGATTCGATCTGCGCGAGCCTGTCCTTGACCCGGTCTGGGGTCTGCTCGCCGAGACCGGTGTTCCGGTCGTTGTGCATGTGGGCAGTGGCCCGGTTCCGCGGCCCGGCTTCACCGGCCCGGACAAGCTTGAGGGCGTCATGCGCCGCCATCCGCAACTGACCGCCGTCGTCGCCCACCTGGGGGCCCCCGAGTATGGCGAGTTCCTGGACCTGGCCGAGAGGTACCCCCGCGTCCACCTGGACACCACCATGGTTTTCACGGACTTTTTCGAGGCTGCCGCACCCTTCCCGCCCGAGCTCCTGCCGCGGCTGGCCGCGATGCCGGAGCGGATCGTGCTCGGCAGTGACTTCCCGAACATCCCGTATGCCTACGCCCATCAGCTGGAAGCACTCGAACGCCTCCGCGACAAGGAAGCCCGGCTCGACGACGGCTGGTTGCGTTCGGTCTGCTGGCACAACGGCCAGCGCCTGCTGGGCGTCTGAACCCGCCCTACTCCCTGGTCCTGGCCCGGCTGGGCTGCACCCGCATCGGCTCGCCCGGCATTTTCGGGAAGTCCGGCGGGAACGGCAGCTCACCGAGCCCGGCCTCGAGGTCACGTTCCCACCACTGCAGCAGAACGTCGATGGTGCCCGGCTTCGCCTGCATATCCGCCCACGGGTCTCCGGTGGCCTTGAGCCGCTGCGGCACCGTGATGATGGTGAAGTCCTTCGTGGTGACGTGCTCCAGCTCCTCCCAGCCGATCGGGCAGGAAACTGTGGCACCGGGCAAGGCCCGCGGACTGTAGGCCCCGGCCATCGTGCGGTCTCGGTTCGCCTGGTTGAAGTCGACGAAGATCCTCGCGCCACGTTCTTCCTTCCACCAGGCAGTGGTGACCTTGTCCGGCATCCGCCGCTCAAGTTCACGGGCGGCGGCGATCACGGCGTGCCGGACCTCAAGGAACTCACGGCTGGGTTCGATCGGGGAGAACACATGCAGCCCCCGGCTGCCGGAGGTCTTGATGAAGGAATCCAGCCCGGCCTCGGACAGGACGGAGCGCAGTTCCTGTGCGGCGGGCACGGCTTCCTCGAATCCGGTGCCCGGCTGCGGGTCGAGGTCGATCCGGAGCTGGTCCGGGTTGTCCGGGTTGCCGGCCCGCGAGGCCCAGGGGTGGAACACTACGGTGTTCATCTGCACCGCCCAGACCGCGGCGGCTATCTCGTCGATCACAAGCTGCGGATGCGAGCGTCCGCTGGGATAGACCACCATCACCGAACGCACAAAGTCAGGGGCGCCCCGCGGCGGATTCTTCGAGAAGAAGTGCTCGCCGTCGATGTTGTCGCCGAACCGCTGGAGCGTCACGGGACGGCTGCCATTCGCTGCCAGGAACGCGTCCCCGACGTCGACAATGTACCGGGCGAGGTCCAGCTTCGTAAGCCCAAGCTGCGGCCACAGGACCCTGCTGGGGCTCGAAATCCGCAGGTCCCGCGTTCCGCTGGGGCTGTCAACCGTGATGGTGGCTTCTTCCTTGGCCATGGGGACAAGGTACTCCCAGACCCGGGACAACTGAATAGCCCGGCCACCGCACAAGCGACTCTATCGACAAAGCTCGATATACTGGTCACGCATTCACTTGCACTTAGGCCAAGGAGAACCACATGCCTGCTATCCACATCTACGAATCCGCTCTGTGCTGCGACACCGGCGTCTGCGGCCCCGACGTCGACCAGTCACTCCTCGAGGTCACTGCCGACGTGCGCCACCTCCAGAGCCTCGGCGCTGACATCGCGCGACACAACCTTGCGAGCGACCCCACCGCCTTCACCGCCGACGAGTCCGTCCGCGGCTTCCTGCACACCGTCGGTTCCAAAGGGCTTCCCCTGACCGTGGTCGACGGCGTGACGGTCGCGATCGGCAGCTACCCGAACCGCGGGCAGCTGCTCAGCTTCGCCGGCCTCGCCGACGAGGCTCCGGCCGAGGACAGAACCCGCCCGAAGCTTGGCCTCAGCGAGAAATCCGGCGGCTGCTGCGGCGGCTCAACGAGCTGCTGCTAGACCGGCATGAAGTTCCTCGAGAACACGCCCCGCTTCCTGTTCTTCACGGGCAAGGGTGGCGTGGGCAAGACCTCCGTGGCCTGCGCCACCGCCCTGAGCCTGGCCGGGGCCGGCAAGCAGGTCCTCCTGGTCAGCACCGACCCCGCGTCCAACGTGGGGCAGGTTTTCGGCGTCACCATCGGGAACACCATCACGCCCATTCCGGCGGCGCCCGGCCTGGCCGCGCTGGAGATTGATCCGGAACAGGCCGCCGCCGCGTACCGGGAGCGGATCATCGCCCCCGTCCGGGGACTCCTGCCGGAGAGCGAACTGGCGAGCATCGCCGAGGGGCTCTCCGGCTCCTGCACGACCGAAGTTGCCTCGTTCGACGAGTTCACCAACCTGCTCGCCGACGACACAGCCTATGGGGCGTACGACCACATTGTTTTTGACACCGCACCCACCGGCCACACCATCCGGCTGCTGCAGCTGCCCGGGTCGTGGACTGATTTCCTCGACGCGGGCAAGGGCGATCCGTCCTGCCTCGGCCCCCTGTCCGGGCTGGAGAAACACAAACAGGTCTACGCCAAGGCCGTCCAGACCCTCACCGACCCCGCCCGAACGCGCCTGGTGCTGGTCGCACGGGCGCAGACCTCCTCGCTGACGGAGATCGAGCGGACCTTCCTGGAACTCAACCAGATCGGTATCGCCGGCGGATTCGTCGTCATCAACGGGGTCCTGCCGCACAGCGTCGGGGACGAACCGCTGGCACAGGCCGTGCGGGGACGCGAAACCGCGGCCATCGCCGCCATGTCAGGCAGTATTGCCGCGCTCCCCCGCGACGTCCTGGAGCTGAAAGCCGGCAACATGGTCGGCATTCCGGCGCTGGAAACCCTGTTCGTGCCGGGCAGTTTCGCTCCCATGGCCGCACCGCCCGTGGCGGAACTTGAGGATGCCGCCCTGTCGGACCTCGTCGCCGAAATGGAACGTGACGGCCACGGACTCGTGATGTGCATGGGCAAGGGCGGTGTCGGCAAGACCACCGTCGCTGCGGCACTCGCGGTTGCGCTGGCCAACCGTGGCCACGCCGTGCACCTGACCACCACCGATCCCGCGGCGCATCTCACCGAAACGCTGCATGGTTCCGTCCCGGGCCTGAAGGTTTCACGCATCGATCCGGTCGCTGCGATCCAGGAGTACCGGGACCACGTGATGACCACCAAAGGCCACAGCCTCGACGCCGACGGGCGTGCCGCCCTCGCCGAGGACCTGCTGTCCCCGTGCACCGACGAGGTGGCTGTCTTCCGGCAGTTTTCCCGGGTGGTCCAGGAATCCCGCCGCAATTTCGTGGTGATGGACACCGCGCCGACCGGACACACCCTCCTGCTCCTGGACGCCACCGGGTCATACCACCGCGAGATCGCCCGGCAAGTCGGCAGCACCATGGGGTTCGTGACCCCGCTGATGCGGCTTCAGGATCCGGCCCAGACCAAGGTCCTGCTCATCACCCTCGCCGAAACCACTCCGGTCCTGGAGGCCCAGGGGCTGCAGGAGGACCTGGAACGGGCAGGTATCCACCCGTGGGCCTGGGTGATCAACAACTCCATTGCCGCCGCCCGCCCGCAGACTCCGTTCCTGCAGGCCCGGGCCGCCGCCGAGATTCCGGAAATCACCAAAGTCCGCGCCCTGGCAGACAGGGTCGCCCTCGTACCCCTGCTGGCCACCGAACCGATCGGCGAAGAGAAGCTCACGGCCCTGACGGCCATACCGCAGCCGGCCTGAGGACCGGGAGGTGTTTCCACAGTGTTCATCTTCCCCGGCGGCGCACAGATTGACATTCATCGATGTGATTTGGAAGAGTTCATATCGACATTCATCAATCTAGCGTCCCGTTGAGCAGCACAGGAGCCCCGTGAGCATCCAGACCGACCCGTCGCCCACCCTTGATGGCGAGGCTGCCGTCGTCGGCAAGCTCTCCACGCTCGACCGCTTCCTGCCGGTGTGGATCGTTGCCGCCATGGTGCTGGGCCTGCTCCTGGGCAGCTTCATCCCGGGGCTCAATACCGCGCTGGAGACCGTCAAAATCGGCCAGGTTTCCCTGCCGATCGCGGTCGGCCTGCTGGTGATGATGTATCCCGTTCTCGCGAAGGTCCGTTACGACCAGGCCCACCGCGTGGTCGGCGACCGCAAACTGATGGTCACGTCACTGGTGCTTAACTGGGTGCTGGCGCCGGCGTTCATGTTTGCCCTGGCCTGGATCTTCATCCCGGACCTGCCCGAGTACCGGACCGGCCTGATCATTGTGGGCCTGGCCCGCTGCATCGCCATGGTGATGATCTGGAATGACCTCGCGTGCGGCGACCGCGAAGCCGCCGCCGTCCTCGTGGCCATCAATTCCGTCTTCCAGGTCATCGCGTTCGGCGCGCTCGGCTGGTTCTACCTGCAGCTGCTGCCGGAATGGCTGGGCCTGCCCACCACCAGCGCGGACTTCTCCTTCTGGGCCATCACCGCTTCGGTGCTCGTGTTCCTGGGGATCCCGCTGCTGGCCGGCTTCCTCACCCGCACCATCGGCGAAAAGGCAAAGGGCCGCGACTGGTACGAAGGAACGTTCCTGCCCAAGCTCGGCCCGTGGGCGCTGTACGGCCTGCTTTTCACGATCACCCTGCTCTTCGCCCTGCAGGGCGGCACCATCACCTCCCGTCCGCTCGACGTCGTCCGGATCGCGCTGCCGCTGCTGGTGTACTTCCTCGTCGTCTTCGGCGCCGGCATGCTGGTCGGAAAGTGGCTGGACCTCGGCTACGCCAAGACCACCACCCTGGCGTTCACCGCCGCCGGCAACAACTTTGAACTCGCCATCGCCGTGGCAATCGGAACTTTCGGCGTCACCTCCGGCCAGGCACTGGCCGGCGTCGTTGGCCCCTTGATCGAAGTCCCGGTTCTTGTTGCACTGGTCTATGTGGCCCTCTGGGCCCGCAAACGCTACTTCACCCCCGCCGCCGCCGTCGTGCGCTGAACTTTCACCCCTTCGAACCCCAGGAGACCCGAATGACCGGCACCGCCAAGAAGCCTTCCGTCCTGTTCGTCTGCGTTCACAACGCCGGCCGCTCCCAGATGGCCGCCGCGTTCCTCACCACCCTGTCCCAGGGCGCCATCGAGGTCCGCTCCGCCGGCTCCCAGCCCGCCGAGAAGGTCAACCCGGCCGCCGTCGAGGCCATGGCCGAACTCGGCATC
>JAXMJF010000003.1:0-81298 GCA_034376805.1 Arthrobacter sp.
AGGGCAACTCATCTGACACGAACGGCCGCTAAGAGGGACGGAATAGCGGCCACTTGTGGCGAATCGATGCAGTCCGGCCCGGCACCGACACCACCCAGCCACCCATCTGACACGAATGGCCGCTAAGCAGGTCAGCCCGCCATCCATCTGACACGAATGGCCGCTAAGCGGGACGAAATAGCGGCCACTTGTGGCGAACCGATGCAGTCCCGCCCGACACCGACACCACCCAGCCACCCATCTGACACGAATGGCCGCTAAGCAGGGCGGCCAGCCACCCGTCTGACACGAATGGCCGCTAAACAGGACGAAATAGCGGCCACTTGTGGCGAATCGATGCAGTCCGGCCCGGCACCGACACCGCCCAGCCACCCATCTGACACGAATGGCCGCTAAGCCGCGCCCAAGGCAACCCATCTGACACGAGTGGCCGCTAAACCGGGTGGCTTAGCGGCCATTCGTGGTGAATCGGTGGGGGCGAAGCGCGGAGGCTTGAGGCCGCGGGCTAGAGCCCCGAGTAGGAGTGCAGGCCGTTGAAGAACTGGTTCACGATGGTGAAGTTGAAGACCACGCAGAGGTAGCCGACGATCGACAGCCAGGCCGCGCGGGTTCCGGTCCAGCCACGGGTGGCTCGGGCGTGCAGGTAGCCCGCGTAGACCACCCAGATCACGAAGGTCCAGACTTCCTTGGTGTCCCAGCCCCAGAACCGGCCCCAGGCCTTCTCGGCCCAGATGGCGCCGAACATGAGCGTGAAGGTCCAGCCGACGAAGGCGATGGCGTTGATCCGGTAGGAGAGGTTCTCGAGGCTCAGCGCGGACGGCACGAGGCGCATGAACCCCAGCTTGTCGGCGCCCCCGGCAGCGATGGTCTTCTGCCGGTGCGTCTGGACCAGCTGCAGCGCCGACATCGCGAAGGTCAGGGTGAACAGTGCGGAGGACAGCACGGCGATGGAGACGTGGATGATCAGCCAGTAACTCTGCAGTGCGGGAACGAGGTGCCCCACCGGCGTCCAGTAAGCGACGGAGGCAGCCACAAGCATGATGATCGACAGGCCCACCACGAAGGTGCCCAGGAAGCGCAGGTCGCGCCGGATCAGGACCAGCAGGAAGACGGCCACGGCCACGAACGCACCGGTGGTGAGGAACTCGTACATGTTGCCCCACGGCACCCGGCCCGCGCCGATGGCCCTGGTGATGACACCGGCCGCGTGGATGGCGGCACCGAGCACCGTCAGGGCGACGCCGACCCGGGCGGGGGCGCGGCGCTCGGCGGAGTAGCGCATGGAACCGTCAGCGGTCCGGCCGATGCCGGCGGCGTTTCCGGCGGAATCACCCGCCACGGACGACGTCGGACGCTCCGCCCGGCCAACGGGTCCGGCCACGTCATCGTCGGCCCGGTCAACAGCACCGGAGGAGGCCCCGACGCCGGCCGGCACCGGAACGCGGGCGGCCGCGGCACCGGAGAGCTCGGCGGCCTTGAGGTCCACCGCGCGCAGCGTCTTGCTGCTCTTGGCCAGGTCCCACGCAAAGGCGATGAACGCCACCGTGTAGGTGCCTGCCGCGAGGAGCATGAACAACTCGCTGTACTGGCCCATGGTTTCGTTGATGGGGAGCATTACTGTTCCTTCTTTGACTCGGAAGAGCCTGCTGTTGACTGGATGAAGTCTGCTGCGGGGTGGTCCGGGGAGACCTGCTCAGCACCGGCACCGGGCAGCGTGGTATCCGCCCGGCCATTATCCGCTCCCCTGCTGGGAGCCGACTGGGAGCCTCCGTCGTCGAGATCCCAGCCGCCGGCGAGCAGCTTGCGGATGGCGGTGGCCTCGCCGGCCAGCCGGTGGTCCTCGCCGCGGGCCAGGAGTCCGTATTCGACCATGGTGCGGCCGTCCTCGTGCGTACCGGTGCGGACCCAGACGCGGCGGCGGTTCACGTACAGCGAGGTGACCAGGCCGGCCACCGCCAGGAGCGCAAAGATCAGGGCGTAGAGCTGGCCGGGGTTGTGGTGGATGTCGACGCCGATGTAGCGCTTCACGCCGTCGAAGCTGATGGTGCCCTTGCCGTCGGGGAGGGTGTAGCTGGCACCCGGCGAGAGGGTGATGCCGCCGGCGTCGAGGTTGCGGGCGTTGAGCGGCGTGAGCTTCTTGACGTCGAGTTCGAAGACGTTCTGCGGGGCGCCGTCGTCCAGGCCAAGGTCCCCGTAGTAGGAGTTCAGGGTCAGCTGCGGGTTGAACAGCTCCGGATCACCGCTGAAGGACACGCCTTCCTCGGTGACAAAGGCAGTGGGCAGGAAGAAGCCGGCGAAGGCGAGCTGCTCCGGCTTGGCGTCCGGGACCTTGATGACCGCGGAGGAGTAGTAGTTGTCGCCCTGCAGCTTGGCCACCACCGGCCCCTGCATGGCGACGTTTCCGGCGCCGTCGCGGATGGTGACAACCGGGGCATACCCGTTGCCGGTGAGGTACATGCTGGTGCCGCCGAGGGTGAGCGGCTCGTTGACCTTCAGCACCTCTTTCTGGGCGGGCGCATCCGGGGAGTCCTTGGTGGTCACGTCGGCCTGGAAGTCGATGGGCTGGCCGATCTTGCCCTGGGACTCCCGGTCGAACGTGATCTGGAACTTGTCCAGCTGGACCGAGTACGGCTCCAGCTGGCTGCTTTGGAAGTTGGTGCCCGGGGTGAACTGGTCGTAGCCGACGAGGGTGTTCACGAACGTGTCGCCCTCCACGAGGATCCGCTGCCCGCTGTAGCCGAACAGCCCGCCGATCGCGACCGAGACGAGCACCCCGATCAGCGAGGTGTGGAAGACCAGGTTGCCGACCTCGCGCAGGAAACCGCGCTCCGCTCCCACTGACGGCCGGGCGCCGTCGCGGTCGCGGACGTCGACGCGGTAGCCGCGCTTCTTCAGCAGCCCGGCGGCGTCGGTAATGGCGCGCGACGCCGGTATCCCGGCGTCGGCGGGAATCACGAGGGTGCCGTATTCGGGCAGCCGGGACAGCCGTGCGGGTGTCCGCGGCGGCTGGGAGCGCATCGCTTTGTAGTGCGCGATGGCGCGCGGGACCACGCAGCCGATCAGTGAGATGAACAGCAGGATGTAGATAGCCGAGAACCAGGCCGAGGAGTACACGTCGTAAAGCTGGAGCGCGTCGAGGATCTTGCCGTAGTCCGGGTTGTCCTTGATGTACTGCGTGACGATCGAGGGGTTGGCGGGCCGCTGCGGGAACAGCGAACCGGGAACCGCGCCGACCGCCAGCATCAGCAGCAGGAACAGCGCGGTGCGCATGCTGGTCAGCTGGGTCCAGGCCCAGCGGAGCATGCCCATCGGCCCGAGCGTGGGAAGGACAGTTTCAGCCTTGGCGGCGGCCACAGGGCTGCCGCCGGACTTGCCGCCGGGCTTGGTGCCGGGCTTGGTGCCGGGGCGCTTCGTGCCGTTGGCCGGGAGATTCTTCTCTACGTTCACTCGCTCGCTCATCAGATCGGCAATTTCACATCGGTTTGGAACCAATACTGCAACTCGGAAACCCAGGTTCCCCATACGCCGCTGGCCATCAGCAGGCCCAGCCCCACCAGGATGCCGCCGCCGATGCGCTGGATGGCGAGCCGGTGCCTGCGGAAGAAGGACATCACGCCGATGCCGCGGCGCACGGCCAGGGCGATCAGCAGGAAGGGGATGCCCAGGCCCAGGCTGTAGACGAACGCCAGGAACGCGCCCTTGGCGGCCGAGGACCCGCCGGAGAGGCTCAGCAGCTGGACCGCGGAATAGGTCGGGCCGATGCAGGGGGCCCAGCCGAGGCCGAACGTGATGCCCAGCAGCGGCGCGCCCCACAGCCCGGCCGGCGGCTTCGACTGGATCTTGGCGTCGCGCTGGAGCCAGCCGAAGCCGCCCATGAACACCACACCCATGATGATCACCAGGATGCCCAGGACCTGGGTGATCCAGGCGTTCTGCGAGCCGGTGATCAGTGTCCCCAGCTGCCCGAACGCCCCGCCGAGCAGCACAAAAATCACCGAGAAGCCCAGGACAAAGAGCCCGATGCCGGCCAGCATGCGGCCGCGCTTCTGCTTCTGGAGGTCGACGCCGGTCAGTCCCGTGACGTAGCCCAGGTACCCCGGCACGAGGGGCAGCACACAGGGCGACAGGAAGGAAACGAACCCGGCGAGCAGCGCCACGGGGATGGCAAGCAGCAGCGAACCGCTCAGGATGGCTTCGGCGAAGGGGCTGTTCACGGTGGCTGGCCCGTCCGCTACTCGGCCACGGCTGCGGCGATGAGGGACTTGAGGGTGCCCTTTTGGATCTCGCCAAGGACGCGGGAGGCCACGCGTCCCTGCTTGTCGAGCACGAGCGTGGTGGGCACGGCTCCCGGGGGAACCAGGCCAGACACGGCCAGCAGCACGGCGCCGTCCTTGTCATTGAAGCTCGGGTAGGTCAGGTTGAAGGTCTTGTCGAACGCTTCCGCCGTGGCCTTCTCGTCCCGGAGGTTGACCCCGAAGAACTGCACACCCTGGCTCTTGAATTCCTGGTGCAGGGCCTCCAGCGAGGGCGCCTCCACCCGGCACGGCGCGCAGGCAGCGAACCAGAAGTTGAGCACGGTCACCTGGCCCTGGAAGGCCTCGGCCGTCACCTCGGTGCCGTCAAAGAGGGTGCCCTCGATCGCGATGGCGCTCTTGCGGTCCGCGGCGGCGAATTCCGTCACCGAACCGTCGCCGGCCACGTAGTTCTTGTTGTCGCCGGCCTTGGCCTGTTTGGCCAGCGCATCCTCCTGGGCGCAACCGGAAAGACCCAGCACGACGGCGAGGGCAGCACCGCCCGCCGTGAGGACACTGCGGCGGGACAAGGGTGACGCGTTGGCGTTGTTACCGGTCATGCTCAGGCTCCGGGGGTGCTGGAGGCACCGGGGAGAAGGGCGGCAGCAGGCTCGCTGTAGTCGACCCGCACGACGTTCCCGGCGTCGTCGAACACCAGGGAAGTGACCGAGGTGAGGGTGCATTCGCGTTTGCGCGGATCATGCCACAGCGGCTTGCCCTCGGCGCTGAGCCGGGTGGCCCAGATGGGCAGCTGGTGGCTGACGAGGATGGCCTCGGCACCCTCACCGCCGAGCTCGATGGCGCGCAGCCGGGCGTCCTGCACTGCGGCGATGACGCGGGCGGCCTGGTCCTTGTAGGGCTCGCCCCAGGAAGGCCGGAACGGGTTGCGCAGCATCGGCCAGTGCTTGGGCTTGAAGATCTCGGCCTTCTTGACGTGGATGCCCTCGAAGTAGTTGGCGGCCTCGATGATCCGGTCCTCGGTGGTGATCGCGAGATTGAGCGCCTCGGAGATGGGCTGCGCCGTCTCCTGCGCGCGGGTCAGCGGGGAGGCGACGAGGTGGACGATGTTCGCCCCCTGCGCGGACCGTGCACTGAAGTGCGCCGCCAGTGTCCGGGCCATCTCCTGGCCGAGCTCGGAGAGATGGAATTCGGGCAGCCTGCCGTACAGGACGCCATCGGGATTGTAGACCTCGCCGTGGCGGAGCAAATGAACAGTGGCTTGGGGCATGTGTACCAGTTTCTCAAAGGGCAGGGTCAATGACGAAATCTTCTACAAGAAGTAGAACTGAAGAGTTTTCAGAAATGTTCCCCGGAGTTGGAATAAAAGATGCAAATGCATGTTTATACTGGGTGAAGCAGTTAGTTGAGACTTCAACAAATGGAGCTTCAACTGACGATCAGACCCACCGCACGACCCACCCGACTCAAGGAGCAACATCATGGCACTTCCCGCTAACGTCACCACCGGCACCTGGACCCTCGACAACTCGCACAGCGAGATCGCCTTCACCGTCCGCCACGCGGGCATCAGCAAGGTCCGCGGTCAGTTCAAGGATGCAGAGGCCACCCTGGACCTCGCCGAGAACGTGGCCGATTCCAAGGTCAACGCCACGATCAAGACCGCGAGCTTCGACTCCGGCGACGCCAACCGCGACGGCCACGTCCGCGGCGAGGACTTCTTCGACGTCGAGAAGTTCCCGGAAATCTCCTTCGTCTCCCACAGCATCGTCCCCAAGGGTGACAGCTACGAACTCCAGGGCGACCTGACCATCAAGGGTGTTACCCGCCCGGTGGCCCTCGAGACCGAGTTCAACGGCGTTGCCGTCGACCCGTTCGGCATGACCCGAGCCGGCCTGTCCGCCGAGACCACGATCAGCCGCAAGGACTTCGGCCTGACCTGGAACGCAGTCCTCGAAGCCGGCGGCGTGCTGGTCAGCGACAAGGTTGCCGTCAACCTCGAACTGGCCTTCATCGCTCCCGCAGCCTAGTCACTCCACGCTTGACCGGCCGGTCCCCCGGGACCAGGCCGGACCCGCGGCTTCCAGCCGCCGGCACCCCGCTTCGTCCGTGTGACGAGGCGGGGTGTTCCGCTTAATCCGGGGGTTGTCCCGGGGCTGTCCTGTTGCGGCCACCTTCAGATGGCACCTCCGGAAGGCACGTCCTGCGCAGCGCGAACGGGCCGCTGCTGACGGCAGCCCGACATGCTCCGCAACATGCCGAAGTTCCCTCGATACCGGCACATCCGCGGTCTACAGTGAGAGCCATGAGCAACCCCAATGAGGTACCTCAGCCGCAGCAGCCGGGCGCCCAGCCACCGCGGAACCAGACACCGGGCAACCGGACGCCGGGTCAGGCGCCGGGCAACCAAGTACCGGGCGGACCGTCGGGGCAGCCGTCGGGCAGATTCCGCTTTGAGATGCCCGCGGACCGGCCACGGGACTTCAACGACATGATGCCCCGGGGCGGAGTCTCCGACATGTTCACGGTCACCTGGCTGCCAACCGAGCTCAAAGTCGCGTACTGGATCTGGCTCATCGGCGGACTGCTGGGCCTGCTGGGCGGGGTTGTGGGACTCTTCGGGGCGTTTGTGCTCCTGGCCGTCGTCCCGGGCCTGGGATTCGTGGTGCTCCTGCTGGTAGTGGTGGCACTGGCTCTCGCGGGCGCTCAGGTCATCCTGGCCATGAAAATGAAGGAGGGCCGCGAGTGGGCCCGCTTCGCCCTCACGATCGTGGCCGGCATTTCCCTGCTGCTGGCCATCCTCAACACCAGCGCGGCCGAGGGCCGTGGAGCAGGCAGCTGGCCGAGCTTCACCATCAGCCTGGTGGCCGCCGTGCTGATGTGGCTGCCCAACTCCCAGGCATGGTTCGCCTCGCTGCGGGGCCGCGCCTGAGCTGTGCCTGAGGTGTACCTGAGCTGCGCGTCAGCAGCATCCGGGCAGCTTTCGTTGGTTGCAGAACCGGCCCCCACCGGATGCCCGGGCACGCGGCGAGAATACCTCTCCGGAATGATCCGCGGCGGCGCCAGCCCGCGGTACGGTGGGAGTAAACCATGCTGGGGGCAGGGCAGGAAGCTGTTTCCGGTATCTGAACCAGACCGCCACGCAAAGGAACGCCCATGAGCATCCCGCCAGTCCCGCCGTCGAACCCGGACTCCCCCGAGCCGGGCGAACAGCCGGCTCCCCGATACGGAGAGAACGCGCCCCAGTACGGCCAGCAGCCGCCGTCCGCACCGCAGTACGGGCAGCAGGCGCCCTCCGCGCCCCAGTACGGCCAGGCCCCGTCGGCACCGCAGTACGGGCAGAACCCGCCGCAGTACGGACAGAACACCCCGCAAGCTCCGCAGTACGGCCAGAACCCGCCGCAGTACAACCAGCCTCAGTACAACCAGCAGGCTCCGCAGTACGGACAGCCCGGGTACGGCCAGTCTCCTTACGCCCAGTTCCCCTCCGAGCAGCCGCAGGCCACGGCCGGGATGCCCAAGCTCGTCAACACGGCATTCTGGCTCATTGTCGCGTCCGGCGTGCTGTGGGTCCTGTCCGCCCTGATGGCGATCGGCATGGTCGACTCCCCAGAGTTGCGGGCCGAGTTCGAGGACCAGATGGCCGCCGCCGGCGCGGACGTCAGGTTCGAAGACCTCAGGGGATTCCTGGTCGGTAGCTTGGTGACTATCGCTGTGATCGGCGCCGGCCTCTACGCGCTCGTCGCCTTGAACGTGCGCAAGGGCAAGAACTGGGCACGGATCCTGGGGACAGTCTTCGCAGCCCTGTCCCTCCTCAGCATCCTCCCGCTGAGCCTCGGCACGCTGGCGGTCATCCTGGGCATCGCAGGCATTGTGATGCTGTACCTGCCGGCCGCGTCGCCGTACTTCACCAAGCGCCAGCCGTTCGCCAACCCGTACGGGCAGCCGGGCGGGCCTTACTAAGCCGCCAGGAACCGGCGCAGCGGACGCGGGACCCGGAAGGGCCGACTGCTAGTCGGCGTCCTCCGGGTCCTGCGCCCTTTGTGCGTGATAGGCGAGGATCTGGAGTTCGGTGGCCATGTCCACCTTGCGCAGGTTGACCCCGGGCGGCACCTGCAGCATCACCGGGGCGAAGCTGAGGATGCTCCGGACACCGGCGGCAATCACCCGGTCGCAGACATCCTGCGCCACGGCGGCCGGCAGGGCCAGCACCACCATGTTGGCGCCGGTCCGCTGCAGCACCGGCTCGAGGTCGGCGGCATCGCTGACACGCAGCCAGCCCACCTCGCTGCCCACCACCATTTGGTCCGCGTCGAAGATCGCAACAATGTCGAAGCCCCGGGATTCGAATCCTCCGTACCGGGCCAGCGCCTTGCCCAGGTTGCCGGCACCGACGATCGCGACCTTCCAGTCATGTGTCAGGCCCAGCGCCGCGGCTATATGCCGGTTGAGGTACTGCACTTCGTAGCCGACGCCACGCGTCCCGTAGGAGCCGACATAGGAGAGGTCTTTGCGGAGGGTGGACGAGCTGACCCCTGAGGCCTCGGCCAGGGATTCTGACGAGACCCGGTCAATTCCTTCGGCAAGCAAGGTGGTGAGGGCACGCAGGTAAATGGTCAGCCGGGCCACGGCCGCAGGCGGAATCTGCTTTGCTGCAGTCCCTGCTCCCCCGGGCATCGCGTCAGGGGATGAATCCAGCGAAGTCACTATCTGCTCCATTGAGTCGCGTTGTGAGTTCCACTCTAGAGCCCCCGCAGTTCAGCGAACAAAGCAGCCGTTCCCAACTGCTCCCCGCGCCTCAGGCCTGCTGGCCCAACACCCGCCGCAGTGTCCGCTCCAGCCGGGCTTCGTCGATCTTCCAGAAGTCGCGCTGGACGCCGTCCACCAGGACCACGGGAATCTCCTCCGCAAAGCGCTCCCGCAGTTCAAGGTCGTCGTCTACGGACTGCTCGCGCCAGCCGATCCCGAGACTCCGGGTGACGCGGTCGACGGCGGTGCGTGCCGCCGAGCACAGATGGCAGTCAGCTTTGGTGATGAGGACGACGTCGGGGCTTGGCATGGCTCCACGGTAGCCCGGCCGCAGCGCCCGCGTCGACGCTCCCGACACGTCCGGCGCCGCCGCCGCGGCCCATGCGACCGGAACCGCCCCCGACGTTGACTAGACTCGTGGCATGCCCGAAGAGAAGTACGCCGCTGTGGTCACCGAGCCTGTTGCAGCACCGCAGCACGGCGAAGCCGCGTTCTTCGACGTCGACAACACCCTCATGCGGGGCGCCAGCCTGTTCCACGTCGCCCGCAAGATGCACCAGCGCGGGGCCTTCACGATTCCCCAGGCGCTCGGGATTGCCTGGAAGCAGCTTATGTTCGTGCTGCGCGGGGAGAAGATGGATGACATCCACGCCGTCCGCGACACCGCCATGGGCCTGGCCTCCGGCTTCACCGTTGAGGACATTGAGGCCCTCGGCGAAGAGGTTTATGACGAAATGATCGAATCCCGGATCTGGCCGGGGGCCAAGGCGCTGGCCGAGCAGCACCTCCGCGTGGGCCGCAGGGTTTGGCTCGTCACGGCGACGCCGATTGAGGTGGCCACAGTGATCTCCAGCAGGCTGGGCCTCACCGGAGCGCTCGGCACGGTGGGCGAAATCCTCGACGGTTCCTACACCGGCCGGCTGGTCGGCGAGATCCTGCACGGCCCGGCCAAGGCGGTGGCCGTCAACGCGATGGCCGCGGCCGAGGGGCTGGACCTGGCCCGGTGCTGGGCGTACAGCGACTCGCGCAATGACATCCCGCTGCTGAGCATGGTGGGGCACCCCGTAGCCATCAATCCCGATTCCGGGCTCCGCCGCCATGCCCGCGACAACAACTGGCCGGTCTACGACTTCCGCTCCGGACGGCGCGCGGCCACCCTGGGGCTCAAGGCCGCTACCGCCGGAGGGGCGATCTACGGCCTCTGGCGGGGGTTCTCCCGCTTCCGTGGCCCTACCGTCTAACCCGGTTCCACCTCTCCGCCCCTGTCCGCTGCGTGTCCCGCCCAGCGCTACGCTTTCGGACGTGCGCTGCGCTTTCGGACTTGCGCTGCGCGGATCCGTGTAGCGCCTGTCCGAAGCCGCGTCGCATGTCCGAACCAGGCGCGGAAACGGCAAAGAAAATGCCCGCTGCCGGAAAGGCAACGGGCATTCACATGATGCGAAGTATCTCTACTTCTTATTACGACGCTGGTGGCGCGTCTTGCGAAGCAGCTTGCGGTGCTTCTTCTTGGCCATACGCTTGCGACGCTTCTTAATAACTGAACCCACGAAAGTTCCTTACCGGCTAGATGCAGTACCTGCCTGTTGGAAAGGGTCCGCGGGCTAAGCAGCAGACTGTACAACGGACAGGTTCTTACAATGACGTAAAACGTTCCTTAACAGGGTACCGCCTATCGGGGGCACACCACGACCGCAGGCACCATCCGGCCCCCGCGCATCCTCATTCCGGCCACAGAAGACGCCGGATGCTCAGGCTGTTTCCGTCTTCCCGTCAACCACGGCACCCTTGAGGTACTGCTCGACGGCGGTTTCCGGCACCCGGTAGGATCGCCCGAAACGGACAGCCGGCATCTCGCCGGAATGGACAAGCCGGTACACGGTCATTTTGGACACGCGCATCACCTCCGCAACTTCAGCCACGGTCAAGAAGCGCGCGTTGGAAAAGTTGGCCTCCGAAGACATTTCACTATTCCTTTGCTCAAGCGAACGGCAGCCCCATCTGAATGACATGGCGGTGTGCCGATGCTGAGCCATCAAACAACCATGTGTTAGATACTCTAGGGGCTGATGGTGCCAATGTGAAAGAGCTGCGGAAATCTCCGGGCCCCGGCACGGCATTCCTGACGCCCCGCCTTTCTGCCTCCCGCCTGCCGGCCCCTCCTGACCGCCGTTCCGCCTAGACCCGGGTCCGGCGGATGCGCGCGGAAGCCGCCAGCTGGGCCAGGACCGAGGCCGTGACATCCCAGTCCATGCAGGCGTCTGTCACGCTCTGTCCGTAGACGAGGTCGTCCGTTCCGGCGGCGTGCTCGGCGACGTCGAGGTTCTGCGCCCCGCCGACAAGGAAGCTCTCCAGCATGACACCGGCGATGGCACCTGCGGAGGTGCCGCCGCTCTCCAGCTGCGCGCCGATTTCCAGGGCTACCTCGGCCTGCCGGTGGTGGTTCTTGCCGCTGTTGGCGTGGCTCGCGTCAACGATCAGGCGCGGGTTGAGCTGCTTGGCCGCCAGCTTGGCGGTGGTGGCCGCCACGTCGGGGGCGGAGTAGTTGGGTCCCTTGCGTCCGCCGCGGAGGATGATGTGCGTGTCCGGGTTGCCGGCGGTGGAGACCAGGGCGGCACGGCCCTCGCCGTCAATTCCGAGGAACGCCTGGGCTGCCCCGGCGGCACTGCACGCGTCGAGCGCGACCTGCAGGTCGCCGTCGGTCCCGTTCTTGAAGCCGACCGGCATGGACAGCCCGGACGCCAGCTGGCGGTGGATCTGGCTTTCGGTGGTGCGGGCACCGATGGCGCCCCAGGAGACTAGGTCCGCCATGTACTGCGGGCTGATGGGTTCCAGGAATTCGGTGCCGGCCGGCAGGCCGAGTGCGGTGACCTGCTGCAGGAAGCTTCGTGCGGCCCGCAGCCCGGCGGCGATATCGTGGCTGCCGTCGAGCCGGGGGTCGTTGATCAGGCCCTTCCAGCCCACCGTGGTGCGGGGCTTCTCGAAGTAGGCCCGCATCACGATCAGCAGGTCTTCCTTGTGCTTCTCGGCCTGGCTGACCAGCCGGCGGGCGTATTCGAGGCCGGCCTTGGGGTCGTGGATGGAGCAGGGGCCCACAATGACGAGGAGTCGGTCATCGACGCCGTCCATGATGGCGCGGACCTCGTCCCGGCCCCGCGCGACGACGTCGGCCAGGCGGGTGTCCAGCGGCAGGTCCGCGACGATCTCCTGCGGGGTCGGGAGCGGGGTGAATTCGCTGACGCGCAGGTTGGACGTGGACTGCTGGGATTCGGGGGCTGCTTCGATGCTCATGGTGCGGGTCCTGTTCCGGGGTGCGGAGCGGGCCCTGATCAGAACCCGCCGGGAAATGGCGAAGGGCAGAGAATGATCTCTGCCCTGTTGGCTCTGAAGGAAGGTTGGATGCGTGTCAGCTAGACGCGGGCCCCTCCAGAGCCAACGAAAAATACGCATACCAACGGTTCATCATGATTCGACGATAGCCCGGTGCCTGACTTCACGGCAAAATCCGGACGTAACATTCTGTCCCGTGCCGGCGAATCCGGCGGTGATCTGCGGGCGGATCAGCCTCGGATCAGGCCCCGGACCCCAGCCCGGCCTCCGCGTAGTAGCCCTCGATATGGTCCGCCACCAGCTGCGCCGCGCGGCCGCCGTCGTGGCTGGCGATGGCTGCCAGGATGCCCCGGTGTTCGGCACGGAGCCGCGCCGCCGTCGAGTCCCAGTCCGGGAGGTTTCCGGTCAGCCGTCCGGCGTAGTCCTGGATGGCTTCGCGGAGGGAGCCCATCATGGCGCTGACGACGGCGTTGCCCGCCGCGTCCGCCAGGGCCAGGTGGAAGCGGACATCGAGGGCAAGGAACGCCTCCGCGTCGGCGCAGCCGTCCATTTGCTCCAGCAGCCGGGCTGCCTCGGCCAGAGCGGGCGACTCCGGGCGAGCCCGCGACGCGGCCCACGACTCCAGCAGCACGCGGGTTTCCACGATGTCCTTGACGGGCAGGTGCGAGGTGGCCACGTGCAGCCGAAGCGCTGAGCCCAGCGCCGCCGTCGGGTCGGCGATGACGACGGTCCCCGCATCCGGGCCCGAACCCACCCCGGCCCGGAGCACTCCCATGGCCTCGAGGACGCGGATGGCCTCGCGGACGGAGGTACGGGAGACCTGGAGCTGCTCGGCGAGGGCACGCTCGGCCGGAAGCCGTCCGCCCAGGGCCAGCTGACCGCTGGAGAGCTGGCCCTCAATCCACTGCAGGACAAGCTGGTGGGTACGCATGGGCCCATCCTACTTGCTGTGGTTGGACCATAGGCCTAGACTGTGGTTGGACCACAATCCCCCGCGATGTTATCAGGGGGACCCGACATCCAGGACCACGAGACCTGCCCGGAGGCAGCAATGACGCAGACCATCGAACCCGGCAACCCCGAGGCGCCCACACAACCCCACGACACCGGCGCGGGCACTCACTCCGCCGCGGCCACTCCGGGTCGGATTCCGGCACTGAAGCGCCGCGTCCCCAAGTACTCGGACCTCGCCCCGCTGATGCAGTTCAAGAAGCCCGAGTTCGGCCGCGCCGCCAGGCTGCGGCGTGCCAGCACCATCTGGGACCTCCGCGACCAGGCGAAGCGCCGCACGCCGCAGGCCCCGTTCGACTACACCGACGGCGCGGCCGAAGCGGAGATCACCCTGCGCCGCGCCCGCGAGGCATTCCTGGACATCGAGTTCCGCCCCGGCATCCTCCGTAACGTCTCCACAGTGGACCTGACCACCGACATCCTGGGCAAGACGTCCCGGCTGCCGGTCGGCATCGCACCCACCGGCTTCACCCGGATGATGCAGTCCGAGGGTGAGTACGCCGGTTCCCAGGCTGCCGCGGCCGCGGGCATCCCGTACACGCTCTCCACCATGGGCACCGCCTCCATCGAGGACGTGGCCGCCGCCGCTCCGGACGGCCGGAACTGGTTCCAGCTCTACCTGTGGACGGACCGGGACCGTTCGCTGGAACTGATCGAGCGGGCCGCCAAGGCCGGCAACGACACCCTGATGGTCACGGTGGACACCGCCGTCGCCGGGGCCCGTCTGCGCGACGTCCGGAACGGCATGACCATCCCGCCGGCGCTGACGATCAAGACCGTGCTGGACGCTTCCTACCGGCCGGAGTGGTGGTTCAACTTCCTCACCCACGAGCCGCTGACCTTCGCCTCGCTGTCCCGCTACACAGGAACCGTCGCGGACCTGATCAACTCGATGTTCGACCCCACCCTGACGTTCGACGACCTCGACTGGCTCCGCGAGACCTGGAAAGGCAAGCTCGTGGTCAAGGGGATCCAGACCGTCGAGGACGCCCGCCGGGTGGTGGACCACGGGGCCGACGGCGTCGTGCTCTCCAACCACGGCGGACGCCAGCTGGACCGCGCCCCGATCCCGTTCCACCTGCTGCCCGGCGTCAAGGAAGCCTTCGGCAGGGACAATTCCGACGCCGCGATCATCCTGGACACGGGCATCATGAGCGGCGCGGACATCATCGCCGCGCTGGCCCTGGGCGCCGACTTCACGCTGATTGGCCGCGCCTACCTCTACGGTCTGATGGCCGGCGGACGGGCCGGCGTGGACCGTGCCATCGAGATCCTGGAAAAGGACATGCTCCGCACCATGGCCCTGCTGGGCGTCAGCCGGATCTCGGAGCTGACTCCGGACCACGTGCGGCTGCTCTCCAAGTAGCCTGCGCGGGAAATCCCTGGCGACATAACAGTGGCGGCCGTGTTCTTGAAGAACACGGCCGCCACTGGCGTTCCGGCAGTTATCCCGTGGGTGTGCCGGCTGGGCGGAAGGTAAGTCCTAGATGAGCCCCTGGGCGAGCATCGCATCAGCCACCTTCACGAAGCCGCCGATGTTCGCGCCCAGCACGTAGTTCCCTGGGTCCCCATATTCGTCCGCGGTGGCCGCGCAGCGGTCGTGGATTCCGACCATAATCTCGGTGAGCCGTTCCTCGGTGTGCGCGAAGGACCAGGAGTCGCGGCTGGCGTTCTGCTGCATTTCCAGCGCGGACGTGGCCACGCCTCCGGCGTTGGCGGCCTTGCCCGGGCCGAACAGGATGCCGGCTTCCTGGAAGACCGCGACCGCTTCACGGGTCGAGGGCATGTTGGCGCCCTCCCCCACCGCGAGCAGCCCGTTCCGGACCAGCCGGGCGGCAGCGTCGCCGTCGAGCTCGTTCTGCGTGGCGCACGGCAGCGCGACGGTCGCGTCGAGGTCCCAGACGGAACCGCCCTCCACATAGTCGACGGCGGAGCGCCGGACCTCGTAGTCCTTGAGCCGTCCGCGTTCGACCTCCTTGATCTGGCGCAGCAGCGCGACGTCGATCCCCGCCTCGTCCACGACGTAGCCGGAGGAATCCGAACAGGCCACCACGGTGGCACCGAGCGACTGGGCCTTGGCGATCGCGTTGATGGCGACGTTGCCGGAGCCCGCGACCACCACGCGCTGGCCGTCGAAGGAATGGCCGCGGGTCTTCAGCATCTCCTCGGCGAAGATCACGGTGCCGTAGCCGGTGGCCTCGGGCCGGACCAGCGAACCGCCCCAGGAAATGCCCTTGCCGGTGAGGACACCGGATTCGTACCGGTTGGTGATCCGCTTGTACTGCCCGAAGAGGTAACCGATTTCGCGGCCGCCGACGCCGATGTCCCCGGCCGGGACGTCCGTGTACTCGCCGATATGGCGGTACAGCTCAGTCATGAAGGACTGGCAGAAGCGCATGACCTCGGCGTCCGAGCGTCCGCGGGGGTCGAAGTCGGAGCCGCCCTTGCCGCCGCCAATGGGCATGCCGGTCAGGGCATTCTTGAAGATCTGCTCGAAGCCGAGGAACTTCACGATGCCCAGGTTCACCGAGGGATGGAACCGCAGGCCGCCCTTGAAGGGGCCCAGCGCCGAGTTGAACTCCACCCGGAAGCCGCGGTTGATCTGGAAGCGGCCGGCATCATCGACCCAGGGGACCCGGAAGATGATCTGCCGTTCGGGCTCGCAGAGCCGCTCGAGGACGGCGCCTTCGAGGAACTCGGGGTGGCGGTCGTGGACCGGGCCGAGGCTTTCGAAGACCTCGGTGACCGCCTGGTGGAATTCCTCTTCGCCGGGATTCCGTGCCAGTACTGTGTCCCGGATGGCTTCAAGCCGTGCGTCCATTGCAACTCCCTAAACCCTGGCGCCCCTCATTGGGCGCAACAATCAAGCCTTTCCATGGTTGCACCGGGCAGGAGGGGATTTCTATTCGGGGCCCCGGGGGCGCCCCGTGTGACAAAAACGGGGTGGCGCGGGACACAAAGTGGCCGGGCTACTTCTTGCGGCCGAACTTCGGCAGGCTGGCCAGGAGATCGGCGGCCCTGGTGGCGGCCCTGCCGACGGTCCGGCCGATCTGCTGCGGCATTTTGTCCTCGCCTGCCGTGCCGACCGGGAGAACGACGGCGGGGCTCAGCGGGCTTCCGGCGGGCCGGCCGGCGAGCGCCGCGGCTGGCTGCGGCGCCGGGGCGGCGTGCGCTGCGGGCGGGGCAGCCGTGGCCGTCGCGGCCTCGGCGAGGGTGTCCGGGACGGGCTGGAGCTTGGATTCCGCGGTCCGCGCCGCCGACGTTTCCGTGGCCCGCGCCGGCGCCGGGGCCGGAGCCAGTGCCGGTGCGGCGGCAGCGCCGACGTCGAACGTCTCCAGCCAGCTGGCGATCCCGGCCAGCGGCTTGGGGTTGAGTGTGTAGTAGCGCTTCTGGCCCTGGGCGCGCATGCTCACCAGATCCGCCTCGCGGAGCACTTTCAGATGTTTGGAAATGGTGGGCTGGCTGGCCTCGAGCTCCTGGACCAGCTCCCCCACCGCCTTGTCCCCCTTGCGGAGGGATACCAGAATGTCACGCCGGGTTGCCTCAGCAATGACGGCAAATACGTCGTCTGTCACCATGCCCTCCACACTAGCGACATATACGCCGGATGGCATCCACCAATTGCGGGCCGCGGCTGTAGCCGCCGGGCATTGCCCTGTACCGGGCGCGGTGCTAAAACGGACGCACCGCCTTCCCGGCAGGTGAGGCCGCAGCCTACCGACGCAGAGGAGTGGACGATCATGGGGGATTTCTTCCGGAGACAGCTGTTCAACATCATCGCTGTCGTGTTCCTGGCCTTGTTCGTGATCGTCTGGGGCAACGTGCTGCTCCAGGTCTGGATGTTCGTCCCGGAAGTTCCGGGCACCCCGCCCAGGCTGAACGGCGCCGTCGTCTGCGCCGCCGGGGTACTGTCCACCTCGCTGAGTTCGTTGACCGCCTCCGCCCTCGGGTTCACCATTGCGGAGGTCCGCCGGGAGGAACAGGCGGGCGGTGCGGCGGCCGCGGGCCAGGCCCAGGAGGGTGTTTTCGACGCCGGCGGGATCACCACGAAGTTATCGGGCCGGATCATCGCGGCGCTGATGGTGTACCTCGTGGTCGGGCTGCTGGTGCTGGGCGTGTGGCTGGTGAAAGGCACCGCCTCCACCGACCTGATCGGGGCGTTCTCGCTCTCGCTGCTGGGCTGGATCATCGGCGCGGCCGGGGTGGTGTTCCAGACCGAGAAGCCCAGCCCGCAGCCGTCCGCAGCCAGCTAGCCGAGGTAGTTGCCGGACCAGCCACCTAGTCGAACCAGGGGTCCAGTCCGTAGAGCGGGAAAATTTCCTTGCGGGTGGCCATGACCGTCCGGTCCACTTCGTCATTGGGATCGAAGCCGACTTCCCAGGAGCGCCACCAGAGATCGACGTCGTCGCCCATCATTTCCGGCGCGTCCACCCCGTATTTGGCTCCGTACTTCTCCTTCACGTAGCTGCGCCAGTCCTCCGGCACGGGGGTGCGCAGCGGGACGGGGCGCCCGGCCGCGATCGCGATCAGGTGGCTCCAGGCCCGCGGCACCACGGTGATGACGTTGTAGCCCCCTCCGCCGGTGGAGATCCAGCGGTCCTCGCAGTAGCGGGCCGCGAGGTTGCCGATCGCGGTGGCGGCCTCCCGCTGGCCGTCGACGCTGATGTTGAGGTGGGTGAGCGGGTCCAGCCGGTGGGAGTCGCAGCCGTGCTGGCTCACGATGACCTCGGGCTCGAAGGCGCCCACGAGCTGCGGCACCACGGCGTGGAAGGCACGGAGCCAGCCGCCGTCTCCGGTACCGGCCGGCAGTGCCACGTTCACGGCGCTGCCCTGCGCGTTAGGGCCGCCGATCTCGTTGGCGTAGCCGGTGCCCGGGAACAAGGTCAGCCCCGTCTCATGCAGGGAGATCGTGAGCACGCGCGGGTCGTCCCAGAAAATGCTCTGGGTTCCGTCACCGTGGTGGGCGTCGATGTCGATATACACCACGCGCTGCATACCGCCGTCGAGCAGCCGCTGGATAGCGAGGGCCGCGTCGTTGTAAATGCAGAAACCGCTCGCCCGCTCACGGGCCGCGTGGTGCATGCCGCCGCCGAAGTTCACCGCACGGACAGCGCTGCCGTCCAGGATGGCGGAGGCGGCGAGGAGGGATCCCCCGGCCAGCCGGGCACTGGCCTCGTGCATGCCGGCAAAGGCCGGGTCATCCTCGGTACCGAGGCCGCGTTCCAGGTCCGGGGTCCCGGGATCCGCGCTCACGCGCCGCACCGCGGCGACGAACTCGGGGCTGTGGACGGTGGACAGCTCCGCGTCGCTGGCGACGTCCGGGGCCGCAACCGTGACATGCTCAAGGTCGAGCAGACCGAGGCTTCCGGCCAGCCTGGCCGTGAGTTCCATCCGCTCCGGGGCCATCGGGTGGCTGTGGCCGAAGTTGTAGGCGGTCATGGAAGGGTCCCACACCACCGTCGTTGGCAGTGCGGACTTTGCGAGCCCCGGCAGGTATGTCATCAATCACAGGCTACCTGAGCGTGGGGCGCCTTTCCCCAGTCATTGCGGGGGGTTTAGTGGTTTACTACTGAAGGAAGCAGTTTCAAGCGAGGAAAAGCCACACATGACGCAGAGCCAGTCGAGGTCCAAGAGCCCGGCCAACTGGCACCCCGGCACTCCGGAGCGGGAAGGCCTGTGGATCTTCACACGCCTCCGCGACTTCATCGACAACATTGCCAACACCACACCGGCACGTCTCGCCCTCACCGCCTTCGGCATGGTGGTCCTGGTCTTCACTGCTTTGTTGTCCCTTCCGGTTTCCTCCGCGACCGGCGATTTCACCCCGCTGCACCAGGCCATGTTCACGGCTGTGTCCGCAGTCTGCGTGACGGGGCTGACCGTGGTGTCCACGGCGGTGCACTGGTCCTTCTTCGGCCAGCTCGTCATCCTGGTCGGCATCTTTGTCGGCGGCCTGGGCACCCTGACACTGGCCTCGCTGCTGGCCCTCCTGGTGAGCAAGAAGCTGGGTGTCCGCGGCAAGCTCATTGCCCAGGAGGCCATGAACACGGGCCGTCTCGGTGAGGTGGGCACCCTGCTGCGGATCGTGATCGTCACCTCGGTGGTGATCGAGGCCGCCCTGGCGCTCGCGCTGATCCCGCGGTTCCTGATGCTGGGCGAAAGTTTCGGCCAGTCGGTCTGGCACGGGGTGTTCTACGCGATTTCCTCGTTCAACAACGCCGGGTTCACGCCGCATTCGGACGGCATTGTCCCGTACGAGACCGATCTGTGGATCCTCGTGCCGCTGATGGTCGGCGTCTTCCTCGGCAGCCTGGGCTTTCCCGTGGTGATGGTCCTGCAGCAGAACGGCCTCAACTGGAAGAAATGGAACCTGCACACCAAGCTGACCATCCAGGTCTCGCTGATCCTGCTGGGGGCCGGGACCGTGCTGTGGGGGCTGATGGAGTGGGAAAACGTGAGGACCATCGGCGGCATGAACGTCGCGGACAAGGTCATCCATTCGCTCTTCGCCTCCGTGATGACGCGTTCCGGCGGGTTCAACCTGGTGGACCAGAACCAGATGGAATCCACCACCATGCTGCTCACCGATGCCCTGATGTTCGCCGGCGGCGGTTCGGCGTCGACCGCCGGCGGCATCAAGGTGACCACCATCGCCGTGATGTTTCTGGCGATCATGGCCGAGGCCCGCGGCGACTCCGATGTGAAGGTCTACGGCCGCACCATCCCGGAGGGCACCATGCGGGTGGCCATCTCGGTCATCGTCGCCGGCGCCACCCTGGTCGCCGTGTCGGCCATGGTGCTGCTCCACATCAGCGGGGAGTCCCTCGACCGGGTGCTCTTTGAAACCATTTCCGCCTTCGCCACCTGCGGACTCAGCACGAACCTCAGCGCCGAGCTCCCGCCGTCGGGCGTGTACGTCCTCACCGCCCTGATGTTCGCCGGGCGCGTCGGGACCGTCACCCTTGCCGCTGCTCTGGCCCTGCGCCAGCGCAGCCAGCTGTACCACTACCCGGAAGAGAGACCGATCATTGGCTAGTTCATCCAGCGCCGTCAACCGTCCCGCCCATAATGCGCCTGTGCTGGTGATCGGGCTGGGCCGTTTCGGATCCTCCACTGCAGAACAGCTGGTCAAGCAGGGCCGCGAAGTGTTGGCGATCGAACGCGACCGTAACCTGGTGCAGAAGTGGTCCGGCGTCCTGACGCACGTCGTCGAGGCTGACGCCACCAACATCGACGCCCTCCGCCAGCTCGGCGCGCAGGAGTTCAGCTCCGCCGTCGTGGGGGTGGGCACCTCGATCGAATCCTCGGTGCTGATCACCGTGAACCTCGTGGACCTCGGCATCGAACACCTCTGGGTCAAAGCGATCACGCCCTCGCACGGCAAGATCCTGACCCGGATCGGCGCCAATCACGTGATCTACCCGGAGGCCGACGCCGGTGTCCGCGCCGCGCACCTGGTCTCCGGCCGCATGCTGGACTTCATCGAGTTCGACGACGACTTCGCGATCGTGAAGATGTATCCGCCGCGCGAAACCGTGGGCTTCACCCTGGACGAGTCCAAGGTCCGTTCCAAGTACGGCGTCACGATCGTGGGGGTGAAGTCCCCGGGCGAGGACTTCACCTACGCCCGGCCGGAGACCAAGGTTTCCTCACGGGACATGCTCATTGTCTCCGGGCACGTGGACCTGCTGGAACGGTTCGCCGCGCGGCCGTAGCGGCTAGGCCCTAACGGCGCCTAAGCGCCCGGGGCCGGTCGTCTCCGCGGGCTGGAAGCGGTGATGCGCGGGGCCCTTGGCTGCCGCACAATCAGGGCCCGGCGGTCTTCGCAGCCTTCGCGGCGGCCTTGGCCGCCTGCTTGCTGGCCCGTACCTTGCTCAGCGACTCCGGATCCACGATGTCAGCGACGGACAGGAAGGCGTTCTCCTGACCGTAGTGGCCGGCGGCCTCACGCCAGCCTTCAGCCTGGAGGCCACACCGCTTGCCCAGCAGCGCCAGGAAGATCATCGCCTTTTGCTCGCCAAATCCCGGCAATGCCTTGAGCCGGCGCAGCACCTCCTGCCCGTCGGGGTCACCCTGCGTCCAGATGGCCGTGGCGTCGCCGTTCCAGTCTTTGAGCACCGTCTCGGCAAGGGATTGGACGCGGCCGGCCATTGATCCGGGGAACCGGTGGACGGCCGGGCGCTCTTTGAACATCTCGACGAACTCTTGCGGATCGTAGCCGGCGATCGCGGCCGGATCCATGGAACCGATGCGCGTCCGGATTTTTTCGGGACCGGCAAACGCCGATTCCATGGTCACCTGTTGGTCAAGCAGCATGCCGGTGAGCAGTGCAAACGCGTCGTCGCTGAGCAGTTTGTCCGCCGCGGGATCCCCTGTGATGTGCAGTTCCATGGGTCCCATCCTGCCACCCGTTCCGGTCTGCGTCATGGGTTGCGCCCGCGTCTGCCGCTAGCCGAGCTGCTTGGTGATCTCCGCTGCCCGGGCGGCGGCGGCACGTGCTCCCTCGGCGATGATCGCGGGCAGGCCGCGCGCATCGAAGGTGGCGATGGCACGCTCGGTGGTGCCGTTGGGGCTGGTGACGGCCTTGCGGAGCGCCGTCGGATCCGCGCCCGGCTCAGCCAGCATGAACCCGGCCCCGGCGACGGTTTCCCGGGCAATCAGCAGCGACAGTTCGGGGTCCAGTCCGAGTTCGACGCCGGCGGCCGCCATCGCTTCGGCCAGGTAGAACGCGTACGCCGGGCCGGAACCGCTGATCGCGGACAGCGCGTCGACCTGCTCTTCGGGGATTTCGACGACGGTGCCCGCGGCTGCCAGCAGGTCCTTGGCCAGCTGGAGCTGCGCCGGGGAACAGTGCGTGCCCGGGGACACCGAAATGACGCCGCGGCCCAGCTGGGCCGGGGTGTTGGGCATGCTCCGGATCACGGGCTGGCCGGCCGGCAGCGCCGCTTCCAGCTGCTCCAGCGACACGGCGGCGGCGACGCTGATGACAATCGCGTCCGGTGCCAGCGAATCGCCGATCTCCCGGGCCAGGTCCGCGATGCCCACGGGTTTGACGCCCAGGATCACGACGCCGGAGCCGGTGGCCGCTTGTTTGTTGTTCTCCGGCTCTTCCGCGCCGGCGATGGCCGTGATGCCGTGATGCCGTTTGGCCAGTTCGTCGGCGCGTTCGGCGCGGCGGACCGTGGCGACGATGTCCGCCGGGTCGGTGCCGCCGGCGATCAGTCCGCCCAAGATGGCCTCGTTCATTGATCCACAGCCCAGGAATGCGATTCGGTTGCTCATGCCCCCATCATTGCAGTCCGGCCCGATTCCCAGCCAGCTCCCACCAACACGTCAGCATCTTCACAAACTCCGTAACTAACGTGGTGGTTACCTCATTGAGGGTGCGAGTGATGCGGCAGGCATGCGGATGTCTGCCCGGCACCGGTGGTCTGCAGCGGGTTTCCCCCATTTTCCCGCAGCGGACCGCCGGTGCTTTCTCCGTTAACATCCAGCTCCACCCCGCGCCCCGCCGCGATGCAGCCCGGCGCTTCCCCGCCTCAGCCCAGGTCCTGCCCGGCGGCACGCAGTCGGGCCGCCTGCAGGCGGGTTTCGAGGAATCCCCGGTCGGCTGCGTTTCCGGCCAGCTGCAGCGCGGCGCTGTAAGCGGCGGCGGCCTCACTGCTGCGGCCCAGGCGGGCCAGGAAGGCGGCGCGGACGGCGTGGAACGGGTAGTAGCTCTCCAGCCCCAGCGCGTCGACGAGGCGCAGCGCAGGTTCCGGGCCCTCCAGCTCGGCCAGTGCGACCGCCCGGTTGAGAGCCACGACAGGTCCGGGCGCGAGCTCGAGGAGCTGGTCGTAGAGCCGCAGGATCTGGTGCCAGTCCGTGGCGGAGGCGGTGAACGCGTCGCTGTGGACCGCGGCGATGGCGGCCTGCAGCTGGTACGGTCCGGGCTGGTTCCGCCGCAGGCACTGACGCACCAGCGCCTGGCCCTCCGCGACCAGGGCACGGTCCCACAAGCCGCGGTCCTGGTCCGCGAGGAGCACCGGCCCGCCGCCGGTGTCCCGCGCGGCGCGCCGTGACTCGGTCAACAGCATCAGGGCCAGCAGTCCCTTCACTTCGGCCTCGTCCGGCATCAGCGTGGCCAGCAGGCGGCCCAGCCGGATCGCTTCCCGGCAGAGGTCCTCCCGGATCCGGGGACCGCCGGAGCTGGCACTGTAGCCCTCGTTGAAGATGAGGTAGACCACCGCGAGCACCGGTTGCAGGCGTGCCGGTAGTTCCGCCCCGTGCGGCACCCGGTACGGGATCCTGGCGTCCCGGATTTTCGCTTTGGCCCGGACCAGGCGCTGGGCCATGGTGGTTTCCGGCACCAGGAACGCGTGGGCGATTTCCGCCGTCGTGAGTCCACCCAGCAGCCGCAGCGTCAGTGCCACCTGGGCGTTGGCGGCGAGGGCCGGGTGGCAGCAGGTGAACATCAGCCGCAGCCTGTCATCGTCCACTGTGCCCTCCCTGGCGAGTTCCGTGATCACGAGTTCCTCGGGCGTCGGCACTGCCGGGGAGCGGGACGCCAGCAGCTGCGCGGCCTTGAGCTGTTTGTCCCCGCGTCCGGCTTCCCGGCGCAGCCGGTCGGTCGCCCGGTTCCTGGCGGTGGTGATGATCCAGCCCGCGGGGCTCGGCGGGAGGCCGGTGGAGGGCCAGTGCCGGACGGCGAGGGTGAACGCCTCCTGGACGGCGTCCTCGGCGGCATCGATGTCCCCGAGCAGGCGGGTCAGGACGGCGACGGCACGCCCGTACTCCTCCCGGAAAACGCGGGCGACGTCCACTTCCGCCGCCGGTGCCCCGCCGGGTTCCGGCGGCGGCGCGGATTGTGGCCTCCCGCCGGGTTCCGGCGGGAGCGCGGACGCGGTGTCGCGGACCATTCGGGGTGCCTAGTGCTGGATGGGTCGCACTTCGATGGGAAGGGTGGTGGCGCGGGCCAGTTTTTCGGCCCAGCCGAGGGCTGCGTCGAGGTCTGCCGCCTCGATGACGGTGAACCCGCCGAGGTGCTCCTTGGCTTCGGCGAAAGGGCCATCCGTGATGAGCACCTCGGTGCCCTGCTGCCGCACGACAGTCGCGGTCTCGGTGGGATGGAGCCCGGCCGCGAACACCCAGGCGCCGGCGGCCTTCATCTCGCGGTTCAGGGCCTCAAGGTCCTGCATGATCGGCTCGAGGAGCTCCGGGGCCGGGGCGGGGCCGACGGGCTGGTAAACGCTGAGCAGGTACTGTGCCATGGTGTTGTCCTCCTTGGTTCGGCCGGCTTCCGTGCCGGCCTCTCACCTACTAGACGAACGGCCCTCGTCCGGATCGACACGACACTGGCGGCAATCCGGCCCTAGAGGAGATCGGTCACCGGGCGCCGGCTGACTGGGAGTGCGTTGCGTCCGGTGCCTCTGCCCCGGGGGACTGCGGCCTGGCGGGGTGGTCGGTCTGGGTCACGTGGGGCGCGGGGTCCAGCGGCCCTTCGAAGATCAATTGGTCCAGCCGGCGGAGGATCAGGCCTTCACGGAGAGCCCAGGGGCAGATTTCCATGCTCGGGAACTCGAACATTTCCAGGGCGGCTTCAGCCACCAGGGCCCCTGCCAGGAGCTGGGGGGCGCGGGCTTCTGAGACACCGGGAAGGTTCAGCCGGTCCTCCACCTCCATGGCCGAGATGCGCTGCGCCCACAGGCCCAGGTCCGTGGCGAACAGCTCCCGCTTAACATAGGGGCCTGCGCCGCTGGGCGCGGCCCCGGCGATCCGGGCCAGCGAGCGGAAGGTCTTGGAGGTGCCCGCCACGTGGTTCGCTTTGCCGAGCTTCGCGAAGTCGCGTACCACCGGTTTGAGCGTGGTCCGGATATAGCGGCGCAGTTCCTTCACGCTCTTGGCCGAGGGCGGGTCCTCCTGCAGCCAGTCGCGGGTGAGCCTGCTCGCCCCGAGCGGAACGGACGTGGCGAGTTCGGGGAGTTCATCCTCCCCGTAGGCCATCTCGAAGGAGCCGCCGCCGATGTCCAGGTTAAGGATGGGTCCGGCACCCCAGCCGTACCAGCGGCGGACCGCGAAGAACGTCATCGACGCTTCCTCGCTGCCGGTCAGTTCCCGCAGCGTCACTGTGGTCTCGTGCTTGACCCGGGCCAGCACGGCAGGGCCGTTGGTGGCCTCGCGGATGGCGGAGGTACAGAACGCCAGCAGGTCTTCGGCCTTGTGCTTGGCCGCGAATTCCCATGCTTCAAGGACGAACTCGATCAGCTCATGCTGGCCGGCGTCGTTGATGCTGCCGTCGCTCTCCAGGAACTGCACCAGGGACAGCGGGCGCTTGTGCGAGGCGAACGGCACCGGGCGCGCACCGGGATGGGCGTCCACGAGCAGGAGGTGGACGGTGTTTGATCCAATATCGAGGACGCCAAGACGCATAGTGTCATTATTGCCCCCGGGAACGCGGCCAGCCTAACGGACCGGCCGCGCCCCGACAGCCGGCTTAGGCCTGGCCGTCCTGGCCGGGGACGTCTTCGGGATCGTCAGCGGGCTTGAAGTCCCGGCGGATGTTCGCCACGCCTTCCGGATCGATTTCGAAGCCGAAGGCTGCGCCGGGGTTGATGACCATGCCGAGGTCATCGCCGAGGTTGCCCAGGATCGCGGCGCCCTGGGTGCCGAGCACGTTGGGGGCGGCCGCCAGGTACTGCTCGGTGACGCGGCTCGGGTGGGAGAACACGGCGAGGACCGGCTTCCCGGCGGAGTTGGCGAGCACCAGCGGCTCGACCTGGGCATCGGCTCCTTCCAGCGCGTCGGAGCTGACGATGTAGACCTCGTTGTTGAGGAAGGCGAGGATGACGTCAACGGGGTTGGCGTCGGGCTCCTCCCCCCGGGCAAGCTGCTCTTCGAGTTCGTTCAGCGGCTGGAGGTCCAAGTGATCGGGCGTTTCAGTCATGCCTCTACTCGATCACGTTGCGCCCGGCTCCGCAAACGCGAAATCGCCGGAAACCTGCGAAGCCGCCGGAAACTTCCGGCGAACCCGCCGCTTCCGGCGACTTCGGTGTGGCTGGGTTACTTCTTGGCGGCTGCCTTGCGGGCCGGGGCCTTGCGGGCCGTCGTCGTGCGCTTGACCGGGCCCTTGGCGCGCTTCTCCGCGAGGAGTTCGACGGCCTGTTCCCGGGTGAGCTCCTCCAGCGAGGTCGAACGCGGCACGGTGATGTTGGTGACGCCGTCGGTGATGTACGGGCCGAACCGGCCTTCCTTCACCACGATGTTCTTCTCCGAGACCGGGTCCGGGCCGAACTCGGCCAGCGGCGGGACGGCGGCGCGGGCGCCGCGCTGCTTGGGCTGGGAGTAGATCTCCAGGGCCTGCTCCAGCGTGATCGTGAAGATTTCCTCTTCCGAGCCGATGGACCGGGAGTCCGTGCCCTTCTTCAGGTACGGGCCGAAGCGGCCGTTCTGCACCGTGATCGGGTTGCCTTCGGCGTCCTGGCCGAGCACCCGGGGCAAGCTCATCAGCTGCAGGGCCTCATCCAGGCTGATGGTGTCCACGCTCATCGAGGCGAACAGCGACCCGGTGCGGGGCTTGGCCTTCACCGGCTTCTTCGGCGGCTTGGGCTTGCCGTTCTTGTAGTACTCCACCGGCTGGTTGGCGAGCTGTTCCTCGGTCATCTCCGGGATGACCTCGGTGACGTAGGCGCCGTAGCGGCCGTTCTTGGCGACGACGGTGTGCCCGGTGTGCGGGTCCGCGCCGAGCACCCGCTCCTCGGGGGCTGCGGTTTCCATCAGCTCGACCGCTTTGGCCGCGGTGAGCTCATCCGGGGCCAGGTCCTCGGGGACGTTGGCGCGGGCGGCCTCCACCACTTCGCCGGTCTTCGGATCGACCGTGGGGACGGAGCTTTCCAGGTACGGGCCAAACTTCCCGACCCGCAGTGTGATGCCCTCGGTGATCGGAATGGAGTTGATTTCGCGGGCGTCGATCTCGCCGAGGTTGTTGACGATGCTCAGCAGTCCGGGATTGGAATCCTCGCCGAAGTAGAAGTGCTTGAGCCAGGCGGGTCCCTCGGCCTGGCCGTTGGCGATCTTGTCGAGGTCCGCTTCCATGTCCGCCGTGAACTCGTAGTCCACGTAGTCGTGGAAGTGCTGTTCGAGCAGGCGGATCACGGAGAACGCGATCCAGCTCGGCACCAGCGCGGAGCCCTGTTTCCGGACGTAGCCACGGTCCTGGATGGTGGAGATGGTGGAGGCGTAGGTCGACGGGCGGCCGATGCCCTTCTTTTCCAGCTCGGCGGTCAGCGACGCTTCGGTGTAGCGCGGCGGCGGGGAGGTCTCGTGCCCGACGGCGACAATCTCCGAGGCGGTGAGTGCGTCGTCCTTGGCCACATTGGGCAGCCGGCGGGCTTCCTCGGACTCGTCGTCGCCGCGGCTTTCGTCCTTGCCTTCTTCATAGGCGGCGAGGAAGCCGGGGAAGGTGATGACGGTGCCGGAGGCCGAGAACTCGGCGTCCCGGCGATCGGCGGCGCCGACAGTCACCGCGCCGAGGCGGATCGTGGCGGTGGAGCCCTTGGCGTCGGCCATCTGCGAGGCGACGGTGCGCTTCCAGATCAGCTCGTAGAGCCGGAACTCGTCGCCGGAAAGCTGCTTGGCCACCTGGGCCGGGGTGCGGAAGGAGTCACCGGCGGGGCGGATGGCCTCGTGGGCCTCCTGCGCATTCGCTGCCTTGCCGCTGTAGACGCGCGGGGACGCGGGGACGTATTCCGGGCCGTAAAGCTCGGAGGCCTGGCGCCGGGCAGCCGTGACGGCCTCGTTGCTCAGCGCCGAGGAGTCCGTACGCATATAGGTGATGTAGCCGTTTTCGTACAGCCGCTGGGCGACCTGCATGGTGCTCTTGGAGGAGAAGCGCAGCTTGCGGCCGGCCTCCTGCTGCAGCGTCGAGGTGGTGAACGGTGCGGCCGGGCGGCGGGTGTACGGCTTGGTGTCGACGGAGCGGACGCGGAAATCGGCGTCCTGCAGGCCGGCGGCGAGGGAGGTGGCGAGGTCCTCGTTGAGGTGCACGGCGTTGCGGGAGGTGAGCTCGCCGTTGTCGTTGAAGTCGCGGCCGCTGGCGACCTTGGCGCCGTCGACCATGGCCAGCTTGGCCTTGAACGAGCCGGACCCTGCGCCGAACTGGCCGGTCAAGTCCCAGTAGGAGGCCGCCGTGAAAGCCATCCGCTCACGCTCGCGGTCCACGACCATGCGGGTCACGACGGACTGCACACGGCCGGCGGAGAGGCCACGGGCAACCTTGCGCCACAGCACCGGGGAGATCTCGTAGCCGTAGAGGCGGTCCAGCACACGGCGGGTTTCCTGCGCGTCCACGAGGTCCTGGTCGACGTCGCGCAGGTTGCCCATGGCACGCTGGATGGCTTCCTTGGTGATTTCACCGAAGGTCATCCGATAGACCGGCACTTTGGGCTTGAGCACTTCCATCAGGTGCCACGCGATGGCCTCGCCCTCGCGGTCCCCATCGGTTGCGAGATAAAGAGCGTCAGCGTCTTTGAGCTGGGCCTTGAGTTCGGCCACCTTTTTCTTCTTGTCCGGGGACACCACGTAATACGGCTTGAAGTCGTTATCAACGTCGACGGCGAACTTGCCCACCGAGGTTTTCTTCAGCTCCGCCGGCAGTTCGGAAGGCTGCGGGAGGTCGCGGATGTGACCAATGGAGGCCTCAACGATGAAGCCCTCGCCGAGGTACTTGGCGATGGTCTTGCTCTTGGCGGGAGACTCCACGATCACGAGTTTCTTACCGGTTTTGGCCTTGCTTGGCACGGTGCTCCTACAGAAAAAGGTTGCTCGGGCAGATGCGCCCATACCCGCCTAGTTCACCATATTTTGCGGATTCCCGCGCATCCAGCCCGAAACGGAGGGCACCCGGGCACGACTTCCGGACGTTCTGAAGCCCCGTGGAGCAAGCCCCCGCCGGGGTTGGCCAAGGCGGCCCGCGATGCTGTCAGGCAGGGCTGTCGGAGGGGGCCGCGGGAGGCTTTCCGCGGTCATCCGGGATCATCGACCACAGGGTCGCCATGCGCTCGGCTCCTTCGGGGACCTGGTCCGGATCCTCCAGCTCGTAGTCCCGCAACAACTCGAAGAGCCGGTTGTTCAGCTCGGCCCGCTGGTCCGGGGTGAGATAGAGCAGGTTGCTGGCCAGCACCACGGAGGAGGGCCCGTCCACGGCCTCGCCGCGCTGGCGCTGCTCGTCCCGGGTCCTGGCGTAGGCGCTGACGCGCCGGCGGTAGGCATCCAGTTCAAGGTCCAGCACAGCGAATTCCGGGCTCGCCACCCCGCCGCCCGAGTTGATGGTGAAGTCGGTGCCCGCGGCTTTCCAGCGGCGCTCCCTGGCATCGCCGGCGGTGGGCGCCGGCACCACGATGCCCCACTTCTGCAGCGCGCGCAGGTGGTAACTCATGGCGCTCGGGGTGAGGCCGGTCTGTGCGGCGAGTTCGGTGGCCGTCCGGCTCACCTGGGTTGAATACAGTTCGGAGATGACTTCCAGCCGGGCCGCGTGGGCCAGCGCGCGGATCGCTTTCGGGTCGGTGATCTCCACTTTCTTTTCCGGGCGATGCCGGCGTTTCGTGGCCGCGGGGACCGGTGACTCCGCCATTGGGGTTTCTGCATTCACACCATCAGTCTACCGAGTGCCGCCAAACTATGAAAGAAATGCTTGACACTGGCTGACGCCGCAGAGTAGCTTGCTCATTATGAAACGGGTATTTCATAATGAGTCAGTTGACTCCGGGGCCGCGCAACCCCTCTGGCGCAACCGCGACTTCGTCCTCGCCAGCAGCGCCCGCTTCATCGCCACGGCCGGCATGGGCGCCGTCATCATCAGCGTCATGCTACACCTTCAAAACCTCGCCGCCGCAGGCCAGACGGCAATTGCAGGGCCCTGGCTCGTGGCGGCCTACCTGGTCTGCTCGGCACTCCCGCTGGTACTGCTGGCGCCGTGGGCAGGCCGGCTGGCCGATACCCGTGATTCCAGGACGCTGGCGACGGCGTCCTCCGTGGTCAGTGCCGCGGCGGTCGCCGGCATGGGGCTGGGCATGCAGTACCTGGACAACTACCTTCCGGTGCTGTTCGCCATGACTTTCCTCCTGGACACCGCGCAGGCGGTGGCCGGACCGACCTGGCAGGCCCTGCTGCCCCGGATCGTGGGCGAGGAACGGACCCCGCGCGCACTGGGCACCATGCAGGCAACCATCATGATCGCCGGCATGGTGGGACCGGCAGCCGGTGGACTGCTCAGCGGCTGGGGCGGATCCGGCCTGGTGTTCGCCGTGGCCAGCGGCTGCTACCTGGCGATGGGCGTGGCCGCCATGCTGATCCGGACCCGCCGCGGCACGGCCGCCGAGCGGGTCGGCAAGGAGAATCCTGCCCTGCTGGACGGGCTGCGCCTGATCCGGCGGGACGGCCTGGTCTGGGCCCTGGTCCTCGGCGCGCTGTTCTTCATCACCGTCGGCGAGGCCACCAACGTCCTGGAGGTCTTCCTGGCCCGCGACGAGCTCGGCGCCACCGAGACGCAGTACGGTCTTCTGGCCGCCTCGTTTGGCCTCGGGATGGCGTCCGGGGCGGGGGTGGCCAGCCGGATCAAGACCCCGCCGACCCGGCTGCGCGCGCTGCTGCTCTCGATGGCCCTGACCTCGGCCTTCCTGGGGATCATGTCCCTGGTGCCGAACATGGAACTGTTGTTCGTGGCCTACACCGCCATGGGGGCCAGCTGCGGGGTGCTGAACGCGTGCTTCGGGGCGATCGCGATCATGCGGATCCCGGAAAGCGGCCGCGGGCAGGCCATGGCGATCATCGGCGGCATGACCCGGGCCGTGTCCATCGGGGCGCTCGCGCTGGGCGGGCTGCTCGGCGCCCTGCTCCCCATTCGGGTGAGCTTCCTGGTCGCCGGCGTCGGCGGGGTCCTGGCAGCCCTGGCCGTCACGGCGTATGTCCTGCCGCGCTACGGCAGCGAGGGCGCAGCCAGCCCAACGGTTCCCGCCTCCGGTGCCGCGTCCGCGGCGGGGTCCGCGGCTCCGGCCACGTTGGGCGCAGCCGCCGCGTCGGGCGCAGCCGCTACGTTGGGCGCGGCCGCCGCGTCAGGCGGGCAGCAGGAAGCCGTCGCGGACCAGGTTCCCCACCTCGGTGAGCAGACCGGCGCGGAAAGTCGCCCCGTCCCAGTCCTCGCCCCCGCCCAGCAGGGCCTCGAGGGCACCGATGATCTGCCCGACGGACAGGTCGCCGTCGCACGCTGAGACAAAGCCGGCCAGCTCTGTGCTGAGCAGGTTGGTGCGGCGCAGGCCGGCACCCTGGCGCAGCAGGATGACGCCGGGGTGTTCGGCCCCAGGCCTCTGGTGCCGCTCCTCGGTGACGTCCTCGGCCACGAGCAGGTGCGCTGCCGCCAGGTCGTGGGCGGCCAGCCAGTCGGCGCGTTCCACGGCGGCGCCGAGGTGCGGGCCGACAGGCTGCTCGATCGGATAGGTGATCTCCTCGAAGCGCCGCAGCACTGGGGTGGAGCCCGCGGCGGGCCGCCGCAGCCAGATCATCCCGAAGCCGATGGCCTCGACGTTGCGCGAGTCAAAATCGTCCAGGTACGCAGCGTAGGAGTCCTGGTAGAGCCTCCGGTCGCGGGCCTCGGAAGCGTCTTGCAGCCACGTTTCGGCGTACTGTTCCGGGCTGACCTGCTCGCGCTGGATGAACCAGGCGTCCGCGCCCGGGCTGGCCCAGCGTTGCGGCCGTTCGTCCCAGGCTGCACCCGCCGGGATCTCCCAGTTGCCCAGGAGCTGGGCCGTTCCGCCAGGGGCGAGGACCGCCGGGAGGGCCCGGACCAGCGCGGCGACGACGTCATCGCCCGGCAGTCCGCCGTCGCGGTAGGTGAACTGGTCCGCGACGGCTTCCCCCTGGCTGCGCGGCGTGATCACGAACGGCGGATTGGAGACCACCAGCTCAAACTCCTCGCCCGCCACCGGATCGAGCAGGGATCCCCGGCGCAGGCTCACCCGGGCTTCCAGATCGGCGGGGTCCAGGTGCAGCGGGCCGGCGTTGAGCAGCAGGTTGAAGCGCGTGAACGCGAGGGCGCGGTCCGAGATGTCGGTGGCCGTGACGTGCTCGGCATGGTGGAGCAGGTGGAAGGTCTGGATGCCGCAGCCGGTGCCGAGGTCCAGCGCCCGGGCCACGTGCCGGCGTGCGGTGACCTGCACCAGGGTGGTGGAGGCCTGCCCGATCCCCAGCACGTGGTCGTGGCGCAGCACCCCGGGGCGCTGGTGGGCGGCGAGATCGCTGGCCACCCAGAGCTCCGCGCCGCCGCTGCTGACAGCGGTTTCCCTCTGGGCGGCTTCCCCCTGGACGGCTTCCCCCTGGGCGCCTTCCCCCTGGGCGCCTTCCCCGGCGGTTCCGTCCCAGCCATAGGGCCGCAGGTCCACCTTCGCCTGGATCAGGCCCTCCGCGGAAGGCTCCGCGAGGCCCAGTTCCAGCAGGCCCGCCGTGCGGATGCCGGGCAGGGCTGCGTCGAGCGTGGCGGCGGGCTGCGGTTCGGCCAGCAACCAGAAACGGACGACGGCGGCGACCGCCGCCGGCGTCGGCTCCCCGTGGCGGGCCGCCCCGGTAACGATCAGCGCGGGAACCAGTTGGTCCCGGCCCAGGGCGCTGTGCGCGGCCTCGCCAAGCAGTTCGGCGACGCCGTCAACGGTGTAGCCGATGCCGCGCAGGTCCGCTGCCAGGGCGTCGAGCAGGTCAGGGAGGTCGCTGCGCGGGGCGTCGGGGGTGTTGCCTGCGGTGAAGTGCGTTGAGGGAGTCACCGGACAAGTTTAGTCCCGGCCCCGGCGGCACCGGGGCCGTGGGCCTAGAGGTGCTGCGCGGCGTAGAACCGGAGGGCATTGCGGACGAAGGCTGCCCCGGCTTCGCCGCCGTAGTTGGCGGCGAAGCGCGGATCGGCCACGTACATCTCGCCAAGGCCGGTGACGTAGCCCTTCAGGTCGCCGTTACTGCCGGGCGCGGAGGCCGACCCGGGCGTGCCGGGTATTCCGGTGAGCCATTCGACGTGCCGCCGGGCCAGCTCCTGCGCCTCGGCGCTGTCCGCCGCGGCGCCCGACTCCGCTGCCGCGATCCAGTCTCTGCCCAGCTGCCGGGAACGCTGCTTCCAGGCATTTTTCTCGGCCGGGCCCATCCCCCGCCACCAGGAGTCGCTTTGTGCGTACGCATCCTTCCCCCAGCGCTCCTCCACCTCATCCCTGTACTGGGTGTGGTCGAAGCCGTCGAACATTTTCTCCGCCATGATCTCTCCTCCGTCTCTCAATGCGTCAATCGTCTGCCGGACCGAGGCGACCTGCCGCGCCAGCCGGTCCTGTTCCTGCCGGAGCCAGTCCAAGTGCCGGCCCAGGGCCTTCACGGCATCGGGCTCGTGGCCGAGGACCTCGGCGATCGCCGGGAGCCCGAGTCCGAGGTCCCGCAGGAGCAGGATGCGCTGCAGCCGCACGAGGGAAGCCTGGTCGTAGAACCGGTAGCCGTTCTCGCCGGTCCGGCTGGGTTTCAGCAGCCCGACGTCGTCGTAGTGGCGCAGCGTCCGGCTCGTGGTCCCGGCGATCCTGGCGATCTGTTGTACGGACCATTCCACCTGGCTGCCTCCTTCCGTTCCGAACCGGCCGCTTCCGGGCCGGTAACCCGATGCTAAAGCTTGACGTTACGTCAAGGTCAAGGGCCGTGCCCGGGACTGGCATCCAACCGGTACCCGGGGGTTCAGCCGCGACCCGGCGGGCTGCCGTAGCATTGGCGGTATGCACACGCAGCAGCGATTTATCAGCCCTAGGCCGCTTTCCGGCCGCACGGGCTTCTTGTCGCGCGCCTAACCGCAGCCGCCGGGGTCCGTCCGGTGCAGCGGCCGAGGGTGAAGATCCCCCTCCCGCACTCCACACCTAGGACCCCTCATGAAAAGCTATTTGACCCCCGCTGAACTCCAGGCCGCCCTCGCGCTCCGCGACTTGTCCGATCCCGCCCAAGGCCCGCACGCCATGTCCCTGCTGCTGGCGGACATCACCACGGCGCTCGAGCGGCTCTGGGGCATCGGCGTGGAAACACACCGGCTCAACCCCCTCGTCGCCACGGCCGACAACTACGACCGCCTGGGCTACTCCCCCGACGACGTCACGCGTGATTCGCGCTACTCCCGCCATGTCAGCCCCACAGTCATGCTGCGGAGCCACACCTCGGCGGGTGTGCCGGCCCTGCTGGACTCGCTGGCCCAGGAAATGGGCCACTACGACCGGCTGCATGCACTGCCCGGGCTGGTGTACCGGAGGGACTCGATCGACCGCACCCACGTGGGCGCCCCGCATCAGGTGGACCTGTGGCGGCTCAAGGCGCGCGGCCTGCTGGGTTCCGGCGAGCTGGACCGGATGATGGCGGCCGTCGTGGAAGCGGCGCTGCCGGCCGCCCTGTATCCGGACGTGCAGTGGCGCGCGGTCCCGGCACGCCACCACTACACGGACACGGGCAGGCAACTCGACGTGCTCGTCAGCCAGCCGGACGGCAGCCGGGAATGGCTGGAACTGGCCGAATGCGGCCTCGTCGCCGCGCAGGTCCTCCGCGGCTCCGGACTGGATCCCCGCCGCTGGGCCGGCCTGGCCCTGGGACTGGGGCTGGACCGCGCCCTGATGCTGCGCAAAGGCATCCGGGACATCCGGCTCCTGCGCTCGGAAAACCCCGGGATTCAGTCCCAGCTGCTGGACCTGGACCCGTACCGGCCGGTGTCGGTCATGCCGGAAGCCAGGCGCGATCTGTCCCTCGTGCTCGGTTCCGCGGCGGAAGCCGACGTCGAGCTGCTCGGTGACCGTGCGCGGACGGCCCTCGGGGCGGACGCCGAGGTGCTGGCAGCGCTGGAGGTCCGGGCTGTCACCCCGGCGTCGGGCCTGCCGCCTGCCGCCGTCGAGCGGCTCCGGCTCGCTCCGGGCCAGGTGAACGTGCTGCTGCGGCTGGTGCTGCAGCCGCTGGACCGGACGCTGACGGACGGGGAGGCCAACATCCTGCGCGACCGCGTGTACCTGGCCCTGCACCGGGGCCAGGTGCCCGAGCTGATCTCCCGATAGGGCCGCCGGACCGGCGCGGCACCGACGCGGCCGGCAGCCGGGGAATCAGCGGCCGGCCGCAACGGCGGTAAGTTGGAGGCATGCCCTTCCTTATCCCCGGCCCCCGTCGCGCCCTGCCTAGCGGGGGCGCCACCCGGCCCTTCCGGCGCGCCGCCCTCGGTGTTGCGGGCGCCGCCGTCGTCCTGGCCGCAGCGGCGTGCTCCCCTGCCGGCTCGATCGAGTCGGCCGACGTGCCGGCGTGGAAAGCGACGGCGCTTCCCTCTGCCGCCGGGACAGTGGTCGAGGATGCGGGAAAAATCCTCAACCGGGATCCGATCGTCAAGACCGCACCCGGTATTGGGGCGGGAACCTACGTCCTGACCATCACCTGCGAGGGCGGCGGCAAAGCCTTCTTCGAGGTCTCCCTCGACGGCGGGGCCCTGACCGAGGCCGGGGCAGCCTGCAACGGCAGCCGCGAGACGGCGCGCATCAAGCTCCCCGCCGCCGGCACGCTTCAGATCAGCGCCTCAAGCGTGGATGCCCCGCTCATTTACGCCTACCACCTGGTGCCTGCGGCGTAGCAGCCGTCGCGGCACGGGCGGGGGCAGGGCCGCCCGTGGCTTGCGCCCGCGGCCCCTGCGACTAGGCTCGGTGCATGGTTGCTACTGGGGGTACGCACTGGACGGTCCGGGCTGCACTGCTGCTGGCGGCGGGCTCTGTTGCCGCTGGACTGGCCGGGTGTGCCTACGCGGCCGACGATGTCGGACCCCCAACGGCCGGGCCGTCCGCCCACTCAGACACGCCGTTGCCTACCCGGGACCCGGAACTCGTTGCCGCCCAAACCCGCAACCTGTTGGAGGTCCAGGCTCTCCTCGGTGGCCCACCGGACAGGCTCCTGATCGGCGGATCAGGCGGGCTCGGCGACAGCGGCGGCGGAGGCTTATCGACGTCGGGCATTGTTACACGGGCCGGCCAGTACAAGGTCACCGCAGCCTGCGTCGGGGCACCGGATGCGCACCTGTCCGTCCACCAAAGCCCGCGCCAGGGGTCCATCCAGGGCGGCACACTGCTGGAGCGCAGCCTCGACTGCGGCGACGTGGCGGAAGCGCTGGTGGACCTCGTACCCGGGACCGTATCGGCCAACCTCATCCGGGAAGGCGACGGCGGACCCGGCAGCGGCGGCCCCGGAAGCGTCGCAGCCGCAGCCGTGTGGGTCAGCTTCCTGGAGCCGGGGCCGTAGGCACCGGAGCGGAGCTTCTTTCGCCCGCCGTTGGGCTCTGGCGCCCGGGCAGGGGCGGGGTTAAAGTCGGGATATGCCCACTGTTCCGGCGCCGAGCGTGGCCCGGACTCGCACGGCACCGGCCGCGCGACTGTCCTTGATGCTGGTTGTGGCTATCGCGCTGGCCGGCTGCGCCTACGAATACGACGACGGTTTTGCCAGCGCCACGGAGTCCGCACCCGCCCCGGCCTTCACCGATGCGGCGCTGCCGCGGGATCCGTCGACGCGACAGCCTGTCTCCGGGGCCGAGCTGGATGCCTGGCTGGCGGAGGTACTCCCCGCCACCGAGGGCCAGGTGTTCCACACCGGCTTTGGAACGCTGGAGGCAGATGAGGAACGCGAGGAGACCACCGCCCAACTGCCCAGTGGCAGCTACGCATTGACCATCGCCTGCCGGAGTCCGCGGCGGGTTTCCTTCACTATCAGCCACGCGAACAAGGAGCTGGTGGACCTGAACCTGCGGTGCAGAACCTCACGGGTGAACGTGGTGTATCTGCCCGCAGACGCCGTGCTCACCATCAAAGTGGAGGCTAACGCCGGCGCAAACTTCGCCTACCGGGTGAGCCGCATCTGAGGTCCGACGCCGGTCTGTGGACTCAGCCGGCTGGTCTCGGCGCGCAGGGCCTCTGCCGCAGAGCCTCAGGCCGCGCAGCCATCCGGGCAGCGGAGCGTCTCCGGGCTGGCGGCGCAGTCCGAGCAGTAGAGCGTGAGCGTGCGGCAGGACGGGTTGGAGCAGTTCTCGAATTTGCTCGTCGGCGCCGCGCAGCGGACGCATTCGCCGATGGTCTTCGCGTCCTCGCTGAATTCAAGGTGCATGCGCTTGTCGAACACGTAGAGGGAGCCCTCCCAGAGGCCCTGGTCCTTGAAGGTTTCGCCATAGCGCACGATCCCGCCGTCGAGCTGGTAGACCTCCTTGAAGCCGCGGTTCACCATCAGGCTGGACAGCACTTCGCAGCGGATGCCGCCGGTGCAGTATGTGACCACCGGCTTATCTTTGAGCGCGTCGTATTTGCCGGATTCGAGTTCCCTGATGAAGTCGTGGGTGGTGGCCACGTCCGGGACGATCGCGTCCTTGAATTTGCCGATCTGGGCCTCGAAGCCGTTGCGGCCATCGAAGAAGACGACCTCCTCACCGGCTTCCTTGCGCTCCGCCACGAGCTGGTGGAGTTCCTCGGGCTTGAGATGCGTGCCGCCTCCGACGACGCCGCCGGCATCGACCTTGAGCTCTCCCGGGGCACCGAAGGACACAACCTCATCGCGGACCTTGACGCTCAGCCGGGGGAAGTCCGCCGCGCCGCCGTCGGACCACTTCACGTCGATACCGTGGAAGCCTTTGTATTCCCGCGTGGTCTTCACGTACTGCTTGACCGCGTTCAGCTCGCCCCCGACGGTCGCGTTGATGCCGTCCTTGGAGATGATGATGCGGCCGGTGAGGCCGAGTTTCTCGCAGAGCGCGCGCTGCCAGAGCCGGATGGCATCCGGGTCCGGGAGCGGGGTAAAGCCGTAAAAGAGCACAATTCTGTTCAAAGCCACGTTTTAAGGGTACTGGGTGGGCCGAAAGCCACGGGCCGCCGGGAACCCGCTGCGCTGACCGGGGCCGCGGACCAGGACCGCGGACCAGACACCGTCCCTCCGCTGCCGGATGGCCGGGTCCGGTCACAATTACGTAAGCAAGGCCGGTTCCCGGACCCGGCCCCTGTTGCTTGCGGCGGGGCTGGAATACGCTCATCACATGAGTCTCGAGGCCATGGTTGAAGACACCACTCATCTGCTGGAAATCTGGGTCACCGGCTGGGCCGGCTGCCGGGGATATGAGACACGCAGGGAGGGCCGGTTCCCGGCGGCTTTCAGGGCGGACACCACCCACGAATGGGAATACTTCGCCCATGATCCCTCCGATGCCGAGTTCGCGGCGCTGGCAGCCTCCACCGCGGAAGTACCCGCCCGGGTCCTCACGGTCCTCACGAATGACGTTGCGCGGTACCACTTCCTCGCCCAGCAGCACGGGCTCAACGTCACTTCCGCCTCGCAGACGATGATGATCGTGGACATGGAAACCCAGGACGCCGAGGATCCCTGGCTTCCGGATGATGATCTCCGGTGGGTTCCGTCACGGACCGACGGTGTCCACCATGCCGTGGTCTACGCCGGGGACGAGGTGGCGGCAAGCGGGCGCATGTTCGTGGTGGGCAACACCGCAATCTTCGACAAGATCGTCACCGAGCCCGGGTACCAGCGCCGGGGCCTGGGCAGCTTCGTCATGCGCGCCCTCGCCGCCCAGGCATTTGAGCACGACGTCGATACCGGGCTGTTGCTCGCTTCACTCGACGGGCAGAAGCTCTACTCGCACCTGGGCTGGACCACGGTCAGCCATGTGCTGATGCTCTCCGCCTCGGACGAAGGCTCGGACCTGTCCGTGGGCTGAGGCTCTGGGCTGGCGGGTCACGCGCCCCGGACGATTTGAGGCCGGGTGAAAGAATGTACGAGTGAACCCACATGAGTCCCTGATTCCGTTGCTGGGCCGCGGCCCGGACCCGGAACAGCTCCGCCATGTGCGCACCATTCCAGCCCGCCAGGCCGTGCACGCGCCCTGGCCCGGGTGGACCCACCCCGATCTGGTGGACGCCTACGGTTCGCTGGGCATCCACGAGCCCTACCGCCACCAGATCCAGGCCGCCGAGCTCGCCCACGCCGGCGAGCACGTGGTGATCGCCACCGGCACCGCCTCCGGAAAATCGCTGGCCTACCAGCTGCCGGCGCTGGACGCGATCCACCGTTCCGAGCTGCGGGTCCTCGCCGATCCCGGCAAGATCCACGACGACGGCGCCGTCACCCTTTATCTCTCCCCCACCAAAGCCCTGGCTGCCGACCAGCTGGCCGCGATCCGGGCGCTGAAACTCCCCACCGTCCGCGCCGAGACCTACGACGGCGACACCGACCCCGCGTCCCGCCGCTGGATCCGGGACCATGCGAACTTCATCCTGGCCAACCCGGACATGCTGCACTTCGGGATCCTGCCCAACCACGCCTGGTGGGCGCGGTTCTTCCGCCGGCTGCGTTACGTGGTCGTGGACGAGGCCCACAGCTACCGCGGCGTCTTCGGATCCCACGTGGCCAACCTGATGCGCCGGCTGCGCCGCATCTGCGCCTACTACAGCCCGGACGGCTCCGGGCCGGTGTTCATCGCCGCCTCCGCCACGGCGTCCGAGCCCGGCACCTCCTTCGGCCGGCTCATCGGCGCTCCGGTCCGTGCCGTGTCCGAGGACTCCTCGCCCCACGGCTCCACGACCGTCGCGTTCTGGGAGCCTGCCCTGACCGAGCTCCGCGGCGAGAACGGCGCCAAGGAGCGGCGTACGGCTGTCGCGGAAACCGCGGATCTGCTGGCCAATCTGGTGTCCTCGCGGGTGCGGACCATTGCCTTCATCAAGTCCCGGCGCGGTGCCGAGACCATTGCCTCCATCACCAAGCGCCTCCTCGACGAGGTAGATCCCAGCCTGCCGCAACGGGTCGCGGCCTACCGCTCGGGCTACCTGCCGGAGGAGCGCCGGGCCCTGGAGAAATCGCTGCGCTCCGGTGAGCTGCTGGGCGTCTCCAGCACCTCGGCCCTTGAACTGGGCATCGACATCTCCGGCCTCGACGCCGTGCTCGTGGCCGGCTGGCCGGGAACCCGTGCGTCGTTGTTCCAGCAGATCGGCCGGGCCGGCCGGGCCGGGCAGGATGCCATTGCCGCTTTCGTCGCGAGCGATGACCCGCTGGACACCTACCTGGTGAACCACCCCGAGGCGATCTTCGACGTCTCGGTGGAGGCCACCGTCTTCGATCCCTCCAACCCCTATGTGCTGGGTCCCCACCTTTGTGCCGCCGCCGCCGAACTGCCGCTGGGCTATGCCGAGCTGGAACTGTTTGGTGCCACGTCCGAGAAGTTGCTGGACCAGCTGGTGGCCCAGGGGTATCTGCGCCGTCGCCCGGCGGGGTGGTTCTGGACCCACCCGCAAAGCGCCGCGGCCATGGTGAGCCTGAGGGCTGACGGCGGCGGCCCGGTGAGCATCGTGGATGCCGACACGGGATCCCTGCTGGGGACCATGGATTCCCCGCAGACCCATTACCAGGCCCACACGGGTGCGATCTACGTCCATCAGGGCGAGAGCTACGTGGTGGAGGACCTGAACGAGGACGATCACTGCGTGGTGGTGCGCCGGGCGAACCCGGACTACTACACCACCGCACGCGACGTAACCCAGATCGAGGTGCTCGAGACGCAGCGCACCACCCAGTGGGGCGACGTGGCCGTGCATTTCGGGGATGTGAAAGTGACAACGCAGGTGGTCTCCTTCCAGCGCAAGGCGCTGATTTCCAACGAGATCCTCGGTGAGGAGCCGCTGGAACTGGGCGCCCGGGATCTGTTCACCAAGGCGGTGTGGTTCGTCATGGACAACCGCTCGCTGACCGGCGCGGGACTGATCGAAGCCCAGTTCCCGGGTGCCCTGCACGCCGCTGAGCACGCGGCCATCGGGCTCCTGCCCCTGGTTGCCTCCAGCGACCGCTGGGACATCGGCGGGGTGTCCACCGCCATCCACGCCGACACCGGGGTGCCGACCATCTTTGTGTACGACGGCCACCCCGGCGGGGCAGGCTTCGCCGAGCGCGGCTACGACAAGGCCAAGGTCTGGCTCGCCGCCACCCGCGACGCCATCAAGGCCTGCGAATGCGAGTCCGGCTGCCCGTCCTGTGTGCAGTCGCCCAAGTGCGGCAACAAGAACAATCCCCTCGACAAAGACGCCGCGGTAACGCTCATCGATGTGCTGCTCAACGACGCCACGGACCAGATGCGCACCGGACAGCCGGACCACGCCGCGACGCCGCTGCAGGCGTAGCCGCGGATACGGTCGCGGATACAGCCACCGGCTCACGGGGGAGGCCCGGCCCGGGCCAGACCCGTGGCCGCACCCATCGGCGTGCGGACAGCGAGTTCAGTGCGGACCTGGACCGTGTGCCCGGCGCCTTCCGCGCAGCTGATAACTCTGGCGCCGTTCCGGTGTGCGACGTCCACGGCGACGGCGCAGGGTTCTCCCGGCGCGATTCCCCGGGCAGCATCCGCGGCGGCAAGAGCCGCAAGGTCCGCGGCCGCCGCCGCCCGGGACGCCATCGCGGCCGACTGGGCCAGCAGCGCGATCAGGACGGCGGCGAGCACGACCAGCAGTCCCAGCCCGAGCGCCAGCACGGTGCCGGCGCCGCGCTCCGGGCGCTCCGGCGGCTCCCCGCGCAGCGGGGGAACCGCGGGCCCCAGGGGTCCCGGGGGCTCCAGGCGCTCCGCCGAAGTGTCCGGTTGCCCGACCGGAGATGTCCTGCCGCTGCCCGGCCGGCTCATGCGGCCAGACTCTGCAGCTGATGGCGCCAGATCGGGGGAACCCGGGCCGCGGCCGATGGTCCGGACGTTTCGCCCCTGGCCCAGGCACGAGCCGTGAGAGTCCAGGGAAGGAGCGAGCCAACGGCCCCCGGCACCTTGCCGGAGACCGTGACACTGAGCCAGTCCCCGTCGGACGCCACGGCCGATGCCGCCGAGGCACCCGCGAGCCGGCGGACAATCACGTCCACGGCGGCGGCATCCTCGCCCCGGGCCAAAGCGCGGGCACCGGCCCTGGCCGCTTCGTCCAGCCGCAGCTGGGTCACTCCCGCCGCGGAGCCGGCCAGCAGCAGGGCGAGCAGCAGCAGGACGGCGGGCAGCGCCACCGCGAATTCGGCCGTCACGGCGCCGCGGCATGTCTCGCCGCGGGCGCTCTGCCGCCAACTGGGGCGCCCGGCGGCAAGCAGGGACGATGCTTCCCCTTTTACGCTCCCGGCCGGCCATTCCCAGATCATGGCAAGGCGAGCGCCGTACGGATGAGATTCAACAGAAATCCCCGGACTTCATCGCTGCGCATAATGAACACGAGGATGCCGGCAAACCCCACAGCGGCGAGCGTGGCAATGGCATACTCGGCCGTCGCCATTCCGGTCTCCGAGCCAAACAGCCGTCTCAGCCCTCCGGGCCTTCTCAGCTTTTGCACCCCGAGCGGGGCGGCGGCACTGGCCCCCGGATAAATTTCGTGGATCTCAGCGTTCTCCGCCTCAGGACGGGCCCTCAGCGCCTGGCGGGATCCGGCAGGCGCGACGTGATGGAGTGACATGGGTTTTCCTTTCCTCGGGCCAACGGGACCGCCGGCTGTTCTTAGACTCTTCAGGCTGGGACGGCAACCCGTAAGGCGCCTATCGAGCCAAGTGGAAAACCGGCCCCCACGCGGACTGTGGAGGAATACCTCGACCACCACCGCCTCCCGCCCAGGGTCAGCCCGGCAGCATCGCCAGCAGCACCGGGACAACGCCGAGACAGATGAACGCCGGAAGCGAGCACAAACCGAGCGGCACAACGAGCTTGACCCCCAGGGCTGCGGCCTGTTTTTCGGCGTCCCGGAACCGCTCGCGCCGTATCCGTGCCGCCTGGGCATAGAGGATGGCGGAGGACGGGGCGCCGGTGAGCGCAGCGAACCCCAGCGCATCGCGCACGGCGAGGAGTCCCGGCGACCGGAGGTCCGAGCTGCGCCAGGCGGTGTCCCAATCGGCGCCAATGGCGAGTGCCGCGACGACCGGCCGCAGCGGACCACGGATTTCCGGCTCTGCCAGCTCGGCTACCAGCGCCAGGGCACGGCCGAGTCCGGCCCCCGCCTCGAGCATCGCGCCGATCAGTTCCAGCAGCATTGCCGCGTCACCCAGCCCGGGTCCGCTGGCTTCCTCGGCCGGCCCGTGGCTGTCTTCTGAACCGCCCGAGCGGCGGGTGTTCGGGTCGGGCTGCGTCTGGCGCCGGAATCGTCGACTGGCCATGCCGCGGTCCGAACACGCGGTCACGGCTGCGAGCGCCAGCACCGCCAGCACCGCCAGACCCGCCGCGTCCGCTGTCATGACTGAAGCCCTTCGGCCGTCCGGACCAGACGTGACGACCAGATCCGGCCTGCCGCCGTGAGGGCGAGGCCCGCCGCGAGCGCCGCCACACCTAACGGGGTTCCCAGCAGGACCTCGACAGGGTCCACGCCCAGCAGCACGCCAAGGCCCAGGCCCAGGAACGGAAGCCACGTCAGCAGCCGAACGGTCGCACGGGGGCCGGCCAACGCCGTCTGACGGGCGGCCTCGGCGTCGTCCTCGGCCTCCAGTTGGGCGGCGAAACGCGTCAACACGTCCGCCAGCGGGCAACCGCTGGCCTCGGCAACGTCAAAACACGCGGCGAGCTGAAACCAGATGCGGCGCGCACGGACGGCTTCGCCTGCACCACTTCCCCAGGTCTTCCCGGAGTCCGTTCCGCCGGACCTGGCCGCGGCGGAACGGATGGCCGCTCCGACCGGAGACCCGCGCACCGCGGCCGCGCGGGCTGCGGCAAGCATCCGCGCGGAGCCCGGGGCGAGCACCAGGTTCCGGTCCGCAGCACCCACCCCGGACACGGGCGCGGCGGGATCGCCCCCATGCAGAAGCCACAGTTCATCCCACAGCCTCGCGGGAGTGCGGCCGCCCTTGAGCAAAGCCGCCATCTGCTGCACGAGCAGGGTCATCGAAACTGTCGGGGCGCTCCGTCGCCGCCACCCTCTCAATCCGCCCGGTGGCGCAGCAGGGCCGGCGGTCTGACGGCCCCGGGTGCCGGGCAGCGCCGCGCGCAGCCGGCGGCCCGGGGCTCCCGGCGGGGTGAGGGCCAGGAATACGGCGAGGGCCAGCACCCCGGTCAGTAGGGCGGTCATGCCGGGCCCACTCCAGCCGGGTCCACTCCAAGGCGGCCCGCCAGCTGCGGCCACGCCGGCCCGCAGCGGACGACGCCGGCGCAAACGTCCAGCGCGGAGCCGACCACCAGGCCCGCCGGGCTGTCTTCCAGCACGCCGATGCTGGCCACTGTCCTCGCGTTGTCCATCCTTTCCACGTGGACCACGGCGTCGAGGGCGCTGGCTGCCTGCAGTCGGACGGCGTCCTGCCCCATCCCGGCCAGCGCCCCCAACGCGGTTAGCCTTGCCGGCACGTCGGCCGCGGTGTTGGCGTGGATGGTTCCGCCGCCCCCGCTGTGGCCTGTGTTCATGGCGGCCAGCAGTTCACGCACTTCTGCGCCCCGGCACTCCCCCACGACCAGCCGGTCCGGCCGCATCCGCAGGGACTGCCGCACGAGCTCCCCCAGATCCACGGCGCCGCCGCCTTCGAGGTTGCCGTGCCGCGCCTCCAGCGAGACGACGTGCGGGTGAACCGGGTTCAGTTCCGAGGCGTCCTCAATCAGGACGAGCCGCTCACCGGACTCACACAGGCCAAGGAGCGTGGCGAGGAGCGTGGTTTTCCCCGACCCGGTGGCGCCGCTGATCAAGAAACTCAGCCGGTGTTCCACCATCCGCTCCAGCACGGTCTGCACAATGGCCCCGAACATCCCGTTCCGCCGCAGCTCGTCCATCGAGAACACCCGTGAACGCCGGATCCTGATGCTCAGGAGTGTCCCCGCTGTGGAGATCGGCGGAAGGACGGCGTGGACCCGGAAACCGCCGTCGAGCCTGACGTCGACGCAGGGGGAGCCGTCGTCCAGCCGCCGCCCGCCCGCCGCCACGAGCCGGGCCGCCAGTGCCCGGACCTGCTGCTCCCCCGAGAACGCGACCGGCGCCCTTTCGAGTCCGCCGCCACGGTCCAGCCAGACGGAACCCGGCCCGTTGACGAAGATGTCGGTCACGGCCGGGTCCCGGACCAGGACCTGCAGGGGCCCGAGGCCGTTCAGTTCCGCGCTGATCCCCTCGACCGCGGCCAGGGCTCCGACGGTCCCCAGCAGGCGCCCGCTGGCCTGCACGGCAGCTGCCACGCGAGAGGGCGTCACGGGCCCGGCGTCGGACATCACGGATTCGCGGACGGACTCCAGCAGCCGCGCATCAACTGAGCCCCGGGCCGGAGGCCGGTAGCGCAGGCCGCCCGGGCCGGCGCCGGCGTCCGGAGGCCCCGGTGCCGAATGGGCGCTCACCCGGTGACTCCAGCGCCGAAGCCAAGGACCGAGCCGGCGAACCGCCGGACATTGCGCTGCCGTCCGGTGTCCAGCAGACGCCCGAGCTCCGTGGCGGCCGCGGCGCGCCTGACGTCCGGCATGATCCCGGCCAGGGGCAGCCCGAGGGACTCGGCAATCAGCTCCGCATCCAGCGGGGCCCCGGGTTTGCCGCGCACCACCAGCACCGTTTCCACCGCAGGTAGGTCCTGCAGCAGCCGGGCCGTGGCGACCGCCGCGCGGAGCAGCGCTGGCGCCACGACGATCATCCGGTCGCAGTCCCAGGCGAAAGTCCGCAGCGCTTCCCGTCCCCGGCCGATATCCACGAGGACCAGCTCGAAGCCGCGCCGGGCGGCATCCAGCACCCCTGCCACGACGGTGTGGTCCACTCCGCTGTGGCGCTCCTTGTTCCCGGGCCAGGACAGGAACGGGAATCCGCCGGCCACGGGCAGCGAATCGGCGAGCTGGCGGGGATCGATCGTGCCGCTGGCATCCGCCAGGTCCGGCCAGCGGAGTCCGGGCCCGTCCTCGGCGGCGAGCGCCAGCTCCAGGCCACCGCCCCACGGATCACCGTCCACGAGCAGGACGCGCGCACCCTCCCGGGCGGCAGCATGCGCCAGCCAGACGGCGGCGGTGCTGGCCCCCGCCCCGCCGCAACCCCCGACAATCCCGAGGACGAGTCCGCCGGACTCAGGCGTGCGCGAGCGGCTAAGGTACTCGGCGAGCCAGGTGGCGGCCTCGGGCAGCACGGCAACGCGTTCGGCACCGATGGCGGCGGCGAGGTGCCACAGGCTGTCGCCATCCCCGGTCAGGCCAACGAGCACGGCCGGGGATCGTCCCCGCGGCGGCAACTCCCGGATGTCGCTGCCGAGCAGCACCACGGCGGCAGTGTCCCAGAAGGGCGCCGCTTCCCTGAGGCTCGCCACCGTGCGCAGCTGGCCGCCGGACGCCGCCACAACGCGTTCCACTTCACCGCGCAGCACCTCAACCGCCGTCACCAGCAACGTTTCCGGCGAATCGTCCGGCAGCCACGGCACAGCACCGGACCCCGGACCCGGTCCGGTTCCTGGCCCGGCCCCCGGACCCGGCAAACGCCCGGGGCCGGGGTCCGGACCCTGGCTCGACGTTGATAGCTGGTGCCGGCTCATGCGGCCACTCTTCCCGTCCCCGTGACCTGCCATAACCCGCACCGGCCGGTATGTGGACAAGTACTGTCAGTGGACGGGCAACGTCATCAGGCCAGGTGAACGGGGGACGTCGCAGCGCAGGGCAGAATTGATCCTATGTACCTGTTGCTCGCCGCCCACGCCGACGGCGCAGCCCTCCAGGAACTCACCGCGGACGGAGCCCCGCACCCGGCCACACCGGAACCACGGACCGTGAGCGCCGCAGAGCTGACCGGCGTCGTGCGTGAACTCGAGCGGCGGAGGCCGCGCTGGATCTGGCACCGCACCCAGGACTGGTACCCCGCCCTGCTGGCCGCCGGGGTCGAGCTGGAACGCTGCTACGACCTCACGTTGTGCGGCGCGATCCTGGCCCACTCGGAGTTCACCGCCCACACCGCGTATGCGCAGAACGCGGAGAAGCTGGTCCAGGACGATGAGATGCAGCCGCCGCGCGCGCTGCAGCCGCCTCCCCCGCCGGCTGACCAGGGCGCGCTGTTCGATGATCCCGGCGTGCGCCAAGCACCCCGCCACAGCCCCGAGGATCTCCGCGCCGAATTCGCCGCCCAGCAGCAGGCGCTGGGCCAAGTGGTTGCGGCCGGCGTCGAACGCCACAGCGACAACCGCAGGCAGCGCCTCCAGCTGTTGCTTGCGGCCGAGTCCGCCGGCGCGATGATCGCGGCGGAAATGCAGCACACCGGTGTGCCGTGGCGCGAGGAACTGCATGAGCAGATTTTGGCGGACTACCTCGGCCCCCGGCCGCCCCTGGGCCACCGTCCGGCCAAGCTGGAGGCGCTCACCGCCGAGCTGCGGCGGCTGCTGAATTCCCCTTCGCTGAACCCGGACTCTCCGCAGGAGCTCATGCGGGCCCTGCACCGGAACGGCATCGAAGTGAAGACCACCCGGCAGTGGGAGCTAAAGGAATCCAGCCATCCGGCGATCGAGCCGCTGCTGGCCTTCAAGAAGCTCTCCCGCCTGCACGCCGCCAACGGATGGGCCTGGCTGGATGCCTGGGTGAAAGACGGCCGGTTCCGGCCGGAGTACGTGGTCGGCGGTGTCGTGTCCGGCCGCTGGGCCTCCCGCGGCGGCGGGGCGCTGCAGATTCCGCGCCAGATCCGTGGCGCCGTCCATGCCGATCCGGGCCACAAGCTGATCGTCGCCGACGCCTCGCAGCTGGAGCCCCGGGTGCTCGTGGCACTCGCGCAGGACTCCAAGATGGCTGAGGCCGCGCGCGACAAGGATCTGTACGCCGGTATCGCCGCGCAGGGCTTCGGCGGCGACCGTGCCAAGGCCAAAGTGGCGCTGCTCGGGGCGATCTATGGAGCCACAACCGGCGAGTCAGGGCGCCTGATGCCGCAGCTGACCCGCACCTACCCGCGTGCCGTGGGTTTTGTGGAGCAGGCAGCCCGTGAAGGCGAGGCCGGCAGGACGGTCACCTCGCGGCTGGGCCGCAGCAGCCCCCCGCCGTCCGAGCGCTGGCTGCAGAGCCAGCAGTCGACCAGCGCCGAGGAACAACGCCGGGCGGACTCGATTGCCCGTTCGCGGGGCCGGTTCACCCGCAACTTTGTTGTCCAGGGGTCCGCGGCGGACTGGGCGGCCTGCTGGCTGGCAGAACTGCGACGCCGGCTGCGCGCCATGCGCGCGGGCGGTGGTCCCGCCGGGGAACTGGTATTTTTCCTGCACGACGAGGTCATGGTCCACTGCCCCGAGGCCGCGGTGGCCGACTGCATCCAGGCCATCGAGGAAGCCGCGAACGCCGCCAAGGAACTGCTGTTCGGCAGGATCCCTGTGGAGTTCCCGGTGAGCGTCGCGGTCGTGGACTCCTACGACAACGCCAAATAGCCCTGCGGGGTCGCCCGCCGTAACGTACCCGCCGGTAGCGTTGAGAACCGTGCCTGAGGGCGGCTAGGCTCGAAAAGGCCGGTCATGGATCCGAAATCCGCCGGCCTTGCAACGACGCAAAGTATTCGGGAAGGCAGCACATTTTGGCTGGCATTTTTGAGATCGCCGAGGCCAGCGGGAGGAAGTACTTCTTCAAGCTGACGGCATCCGACGGCACGGTGGTCGCCGTTTCACCTCTGTTCAACACCATCAAGGGCGCTGCCGCGGGCATCAACGCCGTGCGGGAGAACGCCGCCACCGGGCTGGTCGTCGACAAGTCGCAGGCCCGCGGCAAGTCCGCCCCGCAAAAGAACGGCACAGGGCCCGGTGCCGGCCTGACTTCCCGCTAGTCCCGGCCTCAGCCGTCGAGCCTGCTCCAGGTGTCGACGCTGAGCAGGCTCTCACGGTCCCAAGGGACCGCCCACCCCAGCTGGTCGAAGAGCTGGCTGAGGATCATCCCCGTGAAGCCCCAGACCACGACGTCATTGACGGTAAACGCAGGGCTCAGGAACGTCTGGTCCGCCCGGGTCACGGTGGCCATCACCCGGTTGTCCGGGTCCAGCAGGTCCCGGACCGGAACGCGGAACACCTGGGCGGACTCGCCGTAGTCCACCACCCGTACGGGCGACTGGGATGCCCACCAGCCCAGCACCGGGGTCACCAGGAAGTTTCCACGGGGAAGTGCGAGCTCCGGCATCACGCCGAGGACCTCGACTCCGGCCGGATCCAGCCCGGTTTCCTCTTCCGCTTCCCGCAGGGCGGCGCCGATGACAGATTCGCCCGGGTCGATGCCGCCGCCGGGGAACGCGACCTGGCCGGGATGGTCATCCAGGGTATGGGCGCGCTGCAGCAGCAGGACATCCAGGTCGGCCGGGGCGAGGAGTTTGATCGAGGTGGCCGGGACATCATCGAGGGAGCCGAAAAGCATCAGCACGGCCGCCCGGCGGATCCGCCCCCCGGACTCGACAGGGATTTCCCGCCAGCGCGGATCGGGGGACGGCGCCGTGCCGGCCTCCACCGCGGCCAGCAGGTCAATGAGGTCCTGGCGGGCCGTCACAGCGGCTTCCTTTGGGATTCCATCCGGATTTCCGCGGCCCGGTGCGTTTCTGCGAGGAGCTTCGACAGCAACTCCTCCTGCCCCGGGGCCAGCTCATACTTCAGCAGCTTCCTGGCCTTGTCCGGGTCCGTCTCCCCCATCCCGTAGCTCGGGCACCAGTTCGCGACAGCGCACGCGCCGCAAGCCGGCTTGCGGGAATGGCACACCCGCCGGCCGTGGAACACCACCCGGTGCGAGAGCATGGTCCAGTCCCGGGGCTCGAACAGTTCCGCGACGTCCGACTCGATCCGCACCGGGTCATCGGATTCTGTCCAGCCGAAGCGCCGGGCGAGCCGGCCGAAGTGGGTGTCTACCGTGATCCCGGGGACGCCGAAGGCGTTGCCGAGCACCACGTTCGCGGTTTTCCGGCCGACGCCGGGCAGCGTCACCAGATCCGCCAGCCGGCCCGGCACCTCGCCGTCGTACTCATCCACGAGCCGGTTGCACAGCGCCATCAGGTTCCTGGACTTGGCGCGGAAGAACCCGGTCGGCTTGATGATGGCCTCCAGCTCGGCCGGGTCCGCCTCGGCCATGCTCCGCGCGTCCGGGTACCGGGCGAACAGCAGGGGCGTGATCTGATTGACCGTCACATCCGTGGTCTGGGCCGACAGCACCGTGGCCACCACCAGCTCAAACGGGCTGCGGAAGTCGAGTTCCGCGTGGGCGTAAGGATACTGTTCCGCCAGCGCCTTGTTGATCCGGCGTGCGCGCCGCTTCAATCCCAGCAGGGACTCCCCTGCGGCCCGTGCAGCCCGCGCGCCGGCACTTTTGGTGCCCGCGCCGGCAATTTTGGTGCCCGCGCCCTTGCCGGCGCTCTTGGCATCCGCGCTTGTGGGGTTGGCCACGGCGACACCGGGGACTGACGTGCTGGACTCGCTGGCCACGGGGGCTGACTAACCGCGTTCGATGTTGCTGAGGTCGCGGAGCACGCCCACGCGGCCGTCTGTGTGCTGGACCAGGAATTCGTGGCCCCGGTCCTCCAGGGCGAGCACCCAGCCGCCGGGTTCGATCACGAAGGCTGCCGTGCCGCTGTGCTCATCCACGGCGGTGCGGGGCTGGGCGACGGCGAACCAGAATGCCTCATGGACGATCGGGGCGTTATGGTCCTCGTGGCGGTGGGCCGGGTCGACGGTGGCACCGATCGGCTCCTGCTGGCGCACCTGCGGGTTCACCGTGGTGGGGGCACTGGTGCCTGACGCGGCGGGCACCTCGGCGGCCCGGGTTTCCTGAGCCGCCGAAGCGGCCCGGGCGTCCTTGGGCTGCTCGCCCGCCGGGGCCGTGGCGCCCGGGGTTACGACGGCGTCGGCCTGGGTCTGTTCCGCCGGGGACGGCGCCTTCGATGCGGTCGCGGCGGGCACGACACCCGCGACCTGGGTTTCCGGAGAGCTGACGACGGGCGTGGGCGCGGAGGCCCGGACCGGCGCTTCCTGGGCCGCGGCCGGCGTCGCAGCTGCGGGGCGGACTGCGGATGAGCCCGCTGCCGCGCCCGAAACTGCAGCTGCGCCGGGAGCACCCGAGGCTGCGGCTGACCCTGCGGCACCGGAATGTCCGCCCGAGGTCATGCGCTTCGCCCAACCGGCGACGGCGCTGGTACCGGCGGCCTTCGGCGCGGTCTCGTCCTTGGCTTCTTTTGGCTCCTTGGGCGCGCGCGGCTTAGGGACGGGGACCGCCGACTCGCGGGCCACGACGTGGGCTGGCACTTCTGCGCGGTCCAGGAAATCTCCGGCGAAGAAGGGGATCAGGCGGCCCAGCACGGTGGCCGCAAGGAGCCCGAGGGCGCCAACGAGGGCCAGCAGCATACTGGGGACGTAGGCGCCCGCGACGGCGAGGAAGAAGAACGCGACGGCGAAGGACGCCACCACGGAGCCGAACTGGTCCACCGACAAGGAGCCGATCCGGATCTTCGTTCCGGGGCTGAGGCGACGTGCCACGAACAGGGCGGCAACAATCACCGGCAGCAGGATCCCGAGGCCCAGGAAGAAGAGGCTGCCCAGGTTCCACAGGTTGTAGCGGACGGCAAACATCGGGATCAGCGAGGCGACAAACAGAATCAGCGTGGAGCCGAAAACAGTGAGGTCACGAATGGTGAACGGTCCGAGAACCGCCTCGTTCTTCTTCCCGGCCGACTTCCCGCTTGCCTTGTCTGCCTTGTCCACCGTGAAACGGGGTGCTTCCCCGAAGCCGCCGGACCGGTCCGCGCCACCGTTGGCTTGGCTTTGGGCGGGCGGCTTGAGCTGCCCGTTTGTTTGCTCGTTCATTCGGTTCTCCTTAGCATGGCGGCACTCTGGACAGCACCGTCTAACGGCAGGCCAAGCTCGGACCGCGAGCGGTCCCGTCGCCTCCATCGGATGTCACAATTCCATCTCAGCCTAGTCAAGTGGCCCGCCGATCACTAGCTGACAAGCCGGGGACGGCGGCACGTAATCGGGCCGCGTCAGAGCCGCCGCAGGCCGCCCCGCCACCATTCACCGCTTAACAAACACCGCTCACGGTTCGCTGTGTGACGCGGCACACGTTGGGGGCGGCGCAGGCGTTAGTGTGTATTTCGGAACAGCTCTTTGCGGTACGTCCGTGACCAGCCGATGCCCGACGACGCGCAAGCGGCCCGGCGCTGCGGCGGAACGGGGTACCGCGTAGCACGGATCGATGAATGATGAGGTTCACCATGTCCCAGCAGACCCCCGGCTCCACGACGACGCAGGCCCGCCAAGGCGATGCCTTTGAAAACCTGTCGCAGGAAAACCGCAAGTTCGCCCCCTCCCCCGAGTTCGCCGCCAACGCGGTGGTCACCGCCGCGGATTATGCCGAGGCCGACGCCGACCGGCCCGCCTTCTGGGCGAAGCAGGCCCGCGAGCTGCTGACCTGGTCCAAGGACTTCAGCCAGGCCCTGGACTGGTCCACGCCGCCCTTCGCCAAGTGGTTCGTCGGGGGCGAGATCAACGCCGCCTACAACGCGCTGGACCGTCACGTCGAGGCCGGCCACGGGGACCGCGTCGCCATCTACTTCGAGGGCGAACCCGGCGATACCCGCACCTACACCTACGCCCAGCTCACCGAAGAGGTCAAGAAGGCCGCCAACGCCTTCGAGTCGCTCGGCGTCGCCAAGGGCGACCGGGTGGCCGTGTACCTGCCGATGATCCCCGAGGCCGTGATCACGCTCCTGGCCTGCGCCCGGATCGGGGCCATCCACTCGGTGGTCTTCGGCGGCTTCTCCGCCGAGGCACTCCGCTCCCGGATCGACGACGCCGAGGCCAAGCTCGTCGTCACCGCGGACGGCACCTACCGGCGCGGCAAGCCCAGCGCGCTCAAGCCCGCCGTCGACGAGGCGCTCGCCCATGAAGGGGATGGCAGCGGCCACACCGTGCAGAACGTCGTCGTCGTCAAGCGCAACGGCCAGGACGTCGACTGGCACGAGGGCCGCGACCACTGGTGGGCCGACACCGTCGGGACCGCCTCCGCCGAGCACACCGCCGTCGGGCATGATTCCGAGCACCCGCTCTTCATCCTTTACACCTCCGGCACCACCGGCAAGCCCAAGGGCATCCTGCACACCACCGGCGGCTACATCGCCCAGGGCGCCTACACGCACAAGGCCGTCTTCGACCTCAAGCCAGAAACGGACGTCTACTGGTGCACGGCCGACGTCGGCTGGATCACCGGGCACTCCTACGTCGCCTACGCCCCGCTCATCAACGGCGCCACCCAGGTCATCTACGAAGGCACCCCGGATTCCCCGCACCAGGGCCGCTGGTGGGAGATTGTGGAGAAGTACAAGGTCTCCATCCTCTACACCGCCCCCACCGCCATCCGGACGTTCATGAAGTGGGGCAAGGAGATCCCGGCCAAGTCGGACCTCTCCTCGATCCGCGTCCTGGGCTCCGTCGGCGAACCCATCAACCCCGAAGCGTGGATGTGGTACCGCGAGGTCATCGGCGGCAACGCCGGCAAGAACGGCGAGCGCAAGGAAAACCCGGCGCCGATCGTGGACACCTGGTGGCAGACCGAAACCGGCGCGCAGATGATCGCACCGCTGCCCGGCGTGACGGCCACCAAGCCCGGCTCCGCCCAGGTCCCGCTGCCCGGCATCGCCGTGGACGTCGTGGATGAACTCGGCGAGTCCGTGCCCAACGGCTCCGGCGGCTACCTCGTGATCCGCGAGCCGTGGCCGGCCATGCTGCGCGGCATCTGGGGCGACCCGGAGCGCTTCAAGGAAACCTACTGGTCCCGCTTCGAGACCATGTACTTCGCCGGGGACGGCGCCAAGAAGGACGAGGACGGGGACATCTGGCTGCTCGGCCGGGTCGATGACGTGATGAACATTTCCGGCCACCGGCTCTCCACCGCCGAGATCGAATCGGCGCTGGTCAGCCACCCTGCGGTGGCGGAGGCCGCCGTCGTGGGCGCAGCGGACGAGACCACCGGCCAGTCTGTCGTCGCCTTTGTGATCCTGCGCGGCGACGCCGTGGACACCGGGGACGCGATCGTGCAGGAACTCCGGAACCACGTCAGCAAGGAGATCGGGCCGATCGCCAAGCCCAAGACCATCCTTGTGGTGCCCGAGCTGCCCAAGACCCGCTCGGGCAAGATCATGCGCCGCCTGCTCAAGGACGTTGCGGAAGGACGCGAAGTGGGCGACGCCACCACCCTGGCCGACAACACCGTGATGGCGCAGATCGCGCACTCGCTGAGAAAGTGAGCAAGCACCCGGTCCGGGCTGCCCAAGGCGGAACGTTGCAGCGATGACGGATGCGTGTGACGTGCTGGTGGTCGGCGCCGGCCTGGCCGGGCTGCAGTGCGCCCGGGAGCTGCAGGCTGCCGGGCGCGACGTGCAGGTGTGGGAAGCCTCCGACGACGTCGGAGGCAGGATACGGACCGACCGGATCGACGGCTTCCTGGTGGACCGCGGGTTTCAGGTGCTTAACCCCGCCTACCCTGCCGTCCGCCGGTGGGTCGACGTCGAGGCCCTGTCGCTGCAGGCTTTCGGCGCCGGCCTCCGGGTCCGCCGGGAGGACACCCTCGCGGTGCTCGCCCACCCCGTGCGCGAGCCCGGCCTGATCCTGCAGACCCTGCGCAGCGGCCTGCTGAACCCCCGCTCTGTCGCGGGGCTGCTGCGGTGGGCCGCGCCGGCGTTTGCCAGTCGCCGGCGGCATCCCGGCAGCGACCTGCCGCTGCGGGAGGCCCTGGACCGGGCCGGATGCTCCGGCGAACTCCGCAGGGCAGTGGACCAGTTCCTCGCCGGAGTCCTGCTGGAAGACGACGGCAGCACCTCCAATGAATTCGCGCTGCAGCTGGTGCGGGTCTTTGCGACCGGGGTGCCCGGATTGCCGCGCGACGGGATGCAGGCCCTCCCCCGGCAGCTGGCCGACGCCCTCACCACCCCGGTCCGTACCTCGACCCGGGTGGAGTCGATCATTCCGGACGGAGACGCGGCCCTGGTCACCGCCGCCGGTTCCAGGGTCCGGGCCCGCCACGTTGTCCTGGCCGCGGATCCGGTCACCTCCGCCAGGCTGGCAGGCGGCACCGTCCCGGCCATGAAGGGGGTGCTGACGCACTGGTTCGCTGCCGACGCGGCTCCCAGCGGGGTGGACATGCTCTTTGTCGACGGCCGCGCGCACACCGGCGGGCCGCTGGTCAACGCGGCTGTCATTTCCAACGCTGCGCCGAGCTACGCCCCCGCCGGGCGGCACCTGATCCAGACGTCCGCGCTGTTGGGCCCGGGCCGGCCGGTTCCGACCGACGACGACGTCCTCCGCCACGCAGCGGACCTTTTCAGCTCCTCCACGGCCGGCTGGGAGCTGGTGGCGCGGCACGAGGTCCCGCAGGCCCTGCCCCTGCAGCCGCCGCCGCTTCGGTCCCAGCAGCCGATGGGGGGCCCGTCCGGGCTGGTCATCTGCGGGGACCACCGGGAGACGGCGTCCATTAACGGTGCGCTCGTCAGCGGCCACCGTGCCGCACTCGCAATCCTCGGACGGCCCCGGTGACGTTCTCCGTCTCACGCCGGGTCGCCGCTCCCACGGAAGACATCTGGGCTCTGCTCACCGATACCGGAAAGTGGCCGGAGTGGGGGCCGTCAATCACCGGCGCCGGGCCGGCCACTGCCGGAGGGCTGGCGCTCGGAAGCCGCGGGAAGGTCCGCACTGTCGTGGGCGCGGCGCTGCCGTACACCGTGACGGCGTTTGAGCCCGGACGGTACTGGGCCTGGTCTGTGGCGGGGATCCCGGCCACCGGCCACCGCGTCATCCCGCAGGACGGCGGCTGTCTCGTCACCTTCACGGTCCCGTGGTGGGCGCCCGCCTACCTGCCGGTGTGCGCCCTGGCGCTGCGCCGGATCGAGCGGCTCGCGGCACGTTAGGGACTCGTGCCGCCGCCGCTTAGCCCGGGATCTTAGCCGCCGGAGCAGGCTGCGACGAGGACCACCTCGAAGCTGGTTGCTGCGGGGGTGGCGAATTTGGCGTTGACCAGGGCGAGGGTATTGCCGAACAGCGCCGCCGTCGTCGGGACGTCGAAGTTCTCGCTGGTGATGACTTCCTGCACCTCTCCGCTGCGCAGCGACCTGCTCAGGTCGATCCGGCTGACCTGGTTGACGAAGTTCTGCACGGCCCAGAGGGTGTTGCCGCGGATGACGATGCCGTCCACGTTCGTCAGGGTGACCGGGGCCCCGGAGGTGTCCGTGAAGTTGATCAACCTGTTCGATCCGTCGTCCGGGTCCACAGTGTAGAGAGCGCCGCGGGCGAAGTGGGCGACGATCAGCCGGTCGCCATCGTCGGCAGCGGCGATGCCGTTGAGGTTGAACCCCTCGTCCACGGTGCCGGCGGGCGCGTCGAGTGCCAGGGTGCGGGCGTCGCCGGGTTCACCGTCGCGGCTGACCGGGATCCGGTAGAGCTCACCGGCGCGGGAGTTGGTGAACCACGCGCCGTCGTGGGTCAGGGTGACGTCGTTGATGAAGCTGGCACCGGCCGGCGCCAGATCGTACACTCGCACGGTTTCTTTCGTGTCCAGATCATAGACATAGGCCTGGCCGGTGCCGCCGCCCGCGACGAAGAGCAGGTCGTTATCCTGGTCAACCTTCATGCCGACGGCTGCCCGGCCCTCCGGCGCCGTGATGAACAGTTTTGCCGTGCCTCTGTCGATGTCCCCCCGGAAGATGTTCCCGTTGAGCAGGTCTCCGGCGAAAAAAGTGCTGCCCTCCCCTGCGGCGATGCCTTCAGCGCCGGTGGCGCCGGGGAGTCTGATCACCGAGGTCCGGTCATCCCGGTCCGCTCGGTCGGCGGCGGCCAGGGGCGCCGGCACAAGGAACGCCGCAACGGCGAGGAAGCCCACGGCGACCCTTCGGATTGATTTTCCTGCCTGAATGTTGCGCATGATTTGCTCCGAGATCGGGCTGTCCGCGCGAGCTGACCAGTACGGGAGCTCCGCACGATGGTCCTTCCAGTTTAGGCAGGCGGACCGGTGCGGGCCAGAGCCCGCCGGCCGCTGAACGGGCTGTCATCTGCGTGCCGTTTTCCGCCTCCGGGGCGTCAGCCGCAACGCAACGCGATACATTGGCAGGCATGAGCGAAGCCACCCCCGCCGGCGCCGGCCGCGGCACCATCCTGGTCCTCAACGGACCCAACCTGAACCTGCTCGGCACCCGCGAACCCGAGAAATACGGCACCGCCACACTGGCCGACGTCGAGCAGCTCGCCAAGGACACCGGCGCGGCGCACGGTCTCGACGTCGAGTGCTTCCAGTCCAACCATGAGGGTGCCCTCGTGGACGCCATCCATGCCGCCCGCGGGAAGGCAGTCGGCATCGTCATCAACGCCGGCGCGTACACCCATACTTCGGTGGCCATCCGGGACGCCATCTCCGCGGTGCAGCTGCCCGCCGTCGAGGTCCACATAACGAATGTCCACGCCCGCGAGGCGTTCCGGCACCACTCGTACCTCTCGGACATCAGCAAGGCCGTGATCGCCGGCGCAGGAATCCTGGGCTACCGGTTCGCCGTCGAATACCTCGCCGGGCTGCAGGCCAGCCGGGACTGAGCATGTCCCCCGTTGATCCCGCCCGCGGGGAACCGGGCCCCGGGGAACCGGCCCCCGGGGAACCGCGCCGCCTCGAATCCGGCAGTGTGGAGCATGCCGGTGCGGAGTCTGCGACGGCGCAGTGGTACCGGCACTTCGGCACTGTGGACGCGCCCGGCAACTCCGACTGCTACGCCGAATGGTCGGCGGGCATCGCCGGGGACCCGGAGCTGCTGCGGCGGATCGACGAGTGGCCGTACAACAAGCGCCAGCCCCTGCTGATGCTCGCCGCCGCCCGCTTCCTGGGCGCACGGATCAGCCCCTACCCGAACTTCCGGGCGTTCCTGGACGAGCACTGGCAGGACCTCTCGCGGATCGTGCTCTCCCGCGCCACCCAGACCAACGAGGCCGGGCGCTGCGCCACCCTGCTGCCGTCCCTAGCGCAGATCGCCAGCACCGGCGGGCGCCCGCTGGCCCTCATCGAGGTCGGGGCCTCGGCCGGGCTCGCCCTCTTTCCGGACCGCTACGGCTACGCGTACGACGCCGGTCCCGTGGTCACGCGGCTGGCCCCGGCCGGTGCCGCGGCCGGCAGTTACCCGGTCCTGGGCTGCGCCGTCGCCGGCCCGGTCCCGCTTCCGGCGGAGCTCCCGCAGGTGGTGTGGCGTGCGGGGATCGACCTCAACCCCCTCGACGTCCGGAACCCCGACGATGTCGCCTGGCTGGAGGCACTGATCTGGCCCGAGCAGGACTTCCGCCGCGAGCGGCTGCGCCGGGCGATCGCGATTGCCCAGGCGGATCCGCCCCTGCTCGTGGCCGGGGACCTCAACGACCAGTTGCCTGCCCTGGCGGCGCGGGCGCCGTCGGACGCCACCCTGGTGGTCTACCACAGCGCCGTCATGGCCTACCTGGACGCGGAGGCGCGGGACCGGTTCCGGGCCACCATGGCACGGCTGGCCATCGAGCGGGGCTGCCATTGGCTCTCCAACGAGGGGCACACGGTGATCATCCAGGCGGACGGCTCCAGCGTGGTCCCCGAAATGGACGAGTCCCGGCTCCGCGGACGGTTCCTTCTGCTGCACAACGGCAAGCCCACGGCGATCGCCGGACCGCACGGCCAGAGCCTGGAGTGGCTCTGACCGGCGGCCCACGGGCTTCGGCTGCATCCTCTGTTGGCGGCGGAACCGCTGTTACCTATGGATGCGCTGTTACTTCTGGATGCACTCGCCCGGGGAGACAGCGTTGCCGAGGCCTGGGGCCTGCGCAGCCACCGGTCCCAGATCCGCCAACGTGATGGCATAGCCCAGCGAGGATTCGCCCGTGGCCTTCGCAAAGATCACTCCCGCGACCTGGCCGTCGGTGGTGAGCAGCGGGCCGCCCGAGTTCCCCGGCTGGACGTCCCCGGCGATCCGGTACACATCCGCCGGCGCGGGGTTGTTGCCGTAGATGTCCGGGACGAGCACCGTCGCAATGTCCTGCACCGTGGCCGGCTTTGACTGGAAGGGGCCGCCATGGGGGTAGCCGGAGAACGCTGCCGGGCTGCCGGTCGGCAGGTCGGATCCGAGCGGCAGCGGGGCGGAGCGCAAACCGTCCACGGCAACAACCGCGAGGTCGTGCGTGGCGTCGAAGTACACCACACGCCCGGGCAGCGCGCCGCCGCCGGGAATCTCCACCACCGGTTCCGGCACGCCGGCGACCACATGGGCGTTTGTGACGACCCGGCCCGGCGACACCACAAAGCCGGTTCCGGTCTGGTTCTGACCGCACTGGTAGGCGGTTCCCGCGATCTTCAGGACCGACGCCGCGGCCTGGTTCAGGGCGGGGGTGTCGGTGCTGGCGTCCGGGACCACCACCGGCTGGCCCTGCCCGATTCCCTCGAACAGGGTCGGGATGCCGTTGCCGATCACGGCGGACCGCAGCTGGGCCATGGAGGTCTTCAGGGGCACGGGGGTGGCGCCGTCAATGAAGCGGATCACCTTGGACTCAGCGAGCGGCTGGGAGACGAAGGGGACGCCGAGCGCCCCGATGCTGAAGGCCAGCATCGACATAACCAGGGCGGAGACCACCACGTTGACGCCGCCGCCGGCCAGCCGGTCGATGGACCGGAGCGGCTGGATCCGGACGACGCTGCGGATCCGGTGGCCGATTGCGGTGCCCAGACCGTGCCCCAGGACCATGAGCAGCACGGCGGTGGCAATGATCGCCGTGAGGCGCCAGCCGCTGTCCTCCACCAGACCGCTGACGATGGGGACGGACACAAAGGCGGCCACAGCGCCTGCGGCGAACCCTGCGATGCCGCCGACGGTGACCAGGAAGCCGTTGCGGAGGCCGTGGAACAGATAGGACAGCAGCGTTACGATCAACACGAGGTCCAAGATGGTCAAGCCGAACACCAATGCTCCTTTGAGGCAGGTAAGCCCCAATTCTACCGGCGCCGGCTGACAGTTTGCCGCGTGCAGGCGGAGCCCGGAACCGGGCCATCCTCTCCCCCTGGCACGACGTTTGGCGCGTTTCGGTGCCAAGTACGTCACAGATGCGCCAAAATTCTGAAACAATGGCTGAAGCGCCCCAGCCGACACAGTTTTTAGTCAGGAGATTTCATGGATATCGAGGTATTGCGCCGCGCACCCCTTTTCGCCACGCTCGACGACGAGGCGTTCCGTCTGCTGACGGACGAACTCACCGAGGTGGACCTCTCACGCGGAGCCTCGGTATTCCGGGAAGGCGACCAGGGCGACCAGCTCTATTTCATCGTCTCCGGCAAGGTCAAGCTCGGACGCACGTCCCCGGACGGCCGGGAATCGCTGCTCGCCATCCTCGGCCCGGGCGAGCTCTTCGGCGAAATGGCGCTGTTCGATCCGAGCCCGCGTACCGCCACGGCAACGGCCGTCTCGGAAACACGCCTGGCCGGGCTGAAGAATGAGAGCCTCAACGCCCTGCTGCGCACCCGCCCGGAGGTTTCGGCACAGCTGCTGCAGGCCCTGGCCCGCCGCCTGCGCCGCACCAACGATTCCCTGTCCGACCTGGTCTTCTCCGACGTTCCGGGCCGTGTAGCCAAGGCGCTCCTGGACCTGGCGGACCGCTTCGGCCGTCCCGCGACCGACGGCGTTCTGGTGGCACACGAGCTCACGCAGGAAGAACTGGCCCAGCTGGTCGGAGCATCCCGTGAAACGGTCAACAAGGCCCTCGCCGAATTCGTGCAGCGCGGCTGGCTGCGCCTGGAGGCCCGCGCCGTCGTCATCCTCGACATGCAGCGCCTGCGCCAGCGCTCCCGCTAAGCCTGATTGGCAGCACCCCGAAGGCCGGCCCGTGAAAACGGCGCCGGCCTTCGGGGTTTAAGCCTGAGCGTTTCCGCAGCGGGACATGCCCATTCTTGACCTCCGGCCCCATAGGACATGCCCATTCCTGGGGGCCACGGGTGGACACAGTGCCATCATGTCCACCGGCCCGGCCCAGCAGGGGACATTTCCAGCGGCGGGGCGGGGTGAGCGGAGGGCATGCTCCCCCCAGGCCTCCGGCTCCGCAGGACATGTTCATTGTTGGTCTCCTCACCAGCGGGACATGCCCATTCCTGGGGGCCACGGGTGGACACAGTGCCATCATGTCCACCGGCCTGGCCCAGCAGGGGACATGTCCAGCGGCTAGGCGGGGTGATCGGAGGGCATGCTTCTCCCGGGCCTCTGGCTCCGCAGGACATGCCCATTGTTGGTCTCCCTACCCGCGGGACATGCCCATTCCTGGGGGCCACGAGTGGACTCAGTGCCATCATGTGCACCGGCCCGGCCCAGCAGGGGACATGTCCAGCGCCGCGGCCGGGTCAGCGTTCGCGCTGGGGTACTCCGGCGACGGTCTTGGCCGCCTCGACCTCCAGCATGAGCTGGCCGTCTTCCTCGACGAGCTTCGGTTGGTAGACGTGGGCCTTGCGTTTGTAGCTCAGGTAGGCGATGCAGCCGTTGGCGGCGGCCATCTTCTCGAGCATGATCTCCGAACCGGGAACCAGCAGTTCGCCGAGACTGCGTCCGACCGTGTTCTCCTGGCCTACCTCATCGCCGAGCGCGGAGGTGTTCCGTTCCTCGATGACCCTGCGGACGCACACCCAGCGGCCCCACACACCCTTGCTCGCCAGCAACGACGGCTGCTGGTTCATCGGCACCGTGGCCGCGAAATAGCGGGTGTTGAAGCGGCGGTGCGCGAAGTCCGGGCTGAGCCAGTTGACCAGGGGCTTCAGCAGGTCCGTCCGCACCGAGAGCCCGCGTTTGGCCAGCACCTCCGTGAAGGACTTCTCCTGCTCCGCCACCGCCACCCGGGCCCGCATCCATTCGGCCGTGGACGTCCCTTCCACCGTGGTGGACAGGTCCGGTCCGGCCAGGAGGATGCCGGTTTCCTCGAACAGTTCACGGATGGCGCCGACTACGTGGCGGCGCGCGAGCCCGACGTCGGCCGTCCCCATGTGCTCGGCCCAATGCTGCGGTGAGGGGCCGAGCCAGCCGACGGCGTCGTCGTCGGAGGCCTCCAGCGACCCGCCGGGAAAAGCGAGGACACCCAGCGGTGAGGACCCGGGCCGGTAGCCCAGCCAGGTCTCCAGGCCCGTGGGCGAGTCGCGCAGCAGCACAACCGAGGACGCGAACCGGGCCGCACGGGGGGTCCGTTCGCCGTGTTCAATCCAGCTGCGGGCCGCCCCCTCAAGATCCGGGGGAAGGGCAAACATGCGTCGGGCTAATTGGGGCACGGGAAACGGACCTGGCCTCTAGGCGAATTCAGCGATCAGTTCGACTTCAACCGGGGAGTCGAGGGGAAGGACTGCAACGCCGACGGCGGAGCGTGCGTGCTGGCCGGCGTCGCCAAGGACCCTGCCGAGCAGTTCGGACGCGCCGTTGATAACACCGGGCTGGCCGGTGAAGGACGGGTCCGAGGAGACGAACCCGACAACCTTGACGATCCGGGTGATCCGGTCCAGGTCCCCGATGACACTCTTGACGGCGGCCAGAGCGTTGACGGCGCACACCGCGGCATACTGCTTGGCGGCTTCCGGCGAGACCGTGGCCTCGTCCGAGGCGCCTTCGGTCCCGGAGGAGACCTTGCCGGTCGCCTCGAGCTTGCCGTTGATGAACGGCAGCTGGCCGGAGGTGTAGACGTGGTTGCCGGAGATCACGGCGGGGACGTAGGCGGCAACCGGGGCGGCGACCTCCGGCAGGCTCAGGCCAAGCTCGGCCAGGCGCTGCTCGACGGCGGACGGCGCGCCAGCTTCGGCGGTGCTGTGGGCCGGTGTTCCGGAGCCCTGGGAGGCGCCCGGGGCGGCCGATGCGGGGGTGCTCATGACTACTGCTTCTCCCGCTTCAGGTAGGCAACGAGGCCGTTTCCTTCGGGGCCGGGGACAACCTGGACAAGCTCCCAGCCGTCGTCACCCCACTGGTCCAAAATCTGCTTTGTTGCGTGAATAATGAGCGGAATCGTGGCGTACTCCCATTTGGTCATGAGCTAAAGCCTAGTCCTTGCCGGTAAAGTGGAAAACATGGCGACTGGTAAGAACCCTTTATTTGACACGGCCACCACCCTCGGAAAGATCCTTCTTTTCCTGGGCGTGAGCGCCATTTGTGGCGTCCTGGTGGCGGGACTGCTGGTCCCTGCGGCCGCCGTCACCGGCAGCTCGGCCAGCGGATCGATCAAGTTCTTCGAGACCCTGCCGGCCGAACTGCAGGTCGACCCGCCGAGCCAGTCGACATCGATCCTGGCGTCCGACGGCAGCGTGATCGCCAACCTCTACGCCGAGAACCGCACGCGGGTTTCCCTCGACCAGATGTCGCCGTACGTGAAGGACGCGGTGATCGCCATCGAGGACAGCCGCTTCTATGAGCACGGCGGCGTGGACACCACCGGCATCATGCGCGCCCTCGTCAGCACGGCCCGCGGCAACCGGCAGGGCGCGTCGACCATCACCCAGCAGTACGTGAACAACGTCATCAACTCCTCCCTCGAGGCCGAGGGCAAGAGCGACCAGGTCCTGCTCAACGGCGTGAACAAGGGCGTCGGCGACAAACTGCGGGAAATGAAGCTCGCCATCGCGCTGGAGAAGAAGTTCACCAAGGAGCAGATCCTTGAGGGCTACCTCAACATCGTGTTCTTCAACCGCGACGCGTACGGCATCGAGGCCGCCTCCAAGTTCTTCTTCAGCACCACCGCCAAGGACCTGACCCTGCCGCAGGCCGCGCTGCTGGCCGGCCTGGTCAACAGCCCCTCCTTCTTCGACCCGATCAACAACCCGGAGAACGCCCAGGCACGCCGCGACCTGGTGCTCCAGTCCATGCTGACCCAGGGCAAGATCCAGCAGGCCGATTACGACGCCGCCGTGGCCACACCGGTGGAAACGAACGTCACGCCGGCGCGCCAGGGCTGCGCCTACTCGTCGACGGCCCCCTACTTCTGCGACTACGTGCTGCACCTGCTGCTGAACAACCCGGCCTACGGCGCCGACGCCGAAGAGCGCGAGCGGAAGGTCTTCCGCGGCGGCCTGACGATCAAGACCACGCTGGACCCGAACGCCCAGGCCGTGGCGCAGGCCCAGGTTGAGGGCTCCGCCGGCGAGAACCCGGACAAGTGGGGTGCCTCGCTGGTCTCCGTGCAGCCGGGGTCGGGCAAGATCATCTCGATGGCCCAGAACACGCAGTTCCTGGAGGCCGAAGGCAAGTTCAACAACGTCATCAACTTCAACGTGGACATGCGGGACGCCCAGGGCAACGACCTCGGCGGCCTGGGCGGTTTCCAGCCCGGTTCCACGATGAAGCCGTTCACCTTCGCGCAGTGGCTCGACGAAGGCAAGTCCATGAACACCATCCTCAACGGCTCCGTGCGCAGGTACCCCCTGAACTACCGGTGGAAGAACACCTGCCCCACCCGGGTCGACGGCGCCTACAACACCGCGGAAGAGGGCCTCGGCGCGGCCAAGGACCTGCAGAACGCCGAAGAGGGCTATTACAAGAACATGAGCGTCGTCGACGGGCTGGCGAACTCGATCAACACCATGACCTTCGCCACAGCGGCGCAGGTGGACCTCTGCGGCATCCAGAAAATCGTCGACGCCGCGGGCATCCACGCCGGACAGACCAACGAGCCCGTTCCGATGACGCGCCTGTCCAACCTGCTCGGCGCCACCCAGACCTCGCCGCTGACCATGGCCAGCGCGTTCGCCACCTTCGCGAACGACGGCAAGTACTGCGAGCCGATCGCGATTGAATCGGTGACCGACGCCAGCGGCGCCCAGCTGCCGGCCCAGGCCACCAGCTGCCGCGACGCGATCAAACCCGAGGTTGCCCGCGGCGTGAGCTTCGCGCTGCAGGAAGTCCTCAACCGTGGCTCCGGCTCGCTGATCCAGCCGCGGATCTCGACCCGGACCAGCTTCCCGATCGCCGCCAAGACCGGCACCAACGACCCCAACAACTCCACCTGGGTGGTCGGCTACACCAGCGGCCTCGCGACGGCCTCCTGGTTCGGCGACGCGCTGGGCGGCCAGGACCGGCCGGGACGCAACCTGACCCTCAACGGCAAGTTCTACAAGGCCATCGACGGTTACATGATCGCGGGCCCGCAGTTCTCCAACTACATGACCCAGGTGGCGCCGGCCTACGGCACCGACCCGTTCAAGGCCCCGCCGTCGAGCCTGGTGAACGGTCCGGCGCCGACTCCGGCACCCCGGCAGTCCACGCAGGCGACGCCGGCGCCGTCCAGCTCGGCACCGGCCAGCCCGGCGCCGAGTGAGCCCGCTCCGCCGGGCCAGGACAAGAAGGAAGACGAGCCCAAGCCGTGACCGGGCTTGAGACGCTGGCAAGCCGCGCCCGGAGCATCGGACGCGGCTTTGCCGTCACCGCCGCCGCCGGTGCCGTGACCGGCGCGGCCGCCGCCGGATACGGGCTGTGGGAGAAGAACCAGTTCGTCCTGCGCGAAGAGACCCTGCCGATCCTCCCGGCCGGCTTCGGCCCCATCCGCGTGCTGCACCTGAGCGACATCCACTTCGTGCCCGGCCAGCACCGGAAGGCCGAATGGCTGTCCTCGCTGGCGGAGCTGGAGCCGGACCTGGTGGTGAACACCGGCGACAACCTCAGCCATGTCAAGGCGGTGGGACCCCTGCTGGAATCGCTGCGCCCGCTGATGAAGTTCCCCGGCGTCTTCGTTCCCGGCTCCAACGACTACTTCGCGCCGCGGCTGAAGAACCCGGCGGCGTACTTCCTGGGGCCGTCCTCGAAGCCCAAGGACCCGGCAGCGCTGGACTGGCCGCGGCTCCGCGCCGGCTTCGGCATGGGCGGCTGGGTGGACCTGACCAACCGCTGCCAGTCGCTTGTGATCAAGGGCCTGCGCGTTGACTTTTCCGGCGTGGACGATCCGCACCTGGGCCTCGAACGGTACGCCGGCTGGCCCCGGGGAACCAAGGGCCAGGACACCAAACCGCACCTGCGGGTCGCCGTCATCCATGCCCCGTACCAGCGCGTCCTGGACCACTTCACCGAGGACGGCGCCGACCTGCTGCTCGCCGGGCACACCCACGGCGGCCAGATCTGCGTGCCGGGCTTCGGGGCCCTCGTCGCCAACTGCGACCTCCCGACCTGGCGCGCCAAGGGACTGCACGACTGGGACAGCAAGGGACGCACGACGCCGGTGAACGTCTCCGGCGGGATCGGCACCTCGCGCTTCGCCCCGGTCCGGATTGCCTGCAAGCCCGAGGCCGTGCTGCTCACACTCACCGCCCGTCCCTGAGCCTGCCCGCGTCCCCCGCCCCCACGGGACATGCCCTCCCCTGGGCGCCACCGCTGGACATAGTGGGCTTATGTCCACTCCCTGCGCCCGGGACCGGACATGTCCCGCGGCCCGCGCAGCATTGCGGAATGTAATTACTGGGCGAGATCCTGATGCTGTCCATTTTCATGTGAACCCGGTCACCAGATGGCCTAGGGTAGTTGCTACAGGAAACTACATCCAGTTGCGTTAGATATCCGCACGTGCGTTTAAGAAGCAGGCATGGCCAAGCAGACCTCATTTTTCTCCTCCATCAGCCGTCTCTACCCCCACGTCAAGCCGATTATTCCGCGGCTGATCTTGGGGCTGATCTGCGCCCTGCTCGCCAGCGTGGTGGCCCTGACCATCCCCCAGGTACTGCGGGTGCTGGTCAACGAATCGCTCCAGCCCGGCGGCAGCGCTGACGCGGTCTGGATCGCCTCCGCCCTTATCCTGGGCCTCGGCATCGCCGAAGCCGGCCTCGTGGCGCTGCGCCGGCAGTTCGTGATCAACCCCGCCACCACGGTCGAGACGCGGATGCGGGTGTCCCTCTACGACCACCTGCAGGACCTGACGGTCTCCTTCCATGACCGCTGGGGCTCCGGCCAACTGCTCTCGCGCGCCATGACGGACCTGAACTTCCTGCGCCGCTGGATGGCGTTCGGTGCCATCATGCTCGTGGTGACCACGCTGACGGTGGTGATCGGCGTCGTGGTGATGTTCACGATGAGCTGGCAGCTGGCCCTGATCTTCCTCGCCGCCGCCGTGCCGATCATGATCTATGGCTTCCGGTTCCGCACCCGCTTCAGCAAGGTGGCCCGCCGCAGCCAGGACCAGGCGGGCGACCTCGCCACCACGGTCGAGGAATCGGTCCACGGGATCCGCGTGCTCAAGGCGTTCGGCCGCAGCCGCGAGGCGCTGGAGAACTTCAACGAACAGGCCGAAGAGCTCCGGCAGACAGAGATCGTCAAGGCCAAGCACCTCGCGACCTTCAGCCTCGTCGTCACCCTCCTGCCCGAGCTGGCCCTCGGCGCCGGCCTCGTCGTCGGCGTCATGCTGGCCTCCACCGGCGAGCTGAGCATCGGCGCCCTCGTGGCGTTCTTCGCCACGGCCGCGGTGATCGCCACCCCGGTAGAGTTCTCCGGCATGCTGCTGGCCATGGCCCTCACCGCCAAGACCGCAGTGGACCGCCACTTCGAGGTCATGGACTCGGAGAACACCATCACCAGCCCGGAACAGCCCCGCCGCCCCGCAGCGCTGAAGGGCGCCCTCAGCTTCAACAGCGCCACCTTCGCCTACGAGGACGCCCCGGACAAGCCGATCCTCAAAGACATCAATTTGGACATCAAGCCCGGCGAGACCATGGCCCTGGTGGGAATCACCGGCAGCGGCAAAAGCGCCCTGCTCCAGCTGGTCCCCCGGCTCTACGAGGTCACCGACGGTTCCATCACCATCGACGGGGTGGATTTGCGCGAGTTCAGCGTCGAAGAGCTCCGCACGGTGGTCGCCGTCGCGTTCGAGGACACCACCCTGTTCTCCAGCTCGGTCCGCGACAACGTTCTGCTCGGCGCCCCGGCCGGACTGCCGGCCGAGCGCCGCGAGGAGGCGCTCGAGGAGGCGCTCGACGTCGCCCAGGCCCACTTCGCCTACTCCCTCCCGGACGGCCTGGACACCCTGATCGGCGAGGAGGGGCTCAGCCTCTCCGGCGGGCAGCGACAGCGCATCGCCCTGGCCCGGGCCATCGCCGCCCGCCCCAAGGTCCTGGTCCTGGACGATCCGCTCTCCGCCCTCGACGTCCACACCGAGGAACTTGTCGAGACCAGGCTGCGGGAGGTGCTCTCCGACACCACGACGCTGATCGTGGCCCACCGGCCCTCCACTGTGGCACTGGCGGACCGGGTGGCGCTGCTGGAGGACGGCCGGATCACCGCGGTCGGCACCCACACCGAACTGCTCGCGGAGAACCGCCACTACCGCTACGTGATCGCCAGCCTCGACCCGGAACCACGGGACCTGGACTCCGATCTGATTGACTCCGAGCTGTCAGGCTTCAACGCCGAGGAGGTTTCCCGATGAGCAGCGCAACCTTCGGCACCGCGAACGAGGACAACGCACACCTGTCCAAGAGCGATAGCAAGACCGTCCGGCGCCGCTCCCTGGCCCTGCTGGGCTCGCTCATCCGCCCGGTCCGCCGGCGGTTCTGGCTGACCATTGCCGCCGTCGTGCTGTCCCAGGCGGCGCGGGTCGCCGGGCCCGCGCTGATCGCCTTCGGCATCGACCGGGCCCTGCCGGCCCTGCGCGCCGGCGACAACCTCCCCCTGCTGCTGACCGGCGCCGCCTACCTCGCCGCCGCCGTCGCGACGGCGTGCCTCACCGCCCTGTACGTGACCTCGACGGCGAGGCTGAGCCAGGCAATGCTGCTGGACCTGCGCGTCCGGGTCTTCCGACACACCCAGCGGCTCAGCCTGGAATTCCATGAGAAGTACACCTCGGGGCGCATCATTGCCCGGCAGACCTCGGACCTGGAGGCGCTGCGCGAACTCCTGGACTCCGGGATCAGCTCACTGGCCTCGGGGATGCTGTTTATGGTCTTCACGGCCGTGACGGTGTTCGCCCTCGACTGGCGAAGCGGGCTCCTGGTCCTGGCCGCCGGCGTGCCGATGTACTTCCTGGCCCGCTGGTACCAGAAGCACTCCCAGATCGCGTTCCGCGAATCCCGCGTCGTCTCGGCCCGGCTGATCGTGCACTTCGTGGAAACCATGACCGGCATCCGCGCGGTCAAGGCATTCCGCAAGGAACGCGAGAACGCCGCCCGCTACGCCGACCTCTCCGAGGACTACCGCAAGGTCACGGTCCGTTCCATCAACCTCAACGGCATCTTCCAGCCCGGCCTGGTGCTGATCGGCAATGTCTGCGTCGCCGTCGTCCTGCTCTTCGGCGGCTTCCGGGTGCTCAGCGGCGAACTCGCCGTCGGTGTGCTGCTGGCCCTGATCCTGTCCACCAAACGCTTCTTCCAGCCGGTGGACCAGATGGCCATGTTCTACAACTCCTTCCAGAGCGCCCAGGCAGCGCTGGAGAAAGTCTCCGGGCTGCTCGAGGAGGTCCCCACCGTCCGGCCGCCCAAGAACCCGGTGGCCCTGCGCGATGCCAAGGGCGCCATCGACTTCAACGGGGTGGAATTCCGCTACGGCGACGGCCCGGTCATCATCCCCACCCTGGACCTGCACATCCCCGCCGGCCAGACGGTGGCGCTGGTGGGCCAGACCGGCGCCGGCAAGTCCACCTTCGCCAAGCTGATCGCCCGCTTCTACGACGTCTCCGCCGGCTCCCTCACGCTCGACGGCGTGGACCTGCGGGAGCTTGCGACGGCGGATCTGCGCCGGAACGTCGTGATGGTCACCCAGGAGGCCTTCCTGTTCAGCGGCTCCGTCGCGGACAACATCGCCCTGGGCCGGCCCGGGGCCTCCCGCGAGGAGATCGAGGCCGCCGCCAAGGCCGTCGGGGCCCACGACTTCATCCAGGAGCTCCCGGAAGGCTACGACACGGACGTCAACAAGCGCGGCGGCCGCGTCTCCGCCGGGCAGCGCCAACTGATCAGCTTCGCCCGCGCTTTCCTGGCCCGGCCCGCCGTCCTGATCCTGGACGAGGCCACGTCCTCGCTGGACATCCCGTCCGAGCGGCTCGTGCAGGCCGGCCTGGCGGGGCTGCTGCACGGGATCGGAGCCGACAGCGGCCGGACCGCCCTCATCATCGCGCACCGGCTGTCGACGGTGGAGACGGCCGACCGGGTCCTCGTGGTCCACGACGGGCGGGTCGTCGAGGACGGCACCCCGGAGCAGCTGATCGGCGGCGGCGGCCGCTTCGCGCAGCTGCACGGGGCCTGGAAGGACTCACTGGTCTGAGACCTTTCGGACTCAGCGGCGCATATTGCGGTGGCGTCGGCCGCCCGATTTCGCATCCGGGGTCCTGATCGGATAGTCTTGTGAAGTTGCTTTTGAAGTAACGGATCGGGATGTGGCGCAGCTTGGTAGCGCGCGTCGTTCGGGACGACGAGGTCGCAGGTTCAAATCCTGTCATCCCGACCAGAGTCGCTTTATTTGAACCATGGTTCAAATAGATCGACTTTAGTTGACACAACAGAGATGGCGTCGAGAAATCGGCGCCATTTTTGGTATCCGGGAACTGGGTGGAAAGTACGCCTGAAACGCCCAAAATGGCCCCTTGTTCGGACGATTGGGTCGATCCATGGACGGACATCGCCAACGCGGGTTGGATCGACCGGTAGGCCGCCTGGGCCGCGAAGATGTCGGCAAAGGGTTGATTGAGATCCGTGCCTACGGAGCCTTCCTGGTCCACAAAGAAGCGGTGATAAAAGGATTCATTGAGTAGGCGTCGGACCTTGTCCGTTGCCTTGTCGTAGTACGACTTCGGGTCGGCGATCTGATCAATCGCCTTGGCCAGAAGCTGACCCCCTACCGCGATCTGCTCGCCGATGTTCGCCAGGCTGTCTTCGATGCGAGAACGTTGGACACGCAGCTCATGCATTTTCTCCCGGACCTTCGACTGCGGCAGGATGCCATCGGCCGCAATGTCAACGAGCCGGCTCTCCTTGGCCTCAACTTCTTTGAGCTGATTCCTGTACTTCGCGTACATCTCCTTTATGTCCTGCCGTTCACCAACAAGGGCTTCTTCGAGTCTGGCGCGAATGTCCTCCGCGAAGTCCTTGTCCAGTACGAGCTGAGCGTAGGCTTCGGCAACACTATCTTCGACGAGATAGGCAGGTAGATACGGAAGATCGCACTTTCCTTCCTGCCGAGCACGACAGAAGAAGTACTCGTGCACCGTGCCTCCGCGTCCTTTCGCCTGGGTGTAGATGACGCGGCTTTCCCGACCCTGGCGATGACACTTGCCGCAGTAGATCATCCCCTTGAGGAAGTGATTATGAATGCGATCTCTGGTGCCTGATCCACTGCGCGAGCTCATGATCTCCTGGACCTCATCGAAAAGGTCTTGTCCGATGATCGGCTCGTGACGTCCCGGGTAAGCATCCCCCTTGTAGACGACATAACCTACGTAGTAAGGATCTTTGAGAATCTGATGCAGCCTGCTCGCGGAGACTGGCTTCTCCGGGTATCGAGCTGTCCGACGGCTCGTCAATCCGAGGTCCGCCATCGTCGCCTCCAGCCGCTCGATGGAGTATTTCCCGGTGGCGTACAGTTCAAAGGCCTTGAGCACGAGCGGCGCTCTCGTTTCATCCAGGCCGACACTGTTGATCATGCGCCCGTCGATATCCTTGCGGATGTTGAGGTACCCAATCTTGGCCTTACCGACTGTGCCGCCGTTGATAGCCTTGTTGCGCATTTTGATACGGATGTCTTCACCGCTGAGCTGGTTCTGCACCTGGTTCATGATGTCGGTGACGGCTTCCATCGCTTCCGCGTATGTGCCTTCGCCGAAGTCCTCACGGGCGGAAAGCAAGCGCACGCCCATCTTGTCGAGATGTCGTCGCGTTATGGCCGCGTCAGTGAAATTGCGAAACGCGCGTGAGCGAGCGTAGACGATGACGTAGTCAACGTCTCGGTGGTCCTGCAAAAACTTAAGCAAGGCCTGAAAGACCGGGCGCTTCTCGATCGTTTGCGCCGACACACCTGGCTCCACGAATTCCTCCACGATGTCGGCGTTGACGGCTACTGCCTTCTGCCCGCAGATATCGCGCTGGGTAGCTATTGAGTTGCCATCCTTGTCGATGTCGATGGCTGTTTCGGTCTGCTTCTTGCTCGATACGCGTAGATACAGAACTGCCTTGCGCGGTTTCAATGCCTCGATTTCCTCGATGGTCATAGTCATACTCCTTGTGTTTGGGTGCGGTGATTCATGCGGTACTGCCATGAACGGGAGAACGGCGCGCTTCGGGGTGTGCAACGCGGGGCGGGCTCGGCGATGCCTGTTTGGCGCAGTCGCACGGTCATCGCAGCTTCGGATACTTGAAAGTGTGCTGCGAGATCGGCCGTTCGCTGCATGCCACCGTAGTAGGCGCGCTTGAGAAGCTTTTTAGGAACGAGCAGGCACCCGGCGAAGTAGTCGGCAGCTTGCTCGGCCTGTTCGGCAGGAGTTACATCGCGGGTTCCGATATATAGGGCGTCGGCACGATTGTGGTCGACAATGTGCTTGTACTCATGGGCGAGCGTGAACCGCTGACGGCTGTAACTCTCATGCTTGTTCAGCTGGATGATCCAATTGCTCCCGTTCCAGAAGCTAGCCCCTGAGACCGGAGCGTCGACCATCTCAATTTCAATCTTGGGCAGGTCGGCGATGAATTCAACCGGCACTGGCCCGTCCTCGATGCCGTGCAGCTCCAAGAGTCGGATAGCTTGGTGCTCGGCCACTTGCCTTGCCTCAGAGTGGGAACGAACCTCTCGGTTAGGGATGAGCGCGCGGAGAGTAGCCAGGACGCTCCGTTCGATATATGTGGTGATATGTTCGTTGGTCATGGCTTTCTCCTTTCTGAGAAGTCGTTGGTTATTCGTCCTCGCCGGGTGCGGGGCCGGTATTTATATTGATGCCGTGCCGGGCGGCGACGTCGCGAAAGTGCTCTTCAATCTCCCGCACTGCGCTGTCCGGCATACCTTTGAATTTCGTGCGCAGGTACGGATTGAGCGTTGGTAAGTCAGAGCCGCGCAGCATGCTCGATTCGGCCAGGATGTCGGTCAGTGGAAGCTGGAGGACGTCGGCGATGGCGCGAAGATTATCCATGCGGGGATTGGCAATCTGTCCCAGCTCTAGCCGGGTGATCGTTCCCTTCGCGACCCCAGCTTGTCGGGCGACTTCGCTCGCGGAAAGACCCAGCTTCTGGCGCTGCTTCCGGATTGTTTCGGCTAAGCCTTGAATGTCTTTTTCCTGCATTTGTTCTGTCTCCAATTTCTGTTTGTATTATGAATCCATCGTTCAATTCCTTCAACGATTTAAGCGAATTCCACAACAGTAACTTCGTCAAGGTAGGAAGCACTTCCTAATATTCCGGAAGGTCAAATACGGCTATGGAAGACGTAGATTCCGGAGTCAGATTCGATCACGTAAATCGCACCGCTGAGTCTCAAGTCCTCCCCCATCGATTCCGCGTCAATCTTGGCGTACGGCTTCAGCGACTCTGGCAGGTGCGCGTCAACTTCCTGCTGCCATCCCATGTCATCGATGATCCGCTCGGCGTAAGCCTCCAGCGTCGGGTATTCGCCGAGGTAGGCCTCCTCGAAGTAGTGCCAATCTTCGGCATCTAAACCGGAGTAGTCCACCCATGCAGCGAAGGCGGGACCATATTTGGCGATGCCTTCGGCGAGTGCAGCGACTTCCTCGATACGTTCGAACTCACTGAGCTGCTTACTGCCAAAGCCTTCGTAGTCATGGATGGCCCATTCTTCAGGCGCGGGTTCACGAGATTGCGCCAGCATGGCATGGATCTGCTCGTAAATGGCGTCCGCGCCTATAGTGGCGTCTATCCAGGTGCCGAGCAGTCGCCCGTCGTTATAGTCAGCCAGCGACGCGACGTAGATGGCAGGGGCCGTGCGCTTCTCTCTTTCCGGAGTGGGCTCGGGTAGTTGTTCTTGGTTCATATGTCCTCCTTTCACTTATGCAGATGGGTGGGTGGCAAGGACGGCGGAGGCGCGCTCAATCGAGCGCTGCTCACGCCGTCCCTGCCGGTGATACTCGAACTAGCGTCCGCGTGCCGTGCGAGGCTTGGCCGCTTCCTGATCGTTGCCGAACAGATGGGCGATGGCCTCACGTCGGGCGGCAGCTTCCCGGTCGATTTCCGCGATGGCGGATTCGGCTTGAGATGCCAGATCAGTGTTTTCCTTGATGCCGGCGATGTGCGCCGCCAGGGCTTTTCTGATCTCGTCCGTGATGGTGCTGCTCCGCAACTGCGCGATAAGCACCAGCTGCGTGTGAACGTCCGGTTCGAGCCGGACAGCAAGAGTCTTCACCCCTGCTGTATTCTGGCGGTCCTCGCCAGCGATAGGTGTCGTCATGACAACTCCTCGGATTGTGCGACTGGCGAGATTCCGGAATGGAATCCTCGTCACCAGCCGCAGCGCACCGACGAGCTGTCGCGGTGCTATCCCCCTGGGGGAGAACGCGGACGAGCTGCTGTGATCCGCTCTTTCGCTTCCCGGGCAAAGGTGGGGTTTAACTCGATACCCAACCAATTACGGCCGAGCGATTCAGCGACGACTGCGGTCGAGCCACTGCCAATGAAGGGGTCCAGGACGATGCCGGGCTCTGGATTCCCTTTGTGACTGCAGCCTGCCTGAAGTGCTAGCCGCGTGGCAGTCTGCCCTAGCCTGCGGATTGGTCGTCGCCACGGGGCGCGGCAGATGGTGCAACGTGCTTCGGGGGTTCCGGCTTGAATACATCGGATAGCGAGCGCTTCAGGAAATGTGGCGTGGTGACTGCCCTTGCCAGCCGCTGTAGCGATTGTCCACACGTCCCCAGGGTTCTTGCCGAGCGGATGGCCAACAATTCCACGAGCCTTCATGGCCGCGAGACCGATCGTCGAATCGGCGTTCGGCCCCCGCCACCCTTCCTTGGCGGGACGTCGCGATGAGGCACGAGGCGGTCGACCGGGCTTTGACAGATGCGGCACGCGAATGGCATCGAGGTCGAAGTAGTAGCGTTCCTGCTTCGCGAACAGGTAGATGACCTCATGGGCCGCCGTCAGCCGATCGCGCACGCTGGTTGGCATCGGGTTCGGCTTTGCCCAGATGATCTTGTTGCGGACTATCCACCCATCTTCCTGCAACAGCCGGGCTGCGCGTTCCGGTGCCAGAAGTAGACTTTTGGATGGCGCGCCTTGCCGAGAATGGTTGGCGTACGTATCGCCGAGATTAAGCCAGAAGGTGCCGGTCGGGACTAGTAAGCGGTCAATCTCGCGTGCAACGGCCCGAAGCGCATCAGCCCATGACTCGACATCAGATTCGAGCCCTATCTGGCCATCGGCATCATAGTCACGTAATCGGAAGTACGGCGGGCTCGTCAGACACATGTCCACCGATCCGGTCGGAAGCTTTTGGAGCTTTTCCAAAGCGTCCCCGACGTACAAAACATTGACCGGCTCAGTCATGGCGAACCTCCCGGACAATCTGAGCCGCGGCCTCCTCGAGGGCCTTGATGCGGTAGAGCCCAGGGGTCACCCGCGCGTTCCGTTGCACTGCCGCCAGAAATGCTTGGCGACGGCGCTCGGCCACGTTTGGGCGGTAGGCATCCATAGCCCAGATGACCTTTGGAAAGCCGCCGAACTCACGCTGTTCGATGCCGGTTTCGAGATATTCCTCGTATAACAGGCACTTGCCGAGGACGGTAGGCAGGCTCTCGTGACCAAGGTCCACTTCAACGAAGTACGCCTCAACATCCTGATCCCCGGGTTGGGCAGCGAGCTCAACATACAGGTCTGGTCGAAGCACTTGACCGACACCAAGTCGATCCGTGTAGTGGCGACGAGCCTCGCCTTCCGGGGCAAGCTTCACGACCTCTGCACCCGACTCGGATGCAGCGGCGATGATGCTGACAGCAACGTCGGCTATGGCCAGAGTGTGATCAAGGAATCGCGACGATGGCTCGTCAAAGCGCCTACGTCGGCGACTCGACTCCTGGTTCCGTTGAATGCGTTCGCCTGCCGTATCGATGAAGTAAACCAGCCCCTCCGAACCTGCCCGGACACCACCGATCCTCCGATTTAGGACGCCCAAAATGCGATGGCTTCGTAGTCTTGCTAAGACTCGGCGGCAGGTTCGAGCACCCGATTCTGCAGTCGCGTGCTCTGCAAAATGCAAGGTTTCAATGTGACGTGCCGTCAAGAAGCGATAGCGCTCCACAGACGACAGGACAGCGCGATCGCGTTCGCTGAGCCGGCTTTCAATATCGTTCAAGCGACGCCGACTTATCCGCGGGCCAGTATGGGCTCCGGTGCTAGGTACAGCACCGGTATTCGGCGCCCCAATTGGTGCTAACTCTTCGCTGACCTGCGCAGATGCATCCGATGGCTTCGACGCGGGCGGGTAGCCGGTCGGTAGAGTTCGCTCGACCGTCATGGCTGGCTCCTTCGACGGCGCCCATCAGTTCCGCCGGTATCAGGAGAAGGAGTCAGAATGCTTCGAAGCCCACGTTCGATGACGTCTTTTGATTGACCGAACTGGCTGCGGCTCAGGGCCCGGATCTTCTCCGGTGACGAGGTCGGCTTCGGGACGTCTAAAGTGACGCCGGACGCCCAGTCAGTCACCGCGCTCTTGCGGACGAGCTGCGCGTAGATGTGACGCGACGGCAACGCCATGAAGTCTTCCGGTTCAAGACCAGGTGCCATGGCGGCGGCCGCCTTGGCGTCCCTGGACGCGAGTTGAAAGAAGACTCGAGATCGACAGTTGGCCTCGAACGCCGTGCGCATGCTTTGGGGCAATTGGTCGAGGTACTGGTGCGCCACATGGAACCCAGCGCCAAGACTGCGCGAAGTTGCCAGCGCATCGCCTATATCGGTCGGTAGACGCAGGTACTCCTGCACCTCATCGAGGTAGATCATGACCGGATGGCGGTTCTTGGTTGCAATGCTGGCGCGCTCCTGGATGGCCTGCCACAGTTCAGCGACAACCATGGCTCCTAATAGTTGAGCGGCCTCGGGTCCGAGCACCCCTTTCTGGAGTGGGACAAGCAGAATCTTCCGCTCCGTCAGCACCTGGCGAAGATTGAAACGTGGGGTGGGTTGTGCCAAAACGTGACGAAGATGCGGATCAAGCAACGGGCGCAGCTTATTCATCAGCGGTGCCGTCACCTGCGCACTAGCCTCCGGGGATAGTTGGTCGTACCAGTGCCAGAAAGGTCCAGCTGAAAATGGATCTTCGCCCGCGATCTGGCGGGTGACCGACTGCCGAAACTTTCTGTTATTGAGCAGAATGGGCAGCATGGCCAAGCTGGCGTCCTCCCGCTGAGCGAGTGTCAATAGGGAGTGCCGCAGAATGTCCGAGCTTCGGGGCCCGAGCTGGTCGCCATAAAGCGCGTGGAACGTACCGAACAGCTGATCAGCGACGAGAGCCGGACTCCGCCCGTGACTATCCAGTGGATTGATCCCCACAGGCACATCATCCAGCGGATCCAGCACGATGACATCAGCCTGACGCTCCAGGGGAACGTGCTTTAGTACATCGCCAATCAGATCTTTGGGCTCGACGACTACACAGCTGCGCCCAGCTTCCATATCGCCGATGATGAGTGAGAGGAGCATGGAACTCTTGCCCACGCCGGTCGGTCCCATCGTCCACATATGATGGCAGCTATCCCCTGGTGCTAGGCCCAGTAGGGCATCGCCGGCACCGGGCGCCGTTGCCCGACCCACAATGCGATCTGCATCCGACACCGCAAAGGAGGGTCGGATCTGCCGCGGATGAGCTGGCGGCTGTCCCGGGTAGGCAGTCTTACCCTCACTAACCGGCCACGCACTGAGCATTCCCACCTCGACGGCGGACAGTCGCTGGCCGGAAGCAAAACGTGGCCACTCCGGACTAGGGTTGTTCAGCTTATGGGTCTGATCAAGGTGGACACGAAAGCGGAGCCCTGGGGCCACCATCGAGCGAAATGCATTGACCACACCGCCGATTAGGGCTCGCCGACGATCTTCCTCGGAGGCGCTGACACCTATGCGAACAAACGTCGCGAAACCATGGTCCCCTTGTTTTTCTTCGATTTTCCGGCGGATCGCCCGACGCCGTTCCGGCTGCACGCCAGTGAGGATAAGGGACGTGATCCCCTGATCGACTTGGGCGACAGCATGAGGAGTCAGCTGAGGTGTGAATCTCGTCCCCAATACGATCTGGACTACTAAGCTTTCACTTCCACGGACGGCCGTCAGGCTGGCCAAGAGAGCTCGCGTTGAACCTTCCGGATGCCGGGGCTCCAGAGGCTGCGCAGGCATGTTGACGGAAACCCGGCGGGTGGACTGGGCCGGTAACCGGTCAGCATGATCGGCGACAACAATGGCCCCAACGACGAGACGTTCGATGTCGCGACGGACAGCCGACGCATGGCGTCGTTGCGTGCCGACAATGTAGCGGATGCCCTGTTTATCCGACCGGGCTTCCAGAATGATTTGCGGGGCGTGACTCTGCGAACTCCAGACACGAAGCAGGTTGATAGCCTGCTCGTCGTCGAGTGGGCGGGGCCAGAAAATCTCCTGCCACACCAATTGTCGAAGGATAGGCGCGGAACTATTCATCGCTCGCATCCTCCGCAGTGCGCTGAACGTTTGTCTGCTCGTGCTGAATTTGAGCTTCCCGCTCGGCTTCCGCCTGAGCCATGGCGATGACGGCACGGCTCAGCTTTCGGAGGTCAGGACGATCGCGCTCGACTCCCCTGACGACAATCCGGCCGTCCCGACGTGGTCGGATCTGACGACTCCGACTAGGACGTTTGTTGCTAGTGGACATAGTTGTTTCCCTCCTTCCTTCGGTGTTGTGATTTGCGGCAAACGTTCAACGAATTGAACGATGTCTGAGGCTTAGTATGCGTTCAATAAATTGAACGTTCAAGCATGTTTGCGCAAACCACAACACCGACTGGAAGAGCTGTAGTTGCCGCGTTGCGGCGATGGATTTAGTACCTGTTTCGGCGGTACTGGATGACTGCCCATACCGCCCAGATGATGGCAACGACACCGACGCAGGCGATCAGAAACGGCAGGATCGATTGCAGGACTTGAGTCGCGCAGTAGAGGGCCACTACGGCCAGCAGGACCGACATGCACGCGCCAATCGCCCGCTCAAACCATGATCTGGGACCGGGATCGACACTCACCGCTGGCGCTCCATTTCCAAGTAAATGCCGGTGTTCAAACCGTGCCGCACGCAGTCGAGTGCGAACTGCAGTTGGTCCCCGACGTACTGCTTCGTGACGGCATAGAACATGACTTGACCTAGCGCGTCAGCTTCGAAGAGATGCCATTCGAGGTCATTTCGGCTGAAGCCTGCGCGTTCGAATCGCCGCATCAGCCAGCGAGCCAGTTCGAACTCATCGGGCGACGAAAAGCTCAAACCCTGTTCAACGTGGGCAACATCGTGAACGTAGCGATAGGCCATATTGACCTCTGGTGAACCAAAGACCACGCTGCTGCTGTTCTCGTTGGAGACAGGTAGCGGGTGTCCATTCTTCTGCGAGGCGGCAAAGGCTTCGCACAGATCCTTGTACTTTTCCGGCGCGTCACCGGCTGGCTCCCACCCAAAGTACAGGCGACGCTCGATCTTGTGAGCCTGGTCGAGGACATAGTCAGAGAGTCGCTTTTGCGCTGCGATCAGCTCCGTTGAAGTAAAGGATTCGGGCATGACAGATAACCCCTTTCGAGAGGCATGTTTGAAGTGAGCCGGCCAGGCCAGCGAAGTTAGGGCGAGCCGCTACTGGCGGCGGCGCATGTCGCGCAGGGCTTGCTGATATGCCGCATCGAGACGGCCAGCCGTTTCGTGAGCATCCTGCGTGATATCGGAAATCTGATCCGGAAAGTGTGGCGTCCGATCGCGCCAGAAGTCAGCGACGACAATGTATGCGGCAGCAATGGAAGCCGCGCACGTGACGAGGATGGCAATCCAGAAGATGACAGTCATGACCGCTGCGGCCCCTTCGGCCAGGTTTCCAGCGCCGTCAGAGCCATGGCCGACATCTGCTGCGAAACCAATCGCAGATGCCGCGCTGTCGCTGGCGAGTCAGCATTGACTGTCCTCGCTGCGGAGTCCAGCTCATCCACAAGCGTCGCGACCCGTCCGATAAAGAGACGGACAGCGGCCTCGTGCTGCAGCACTTCGGGCTCCACGTAGCCGATGGGCTTCATCGGATTTACAAATTCGTGCTTCATGGCTGGCCCCCGCTACCGCTGGAACCGGCGTACTTCCCACGCCGCGTACTCGGCGAAGGAATCTGCGACGTAGTTGAGCCGCTCCGATGTGCGCGGGTCGCCGTCAGATTGGAACTGCGCCTCCCGGCTCAACATCCCGGTCAGGTGCATACCTGTTGCGGCGACATAGCCGGCGGCCTGGACACGCGCCGCTGTGACGAGGCCATTGGCCACTTCGGCATTCTGGCGGCGCTGGAGAGACTTGCCCTCGGAACGCGAGAACCCCTCGGGGGCGCTAAAAGGAGTGATTTTTCCACTCGGGCGGGGAGTGAGGTCTGTCATGACCCTACCTTTCGATTTTGGTTGCCTCCTGCTTCGATGAGCAGCTGGTAGACCCATTGGACAGGGCGATCGGTAGGCGTGTCGTGACAGAAAAGTGCACATCTGCGAGATTTCCGGACACGATGGAATCTATGGAAGGCACCCTCACCCAGGAGCTAGGTGTACTCAGCCAGCAGGTTGGTTACATCTGCTGATGGGTGGTCGTCCTCCGAGGGCGCTGTGGTTGCGGCGGTGGTTGTAGAAGTCTAGCCAGCCTGTCAGTGCTTGTGTGCGGTGGTCACTGGAGTCGTAGGCGTCCTTGTAGGCCCAGCCTTCCTGGAGGGTGCGGTTGAACCGTTCGGCCTTGCCGTTCTGCCAGGGGCTGCGCGGTTTCGTGCGACGGTGTTTGGCACCCAGATCAGCCATCACTTTGGCGAAGGCGGCGGACCGGATGTAGGCCAGGGCGTTGTCGGTCATGACTTCGCGCACGGGTGCCCCGTTCGCGGCCATGAACGCCGCGGCGGCGTCCAGGAACCGGGCA
>JAXMJF010000004.1:0-6195 GCA_034376805.1 Arthrobacter sp.
GGCCCTTCTCTGCAACCTCCCGTTTAGCTGCTCAAGTTTATGTGCAACGGGGGGTTGCTCAGGAGACGGTATTCGCAGTTTGGGATGACCTTTGTCCAGTAAGGAACCAGAGCAGCGGACCGAGGACAGGCACGGCGAACACGACCAAGATCCAGAGCACGGTGCCAACGGGCGTTTGCTTCCTGTTCCGCATGATGCTGATCAGTGCAGCTATAAACAGTGCGGCAATTACCAGGCTGGCCAGCAGGGTTGTGGCTTCCCATGCCGGAGGAATGATCGGGTTGGTATTTTCGGATCCAGCTTGCGTCAAAAACATGCAGTCTCCCATTTTCGCAATTTTGCGCCCCCTGGTTCGAGCACTCGTTTCCGGACACCCTACCGCTAGCATCTCTTGTGGAACAGTCACGGCTGTTCCACATGCACACGCTTCGGGAATGTCTCCTCACTGACGCATCAGGATCCGCGGTTACGGGCCACATTGTCTGCCTGGGATTTGACGCTGGTCGATGGAGTACGCGGACGAAGGGACTAAGCCGCGAGGCTCTGCGCACGATATTGGGTCGGACTAAGGCCGTTGAGCTTGGTAGAGATTCTTTCGGTGTTGTACCAGCCAATGTATTCGTGCAGTGCGGCTGCCAGGGCTTCGGTGTTGAGGAACCGGACACGGTGGAAGAGTTCTTCCTTGAGGTGTCCGAAAAAGTTCTCCATGACGGCGTTGTCGTAGCAGTTGGCTTTGCGTGACATCGATTGGGCTGCTCCGGCGTCCGTCAGAAGTGCGCGCCAGGATGTGTGCTGATATTGGAACCCCTGGTCGGAGTGCACGAGCGGTTTCTGCCCGTTTTCCAGGGTGGCCAGGGCGCCGCGCAGTGAGGAGTTGGTCAATTCCAGGTTCGGCGAGATTCCAATGGCGTAGGAGATGATCTGCCGGTCGAAGAGGTCCATGACCGGTGAGAGATAGAGCTTCCTGTCGCCGACGCTGAACTCGGTTACGTCAGTCACCCACTTCTCGTTCGGGCTGTCGGCATCAAACTTCCGGTTCAGCAGGTTCGGCGCAACAACGCCCTGCTCGCCCTGGTAAGAGTTGTAGCGCTTCTTCTGCCGGACCTTGCAGACCAGCCGCAGAACACCCATCAGCTTCAGCACAGTCTTCTTCGCGATCGTCCAACCTTGCTTGACCAGTTCGGTGTGGACACGCCGGTGCCCATATCGGGCGTGGCTCTTCTTGAAAATACTCGTGACCGCGGCCTTGAGATCTGCCTGCGGGTCAGGGGCAAGGAGCCGAGCCTGGTGATAGAAGAACGTCGACCGAGGCAGCCCGGCAACGTCCAGAAGAACTTCCAACCGGTGTTCGGCCTTGAGAGCGACGACAGCGCGGACCTTTAGCGCTGTTCCTCGTCCCTCAAGGCCTTTACTTTTCCCAGGAAGGCCACCTCTGCCCGCAAGCGCTCGTTCTCGCGGCGCAGCCGCTGCAGCTCCGACTCCGGCTGCGCCGGCGCCTCAGGAAGTGAGACCGGTCGGCCGGGTGGTTTCGGGCGCAACCCGTCCTCGCCCTCGTTGCGGTATATCCGCGCCCACTTCTTGATCAGATCCGGCGAGGAGAGCTGAAGCTCTTTCGCCAAGGCGACCTGGCTCTCGCCGGCTTGGAACCGGCGGACGGCATCGAGTTTGAACTCAAACGAGAACTTCCGCTTGGTTTGTTTGGTCACTAGCGCCGTACCTCCGCGAACTCTCCACAGGTTGTGAATGCGGATGACAGCTTTCGGGCGGACCCCTAGGCTCGTCGCCGCTGCCTTCGCACCCCAACCAATTTCGAACAACGCTACCGCGGCCTCGCGCTGTTCTTCAGATAATGAACTGCTGTCTTGCATAAAACTGCTCCCCGAAAGTACGGACTGATTTTTCAGTCCAACTTTCGGGGAGCAGTTCATTTTCGGACCCGGCCTTCGCCATGCCCGGGCCGGCCGGCGGGATAGGATACCTAGGTGACTGAACCGACCCCCTCCGCGCCAGGCAATGCGCCCATTAGCGCGCCAGCCGGCGCGCCCGCACCCCTGATGGGGGCCTCCGACATCCGCAGGCTGGCCGAGGAGATCGGGGTCCGTCCCACGAAGACCCTGGGCCAGAACTTCGTCATCGACGGCAACACCATCCGCAGGATTGTCGCCGCCGCTGACATCCACCCGGACGAAACGGTCCTGGAGGTCGGGCCCGGGCTGGGGTCCCTGACCCTGGGCCTGCTGGACGCCGCCCGCTCGGTTGTCGCCGTCGAGATCGATCCGGTCCTCGCCGGCAAGCTTCCTGCCACCGTCGCCGAGTGGCGGCCGGACGCCGTCGAAAACTTCCACCTGGTCCTCGCCGACGCGATGCGCGTCACCGAGCTCCCCGTCGAGCCGACCGCGCTCGTGGCGAATCTTCCCTACAACGTCGCCGTGCCGGTGGTCCTGCACCTGCTGCAGCACTTCCCGAGCCTCCGCCACGGCCTGGTCATGGTCCAGGACGAGGTGGCGGACAGGCTTGCCGCCGGGCCGGGGTCCAAGACCTACGGCGTTCCCTCGGTCAAGGCGGCCTGGTACAGCAGTATGCGCAAGGCCGGGGTCATCGGCATGAACGTTTTCTGGCCGGCCCCCAAGATCCACTCCGGCCTCGTGGCGTTCACCCGCCGGGAACCGCCCGTCACCACGGCGACCCGCGAACAGGTTTTCGCCGTCATCGATGCCGCATTCGCCCAGCGCCGCAAGACCCTTCGCGCCGCCCTGGCCGGATGGGCCGGGAGTGCTGCGGAGGCCGAACGGTGCCTGCGGGCCGCCGGCGTCGATCCCACTGCCCGCGGCGAGGTCATCGACATCGCGGCGTTTTCCCGGATCGCCGAAGCCCACGCGCTGCCGGCTCCGTAAACGCGGCGGCCGCCCCGTAACGGTGCCGCCGGTCCGGTGCCATGCTTGGAGCCTGACCCTGACATGCCATAGCGTGGAGCCATGAACGCAGTGAGAGGGCGCTTTGCCGCGAGGACTGTCCGGGTCAAGGCTCCCGGCAAGGTTAACGTCTCACTGGATGTCGGGCCGCTGCGCGCCGACGGCTACCACTCGGTGGCCAGCGTCTACCTCGCTGTGTCGCTCTACGAAGAAGTCGCCGCCACCAGCACGGACACCGGCGAAATAACCGTCGGCATCAGCCCTGCGAGCACCCTGGACCTCGACGGCGTTGACATTCCCCTTGATGAGCGGAATCTGGCCTACAAGGCCGCCGCGATCATGGCTGATGTCTCGGAACACTCCACCGGCGTCCACCTCGAAATCACGAAGCGGGTACCCGTGGCCGGAGGCATGGGCGGCGGCTCGGCGGACGCAGCAGCCACCCTGCTGGCCTGTGACGCGCTGTGGAACAGCGGGCTGTCGCGCGAGGAGCTCGCCCACCTGGCCGCGGAACTAGGCGCCGATGTGCCCTTCTCCCTGCTCGGCGGCACCGCTGTCGGGCTCGGGCTCGGCGACGAACTCTCGCCGGCCCTCGTCAAGGCCCAGACCGACTGGGTCCTGGTGACCGCGGACTTCGGCCTGCCCACCCCGGAGGTCTACCGGACCCTTGACCGGCTCCGCGCGGCCGAAGAAGCGCTGATCGAGGAACCCACTGCGGTGGACCCGATGATCCTCCAGGCCCTGCGGGCGGGGGACGCCGATGCCTTGAGCCGGGTGCTGGTCAACGACCTCCAGCGAGCCTCGATTGAGCTGGCGCCCAGCCTCCGGGACACCCTCGGGCTTGGTGAGTCCCTGGGGGCGATTGCCGGCATCGTGTCCGGCTCCGGACCCACGGTCGCACTGCTGGCACACAGCCCGGCCGCCGCCGAAGGACTGGCAAATGACCTCCGGCACCACGGCCTCGAAGCCATGGCGGTGCACGGCCCGGTTCACGGGGCGCGCATCATCTCCGATACGCTCCTTTAATAGGATTGTCGTGATCAGCACGACGTAGAAGGGCTTGGATCGATCCAGCCTGACTTCATTAGCTCGACATAATTTCTCTAGGAAAGCAGTTCCCAGTGGCACACCTGCTCGGCGGCGAGAACCTCACGGTCTCGTATGCAACCCGTACCGTTCTTGACGGAATCACCCTCGGGCTCGAAGAGGGCGACCGGATCGGCATGGTCGGCCGCAACGGCGACGGCAAGTCGACGCTGATGCGCCTGCTGGCGATGCGCGCCACCCCGGACTCCGGCCGGGTGACCAAGCGCAGCGAGGTCAACATCGGCTACCTGGACCAGAGCGACGTGCTTGACGGCGACCTCACCGTCGGCGCCGCGATCGTCGGTGACCAGGCCGATTACGAATGGGCCCGCAATCCCCAGATCCGCGAAGTGATGGGCGGGCTGGTGTCCGACGTCGACTGGCACGCCAACGTGCATGCCCTCTCCGGCGGGCAGAAGCGGCGGGTGGCGCTGGCCAAGCTGCTGATCGAGGACCACGACGTCATCATGCTCGACGAGCCCACCAACCACCTCGACGTCGAAGGCGTCGCGTGGCTGTCCCGGCACCTGAAGACCCGCTGGCGGGCCAACCAGGGCGCCTTCCTCGTGGTCACCCACGACCGCTGGTTCCTGGACGAAGTCTGCACCAAGACCTGGGAAATCCACGACGGCATCATGGACCCGTTCGACGGCGGTTACGCCGCCTACGTTCTGGCCCGCGCCGAGCGTGACCGCTCCGCTTCCGTGGTGGAAAGCAAGCGCCAGCAGCTTGTGAAGAAGGAGCTCGCGTGGCTCCGGCGCGGCGCCCCGGCCCGCACCGCCAAGCCCAAATTCCGGATTGAGGCGGCCAACGCCCTGATCGCGGATGTCCCTGAACCGCGCGACTCGACGGCGTTGAGCAAGATGGCCACGGCCCGGCTCGGCAAGGACGTCCTGGACCTGGAGAACGTCTCCCTCGATTTCCTGGGCGGCGACCCCGGACAGAAGCTCTTCGACAACATCACGCTGCGGCTCGCCCCCGGTGAACGGCTGGGCCTGGTGGGCGTCAACGGCGCCGGCAAGACCACCTTGCTGAAGCTCCTCAACGGCGAAATCGAGCCCAGCTCCGGGAAGGTCAAGCGCGGCAAGACGGTTGTCACCGCAGTCCTCACCCAGGAGGTCAAGGAGCTCGATGACGTCTCGGACCTGCGCGTGATCGAAGTGATCGAGCGCGAAAAGCGCTCCTTCAACGTCGGCGGCAAGGAATTCACCGCCGGCCAGCTCGTGGAGCAGCTGGGCTTCACCAACGAGAAGCAGTGGACCCCGGTCAAGGACCTCTCCGGTGGCGAACGCCGGCGCCTGCAGCTCCTGCGCCTGCTGGTGGGGGAGCCCAACGTGCTGATGCTCGATGAGCCCACCAACGACCTCGACACGGACACCTTGGCCGCCGTCGAAGACGTGCTGGACGGCTGGCCGGGCACACTGGTCGTCGTCAGCCACGACCGCTACCTGCTCGAGCGCGTCACGGACCACCAGATGGCGCTTCTGGGCGACGGCAAGATCCGCGCCCTGCCGCGCGGTGTGGACCAGTACCTGGAGCTGCGCGAAGCGGCGCTGGCCGGTTCCACCATCACCGGCGGCGGCAACCCGGTCACTGCCGCCAGCGGCAGTTCCGCCCCCGCCGCCGGAGCGTCGGAAGCCGAGAAACGGGACGCCCGCAAGGCCAAGAACCGGATCGACCGCCAGCTGGGCAAGCTCAAGCAGCAGGAAGACAAGATCCACGCCCAGATGACCGCCGCGGCCGCCGACCCCTCCGCAGTCGGCGACCTCGCAGGCCTCAACAAGAAGCTCAAGGACCTCGCCGTCGAACGTGAAGCACTCGAACTCGAATGGCTCGGAGCCCTCGAAGTCCTCGGCGAGTAATCGCCTGGCCTGGGGGACATGCCCCGTGTGTTGCGGCACGGCTGGACATGTCCCTCGGTCGCCCCAAGGTCCCTCTGGACATGTCCCGTGCGTTGCGGCATGGCTGGACATGTCCCTTGGTCAACCCAAATCCCTCTGGACATGTCCCTTGGTGCAGGCGACGGGTGGACATGGTGGTGTTATGTCCAACCGCTGGGGCCAGGGGAGGGCATGTCCCGCGGGGACTTAGTCGTCGCTGCGGAGTTCGGGTTCTTTTTGGAGGCCGGTGAGGCCGTTCCAGGCGAGGTTGACCAGGTGCGCGGCGACTTCGCGCTTGTCCGGGGTCCGGCTGTCCT
>JAXMJF010000005.1:0-19932 GCA_034376805.1 Arthrobacter sp.
CCAGCTGCACAAAATTTGAAACCAGCTGTAAAAACCAGACCACACCACGGGGTGGCGGATCCAGTCAATTCAACCAATTCAATACAATAAATTGGTATCAACAAACTTGGCACACTATTGAGTTCTCAAACAACAGACACATTCGAAGTACTATTCGAAACAATTCAATGTAATTGAATTCTTTTGTTTCGCTTTTTCTTCGCTGCGATATTTCCAGCTTATTTCATTCATATCCACTTTGCAAATCCGGATTTTCATCCGAATTTCACTCGATGGAGCGAATACGCCCAGCAAAATGTGAAGCAATTTTTCATTCCTGCGCCGCCCGCTCCAGGGGAGCCGAAAGCGCTAGAAGAATTGCTTCTCTTTTTTTGTTGGGGTTGGTCGCCACTCAGTGGTGGCGACTCAGAAAACAATACACGCTCCTGCCCGACCTTGCAACCGGGTCGGGCAGGAGCGTGCAGGTGACGTTCGACGTTGCTCTAGGCCGCGGAGACTTCCACGGTGGCGAGGTTCTTTTTACCCCTGCGCAGCAGCAGGTAACGTCCGTGCAGCAGCTGGCCGGGCTCGATCACAGCGTCCGGATCCGCGACCTTGGCGTTGTTGACGTAGGCCCCGCCCTCCCCCACGGTGCGGCGGGCGGCGGACTTGCTCTCAGACAGGCCTGTCGCGACCAGCAGTTCGATAATGCCCAGGCCGCCGGCATCAACGGTGGCCGACGGGAGTTCGGCCGTGGCCGCCTTGAGCGTGGCCTCATCCAGGACGCTGAGGTCACCGTTGCCGAACAGCGCGGCAGAGGCTGCGATGACCTTCTCGGTGGCGTCCACACCGTGGACGAGGGAGGTTACCTCGTAGGCGAGCTTCCGCTGTCCTTCGCGGGCGAAAGGCCGCTCGGCAACCGCGGCCTCCAGAGCCTCGATCTCGGCACGGCCCAGGAAGGTAAACACCCTCAGGCGTGCCGCCACGTCGCTGTCCGCCGTGTTGAGCCAGAACTGGTAGAAGGCGTACGGGCTGCACATCTCCGGATCGAGCCAGATGGCGTTGCCCTCGCTCTTGCCGAACTTGGTGCCGTCGGCGTTTGTGATGAGGGGGGTACCGAGCGCGTGGACGTGCTTGCCCTCGACCTTGCGGATGAGATCGGTGCCACTGGTGAGATTGCCCCACTGGTCCGAACCGCCGGTCTGCAGGACACAGCCGTAGTCGCGGAACAGCTGCAGGTAGTCCATGCCCTGAAGGATCTGGTAGCTGAACTCCGTGTAGCTGATCCCCTCGTCGGAGTTCAGGCGGTTGGCAACAATGTCCTTCTTGATCATGGTGCCGACCCGGAAGTGTTTGCCGATGCCGCGCAGGAAGTCGATGGCGCTCAGCGGCGCGGTCCAGTCCAGGTTGTTGACCATTCGGGCCGCGTTGTCGCCCTCGAAGCTGAGGAAACGCTGGACCTGGGCCTGCAGTTTGCCGACCCATTCGGCGACCGTCTCGGGGGTGTTGAGCACGCGTTCGGCACTCTGCCGCGGATCTCCGATCAGGCCGGTGGAGCCGCCGACCAGCCCCAGGGGCTTGTGGCCGGCCAACTGGATCCGGCGCATCAGCAGCAGCTGGACCAGGTTGCCCAGGTGCAGGCTTGGCGCGGTCGGATCGAAGCCGCAGTAATAGGTTGCGGGATCGCCGGCGAGGAGCTTTTCCAGCTCCGCCTCATCCGTGGAGACGTGGACCAGGCCTCGCCATTTCAGCTCCTGCCAGACGTTGGCGAAGCTGGGGTCATTCTGCTGGGAACGTAGATCATTTAGCTGGGACACGGAATCTAAGTTAGCAGGACCAGGGCACCGTCAGCGCTTGTGACCGTCAGCTGACCGGGCGCCCGACGGCGGGACTCAGTCCTCGATGCCGGCCGGCACTCCCGCGGAGGCGATGAGCCGCAGCCGCTGGGTGGGCCGGGTCATGGCCACATACAGGTCGCCGACACGGCCGTGCTCATGGTTGAGCATGGCCGACGGCTCCAGCACCACGACGCCGTCGAACTCCAGGCCCTTGGCCTCCCGGGGGCTGATCACCACGATGTCCTGCACGTAGCTGCCGGCATCCGTGCCGACGCGGCGGCCGTAGACGGCGCGGAGCGCCGCGGTCGCCTCCGGGAGGAGCTCGCCGTCGGCAATGACGGCCAGCAGGCCGCCCTCGAGCGCGCCCAGCTCCTCCGGCAGGACCTCCACGAGCTTGCTGATGATCCCGCCGCGGTCGACCCGGTCGATCACCGGCGACCAGCGGCCCTCCCTGACAGCCTTCGGTGCGGACACCACAAGGCCTGCCGCGTTGGCCATCCGGGCAGCCGCTTCGGCGATCTGCGACGGCGTGCGGTAGTTGACCGTGAGTTCTTCAAGCTGCCAGCGGTCGCCGAACATCGGCGCGAGGGCGCTGTGCCAGGAATTGGCGCCGGCCACGGAACTCGTCTGGGCAATATCGCCCACGATGGTGAAGGACTTCAGCGGGCAGCGGCGGACCAGCAGGCGCCACTGCATCGGCGAGAGCTCCTGGGCCTCGTCCACCACAATGTGCCCGAACGCCCAGCTGCGGTCTGTCGTGGCGCGCTCGGCCGCGGTCAGCCGGGCTTCGCGTTCCTGGTTCTGGTCCACGAGCTCTTCCGCGGAGATCAGGACGTCCACGCCGGCTGTTTCCATGTTGACCAACGTCTGCTTGGCATTGGCCAGGTCGCGGGCGCGGTCGTGTTCCTGCTGGGCCAGTCCCCGGCCCGCAGCCGCGTCGAGTTCGCCGAGGAGTTCGGCGGCCTCGTCCAGGAGCGGCACGTCCGCTTCGGTCCACGGGGCGTCGGCGGGCCGGAGCAGCAGTTCACGCTCGGCCGGGGTGAGGTGGGGGGTGCAGGCTGCGAGGATCGCCGGCCTGCTGAGGAGTTCCCCGATGAGCTTCTCCGGTGTCATCGGCATCCAGCACAGGTTCAGGGCGATCCGGACGTCCCGCGCGGAGCGGACGTCCTCGGCGAGGTAGGAGCGGTCGGCGTTGTTGCCGATGCTGCCGGCTTCCACCAGTTCCGTCATCTGCTCTGTCAGTTCGCGCAACAGGATCTTGACGAAGGAGACCCGGGCCTCGTTGTGCGGCTTGCCGGTCGCGCGGGCCCTGTCCCTGGCCCGGCGGACCTGCCGGGGAGTCAGCAGCAGTTTGCGTCCGTCGACTTCGAGGACGCGGTTTTCCGCCGGAATGCGCTGCCGGTTGGCCACGGCGTTCGCCACGACCTCGGCCATGTCCAGCCGGCCCTTAATGGCCGCGACCTCGGCCTCGGGCTCGGCGACGGCGTGGATGCCGGGCATCAGGCGGCCCACGCTGGCCATCACGACTCCGGTTTCGCCGAGCGAGGGCAGGACGCGCTCGATGTACTTCATGAACGACGACGACGGGCCCACCAGCAGGACGCCGGCGGTCTTGAGCCGGTCACGGTGGGTATAGAGCAGATAGGCGGCGCGGTGCAGCGCCACAGCGGTCTTGCCGGTGCCGGGACCGCCCTGGACCACGAGGGCGCCGGAGATCGATGAACGGATGATCCGGTCCTGCTCGGACTGGATGGTTCCGACGATGTCCGACATCCGTCCGGTCCGCTTGGAATTCAGGGCCGCCAGCAGGGCGCCCTCGCCCTGGAGTGACTCCTCGTCGGCGAGCAGGTCGGCGTCGAGGACGTCATCCTCGATGGCCTTGACTTCGCGGCCCTGCAGGATCAGGTGGCGGCGGCGGCGCACCCCCTGCCGGTCGAACGCGGTGGCCTGGTAGAAGTGGCCGGCCTCGGGCGCGCGCCAGTCCAGCATGAGGCGCTGGAGGTCGTCGGTGGTCAGTCCGATACGGCCGATGTACTGCGCCTCGCCGGAGTCGAGGTCGAGGCGGCCGAACACGAGACGGTCGTCGACGGCGTCGAGCTGCGCGAGGCGGTCCTCGTACAGCGCGGCGAACGCGTCCCGCTCGGAGACGTTCTGCATGGTGCCCACCGCACCGGCCCGCCGTACCTGCGCCAGCTGGGCGCGCTTTTCCGCCCGCAGCTCATCCAGCCGGGCGTAAAGTCCGGCCACGTAGTCGCGTTCATGGGCCAAATCAGCGTCGTGCATCGAACGTTCCCCTATCGAAAAAGACAGACCAACCATTCTACAACCATTTCTGTCTCCCCACCGGCACATGCCGGTTTTTTGCAGGCATTCTACCGAGGCGTCCGGAATCGTCCACCCGTCCCTGCGGCGGCTCACCGCGGGCCGTGCGGCCGGGTCGGGGCTACAGGCGCAGCAGGGAGCTGACCCGGTGGCCGTCCAGGGCCGAGCGGCCACCAAGTTCGCCGAGTTCCATGACGACGCCCACACCGGCCACCTCGACCCCGCAGCGTTCGAACAGCCGCACGGCGGCGCCGAGGGTGCCGCCCGTGGCGAGGACGTCGTCGAGGATCAGGACACGGCTGCCGGGAGCCAGGTCCGTGGTGTGCAGTTCCAGGGTGGCGTTGCCGTATTCCAGCGCGTAGTCCTCGGAGACCACTTCACGCGGCAGTTTGCCGGCCTTGCGGACCGTGATAACACCGGTGCCGGTGGCGTACGCCGCGGCGGCGGCCAGCAGGAAGCCGCGGGCTTCCACCCCGGCGACGGCGTCGAACTCGCCCTTGAACGGCTCCACCAGGGCTTTCACGACAGCCTGCAGCGCCGCGCCGTCGGCGAAGACCGGGGTCAGGTCCTTGAAGACGATCCCGGGCTTGGGGTAATCGGGGATGGTGGCGCACAGGCTGCTGATCAGCTCTCCCACCGGTGCGGTGGGATCAACCCGGGACATCGTTCTCTGCTGGTGCTCGCTTTGATTCACCCATCAACCTTACTGGCTGGACCCGAGTCGCTGACCGGTGCGGCCGGTGGCCGCAGCAGCCCGTGCGCGAGTCCGTAGCTGACGACTTCGAGGGCCTTGCCGAGCGCCTGCTCCGCGTCGAACCGCCGGGCAGCCGCGGTTCCCAGGCGGTGGTGGTCCTTTGCCCATTCGGAGCGGTGGAAGCGGTCAGCGTCGCCGTGCAGCAGCCGTCCATAGAGGACGTCCTCGAAAATGTCACGACCGTCATCCGGGGCTGGTCCGGGCATCACATGCTGCCGGCCCTGGACCATCTCGGCGGTGAACAGATCAGCCACCGCCTCCGTCCCCTCCGCGAGCGTGCGGTCTGCCGCGTAGTTGCAGAGGCGGAGGGCCCGCACCACCAGTTTGAGGGAGACGTGCTCATCCCGGACGATGAACTTGCGCAGCAGGGCGGCCCGGAAGAGCTCCACCCACTGCCGGCGCTCCGCCTCGGGGGAGTCCCCCGGAGCCGGCCCGCCAGCAGTTTCGAACAGCTCGACCATCCGGAAGTAATCGGCGGCCAGCTGCGCAAAGATCTCGAGCCTTTCGAGCTCACTGTGTGGTTTCCCGCGCTTGCCCTCACCCATACGATGTCATCCTCCCCCGCCGCCGGTCCCAGGAAACCCCGGAACCACCATGGTTGCCCGGCTAGGCCATCCGCACCTTCGCCGCCTTGTAACGCGAGACCGTCGGGTCACCGCTCAGCCAGAAGCGCCAGGGGTAGTCGTGGGTGCCCCCGGCGCCGGAGACGCCGACGCGCGGACCGGCGCTGACGTCCACCGCCTGCTGGGCGGGAAGTTCCAGCCGGAACGGGGCCTGGAGGGCGTCGCGTCCGCTGTCCGCCGTTGTGATGCCGAGTGCTGTGGCGAGCCGGGCCGGGCCGCTCGCCAGGTCCCGGGAGGATTTCGACGTCGGCCGGCGGGTGAGTGCCAGCTCCTCCCCGGACACGATCTCACCGGCCCGCAGCAGCACGGCGGAGGCCACACCGGCAGGCCCGCACACGATGTTGGCGCAGTGGTGCATGCCGTAGGTGAAGTAGACGTACAGGTGGCCGGCCGCGCCAAACATCGGGGCGTTGCGCGCGGTGGCGCCGCGGAAGGTGTGCGAGCCGGGATCCGGGTGCGGCGAGTCATGCGGGCCCAGATAGGCCTCCACCTCAGTGATCCGCACGGACACCGGGCCACCACTGCCCTCGTGCGTCAGCACCGCGCCGAGCAGCAGGGGCGCCACCTGCCGGGCGTCCAGGGACAGGAGCTCCCGCAGTTCGTCCGCGGGCGGCCCACCGGCGGGGAGCCCACGGCCCGGCGCGCTGACAGGGGGCGTCAAAGTCATGCTCCGACTTTAACAAACGGCGCCCTCCCCCTCCACCACCGTGTCCGATTTCCGCTAGCAGCAGTCCCCGGAAGCTGACAGGATGAACGTATGGACTTCTGGCAGCGCTACCGGGCAATCGACGCCCGGGACACCCGGTTCGACGGGCAGTTCTACACCGCTGTCCGCACCACGGGCATCTATTGCCGGCCCTCCTGCCCGGCCCGGACCCCCAAAGCGGGGAACGTCACCTTCTACGAAACGTCCGCCGCCGCGCACGACGCCGGCTACCGCGCCTGCAAGCGCTGCCTGCCCGAGGCCGTCCCCGGCACCCCTGCCTGGAACGTTCGCTCCGACATCGCCGGACGCGCAATGCGGCTCATCAACGACGGTGTGATCAACCGCGACGGCGTGGAGGGGCTTGCCGCCCGGCTGGGCTACTCCGCGCGGCAGCTCAACCGGATCCTGAGCAACGAACTCGGCGCGGGACCACTGTCGCTGGCCCGGGCCGGCCGCGCCCAGACCGCCCGCACCCTGCTCGTCTCGACGCCCATGAAAGTCGCCGACATTGCCTTCGCTGCCGGTTTCAGCAGCGTGCGCCAGTTCAACGAGACCATCGGCGAGGTCTTCGCCATGACACCCTCGGCGCTGCGCGCCACCGCCCGGCACCACCGTTCCTCCGGCATGGCCGCCCAGTCGGCGACGGCCCTGACGCTGAACCTGCCGTACCGCGAGCCGTTCGACCCGGGGGTCTTCGACTTCCTCGCGGTCCGGGCCATTCCGGGCATCGAGGAAGGATCGTCCACCTCCTACGCCCGGACCCTGCGCCTGGCCCACGGCGACGCCCGCTTCCGGGTTGACTACGATGCCGGGTCCCCCGGCCGTCCGCTCGTGCTGACCGTCGGCGCCGTCGACCTGCGGGACCTGCCGCCCCTGCTCAGCCGGGTCCGGCGGCTGCTGGACCTCGACGCCGACCCGGTCGCCATCGACGGTGCGCTGGGGTCCGATCCGCGGCTCTCAGCCAGCGTCGCCGCCACTCCCGGCATGCGGATGCCGGGCGCCGTCGACCCGCAGGAGCTGCTGGTCCGGGCCATGATCGGCCAGCAGATCACGGTCGCCGCGGCACGTACCGCCCTCACCCAACTGTCCGCGGCCGGCAGCGAGAGCCTGGTTCCGGCGGACGGCCTGCACCGGCTGTTCCCGACCGCGGAGCAGATTGCCGGGAACGGCTTCGAACTGCTCCGCGGGCCGCAGCGCCGCATCGATTCCGTCCGCGCAGCCGCCGCGGCGATGGCCTCGGGCGGGCTCGACTTCGGCTACGGCGACGACCTGCCCGGCCTGGAGTCCAAACTGCTGCCTCTCGCCGGCATTGGGCCGTGGACGGTTGGTTACGTGGCGATGCGTGTGATCGGCGCCCCGGATGTCTTCCTGGCCAACGACGCAGCGGTGCGCAACGGCATCCGCTCACTCGCCCGGGAGTCGGACGGCACAGCCATAGTCCCTGATACCCGCCTCAGTCCTGATTTCCGGGAGCTCAGCCCCTGGCGCTCCTACGCCACCATGCACCTGTGGCGCGCGGCAGCGGCGCGCACCCTTACCCAGCCTTTGCAGAAAGCGAGCTCATGAAAGCCCAGTTGTTGACCATGTCCACCCCGGACGGCCCGTTCACCATCATTGCCCGGGACGGGGCCGTGCTGGCTTCCGGGTGGACTGCCGTGCCCGGTGAACTGACCGGGCAGATCCACGCGGACCTGCTGCCGGCGGAATTCGAAACGGTGGCCGGGCTCGACGCCATCTCCGGCGCTGTGGAGGAGTTCTATGCCGGGAACCCCGGGCCCGCCATGGCGGTGCCGGTGCTGCAGAAATCCGGGCCGTTCCGGGGCCATGCCTGGGACATGCTCCGGACCGTCGCGCCGGGACACCCCGTGACCTACACCGAGTATGCGGAGCTGTCCGGAAACGCCAAAGCCGTGCGCGCCGCGGCCAGCGCCTGCGCTTTCAACGCGGCGGCGCTGTTCGTCCCCTGCCACCGGGTGATCCGCACCGACGGCAGCCTGGGCGGATTCCGCTGGGGGCTGGCCATCAAGGAGAGCCTGCTGGAACGGGAGCGCCGGCAGGCCGCCGGCGTGGCGTAGCACCGGCCACCAGGCGCCGGGATGAGACGTCGCGCCCAGGTCGCGACGCTCCAGGGGCGCTACAAGTCACGTCGGGGGAAGTCCTAGCGGCTGACAGGAACCCCGGCGGGCCAAGGCAGCAGCGCCGGGAGGTCCACGCCGTCGGCCGCAGCGGTGGCGCGCAGGCTGCCGAGGGTCGGAGTGCGTCCCGCGAGCCAGGCCGCGATATCGGTCAGCATCCCGTTGATGGCGGTCGACCGGCCGCCAGGGGTACCGAGGGACACTGCCGGCAGGCCGAGCGGCTGGAGGACGAATCGCTGCCCTTCCGGCACCCGCGCGGCCAGGAAGTCGAAGAGATGCTCGCAGAACGGACGGTTCCAGGTCTCCGGGCCGCGGCCGGTGCCGAGGTCGGTGGCGTGGATGACGAGCTCGCGCCAAAGCGCCAGTCCGCCGTCGAAAACGACTCCCCCGCGGAAGCTGATGGGCGCCCGCCAGCCGTCGTCGTCCAGAGATTCAAAGGCCGCCAGCGCCCGGTCCAGGGCGGCGTCCAGGTCAGCCTGGTGTTCCGCGAGCGTATGCCCGGCGGCCATCTCGATGGCGCGGGTCCGGCCCTCGTAGCCGCCGTCGTAGAGCTCGATGCTGTTGCCCTGGGCGGCGTATTCCAGCTGGCGGGCCATCGCGTTGGCGATGCCGCAGACGTGGGCCAGCACGTGGCCGCGGGTCCAGCCCGGCAGTTCCGAGGGTGCCTTGACGTCCTCGTCGGCGAAGGTGGCGGTGATTCCAGCCACGACGCCCGCTGCGCGGCGAAGTTCTTCCAGGAGGTTTTCCGGGGTGATGGTGGTCATGGCGATCATCCTAACCCGCGCGCACTGAATAAATTCCGATTAACTGAAAGACTCCGGACCGTAGCGGTGGCGGAGGTGCCGGCGGTCGTGCCGGGCCTGCCAGAACTCGATCTCCCGGGGCCGGAGGGCGTACAGCTGCCAGTCCGGGTTGTCGCTGCCGTCCGCTCCGGGCCGGGCGTGCCAGTCGGACGCGGACGCGGCAGCGGAGAGCTCCACCACACTTCCGGCGACACGGACCTGCCGGCCCTGCGGCTGCCAGAAAAAGTTCAGCGCAGCGTGGGGATTGGCCGAGAGTTCCCGGCCCTTCCGGGACGCGCGGGACGTGGCGAAGTGCCAGCCGTCGTCGTCGATGTCCTTCAGGATCAGCATCCGGGCGGAGGGCCGCCCGAATTCATCCGCGGTGGCGAGGCTGCAGGCGTTGGGCTGCGGGACACCGGCGGCCAGCGCCTTCTCGAGCCACTGCCGGAACAGTTCGGCAGGGTCCGTGGGGGCGCCGGCAGGGTCGAAGTCCGGGAGCAGTTCGGGGAAATCGGGCAGGGCACGCAGCAACTGGCGGAAGGTTTCGCTCATCCGCCCACCTTAACGAAGAAAGTCCCGGCGCGTGCTACCCCGCGTAGCCGCGGACGGCGGCGAGCTCCCCCTCGAGGGCGAGCAACTGGCGTTCGACGGCGGCCGGCGCGGTGCCGCCTTGGGAGTTCCGGCTGTTCAACGAGCCTTCAGTGGACAGGACTGTGCGGACCTCCGGCGTCAGGTGCTCCGAGATCGCGGCGTATTCTTCGTCCGTGAGGTCCCAGAGTTCGACGCCGCGGCTTTCGGCCTGCTTGACCGCAGCACCGGAGAGCTCATGCGCCTCGCGGAACGGAACGCCCTGGCGGACCAGCCATTCGGCGATGTCCGTGGCCAGCGCGAAGCCCTGCGGTGCCAGGGACTCCATCCGTTCGGTGTTGAACGTCAGCGTCGCGATCATGCCGGAGACTGCCGGGAGCAGGACCTCCAGCGTGTCGGCGGCGTCGAAGACCGGTTCCTTGTCCTCCTGCAGGTCGCGGTTGTACGCGAGCGGCAGGCCCTTCAGGGTGGCCAGCAGCCCGGTCAGGTTGCCGATCAGCCGGCCGGCCTTTCCGCGGGCCAGTTCCGCCACGTCCGGGTTTTTCTTCTGCGGCATGATCGAGGAGCCGGTGGAGTAGGAATCGTGCAGGGTGACGAAGGAGAACTCCTTGGTGGCCCACAGGATGACTTCCTCCGACACACGGGAGAGGTCCACACCGATCATGGCCGTGATCCACGCGAACTCGGCGAAGACATCGCGGGAGGCGGTGCCGTCGATCGAGTTGTGCGTGGCGGAGAAGAAGCCAAGCTCCGCGGCCACGGCCTCCGGGTCCAGGCCCAGCGAGGAGCCCGCGAGGGCGCCGGAGCCGTACGGGGAGACGCCGGCGCGCTTGTCCCAGTCCGCCAGCCGCTGCACATCACGCAGCAGCGCCCAGGCGTGGGCCAGCAGGTGGTGGCTGAGCAGCACCGGCTGCGCGTGCTGCAGGTGGGTGCGGCCCGGCATGGCCACGCCCTGGTGCGCCTTGGCCTGGTCCACGAGGGAATCGATCGTGGCGAGCACACCGCGGGCGATGATCCGGGCGTGGTCGCGGAGGAACATCCGGCCCAGCGTGGCCACCTGGTCGTTGCGGGACCGGCCCGCACGGAGCTTGCCGCCGAGCTGGGTGCCGGCGCGCTCGATCAGGCCGCGTTCCAGCGACCCGTGCACGTCCTCGTCGGACTCCGACGGCAGGTAAGCACCGGAGGCGACGTCGTCGTCCAGCCGGCCCAGGGCGTCCAGCATGCCCTCGAGCTCGGTGTCGTCGAGCAGTCCTGCCTTGTGCAGCACGCGGGCGTGCGCCTTGGACCCGGCGATGTCGTAGCGGGCCAGCCGCCAGTCAAAGTGCGTGGACTTGCTCAGCGCGGCGAGGGCGTCCGCGGGGCCGCCAGCGAACCGGCCGCCCCACAGGGCACCGGTGTTGGTAGCTTCGGACTTTGTCCCCGGGCGCACCCCGGCCTCGCTTCGCTCGGCCGGGGACCCCTGCGCCCGTGGGCCCTGCTGCTGACTCACTGCCCTGCGACGCGGATGTCGCGGCCGGAGGCCACCTTGGCGGACATGCCCCACAGCTCGATGAAGCCGCGCGCCATCGACTGGTCGAAGGTGTCGCCGGTGTCGTAGGTGGCGAGGTCGAAGTCGTAGAGCGAGGTCCCGGAGCGGCGTCCGTTGACGATCGCCTGGCCGCCGTGCAGGGTCATGCGGATGTCGCCGGTGACGTAGCGCTGGGTGTCCTCGATGAAGGCGTCCAGAGAGCGCTTGAGCGGGGAGAACCACTGGCCGTCGTAGACCAGCTCGGACCAGCGCTGGCCGACTGTGGCCTTGAAGCGGGCCTGCTCGCGCTCCACCGTGATGTCTTCGAGGTGCTTGTGCGCGGTGATCAGCGCCATGGCGCCCGGTGCCTCGTAGATTTCGCGGGACTTGATCCCAACAAGGCGGTCCTCGACGACGTCGATGCGGCCGACGCCCTGCGCGCCGGCGCGGCGGTTGAGTTCCTTGATGGCCTGCAGCGGGGTGACCTTGACGCCGTCGATCGCGACCGGGATGCCGGCCTCGAAGGAGATGATGACTTCATCCGGGGCCGGGGGGAATTCCGGGGTGGCGGTGTAGTCGTAGATGTCCTTGGTGGGGGCGTTCCAGATGTCCTCGAGGTAGCCGGTTTCGACGGCGCGTCCCCAGACGTTCTGGTCGATCGAGTACGGGTTCTTCTTCGTGGTTTCGATCGGCAGTCCCTTTTCCTCGGCGAAGGCGATGGCCTTGTCGCGGGTCAGGGCGAGGTCGCGGACCGGGGCGATGCACTTCAGGTCCGGGCCGAGGGTCTGGATGCCGACTTCGAAGCGGACCTGGTCGTTGCCCTTGCCGGTGCAGCCGTGGGCCACCGTGGTGGCGCCGAATTCGCGGGCGGCCTTGACGAGGTGCTTGACGATCACGGGGCGCGAGATCGCGGAGACCAGCGGGTAGTGGCCCTGGTAGAGGGCGTTGGCCTTCAGCGCGGGCATGCAGTATTCGTTGGCGAACTCGTCGGACGCGTCGGCGACGTAGGCTTCGACGGCGCCGCAGCCCAGGGCACGCTGGCGGATCGTCTCCAGCGATTCGCCGCCCTGTCCGACGTCGACCGCCACGGCGATAACCTCGGCGCCGGTCGCTTCACCGATCCAGCCGATGGCTACGGATGTATCCAGGCCACCGGAGTAGGCCAGCACAATACGCTCAGTCACTTGAAATGCTCCTTAGTTGTTTGGGGAAAATGTCGGGGTAAAAGCTTGTCTACTGAAAGCCTGTCACATCCCTGTGGCAGGCCCAATCTTCAGGCCGGGGTGTGGTCAGCCGGTGCCGGCTTCCTCGGCGAGCTGCAGGAAGCGGGCGGCCATGTCGGCCCCGCCGAGCGGATCGCGGGTGACCAGCAGCACGGTGTCGTCCCCGGCGATGGTGCCGAGGATCGAGGGCATCACCGAGTGGTCGATGGCCAGGGCCAGGAAGTTGGCCGCACCCGGCGGCGTCCGCAGCACCACGATGTTCGCGGACGCTTCGGCGGTGACCAGCAGTTCCCCGCAGAGCCGGGCCAGCCGCGCGTCGAGGATCTCCTGGGTGACGCCGCTCTTGGCTGCGCGTTCCCCGCCCTCCCCCGGCACCGCGTAGACGAGCACGCCGTCCTTGCCGCGCACCCGCACCGCGCCCAGCTCCACCAGGTCCCGGGACAGCGTGGCCTGGGTGACCTGGACGCCGTCGTCCGCCAGCAGCGCCGCCAGTTCCGCCTGCGAGCGGACCGACTCACCGGTGAGGATCGCGGTGATCCGCGCCTGCCGGGCCGTCTTGGTGGCCGGGCTGGCCCCCGGCGAGGCGGGCTGGACGGACACTATCCGAGTTCTTTCGGTGTCAGCGTCCGATTCGGCGCCAGCCCCTCGACAATCGCCAGCCCGGAACGGTGCATCAGCCACGCCATGAGGGCTTTCTGGGCGTGCAGCCGGTTCTCCGCCTCGTCCCAGACGACGGACTGCGGGCCGTCGATCACGGCCGCGGCGATTTCGTAGCCGCGGTAGGCGGGCAGGCAGTGCAGCACGACGGCGTCCGGCGCCGCGAGCTTCATCGCCGCCTCGTCCACGGCGTAGCCGCGGAACAGCTGCAGCCGGGCTTCCTTCTCGTCCTCCTGGCCCATGGACACCCAGGTGTCGGTGGCGACGACGTCGGCTCCGAGCAGCGCCTCGGCGGCGTCCACGGTGACGAGCACCGAGCCGCCGGTCTCCGCGGCACGGTCTTCGGCCGCCGCGATGATGGCCGGGGACGGCAGGTAGCCGTCCGGGCCGGCGATGCGGACATGCATGCCGGCGGTGACGCCGGCCAGCAGGTAGGAGTTGGCCATGTTGTTGGCGGAGTCACCGAGGTAGCTCATGGTCAGGCCCGCCAGGTCGCCCTTGTGTTCCTTGATGGTGAGCAGGTCGGCGAGGAGCTGGCAGGGGTGGTAGTCATCGCACAGGGCGTTGATCACCGGCACGCGGGAGTTTTCGGCCATGGCCACGAGCCCGGAGTGGGCGCCGGTGCGCCAGACGATCGTGGACACCATGCGCTCCAGGACCTTGGCGGTGTCCTCGACCGATTCCTTGTGGCCGATCTGCGCCTCGCCCGGGTTGATGATGAGAGCGTTGCCGCCCATGTCGGCGACGCCGGCGGCGAAGGAGACCCGCGTCCGGGTGGAGGTCTTGTCAAAGATCACGGCGACCGTCTTGCGTCCGCTGCCTTCCGCGGCGAAGGGCTGCACGCTGTAGGGGGCGGCCTTCATCCGGACGGCGAGGTCCAGGACCTCGGCCTGCTCGGCCGGGGTGAGGTCCGTGTCCTTGAGGAAGTGGCGGACCTGGCTGTTGGAAGTCACGGTCGAAGTCACGGTCGAAATTTCAGTCGCGGTCACTGGGCATCCTTTGCGGTCTGGAGGAGGGCGGGCATTGCCGCGAGGAAGCGGTCGGCCTGTTCGGTGGTGAGGATCAGCGGCGGCGCGAGGCGGATGGTGTGCGGGCCGGGGCTGTTGACGATGAAGCCCGCGTTGAGTCCGGCGGTCACGACGGCCGGGGCGACGTCGGCGTCCAGGTCGAAGCCGATCAGGAGTCCTTCGCCGCGGACTTCGGTGACGCCGTCGACCGCGGCGAGGCCGGCACGCAGGTGCTCCCCCACCTCACGGACGTGTCCCAGGACCTGCTGGTTTTCCAGCACGTGCAGCGTGGCCAGTGCCGCGGCGGTGGCAACGGGGTTGCCGCCGAACGTGGTCCCGTGCTGGCCGGCCGTCAACAGCGCGGACGTGTCCGGGCCGTAGGTGACGAGAGCGCCGATCGGGAAGCCGCCGCCGAGGCCCTTGGCGAGGGTCACGGCGTCGGGCACAATCCCGGCGTCCTCGCTCGCGAGCCACCTGCCGGTGCGGCCGATGCCGGTCTGGACCTCGTCCAGGATCAGCAGGGCCCCGGCGGCGCTGGTGGCCTCCCTGGCGGCCCGCAGGTAGCCGGCGGGCAGCGGGCGGACCCCGGCCTCGCCCTGGATCGGTTCGAGGAAGACGGCGGCGACGGTGTCGTCCACCGCGGCGCGCAGGGCAGCAATGTCGCCGAAGGGGACGTGTTCGACGCCGCCGGGCAGCGGGGCGAACGGCGCCCGGTAGGCTTCTTTGGCGGTGAGCGCCAGGGCGCCCATGGTGCGGCCGTGGAAGGCACCTTCGAGGGCGATGATTTTGGTGCGCGGCTTGTCCTCCGGGCCGGCATTGCGCCGAGCCAGCTTAAAGGCGGCCTCGACGGCTTCGGTGCCGGAGTTGGCGAAAAACACCTTGGACCCGGCCGGGGCTTTGGTGATCTCCAGCAGCTTCTCGGCCAGCGCGATCTGGGTGGGGCTCGTGAAGAAATTGGAGACGTGGCCCAGGGTGGCGAGCTGGCTGGAGATCACCGAGGTGACGAAGGGGTGCGCATGGCCCAGGGCGTTGACCGCGATCCCGCCGAGCAGGTCCAGATATTCCTTGCCGTCGGCGTCCCAGACCAGGCAGCCGGCGCCACGGACCAGGACACGCTGCGGGGTGCCGAAGACGCCCAGCAGGGAGGATGAGTAGCGGGCGAGCCAGTCGGCTCCCGTGCCGGGACCGCGGTCCCCGACGATTTCGCTGAGTTCGGGGGATTTTTCCAGCTGGTTCATTTATTGTCCTCGTCCGGGACGACCTGGGTGCCGATGCCCGCCGTCGTGAAGGTTTCCAGCAGCATCGAGTGCGGCAGCCTGCCGTCGACGATGTGCGCGCGCTCGACGCCGCCCTCGACGGCTTTGAGGCAGGCTTCCATCTTCGGGATCATGCCTGATTCCAGCCGCGGCAGCAGTTCGCGCAGTTCGGACGCGGTGAGCGAGGAAATCAGCGAGGACCGGTCCGGCCAGTTGGCGAAGAGTCCCTCGACGTCGGTGAGGATGACGAGTTTGGAGGCGCCGAGGGCTTCGGCCAGGGCCGCGGCGGCGGTGTCCGCGTTGACGTTCAGCACCTGGCCGGTGGTCTGCGCCTGCTTTGCCCCCGGGTCGCCGCTGCCGTCCTCGAAGATCTCCGGGGCCACCGTGGAGATCACCGGGATGCGCCCGGCCGCGATGATGTCGAGGATTCCCTCGGGGTTCACGCCGATCACTTCGCCGACCAGGCCCAGGTCCACCTCTTCGCCGTCGACGACGGTGCCGGTCCGGACCGCGCGGAGCAGGCCGCCGTCCTCACCGGACATCCCGACGGCGTAGGGGCCGTGGGAGTTGATCAGGCCGACGAGCTCGCGGCCGACCTGGCCGGTGAGAACCATGCGGACCACGTCCATGGCCTCCGGCGTGGTGACCCGCAGCCCGCCCTTGAACTCCGATTCGATCCCGAGCCGGCTGAGCATGGCGTTGATCTGCGGGCCGCCGCCGTGCACCACGCCGGGGTGGATCCCGACGTGGTGCAGGAAGACGACGTCTTCGGCGAAGGCGCGGCGGAGCTCATCATTGACCATGGCGTTGCCGCCATACTTGATCACCATGGTGCTGCCGGCGAAGCGCTGGATCCAGGGCAGGGCCTCAATCAGGGTGCCGGCTTTGCTCTGGGCATCCTTCATGGAGGTGGTTTCGCGGGTCTGGGTGTTCATCTTGTTCGTCCCTCCGGGAACTGCCTAGCTGGAGTAGGCGCTGTTTTCGTGGACGTACTCGTGGGTGAGGTCGTTGGTCCAGATCGTGGCCTCGGCCCCGCCGGCCTGCAGGTCGATTTCGACCAGGACCTCGCGGGGTTCCAGGTCCACGAGGCCGCGGTCATCGCCGATGCTGCCGTTGCGGCAGATCTGCACACCGTTCATGGACACGTTGAGCTGGTCGGGCTCGAAGGCGGCGTCGGTGGTTCCGACGGCGGAGAGCACGCGGCCCCAGTTGGGGTCCTTGCCGAAGATCGCGGCCTTGAAGAGGTTGGAGCGGGCGACGGCGCGGCTGACCACTTCGGCGTCCTTTTCGCTGGCGGCGTTGAACGTGCGGATTGCGATGTCGTGGCTGGCGCCCTCGGCGTCGCCGATCAGCTTGCGGGCCAGTTCCGCGCAGACCTGGGTCAGTCCCTTGCCGAAGTCGACGGCGGACGGCACGGCGCCGGACGCCGCGGAGGCGAGCAGCACCACGGTGTCGTTCGTGGACATGCAGCCGTCCGAGTCCGCCCGGTCAAAGGTGACCCGGGTGGCGTCGCGGAGCACAACGTCGAGCATCTCCGGCTGGACATCCGCGTCCGTGGTGAGGACCACCAGCATGGTGGCGAGCCCAGGGGCGAGCATGCCGGCACCCTTGGCCATGCCGCCAATGGTGAATTCCTTACCGTCGGCGTCGGCGCCGATGAAGACCGCCTGCTTGGGCACCGAGTCCGTGGTCATGATGGCGGTGGCAGCGTCGGGTCCGCCGTCGGTGCTGAGCGCTGCCGTGGCGGCACCGATCCCGGCGAGGATCTTGTCCATCGGGAGCTGCTCACCGATCAGGCCGGTGGAGCAGACGAAGATGTCGGTGGCGGAGGCGCCGAGCGCCTCGGCGGTCTTCTCGGCGGTGGTGTGCGTGTTCTGGAACCCCTGCGGGCCGGTGCAGGCGTTGGCTCCGCCGGAGTTCAGGATGACGGCGTCCACGCGGCCGTCCTTGACCACCTCGCGGGACCAGTGCACGGGGGCTGCGGCCACCCGGTTGGAGGTGAACACGGCCGCGGCGGCCTTGCCGGGGCCGTCGTTGACCACGAGGGCCAGGTCCGGGTTGCCGGAGGCCTTGAGGCCGGCGGTGACGCCGGCGGCGCGGAATCCCTGGGGGACGGTGATGCTCATGGTGCGACTCCCTGCAGATCGAGGCCGGCGGTTTCCGCCAGGCCGAGGGCAATGTTCATGGACTGCACGGCCCCGCCGGCGGTCCCCTTGGTCAGGTTGTCGATGGCGCAGGTGACGATCACACGGCCGGTGTGCCCGTCGAGTGCCAGCTGCATGACGGCGTGGTTGGACCCCTGCACGGACTTCGTGGAGGGCCAGCGGCCTTCCGGCAGCAGGTGCACGAACGGCTCGTCGTCGTAGGCCTCCAGCCAGGCGCGGCGGAGTTCCTCCTCGGTCACACCGGGACGCACCTTCGCCGTGGCTGTGGTGAGGATGCCCCGGCTCATGGGGGCCAGCGTGGGCGTGAAGGACACCGTGACCGGTGCGTTCAGGGCCTTGGACAGTCCCTGCTCGATCTCCGGGGTGTGCCGGTGTCCGCCGCCGACGCCGTACGGGCTCATCGACCCCATCACTTCGGCGCCGATCAGGTTGACCTTGGCGGCCTTGCCGGCCCCGGAAGTGCCGGACGCGGCAACAATAACGACGTCGTCCGCCTGCAGCAGGTGGTTGCTGAAGCCCGGGGTGAGGGCCAGCAGGGCCGACGTCGGGTAGCAGCCCGGCACGGCGATCCGCTTGGCGCCGCGGAGCGCCTCGCGCTGGCCGGGGAGCTCCGGCAGCCCGTAGGGCCAGGTCCCGGCGTGCGGGGAGCCGTAAAACTTTTCCCAGGCGGCCGGATCAGACAGCCGGTGGTCGGCGCCGGCGTCGATGACAAGGGTGCCGGCCGGCAGTTGCCCGGCGATCTCCGCGGAGGCGCCGTGCGGCAGGGCCAGGAACACGACGTCGTGGCCGGACAGGTTCTCCACCGTGGTGTCTTCGAGGATTCGGCTGGCCAAACCGTGGAGATGGGGCTGCAATTCCCCTAGTCTGGAACCGGCGTTGCTGTGCGCCGTAATGGCGCCGATCGTCACGTCGGGGTGGCCGGCCAGGAGCCGCAGCACCTCGCCGCCGGCATAACCGCTTGCGCCGGAAACGGCAACAGAAATAGTCATAGCACCGACTATACAGCAAGAGTATGCATAGATGCCGATATTTATGCATCCAATGCCGCGTGTCCGGACCCGGCCCCGGAACCCCCCATCACCGTCCCTTCCGCCCGCGGCCGCCGGCCAGGGTTAGGAGGGCAGTGCAGGCCGGGGGCGTATGCTGGGAAGAGGGTGATCCAGACCGTGCAATCCGAGTGTCGGGTGCAGCGTTGCCCGTAAAGAGTTACGAGGCACGCGCTCCATGACCCCCACCACTGCTACGCCGGAGCGACCGAAATCGCGCGTCCGCCAGCCTAACGCCGTCGTCCTGAGCTATTCGGAACTCCTCAAGACCGTCAAGGCAGCAGGCCTGCTGGAACGCCGTGTCGGCTTCTACATCACGGTGTTCTCCGTCCTGGTCCTCCTGATGACGGCCACCTGGTTCGGTTTTGCCCTGATCGGCGACAGCTGGTTCCAGCTCCTCATCGCCGCCGCCCTGGGTATCCTCTGTACCCAGTTGAGCTTCCTGGCCCACGAGGCCGGGCACCGGCAGATCTTCGCCTCCCGCCGCGCCAATGACTGGGCCGCACGGCTGCTGGCCACCTCGGTCGCCGGGATCAGCTACTCCTGGTGGGAGCAGAAGCACGGCGCACACCACAACCACCCGAACGTCATCTCCAAAGACCCGGATATTGCCACCGGCGCCATCGCTTTCTTCCCGGAAGCCGCCGCCACCCGGCAGGGACGGTTCTCGTTCCTCACCCGCAAGCAGGGCTGGTTCTTCTTCCCGCTGCTGTTCCTCGTGGGCCTGGGCCTGCAGATCGATTCGATCAAGTTCATCTTCCAGCGCGCCAAGGTCACACACCGCTGGGTTGAAATCCCGATCCTCGTGGTCCGGCTGAGCCTGCTCCCGGTGCTCGCCTTCACCTTCCTGCCGTGGGGCATGGCCCTCGCGTTCATCGCGGTCCAGCTCGCCGTCTTCGGGTTCTACATGGGGGCCTCCTTCGCCCCGAACCACAAGGGCATGCCGGTCCTGCCGGCCGACAGCCGCGTGGACTTCTTCAGCCGCCAGGTCCTGACGTCCCGGAACATCTCCGGCGGGCGCTTCATGGACATCCTGCTCGGCGGCCTCAACCGCCAGGCCGAGCACCACCTCTTCCCGGATATGGCCCGGCCGCAGCTCGACAAGGCTGCCGTGATCGTCCGCGAGTTCTGCGCGAAGCACCAGGTTCCCTACACCGAAACCACGCTGCTGCAGTCCTACGGCATCATCGTCCGTTACCTCAACGACGTCGGACTCTCCGCCGGACGCCACTTCGAGTGCCCGATGGCCACCGTCACCCGCCGCTACTAGAGCGGCAGCGCGGTTCCGCGGAAGCCTCCCGCCCGAGGCGATGATTTTCCTGTTTGACCTGAAGTGGCGGCCGG
>JAXMJF010000006.1:0-11096 GCA_034376805.1 Arthrobacter sp.
ACCTCACGGCGCTGAACGTCCCGCGCGGCCTGGTGCCCGCCGGCAGCTTTGCCGGCACCGAGTCCCTGCAGGGCAAACAGCTTGCGGTGGCTCTCCGCAAGGGCCAATTGCTGTCCGACTCCCAGCTCCTTGGTCCCGGCCTGCTGGCGGGAAGCCCTTCGGGATCTGCCGCCGTGCCGCTCCGGATGGCGGACCCCGCGTCGATCCAGCTGGTCTCTCCCGGGCAGCTCGTCAACGTCGTCATGACAACCGGCAACGGCTTTGACCAGCCGGCAGCTTCCCAGGTGCTTGCCGCCGCGGTGCCGGTGCTGTGGACCTCGGTGCACGGCACCGGGGGCGGCGAATGGCTGGCCACCGGGGAGACCGACGGTCTGCTGGTCGTTGCCGCCGACGCCGATCAGGCCGGACGCCTCGCCGGGGCATCCACGCAGGGAAAGCTGTTCTTTGTCCTTGTGGCGGCGGCTCCCGATTAGCGGGTCCTCCCGGCCGGAGCTTGGCCGGAAGCCCGATCCCCCGGGCCGGGCCAGGCCGGGGAGCCTACCCCCAGTGCGGAGGCTTCTGTTCCTCGAGCCACGCGTCGTGGTCGTAGCCGCCCGGTTCGTCGCCCCAGCGCCTGGGATCGTCTTCGGCGGCCTTGTTGGGCAGCACACCAGCGGGGACGGCCGCCGCCGCGGGTGGTGTCGCTTCGTCCCGGCTGCCGTCCCGGCCTTCACCGCCGTTTTGGACGTCGCCACCGTTCCGGATATCGCCGTGGTTCTGGGTATCGCCGTCCGCAGTCATGCCGCCGGCCTCCTTACTGCCCTGATTTGTTCTGTACTCCTGCCCGCTGTCCGGCCGTCCGGACGAGGCCCGCCGCTCCGAGGCTTGCGCTTCGTTGACGGCTAGGTTCTCGACGTCGTCGTCGAAGAATCCCGGCGAGGTCTGTTTCCGGTGCGTCACGGCCGGCTTTTCCAGGCCCAGGTATCCGCCGATGCGGTCGGCGCAGGCCGAAGGATCGGTGAACACCTCTATGGTCCATAGTGGCATGTAACGCCAGCCGAGCCGCTCCAGGAGTTGCGGGCGGAGCCTGCTGCGTTCGCGGACGGTCAGCCGGCGGTACTGCTCGGTTCCGTCGGACTCAATCGCCACCGGCCGGGGAATCTCCGCATCGTCCTGTCCGAGGGTGCTCAGCGGATCGGCCGCGGCCACCATGTTCAGGGCGCCATCGTACTGGTGCCAGACCCTGGCACCCCGGGCCCGCAGGCGGTCGCCGAGGTCAGCCACCAGGGGGTCTGCTCCCAGGGCTTGTTCGCTGGCGGCCGCCCGCGATGCCGGGCTGCCCAGGTCGGAGTTGCCCGCGATTTCACGGTCCAGCAGCTCGTAGAAGTCGACCGCGCCGTGGCTCAGCCGGGTCACGTCGAGATCCTCGGGCCGGAAGCAGCTCAGCACGTGCAGCGACCGTCGCGCCCGTGTCATGGCGAGGGCGAACTTGGCCCGTCCGCCGTCCAGGGACAGCGGGCCCAGGCTGTGGAGAGCCCGCCCGTGCGGGGTGCGTCCATACCCCGGCGAGAAGATCACATGATCGCGGACCAGGCCCTGGGCGCGTTCCAGGTCAACCACCCGGAAGGATTCGTCGCCGGCGGTGAAGAAACTGGCCAGCAGCGGGTAATTGGGCAGCTGCAACCGGATGGACTCGCCGATCCGGGCGGCGTGCCGGAGGCTGCCGGTGACGACAGCCAGCGAGGTCCGCGGCCGCAGCCGGGCATGTTCGAAGACGAGCTCCACCGCACGGTTGACCTCGGCCACGACGGATTCGACACCGTCCTGGTCCGCGCTGGGCAGACCCGTGCCGTCCGGCAGGTATTCCACCATCAAGGCGCGGTCCAGCCCGGTGGCGGACTGGCCTTCCGGCAACCGGCGCAGTCCGCTGTCGTAGAAGCCCCGGCTGAGTTGCCGCACGAGGTCTTCATCAACGGCGCGGTACACCGTGCGCAGGCTCCAGGTGGGCAACACGGTCGCCAGAGCCTGGTAAGCGCTCTCCACACCCTGGTGGGAGCTCTCGCCTGCGGCAAGCCGCTCAACGCTGACGGTGAAGGTCCGCGGGCTGGCAATCCGGTCGTCACCGAAGGCGATGACCTGTTTGGATCGGGCGATGGCCGGCAGGACAGCCTGCAGCGACGTCGCCTCGGCGTCGAGGATGACAACAGCGTCGAACCTCTGCTCCACGGGCAGGACCGCCGTCAGGAGATAGGGGCTCACCGACCATACCGGCACCAGCACTGGCAGCAGCTCGGGGGCCTGCCCGGTCAGGGCCGGAAGGGTGACGCGGCCATCCTTGAGCAGGCTGCGCAGCAGCTCGGCCTGGCGCGGCTGCTCCGCAATGGCCGCCCGCCACCGTTCGGCCAGCTGCCAGCGCAGCCGGGCCGCACCGCTGGCGATGTGGGCGTTGTCCGCGAGGCGGTACTCGGCTTCGAGCTGACGCAGGGCGTCGCCGTCGGACATGGCCAGGTAGTCGTCCCCGCTGATCATGGCTTCCAGCGCCGACTGCCACCAGGCGAGCTCAAGCTCCGTGGCGACCGATTCGGCCGGCACCTCACGTTCGGCCAGGTCGGCGAGCAGTTCGCCGAGTCCGTGCTCGCGCATGTTCTCGACCAGGAGCGTCCGCTCCGGCAGCGTCTCGAGCGTGCCGGTGTCGGCCACCAACCGTTCCAGTCGCTCCATGAGTTCTTCGTAGGGGGTGGCGTGCAGTTCGCCGCCCGCGGCAGCGTGCCTGACGGCCTGGCCCAGCTCGGCCAGCTCCGTTTCCAGCTCGCGGTACAGGGCGATGATCTCCCCGAGGCCGGACGGGACTGCGGGATGGCGCTGCGTTGTGGCGTAGCCGGACCACGCGGCCCGCTGCTCCTGGACGAGGACCAGGGAGCTGTGCAGGTCCGCGATGTGGACGCCCGGGCGGACGTATTCCTTCGCCACCCGGCGCAGGCGGGAACGCTGCATGGACGGCATCTCGATGTTCCGTTCGCGCCGCCAGGAGGAGGCTGCGGTGGCGGAGATGAGGTCGTGGACCGGGCGGTCGAAAATATCCGGGGTGAATTTGTCGAGGCTCTCGCGGACCGCGACGAGAAGCTCAACCTGGTCGCCCCATTCGGCAAAGGTGCGGCCCAGGCGGATCTCGGCATGGTCCGCGACGCCGCTCATCAGTTCGCGCAGTTCCGGCAGCTTGCCGGCCACCGAGCGGGCCACCTGCTGGGCTTCCTGGGTTTCCTTGCGGGTCAGGAGGCGGGCGCCGTGCCAGGGGCTTGCCGTCGAGGACCGGCTGAAGCTGCCCAGTTCGGCGGCGCGGTGGAGCCGCCCGGCAAGTTCCTCGCGGTCGCGGATGTTGTCCAGGACGCTGCGCTTGAGCCGGACGGTGGTGGCCGGGGCCGGCTGGAGCGAGGTCAGCTCGGCCAGCGACTGCATGGCCTCGTAGGGCGAGCAGCCCCAGCGTTGCCGGACGTTGTGCAGCGAGGCGACGTGGTCCCGAAGGGCGTGACGGTGCTCGATCAAGGTGGTGTGCAGGTTGCTGAGCTGGGGCTCGAGGGATTTTTCGTTGCGCATGATGGCCCGGACCAGCTGGCCCTTGAGCTGCAGCGGGGTGGTGTTGCCGGCGAGCTGGAACAGGGTGGAGTCCAGCCCCAAAGTGTCCAGTTCTGCGGAGATCTCGCCCAGGCTGGCGCGCCGGTCCCCCACCACCAGGACGGTCTTGCCCTGATCGACGAGGGCGCCGATGGTGTTGATGGCTGTCTGGGTCTGGCCGGTGCCCGGCGGGCTGCTGACCACGATCGAGTCCCCGGCCCGGACGGCGTCGATGACGTACTGCTGGTCGTTGTCGGCGTCGAGCAGCAGCAGTTCCTCGGCGGGATCCCGATCATCGGTGCTCGGGAAGCGGCCGGCCTTGAGCTCGGGAACCTCCACCGCACCGCCGGCTGCGGCGCGCGCCAGCGCCGCCACGAGGGGATGGTTCTCGTTGATCCAGGGATCCGCGAGGCTTCCGGAAAGGTCCGCGAAAGTGGAGACCAGGAGGTTGTGCTCGACCTCGGCGCCGTGGATGGGCTGGATGAGGGTGCCAAGGCGGTCGAGGACCGGCTGGGGATCAAAGCGGGCGGTGCTGTACGCCATGCGGGTGACGGCGTTGACGTCGAAGACAATCCCGTGAATGGTCTTCAGGTGACGGATCAGGGCCGGGTTGATTTTGGCCTGTTCGGTCAGCTGCAGTTCGTAGTCGTCCTCGCCCGGGCGCACGGTGAGGGAGATGGAGGCCAGCATGACCGGGGCGGAGACACGCTGCGGTTTTCCACCAACGGCGGAGGTCCAGACCACCGTGCCCGCCGAGAAGTAGCCCGCGTCGATGCCGCGGTCATTGGCGAGTTCGAAAATCTTGGACCGCAGATTGCGCGAGGCCCTCGCCGCGACGACGTACTGCTGGTGGTCCCGGATCAGGGTGGAGAGCCGGGTGCGCCGGCCGGCCATCAGTTGCGCCAGCCCGGACGGGTGCGCGTGGGTCAGATCAATGGACCCCTCGGGCGTCTTGGTGAAGCGCAGCATGGTGTCTGCTCCGGTGACGGGCTTGAGCCCAGACAGCCATTTCCTGAGCTCTTCGGAGCCCTCGGGGTGGCCTTGACCAACTGACACTGCTGCCTTCTTTTCTGTACTCGCGTTTACTGTGCTCACGTTTTCCGTGCTCGCGCGGGACGTCCTGAACAATACCGGCATGCATTCGAGGGTAGCCCGAATCCGGCGCCGGTGAGGCTCCGCAACACTGGCGGGAGACAAATTCGACCGAATTCACCGGATCGCCCGTCCCCGCCAAATGCGGCCGGCGGACTCCCGTCCGGGCTGACCCGGACAGACGCGAAATGGCCGGTCTCCCCCAGGAGACCGGCCACCCGATTAGCCAGTTACCGGGCTATTCCCACTCAATGGTTCCCGGCGGCTTGCTGGTCACGTCGAGTACGACGCGGTTCACGCCGTCCACCTCGTTGGTGATGCGGTTGGAGATCCTGGCCAGCAGATCGTAGGGCAGCCGCGACCAGTCCGCCGTCATGGCGTCCTCGGAGGAGACGGGCCGCAGCACAATCGGGTGTCCGTAGGTGCGGCCGTCGCCCTGGACGCCGACGCTGCGGACATCGGCCAGCAGGACCACCGGCATCTGCCAGACTTCGTTGTCGAGCCCGGCGGCGGTCAGTTCGGCCCGCGCTATGGCATCTGCCTTGCGCAGCAGGTCCAGCCGCTCCTTGGTGACTTCACCGACGATGCGGATGCCGAGGCCCGGGCCCGGGAACGGCTGGCGGCCCACGATTTCCTGCGGCAGGCCCAGCTGGGCGCCGACGGCGCGGACCTCGTCCTTGAACAGGGCGCGCAGCGGTTCAACGAGTTCGAACTGCAGGTCTTCCGGCAGTCCGCCCACGTTGTGGTGGCTCTTGATGTTCGCTGCACCTTCGCCGCCGCCGGATTCGACGACGTCGGGGTACAGGGTGCCCTGCACGAGGAACTTGATCTTCTCGCCGTGCGCGGCTGCCTCGGCGATGATCGCCAGCTCGGCTTCCTCGAAGGCGCGGATGAATTCGCGGCCGATGATCTTGCGCTTTGTCTCCGGGTCGCTGACCCCGGCCAGGGCCGACTGGAAGCGCTCCTGCTCGTTGGCAACGTAGAGCTTGACGCCGGTGGCGGCCACGAAGTCGCGTTCGACCTGTTCGGCTTCGCCTTCGCGCAGCAGTCCGTGGTCCACGAACACACAGGTCAGCTGGTCGCCGACGGCTCGCTGGACCAGGGCGGCGGCGACGGCGGAGTCAACGCCGCCGGACAGGCCGCAAATGACCCGGGCGTCACCGATCTGCTTGCGGATGCGGTCGACCTGCTCCTCGAGGATGTTGCCGGTGGTCCAGTTCGGTTCCAGCTTGGCGCCCTTGAACAGGAAGTTCTCGAGGACCTGCTGGCCGTACGCGGAGTGCTTCACCTCGGGGTGCCACTGCACGCCGTAGAGGCTCTTCTCCTCGTTGGCGAAGGCGGCGACGTCGGCTCCGGCCGTCGTCGCCAGGACCTCGAAGCCTTCGGGAGCCTCGTGGACGGAGTCGCCGTGGCTCATCCAGGTGCTCTGGTGCTGGGGCATGCCCGCCAGGATGGAGCGGCCCTCGCCGATGGTGGTGGTTTCGGTGGCACCGTACTCGCGGAGCCCGGTCTGGGCGACCTTGCCGCCCAGGGCGTTCGCCATGGCCTGGAAGCCGTAGCAGATGCCGAAGACCGGGACGCCGGCTTCGAACAGGTCCGCCCCGACGCTCGGGGCGCCTTCGGCGTAGACGCTCGCGGGGCCGCCCGAGAGGATGATGGCGGCGGGGTTCTTGGCCAGGAGCTGCTCGGTGCTGTAGGTATGCGGAACCACTTCCGAATACACATTCGCTTCCCGGACGCGGCGGGCGATCAGCTGCGCGTACTGGGCACCGTAATCAACAACCAGCACGGGCTTGTGGGACGTCTGGGATGCAGTGGGAGTAGTCACCGTACTAGCCTACTTTGCGGCGCCGTCCGCCCGCACATTGAGAAGCCGGTCCGGGCCCGGGAATGGCCGCCGGGTAAGCGAACTCACACGCCCGGTCCCGTGGCGCCCGGTGCCGGGCCGGCGCGTGCTCAGTAGCGCTGCGGAGCCTGCGGGTTCGCGGCCAGTTCGGCCTCCACCTCGGCGTGGAACTTCTTCTCCACGAAGAAGGACAGGAACGGCACCACGCCGCCGAGTGCCAGGACGATCATCTTCGCGAACGGCCAGCGCATCAGCGACCACAGGCGGAAGTTGGACATGAGGTACACGACGTACATCCAGCCGTGCACAATCAGGACCGCGACGGAGAGATTCACGCCGCCGATGACGCCGGGCGGCTCGGCATCGGCGAATCCGAGGCCGAAAGGCTCACCGGTGACGGCGTTGGTTCCGCCCGCGAAGAGGTATTGGCCAAAGGCGTACCGGGCGATCAGTTCGGCGCAGAGCAGCAGCAGCATGGCGCCGGTCATGTACGCGAGCACCTTGTAGAACTTCAACGCCGAGCGGATCTGGGCCTCGGTTCCGCCAAAGCGGCGCTTCTTGCCGCGCCCGCTTCCGGGGGCGCTGGACTGCTGCGGCTGGACGGCCGGCTGGGGCTCGATCATGATTGCACTTTCGTTTCGGTGGGGTGCGGTTCGGTGGGGTCCGGTTCGGGACGCTCCCGCGCCGCGGCTTCATGTTCCTCGTCGAGGGCGTCCTCGAGTCCGCGGCGGTAGTCATCCTTGACCAGCCGCCACCAGATGAACAGCGCGAAGCCGGCGAACACGACCCACTCCGCGGCGTAGAACAGGTTCAGCCAGTTGACCTTTTCGGCGGGAGGCTGCGGCCCGATGTTCAGCGGCTTGACCTCTCCGCCGGACGCGGCGGCGCTGACGTCGCTGCCGCCGGCGGCTTCGGAGCTCGCGGCGACGAAGCCGGGGTAGCTGCTGACTTCCCAGATGTTGATGAGTTCCGCGACGGAGACGGCGCTGGCCCGGCCGGGGCCCGCGTCGGTCTCCGGCAGCGGGGCTTCGGAGGGCAGCAGCCGTCCGGTCAGTTCAATGGTGCCCGACGGCGGCGCGGGCGCGTCTGCGGGGTCGGCAACCCAGCCCCGGGCCACGGGGATCCAGGTCTGCGGCGAAGCGCCGGATCCGGTCAGGACGGGGGCGTCGCTCACGGCCAGGGCCGAAACGATCCAGTAGCCCGTGGCGCCGTCGTTCAGGCGGCCCGGGACGAGGACCTGCTTCTGCGGATCGTAGCTTCCGGTGGCGGTGACGATCTGGTCAGCAACCGAACCCGGAAAGAACTCCCCGGGCTGAAGCACCGTGGTGAGGGCTTTGGGTTCCTCGGTCGTGGTGGCGACCGTCATCTCGGGCTGGGTCGAGCGGCCGAACTGCCACTGGCTGAGCAGGACAAACACCCCTGACACGACGATCGCAAAGACCAGGCCTGCGATCCAGCGGGGTTTGAGGGCAGTTTTCAGCACCCCTTAACCGTACTTCGTCCGTGTGTAGAACAACGAAACGGCGAGAGTGGGGCAGCAGGGTCCCTACGTGGCGACGAAGTCGACACGGAAGGGCCTGCCCCAATCTTAGTGGTCGAAGAAGACCAGGCTGGAGTTGATGAGTTCGGCGATCACTTCGGGGTCGTAGGCACGGCGGAGCGATTCGCGGAACGACTCCTTCGACAATGACCTGGCCAGCGTGGCCAGGACTTCGAGGTGCTCGGAGAAGGAGCTGGCCGGGGTCGCGATCAGAAGGACCACCGTCGCCGGCCCGTCGGCGGCACCGAAGTCGAGCGCTTTGCCGTATTTCGTGATGCCGACGGCGATGGTGGTCCGGGAGACGAACTCACTGCGGGCGTGGGGCAGGCCGATGCCGCCGGGAAGGCCGGTGGCCAGCTGGTGTTCACGGGCGTTGACGTGCTTGAGGAAACCCGGAAGATCCGAAATGCGCCCGGCGGCGTGCATCCGTTCCGCGAGCTGGGTCGTGGCGTCGAGCTTGTCGGTGGCGTCCATCTCGAGGATCACCATTTCTGGGGTGGTGAGCTCGGCGTCATACCGGTCCAATGGTTCCGCCAAGAGGTATCCCTTCGAAGTGGCGTCAGTCCGCCGGCAGCCTCGGGTCGAGGCGGCCGGCGGACGCTGCCGGTCAACGCAGCGGAACGATGTCCTCGACGCCCATTCGTGCTGCGTCAGCGGATTCGTCGTCCGGCTGCTCCTGGCTGAGCCGTTCGGCGTCGACCCTGGCCAGGTAGTGCTTGATCTCGCCTTCGACCTGCGCATCGCTCCAGCCGAGGACTTCTCCCATCAGTTTAGCGACTACCGGCGCGGCGGACACACCGCGGTCCCAGGCCTCGATGGAAATCCTGGTCCGGCGGGTCAGCACGTCCTGCACATGCCGGGCGCCCTCATGGGTGGCGGCGTACACGGCCTCGGCGGCGAGGTAGTCGTCCGCGCCGGGCAGCGGTTCGCCCAGTTCCGGGTTCGCGGTGATGAGCGCCAGCACCTCCGGGGCCATCGAACCATAGCGGTTGAGCAGGTGCTCGATCCGCGCGACGTGGACTCCGGTCTCTTCGGCCATCCGGTTCCGTTTGTTCCACGTGGCTTTGAATCCGCTGGCGCCGAGCAGCGGGATGGACTCCGTGCAGCTGGGCGGGACGCGTTCGTCCATGCTGCGGGTCGCCTCGTCGACGGCGTCCTTGGCCATGACCCGGTAGGTGGTCCATTTGCCGCCGGCCACGACAACGAGCCCGGGCACAGGGTGGGCCACGACGTGCTCGCGGGAAAGTTTGGCGGTGGAGTCGTTTTCGCCGGCCAGCAGCGGGCGGAGCCCGGCGTAAACCCCTTCGACGTCCTCGCGGGTGAGCGGGCGTTTCAGGACCCGGTTCACGTGCTCGAGGATGTAGTCGATGTCCTTGCTGGACGCGGCCGGGTGGGCTTTGTCGAGGTGCCAGTCGGTGTCGGTGGTGCCGATGATCCAATGCGTGCCCCACGGGATGACGAACAGCACCGATTTCTCGGTGCGCAGGATGATCGCGACCTCGCTGACGATGCGGTCCCGCGGCACCACGATGTGCACGCCCTTGGACGCGCGCACCCGAAACCGGCCCCGCTGCTTGGACAATGCCTGGATCTCGTCGGTCCACACCCCGGTGGCGTTGACCACGACGTGGCCGTGCACCTCGGTGATCGCCCCATCCTCGGAGTCGCGCACCCGCACGCCGGTGACGCGGTCACCCTCCCGCAGCAACGCCACCACCTGGGTCGATGTGCGCACCACCGCCCCGTAGTGGGAGGCCGTGCGGGCCACCGTCATCGTGTGCCTGGCGTCGTCGACAACGGTGTCGTAGTAACGGATCCCGCCGATCAGCGAGCTTCGTTTCAACCCGGGTGACAGCCGCAGCGCACCGGCGCGAGTCAGATGTTTCTGCGCCGGCAGGGATTTCGAGCCGCCCAGCTGGTCGTAGAGCATGATGCCCGCAGCGATGTAGGGCCGTTCCCACCAGCGGTTGGTCAGCGGGAACAAGAACGGCAGCGGCTTGACCAGATGCGGCGCCAGCGTCGTCAGCGACAGCTCGCGTTCGTGTAGCGCCTCACGCACCAGGCCGAACTCCAGCTGCTCCAGGTAGCGCAGGCCGCCGTGGAACATCTTGCTGCTGCGGCTGGAGGTTCCCGACGCGAAATCGCGCGCCTCGACCAGCGCCACCTTCAGGCCGCGGGTCGCCGCGTCGAGCGCGGCTCCCGCGCCGACAACCCCACCGCCGACCACGACGACGTCGAACTGCTCGCTGCCCAGCCGCTCCCAGGCTCGGGCCCGCTGCTCCGGGCCCAGAAAGGTCTGCCCGTTGCCCGGACCGGGGATCGGGTCACGCACGTTGACCGGCTCCTCGTTACTCGTCAGTACGGTTGTCCGTCTCAGGTTACGTGCGATCAGTCAAGATCGTCGTGCGCCATCAACCGGCGCGCTGCCTCCACGATGGAACCCGACAACGACGGATACACCGACAGCGTCTGCGCCAGGTCGGTCACCGACAGGTTGTTCTGCACCGCCAGCGCGATCGGCAGGATCAGCTCCGAGGCGATCGGCGCCACCACGACACCACCGATCACCACACCGGTGGCGGGCCGGCAGAAGATCTTCACGAAACCATGCCGGAGCAGCGACATCTTCGCCCTGGCGTTGGTGTTCAGCGGCAGCACCATGGTGCGGGCCGGCACGCTGCCGTCGTCGATCGACGACTGCGGGATGCCGACGGCGGCGATCTCAGGACGGGTGAACGTCGCCGACGCGACCGTGCGCAGCCGGATCGGCGACACCCCCTCCCCGAGCGCGTGGTACATCGCGATGCGGCCCTGCATGGCGGCCACCGACGCCAGCGGCAGCAGCCCGGTGCAGTCCCCGGCGGCGTAGATGCCCGCCGCCGGGGTGCGCGACACCCGGTCGACGGGGATGTAACCGCCGGGTTCGAGCTCGACGCCGACCCGCTCGAGGCCCAGGCCGCTGGTGTTGGGCACCGATCCGACCGTCATCAGCGCGTGGCTGCCCTCGACCGTGCGGCCGTCGGCGAT
>JAXMJF010000007.1:0-133722 GCA_034376805.1 Arthrobacter sp.
CCAGCTGCACAAAATTTGAAACCAGCTGTAAAAACCAGACCACACCACGGGGTGGCGGATCCAGTCAATTCAACCAATTCAATACAATAAATTGGTATCAACAAACTTGGCACACTATTGAGTTCTCAAACAACAGACACACCCGGCACCACCACAACCTCAGCCGTGGATCGCTCCGGAGCAACTTCTCTATCTTACCGGGCCGCTTCACCCTTGTCTAATCGGCGCCCTGACTCAGTCTCGCCGTGAGGCTTCTTGGTCTGGGTGGCCGTTCAACTCCGGGGAGCAGCGCGGAAATAAACTCTACCACCACTTTGCCCTGCTGACAAAGGGACCGCGAGACTCGCTCCAGCAGGGCATCAAAAAGCCCGGAATCACGGGGATTCCGGGCTCTTCGACGATGTTCAACCGGGCAGCGGCCTGGGGCGGCTGGCCGGCGTCAGCCCACCGGCTTGAAGTACGCGGCACCCAGCGGGGGCAGCGTGACGGTGAGGGTGGCCGGCTGGCCGTCGATGGCTACGTCGGGGGCCGTCAGGGTTCCCCCGTTCAGGACACCGGAACCTCCGTACGCGTCGGCGTCGGTGTTCAGCACTTCCTGCCACTTCCCCGCGGTGGGGACGCCAAGCTGGAAGTCCGTGTGCGGGGCCCCCGAGAAGTTGAAGGCACACACCAGCGGGTTACCCGCGGCGTCGCGTCGGATGAAGGTCAGCACGTTGCGGTTGGAGTCCCCGCCGTTGATCCACTGGAAGCCGGCGGGGTCGTTGTCCCGTTCGTAGAGCGCAGGGGTCGAGCTGTACAGCTCATTGAGGTCCTTGGTCAGGAGCTGCATCCCGCGGTGCGCCGGAATTTCCGCCAGCCACCAGTCCAGGCCGTGCTGTTCGGACCATTCGGCTTCCTGGCCGAATTCCGTGCCCATGAAGATCAGCTGCTTGCCCGGGTGGGCCCACTGGTAGCCCAGGAACGCGCGCAGGTTCGCCAGCTGCTGCCAGCGGTCCCCCGGCATCTTCCGCAGCATCGAACCCTTGCCGTGCACAACCTCGTCGTGGCTGATCGGCAGCAGGAAGTTCTCCGTGTAGGCGTAGACCATGGAGAAGGTGATGGTGCCGTGGTGCCACCGGCGGTTGAACGGATCCTCGGCCATGTACTTGAGCGAATCGTGCATCCAGCCCATGTTCCACTTGATTCCGAAGCCCAGGCCGCCCTGGCTCGTCGGCGCCGTGACGCCAGGGAACGCGGTGGATTCCTCGGCGATCATGACCGCCCCGGGGTGCGTCTTATAGACCGTGGCGTTGACCTCTTGCAGGAAGGAGATGGCCTCGAGGTTCTCCCGTCCGCCGAAGCGGTTCGGCTGCCACTGGCCCTCCTCGCGGGAGTAGTCGAGGTAGAGCATGGAGGCCACGGCATCCACCCGCAGGCCGTCGATGTGGTATTCGTCGAGCCAGTAGAGCGCGTTCGCGACCAGGAAGTTGCGGACTTCGCTGCGGCCGAAGTCAAAGATCAGCGTTCCCCAGTCCGGGTGCTCGCCCAGGTTCGGGTCGGAGTGCTCGTACAGCGCTTCGCCGTCGAACCGGGCCAGCGCCCACTCATCCTTGGGGAAGTGCGCCGGCACCCAGTCCAGCAGCACCCCGATGCCGGCCTGGTGGAGTTCATCCACGAGGTACCGGAACTCGTCGGGATGGCCGAAGCGTGACGTCGGAGCGAAGTAGGACGTGACCTGGTAACCCCAGGACCCGCCGAAGGGGTGCTCCGCCACGGGCATGAACTCCACATGGGTGAAGCCAAGCCACTTGACGTATTCGACCAGTTCCTTCGCCAGTTCCCGGTAGCTGAGCCCGACCCGCCAGGAGCCGAGGTGCACTTCATAGACACTCATCGGCGAATTGTGCGGATCCCGTGCGGCGCGGGCTTCCATCCACTCCGCATCCTTGAAAGCGTAGGAGGGCTCCACAACACGCGATGCTGTCAGCGGCGGAACCTCCGTGCCGAAGGCCAGCGGATCCGCTTTCTCCACCCAGTAACCGTGTTTGGTCCGGATCTCGAATTTGTAGCACGCCCCTGCCAAAACGCCGGGGATAAAGACTTCCCAGACCCCGGAGGAGCCGAGCGACCGCATCGAGTGCTGGCGGCCGTCCCAGCCGTTGAAATCGCCCTTGACGCGGACCGCCTGCGCGTTCGGCGCCCACACGGCGAAGGACACGCCGTCGACGTCGCCCAGGGCGGACTTGTAGTGCTGGACGTGCGCGCCGAGAACATCCCAGAGGCGCTCGTGGCGGCCTTCACCGATCAGGTGCAGGTCGAGCTCTCCGATGGTGGGCAGGTAACGGTACGGGTCGTCGGCCGGCTGCGGCGCCTGGCCCTCGTAGCTCACTTCCAGCCGGTAGTCCGGGACATGGTCCGTCTCCAGCGGCTCCAGCACGGCAACCCACACCCCGCCGGACTCGTGCGTCATCGGGAACGTGCCGGTTGCGGTCACAACGGAGACGGCTTCGGCGAGGTGCTTGACCGTGCGGATCGTGACGTGGCCGTGGTCATCGAGGTGCGCGCCCAGGACCGAGTGCGGCGCGTGGTGTTCGCCGGCGGCGACCCTCGCCAGGGTGTCCGCATCCACCGGCAGTGGACTTCCGGGACGATCGATACGTGCTGAACCTGTCATTTTGATACCTTCCGCTGCGGCTTCGGCGGGAACGCCGGAGCCTGTACTGCCGAGGAGACGACGTGATGCGTGGACCGGAATGGAGAGCCAGTCGGGCCTGTTCCGTAGTTCGTAGATGACTTCGTAGAGGGCTTTGTCGAGCCACAGCGCGACGAAGAGCGGCGAATCGCGGTCGATGCTGCCGGGGATGACTTCGGCGTAGCCGGCCAGGAAGGCCTCGGCGCAGTCGTCAACCCAGGTCTCCGGGACGTCCGCCTCCGGGTGCTCGCGGACGGCCGCTCCGGCGGCGTAGTCGAAGGACCGCAGCATTCCGACGACGTCGCGCAGCGGGACGTCGGGGAAATTGCGTTCCGAGATCGGCCGGAGCGGTTCCCCCTCGAAGTCGAGGATGGCCCAGCGCGGCGCCTTCCCGGCACCACCGGGAACCTGCAGGATCTGGCCCAGGTGGAGGTCACCGTGGATCCGCTGCAGCGGTCCGGCACCGCTGCCTTCGAGGCGCGCCAGGAGCCTGTCCAGCTCCTCACCGTACGGGCCGACGGCGGTCCCGGCCTGCGCCCAGGACTGCCGCACCCGCTGGGCTACGCCGGGCGCAATGTCGCCTCCCGGAACGGATTCGGAGGCGACGCCAAGTGCCTGCGCCAGCCGGCGGTGCACCGTGGCAGTCGCGGCACCCAGGGCGTGGGCCTCGGCGGTGAAGTCCCGGCCCTGGCTCGCCGCGTTGACGGCCAGCCGCCAGGCGTCCAGGCCACCGGCGAGGAACTCGTGGGCCACGGCCAGTTCGCCGCGCGCGGGGCGGGCGTCCTGCGCCCCGGCGGGTGCCTCCGCCCACTCCCCGGTCACCCAGCCGAGGGTGGCCGGTACTTCAGCGGTGCGCCCTGCGGTCAGGGCGGCGCCGATTTCGACCTCCGGGTTTTGGCCCTCCGAGAGCACCCGGAAGAACTTCAGGATCGCGGCCGACTCGCCGTCGTCGACGATCACGGAGCTGTTGGACTGTTCCCCGGAGAGGACCTTGACGACGCCGGTGGCCTGGGGCAGGAGGTAGCCGGACTCCACGAGGTGGCCGCTAGCGTTCCCGGCCGGGGTGGTGCCGCCGTGGCGCATGAGTTCCAGCCACGCCGCGATGAACGCCGGGTCGTGGACGCCGTCGTAAATCCACAGCGCGCCGGGCGCTCCGGCGTCGTCGGCCGCAGCGCCGGCGGGAACGGCGTCGAAAATCTGGCCGATCAGCGCCGAGTCCGCCCCGGGCAGGGGCGCGCGGCGGATGCTCAGCGGGACCTGCACGACGTCGGTGCGCGAGCCGTCCGGCGTCGGGTAGTTCACGGCCAGCAGCAGCACCTCAAGTTCGGCGCTGGCTGAAACGCTGCCGGGGCCGCCGGCCAGGCGCAGTCCCCCGGCGGGCTCGAAGCTGAACGCGGCGCTCTTGACGGGGAACCAGCGCTGGCGCGGAAGCCAGCCGCCGAGCAGTCCGCTCAGGGCCGGAGTGAGGGTGGGTCGGGTCATGTCAGCCTTCGATGGAAAGGATCGGCATGGCCTGGGTGTAGGGCGATGACGGGTTGGAGGCTGCCGAGCGGATCCGGAGCCAGAAGAAATCGTGGCTGCCCAGGGTCAGCGTCAGGGTTCCGTCGTCGGAGATCCCCGGGAATGCCTGGCCGCCGAACACGTCCCGGAGGCCGCGGCCCGCGAACCTTGGCACCCGCAGCGTGGTAGCCACCGGATGCTGCGACAAGTTGAAGGCGCACAGAATGGTTTCGCCGTCCTCACCGGCCGCGTTGCCTTCCGGCAGTTCGCGGAGGTAGGCAAGGACAACGTCGTGGTCGGCCTCGACGTGCTCAAAGCCGCCCAGCCCGAAGGCGGGGTGGTTCTTCCGGACGCTGAGGATCTGGCGGGTCCAGCGCAGCAGCGAACCCGAGTGGGCCGCCTCGGCCTCGACGTTGGCCATGCTGTAGTTATAGACCAGCGACTGGATCACCGGAAGATACAACTTGCCGGGGTCAGCGTTGGAGAACCCTGCGTTGCGGTCCGGGTTCCATTGCATCGGGGTGCGGACGGCGTCGCGGTCCTCGAGCCAGATGTTGTCCCCCATGCCGATCTCGTCCCCGTAGTACAGGAACGGGCTGCCGGGCAGGGACAGCAGCAGGGCGTTGATGAGCTCGATCTCCGAGCGCGAATTGTCCAGCAGCGGCGCCAGGCGGCGACGGATGCCGATGTTGGCGCGCATGCGCGGGTCCGGCGCGTACCAGCCGAGCATGGCCGCGCGCTCGTCGGCGGTGACCATTTCCAGCGTCAGTTCGTCGTGGTTCCGCAGGAACGTTCCCCACTGGGCGCCTTCGGGGATGTTCGGGGTGTCCTTCATCGTCTCGATGATGGGCGCGGCCTTCTGGTCCCGCAGCGCGTAGTAGAGGCGCGGCATGATCGGGAAGTGGAAGGCCATGTGGCATTCCGGTTCCGCCTCGCTGCCGAAGTACTCCACCACTTCAGCCGGGGGCTGGTTGGCCTCGGCGATGATCACGCGTCCCGGGTAGCTTTCGTCGACCATTTTACGCAGCTTGCGCAGGAACTCGTGGGTCTGCGGCAGGTTCTCGCAGTTGGTGCCCTCTTCCTCGAAGAGGTAGGGGATGGCGTCCGCGCGGAAGCCGTCGATGCCCTGATCCAGCCAGAACCGCACGACGTCGAAGAGCGCATCAATGACCTTGGGGTTCTCAAAGTTGAGGTCCGGCTGGTGGCTGAAGAAGCGGTGCCAGAAGAACTGGCGCCGGATCGGGTCGAAGGTCCAGTTGGATTCCTCGGTGTCCACGAAGATGATGCGGGCGTCTTCGTACTTCTCGTCTGTGTCGCTCCAGACGTAGAAGTCGCCGAACGGCCCGTCCGGATCCTTGCGGGATTCCTGGAACCAGGGGTGCTGGTCGGAGGTGTGGTTCAGCGGGAGGTCAATGATCACGCGGACGCCGCGGGCGTGGGCCTCCGCGACAAGGCGCTTGAAATCGCTGATGGTGCCGAATTCGTCGAGCACGGAGTTGTAGTCCGAGATGTCGTAGCCGCCGTCACGGAGCGGGGACTGGAAGAACGGCGGGAGCCACAGGCAGTCGACGCCGAGCCACTGGAGGTAGTCCAGCTTCTCGATCAGGCCGTGGAAGTCGCCGGAGCCGTCGCCGTTGCCGTCGGCAAAACCCCGGACCAGCACTTCGTAGAAGACCGCTTTGCGGTACCAGTGCGGGTCATGCTGGAGGCCGGGCGCGTTCAGTTCGAAAGTCCCCTTCGGGCTGAAGTGCTGGTTGGGGTTCGTCGTGCTGAAACTCACTCGTGCTACCTCCGGATGCTAAGAATGTGTGCGGGTTCGACGTGGGCGTCCAATCGAACGTAGTTGTACTCCCCCCATTCCCAGCTCTCGCCGGTCAACAGATCATCCACCATGAAACGGCCATTGTGCGTCATGTCGCCCGCGTCCAACTCCAGCGCCGCGAGATCCAGCGTCACCGTGCTCTCCCGGATGCCGTGCGGATCCACGTTGACGACGATGATCAGGGTGTCCTTCGTGCCGTCGGGGAGGGTCTTGTGCTTCGAATAGACGACAGTGGCGTTGTCCGTGCTCGCATGCACCGTCAGGTTCTGCAGGTCCCCCAGGGCGGGGTGGGCCCGCCGGATGGCGTTGAGCCGGCTCAGGTACGGGGCGAGCGTCCGGCCGGATTCGGCCGCCGCGTCCCAGTCGCGGGCCTTGTACTCGAACTTCTCGTTGTCGATGTACTCCTCGGCACCGGGCCGGGCCACGTGCTCATAGAGTTCGAAGCCGGCGTAGACGCCCCAGATGGGGCTGGCGGTGGCAGCCAGCGCCGCCCGGATCTTGAACGCGGGCGGCCCGCCGTACTGCAGGAATTCGGTCAGGATGTCCGGGGTGTTGACGAAGAAGTTCGGCCGGAAGTAGGCCGGGGACTCGTGGCTGACTTCCTGGAAGTATTCCTCCAGCTCCTCCTTGGTGTTCCGCCAGGTGAAGTACGTGTAGGACTGCTGGAAGCCGGCACGGCCCAGTGCGTGCATCATGGCCGGGCGGGTGAAAGCCTCGGCGAGGAAGATGACATCGGGGTGCTTCTTGTTGACCTTGGCGATCAGCCACTCCCAGAACCACACCGGCTTGGTGTGCGGGTTGTCGACGCGGAAGACCTTGACGCCGTGGCTCACCCAGAGGAAGACAATGCGCAGGATCTCATTGGACAGGCCGGCGGGATCGTTGTCGAAGTTGAGCGGGAAGATGTCCTGGTACTTCTTCGGCGGGTTCTCCGCGTAGGCAATGCTGCCGTCAACGCGGGTGGTGAACCATTCGGGGTGGCTCTCGACCCAGGGGTGGTCCGGGGCGGCCTGCAGGGCAAGGTCCAGGGCAACTTCCAGCCCCAGCTCCCCTGCCCGCGCCACGAAGGCATCGAAGTCCTCAAAGGTACCCAGGTCCGGGTGGATGGCGTCGTGGCCGCCCTCCTTGGCGCCGATGGCCCAGGGGGAACCGGGATCGTGCGGTCCGGCGAGAAGGGTATTGTTCGGGCCCTTGCGGTGCTGGACGCCGATCGGGTGGATCGGCGGCATGTAGATGATGTCGAAGCCCATGGCCGCGACGGCGTCGAGGCGCCGGGCCGCGGTCCGGAAGGTTCCGGAGGTCCACTCCCCGGTTTCGTGGTTGCGGACGGCGCCCTCGGACCGGGGGAAGAACTCGTACCAGGCGCCCCGGCCGGCGAGCTCGCGCTCCACCAACAGGGGGTACTTCTCGGAGACGGTGACCTGTTCGCGGATCGGCTGGCGTTCGATCACGTCAGCCACTTCGTCGCTGAATCCGGCGGCGAGCCGTTCCTCGGCGGTCTTGCTGGCGTCGTTGAGCCCGACGACGGCCATCCGCAGGGTCCGCCGGTCGGCGGACGGGCGGGAGGAATCCTCGGACGCGACGGAGAGCAGCGCGGCGCCCTCGGCGAGCATCAGTTCGACGTCGATTCCGGCTTCCACTTTGACCTCGGCGTTGTGGTGCCACGTGCCATAGCTGTCATGCCAGGCCTCGATCACAAAGGACCAGTTGCCGGTGCCGGACGGGGTCAGGAGCCCTTCCCAGCGGTCGGTTCCCATACCGCGGGGGCCCCGGGGTGTGGAGAGGCGGACGCGCTGGCGTTCCTTCCCCCGGGGGTCGAGCAGGACGGCGCTGACGCCGAGCCGGTCGTGTCCCTCCCGGAAGGCAGTGGCACCGACTACCAGGGTTTCCCCCACCACGGCCTTGGCGGGGAATTTACCGCCTTCGACCGCAGGCTGTACGGCAGTGATCGGAAAACGGCCAAAGCGGAGGCCCTCCGTGATCAGGGCCTTCGGCTTTTGCTTGGACACGGCACTGGTTCGCGAGTTAGTCGTCACAGCCTCGACGTTATCGACAAATCGGCCAGATTGCTAAGCCTGCTCACTTTTTCCGGGGTTTTCCGGGAGGCGGACCGTCATTTATGCAAAAGAAACTTAAAGCAGTTCCGGGCCTCCAACTTGTCGGTTAGTGTTTCGCAGGTGAAGGCAATCCGCAGATTTACCGTCCGAACCGTTCTTCCCGAGTCGATCCGGCCCCTGGCCCGGCTGGCCACCAATCTTCGGTGGTCCTGGCACCGGCCGACGCGGGAGCTTTTCGAGGGCCTGAACCCGAAGATCTGGGCCGAGAGCGACCACGATCCCGTGTCCTTCCTGGGCCTGGTCAGCCGGGAGGAGCTGCAGCGCCTCGCCGCGGACCTGGACGTCGTGCACCGGGTCCACGCTGCTGCCGAGGACCTTGACCGGTACCTGGAGCAGCCCCGGTGGTACCAGAGCCTCGGCGACGGCGCACCGGCGTGCATTGCCTACTTCTCCCCCGAGTTCGGCATCACCGAAGTGCTGCCGCAGTACTCCGGCGGCCTCGGCATCCTCGCCGGCGACCACCTGAAGGCAGCCTCGGACCTGGGCGTGCCGCTGATCGGCGTCGGCCTGCTCTACCAGGCCGGCTATTTCAAGCAGTCATTGTCCCGCGACGCGTGGCAGCAGGAAACCTATCCGGTCCTGGATCCCGACGGCCTGCCGCTGACCCTGCTGCGCGAGGCCTCCGCTGACGGCAACGGCAAGCCCATCCAGATCTCCCTGCCGCTCCCCCACGGCCGCCGGCTGCTGGCGCACGTCTGGCGCGCCGACGTCGGGCGTGTCCCGCTCCTGCTGCTGGACTCCAACGTTCCGGGCAACGACGAAGCCGCCCGCGGCATCACCGACCGCCTGTACGGCGGTGGCGGTGACCACCGGCTCCAGCAGGAGCTCCTGCTCGGCATGGGCGGGGTCAAGGCCCTGCGCGCCTACCAGAAGCTCACCGGCAGCCCCGCACCGGAAGTGTTCCACACCAACGAGGGCCATGCCGGTTTCCTGGGCGTGGAGCGGATCCAGGAAATGATGTCCGCCGCGGAACCGCTGAGCTGGGACGAGGCACTGGCCGCCGGACGCGCCTCCACCGTGTTCACCACGCACACCCCGGTTCCCGCAGGCATTGACCGCTTCGAGGTCTCGCAGATCCAGCACTTCTTTGACGCCGGGCTGGCTCCCGATGTGCCGGTGGCAAAGATCCTGAACCTGGGCCGCGAGGACTACACGGACGGCAACCCGTTCGTGTTCAACATGGCCGTCATGGGCCTGCGCCTGGCCCAGCGTGCCAACGGCGTGGCCAAGCTGCACGGCGTCGTGTCCCGCGGCATGTTCTCCGCACTGTGGCCGGGATTCGACCACTCCGAGGTGCCCATCACCTCGGTCACCAACGGTGTGCACGTGCCCACCTGGGTGGACCCGCGGGTGTCCGCACTGGCGCGTGACCAGTTCGGCGCCGAGGCGGAGGCGCAGGGCCGCTGGGACCTCGCCTACAACGTCAGCGACGAGGACGTCTGGGCCCTCCGCCGCGAGATGCGGGTGTCGCTTGTGGAGGACGTCCGGCGCCGCCTCCGGGCCGCCTGGAAGAAGCGCGGGGCGGCCGACGCCGAGCTGGCGTGGACGGATTCGGTGCTGGACCCGGACGTCCTGACCATCGGCTTCGCCCGGCGTGTGCCGACCTACAAGCGGCTCACGCTGATGCTGCGCGAGCCCGAACGGCTCAAGGCCCTGCTGCTGCACAAGACGCACCCGATCCAGCTGGTCATTGCGGGCAAGTCGCACCCGGCCGATGACGCGGGCAAGAAGATGATCCAGGACCTCGTCCGGTTCACCGACGACCCGGCGGTGCGGCACCGGATCGCCTTCCTGCCCAACTACGACATCGCCATGGCCCGGACCCTGTTCCCGGGGTGCGACGTGTGGCTGAACAACCCGCTGCGCCCGCTCGAGGCGTGCGGCACCTCCGGCATGAAGGCCGCCCTGAACGGCTCGCTGAACCTTTCGGTCCTGGACGGCTGGTGGGACGAGATGTACGACGGCGAGAACGGCTGGGCGATTCCGACCGCCAACAACGACGCGTCCCCCGAGGAACGCGACGACATCGAGGCGGCGGCGCTGTACGAACTGCTCGAGACGCAGGTGGCCCCCCGCTTCTACGGCCTCACGGTGTCCGACGGCGCCGGCGCCGCCGGGCCTTCGCAGCCCGGACCGCAGTCGGTCCCCACGCACTGGGTATCGATGATCAAGCACACCATGTCCCACCTGGGCCCGGCCGTCTCCGCTGAGCGCATGCTCAAGGACTACGTCAACGTCCTGTACCGGCCGGCCGCCGTCGCCGGACGCCGGGCCGGAGCGGACAATTTTGCCGAGGCCAAGGCTCTCGCGACCTGGATTTCCCGGGTCCGGGCTGCCTGGCCGCAGATCCAGGTGGAGCACGTGGACTCGGTGGGCGTCTCGGAGGACCCGCAGATCGGCGACATCCTCCAAGTCAACGCCTATGTGGCCCTGCACGACCTCACCCCGGATGATGTGTCGGTCGAGGTCGCCTACGGCAAGGCCGAGGACAGCGACGAACTGGCCGACGTCACGGTGGCGGAGCTGAAGGCGGTTGAAGACCTCGGCAAGGGCCGGCACCTTTTCAGCGGAACCCTGGTGATCGACCGGTCCGGGTCCTTTGGCTACACGGTCCGGGTGCTCCCGAAGCACGAGGCCCTGGCCTCCAAAGCGGAACTGGGCCTGATCGTCAACGCCTGAGCCGCTGGCCAACTGCCTGAACGACTAACAACAGCGCCGCACCCCGGGTCCCCGGAGAGCGGCGCTGTTGTGTGCGTGCCTACAGGCAGACGGCGATGATGGCCAGGTTCCTGCCGGCGTAGCGTTCTGCGTCCTGCAGGATTTCACAGATGACACCGAACGAACGGTCCGAGCGGAAGGCCGCCGGGACCTCCCAGATGAAGGTGATCGGGGCCTGCCCGTCGTCGGAGACGGCATCGGCGAAGTCGTGCAGGGAGTCGTTGAGCGCGTCCAGGTTCACGCCATAGTCCGCCGGGAAATCCAGGGTCTCCGCAAACGTCTCGAGGACGGTCCTTTTGGTGTCGGCGGCGGGAATCAGCACGGCGCGCCGGCCGGCGTCAGCTACCAGCGCCTGCAGTTCCTCGATGGTCCAGGTGTCTGCGGAGTAAATCTTCATGGGTTCCTTACTTGCCTTCGATGATGAATGTAAACGAGTTGTAATGGTCCGGCGTGTAGTATTTTTCGCCGGATTGTCCGGCCACGATCCGGCGGGCTCCGCGGTCGGACTCACCCGGGGTCCTGACGGTGTATTCCTTGTAGTAGCCGGAGGATTTCCGCGGAAGAATGCGCTCGAAATTGCCGAACGTGGCGCCGTCGCGGGTGTAGGGGTACGGGCCTCCCCTGGCGATCAGCGCCAGTGTCTGGCGCGCTTCGGCGGGAAGCTCCGAGGCCTTCACTTCCGACAGCCCGGACGCGTTGGCGGGTGCCGGCGGCGCGGCCGGTGCGCTGGTGCTCGTGGTGCCGGCCCCGGACGGGGCAGTTCCGGTCTCCGGAACCCCTGTCAGGACGAACGCCAGCACCGCGAGTCCGACCAGCAGGGCAAGCAGGGCAGTCAGCCGCTGGGTCTTCATTCGTTGTTTCCTTATGCCGGGATCGCGGGCCGGGCTAGGTGCGGTAGATGTTGATGGAATTGGCCTGCACGACGTCCCGCTCCCCCGAAGCGACGCGGACACCCTGGCGCCGGTCGTGGAGCCCGGACGTGGTCAGGCGCAGCTCGAAGAGCCGGTTGCCGGTGCCGTCCTCGTTGCTGAGCAGCGGCAGCATGACCTTGACATCCTTGGCGCTGCCGTTGACCACCACGAGTCCGTCCACATGGCCGTCGTCGGACCCGAGCAGCAGCTGCACCACCCGGTGCCCCGGATCCTGCCAGCGCTCCCCGGCCATCGGCTCGCCGCGCTCGTCGAACCAGTGGAAGTACGACTGTTTTTCACGGGTCGGGTAATCGTGCGGCTGCCCGGCCAGGAATTCCTTGCGAAGCCGGATCACCCGCTTGGTGGTGCGCAGCATCGAGTGGGACTCGGGCGTGCTGGTCCAGTCGATCCAGGTGATGGGGTTGTCCTGGCAGTAGGCGTTGTTGTTGCCCTGCTGGGTGCGGGCGATCTCGTCGCCGGCGGTGATCATGGGCACGCCCTGGGAAATCATGAGCGAAGCCATCAGGTTGCGGCTGGACTGCGCACGCCGGGCCAGGATGTCCTCGTCCTCCGTGGGGCCTTCGAAGCCGTGGTTGTAGCTGCGGTTGTCCCCGTGGCCGTCGCGGTTCTGTTCGCCGTTGGCCTCGTTGTGTTTGCGGTCGTAGGCCACGAGGTCGGCGAGGGTGAAGCCGTCATGGGCGGTGACGAGGTTGACCGAGGCGAGCCGGGACCGGCCGGACGGTTCGAAAAGGCTCGCGGAGCCCGAGAGTGCGTCCGCGAGCCGGGCCACCGAGCCACCGTGGCCGCCGGCGTCGATCGCGGCGCGGTCGGCGAGCCAGAAGCTGCGGACGGCGTCGCGGAAGTGGTCGTTCCAGTCCACCCAGCCGGGCGGGAATCGGCCGGTCTGCCAGCCGCCGTAGCCGATGTCCCAGGGCTCGGCGATGAGCTTGGTGGCGGACAGCACGGGGTCGGCCCCGACTGCCACCAGGAACGGGTGCCGGGGATCGAACTCGTTGGCGGCGTTACGGGCCAGGGTCACGGCGAGGTCAAAGCGGAAGCCGTCGATGTGGAACTCGGTCACCCAGTAACGCAGCGAATCCAGCACCAGCTGCACCACACGGGGCTCGCCGAAGTTCAGGGTGTTCCCGCAGCCGGTGGTGTCCACGTATCTGCCGTGGCCGTCATTGCGGTAGTAGGTCATCTCGCCCAGGCCGCGGAGGCTGAGGGTCCGGCCGTCCCTGCCGCCCTCGGCCGTGTGGTTGTAGACGACGTCGAGGAGGACTTCAAGGCCGGCGGCGTGCAGCAGCTTGACCATGCCCTTGAATTCGTCCTGGACTGCCTGCGCGCCCGCCGCCTGCGCCGCCGCGGTGGCGTAGCCGGGGTGCGGGGCGAAGAACGCGGCCGTGTTGTAGCCCCAGTAGTTCGTCATGCCGAGATTCTGCAGGTGCGGTTCGTCCACGTGGAAGTGCACTGGAAGGAGCTGGACGGCGGTGATCCCCAGCGCGATCAGGTGCTCGATCATGGCCGGGTGCGCCAGCCCCGCGTAGGTGCCCTGGAGGTCCTCGGGGACGTCGGGGTGGAGTTTGGTCTGGCCGCGGACGTGCGCCTCGTAGATGATGGTGTTGCGCCACGGCGTCCTGGGACCGCGGTCGTTGCCCCAGTCGAAGTCGCTCTCCATCCGGACGCTCGTGATGAAATCCTCGCGCTCGTCCACGGCCCGGCCATAGGGGTCGAGCAGCAGCGGCTGCTCGCCGCTGCTGTCGAAATCCGTCGACGGCATGGACAACGGGAGCGCCTCATGATCGGGGGTGGCCCGGAAACCGTAGCGCGAACCGGCCGGGATGCCTTCGACGATGCCGTGGTGCACGCCGTCGGTCACGTTCGGCAGTGTCTTCAGTTGCCAGGTGCCACCGGGCGCCTGGTAGGCGATCTCCAGGGTCGCCACGCCGGGTGCGTAGACAGCCACATTCGCGAAGGCACTTCGAGGATCGTCCGTTACCGGCGAACCGGTGCTCGGAACGCTGATTCCCAGCGGAAACGCCCGTGAGGCGTCTACGGTGGAAGCTGTGTCTACGTAGGGCATGACCATTGCTTAAAGTTTAGCGGGGCCGAACAAATAGACCCGGTTTCGGATTTCCTGACGAAGTGCAGTTTACGGAATAGCGGCGCGGCATACTGGAACAAGCGCCGAAATTGGAGGTAATAGTGCGGATTGCACTCGCTCAAGTCATTACCGGACGCGATCTTGCCGAAAATCTGGCCCTCCTGGAGGACTACGCGGCCCGCGCCAAAGCCGGCGGAGCGGAGCTCGTGGTCTTTCCCGAGGCCACGATGCGCGCCTTCGGGAACTCATTGCTGGACATCGCCGAGCCGCTGGACGGCCCGTGGGCATCGCGGGTGCGCAGCATCGCGGCGGACCACGGCATCGTCATCATCGCGGGGATGTTCACCCCGGGGACAGCGGACGACGGCGGCAAGGTGCGCAACACCCTCCTGGTCACCGGCCGCGGCGTCGAGGCCAGCTACGACAAAATCCACCTCTTCGACGCCTTTGGCTTCGCGGAGTCGGATACCGTCGACGCCGGCACCGAGCCCGTCACCTTCGAGTTCGACGGCGTGACGTTCGGCCTGGCCACCTGCTACGACATCCGGTTCCCGGACCTCTTCACCGAGAATGCGGACCGCGGGGCCGACGTGAACATTGTCTGCGCATCCTGGGGATCCGGACCCGGCAAGGCCGAACAATGGAAACTCCTGGCCCGCGCCCGCGCCCTGGATTCCACCACCCTGGTCCTCGCCTGCGGCCAGGGCGACCCGGCCAGCCAGGGAGTCGAGCCCAAGGGTGCAGCGCCCACCGGCGTCGGGCACTCCGTCGTCGTCTCCCCCCTGGGTGAAGTCCTCGAGGAGCTCGACGGCGCCCCCGGCCTCCTCTTCGCAGACCTGGACCCCGCCACCGTCAAAGAAGCCCGGACCAAACTCCCGGTCCTCGCCAACCGCCACAAGTTCTAAGAACGCGGGGTCACTTGGCGCCCATCCCGGGGCCCCGGATGGGCGCGAAGTGACCCCGCGTTGCCTAACAGACGACTACTTGGCTGCGCGCTGGCGGGAGATCTCGTAGAGGGAGATGCCGACGGCCATGGAGGCGTTGAGCGACTCCATCGCGGAATCGATCGGGATGGAGACGATCTGGTCGCAGTTTTCACGGACCAGACGGCTGAGGCCCTTGCCCTCGGAACCCACGACGATGCAGACCGGCTCGGTGGCCAGGGCGAGGTCGGGCAGCGACACGTCGCCGTCTCCGTCAAGGCCCAGAACATAGATGCCCATGTTCTTGAATGCCTTGAGCGTGTTGTTCAGGTTGGCCGCACGTGCCACGGGGACGCGGACGGCGGCGCCGGCGCTGGTCTTCCAGGCCGAGGCGGTGACGCCGACGGAGCGGCGCTCCGGAACGATGACGCCGTGGCCGCTGAAGGCCGAGACCGAGCGGATGATCGCGCCAAGGTTGCGCGGATCGGTGATGCCGTCCAGCGCGACGAAGAGGGGCGCGTTGGCGACGTGGCCCTTCTTCCAGCTCTCGAGGGTCTCCTCGGCGAGCTCGTAGGCGTCCTGGTATTCGTACGGCGGGATCTGCAGCACGAGGCCCTGGTGGATGGCGTCGTCGGTCATCCGGTCCAGCTCGGGCTTGCCGGTTTCGAGCAGCGGGATGCCGCGCTCGGCCGCCAGCTTGAGGGACTCCTTGACGCGGTCATCCATCTCGATGCGGATGGCCACGTGCAGGGCCTTGGCCGGGATGCCGGCACGCAGCGCCTCGACGACGGAGTTGCGCCCGGTGACGACTTCCTCGGTGGCGCGGCCCTTGGGGCCGGAACGGGCGCCGGGGTTGCGCGGGGCTCCCGGGCGCTTGGCCGCGGAACGTTCCGCGAGCTGCTTGTTCTTGTGGGCCTTGTGGTACGGGCGGTCCTCCGCCTTGGGCGTCGGCCCCTTGCCCTCAAGAGCCTTGCGGCCGTGACCGCCGGTTCCGACGGAGGGGCCCTTCTTCAGTTTGACCGACCGGCGACCGTTGTTGGCCATGAGTTCCACCCTTTTAAATACGCGATTCGTTGATAAGTCTGAACTCCAGTCTACTGACTCGAGTTAAATCCTCGACCGCAAGGTATGGCGGGGCCCCGGCCCCGCGCCCGGAACCGGGCCGGATCAGCCGCGCTTGAGGCTCCAGTTTGCGCCGTCCGGACCGTCCTCGACGACGACGCCGGCGGCGGCGAGGGTGTCGCGGATGGCATCCGAGGCGGCCCAGTCCTTGCTGGCGCGGGCCTGGGCCCGGGCCGCGAGCTGCGCTTCAACAAGGACGCCAAGAGCAGAGGTGCTCTCTTCGTCGACTGCGGGCCCCGCGGTGTCGTTGAGACCAAGGACACGCAACATGTCGGTGGTGCTGAGCAGTGCCTGCCGGGCGGCGTCGAGCTCCCCGGCGGTGAGGGCGGTATTGCCGGCGCGGACGGTTTCGTGGAGCACCGCCAGGGCCTGCGGGACGTTGAGGTCATCGTCCATCGCGGCAGCGAAAGCCTCGGGAACGGCCCCGTGGCTGCCGAAGACAAAGTCCCCGTCCGCCGAAGCGAGGACCCGGGCAGCGCGGCTGAGGAAACCGTCAATCCGTTCCACCGCGGCGGCGGCCTCCTGCAGCGAGCCCGGCTGGTAGTCCAGCACCGAGCGGTACTGTGCCTGGCCGAGGTAGTAGCGGACCACCCGCGGCGGGGCCAGCTCCAGCATCTCGGCGGGGCTGACGGTGTTGCCGATGGACTTGGACATCTTCTCGCCGGCGTAGGTCACCATGCCGTTGTGCATCCAGAAGTTGGCGAACCCGTGGCCGGCAGCCTGGGACTGTGCCATCTCGTTTTCGTGGTGCGGGAAGCGGAGGTCCAGTCCGCCGCCGTGGATGTCGAACTCGGTGCCGAGGTACTTGGTGACCATCGCGGAGCATTCGAGGTGCCAGCCCGGGCGGCCGGCGCCCCACGGCGAGTCCCAGCTCGCCGTCGTCGGCTCGCCCTCCTTGTGGCCCTTCCAGAGCGCGAAGTCTCGGGAATCCTTCTTCCCCCGCGGGTCCGAGTCAGGAGCCCCTTGCATGTCATCGACCTTCTGCCGGGTCAGCGAGCCGTACCTGGCCCAGGAGCGCACGTCGAAGTAGACGTCGCCCGAGCCGTCCGGGGCCGGGTAGGCGTGGCCGCGGTCGATGAGCTGCCGGATCAGGGCGTGCATTTCAGGAATGTGGCCGGTGGCGCGCGGTTCGTAGGTGGGGCGGGAGACACCCAGGGTGTCGTAGGCCTTGAGGAATTCCTGCTCGTACCGGTAGGCCAGCGCCCACCACTCCTCCTCCCGGACGGCGCCGGGCTCGTCTTCGAAGTCGGGACCGAAGGAGGCCGCGGATTTGGCGAGGATCTTGTCGTCGATGTCGGTGACGTTGCGCACCACGGTGACCCGGAAGCCCCGGTACTGCAGCCAGCGGGTCAGCTGGTCAAAGGCGATGGCGGAGCGGATGTGCCCGACGTGCGGCATGCCCTGCACCGTGGCGCCGCAGTAGTAGAGGCTCACTTTGCCCGGAACCAGGGGGACGAAGTCGCGGACTTCGGCGGATGCAGTGTCATAGAAGCGCAGGGTCACCGCTCCAGATTAGCCGATGGTGATCCGGCCCCGGCGTGGGACCGCTTACCCCGGCCTACTTGCAGTACTCGCCGATCCTGTTGTTCTGTTCGGTGAGCTGTTTGGTCTGCTCGTCGCTCCTGGCTCCGAGTGAGGTGCCGGCCACCTGCTTCATGATGTCCGCCATTTTCTGGATCGGATCGGCCACCTCGGGCGCCACCTTGTCCGCGACCTCCTGGTAATGCTTGGAGATCTGCTCCGCCTGCTGCTGCTGGTTGCCGGTGGGGACGAAGGTGTCCTGGTTGAGGAACGCGCAGCTTTCCGGGATGCTCATCTTCGGCGTCGCGGCGCACCCGGTCAGCACGAGTCCGGCCAGCAGGACGACGGCGGGCAACAGCTTTTTCACGGGGAGTCTCCTGGTGTTGCGGGAAGGGTCTTCGATTAACCCTAGGCGACGGACTCGGGGGACGCCGAGCGGACGGGGTAGACGAGGGCCGACGCCGTGGCTGAAATGCCTTCGCCGCGGCCGGTGAAGCCCAGGCCGTCGCTCGTGGTGGCCGAGACACTGACCGGGGCGCCCGCGGCCTCGGTGAGGACCCGCTGGGACTCCTCCCGGCGTGGCCCGAATTTGGGCCTGTTGGCCACGAACTGCACGGCGATGTTCCCGATCTCGAAGCCCGCGGCGCGGACGATCCGCGCAGCCTCGGCCAGAAGGGTCACGCCGGAGGCCCCGGCATATTCCGGGCGGTCGGTGCCGAAGTGCGTGCCGAGGTCCCCGACGCCGCAGGCGGAAAACAGTGCGTCGGCGGCGGCATGCGCCACCGGGTCGCCGTCGGAGTGGCCGGCCAGTCCGCGCTCCCCGTCCCAGAAGAGTCCACCGAGCCAGAGCGGCTGGGGCGCGTCGTCGGGGGCGTAGGCGTGGACGTCGATCCCGATCCCAGTCCGCGGGATGACGGGCAGCGGGGCGTTCTGGTTTCCGGACATGCTCAGCCTTCCACCCAGCGGGCGCCCAGCGGGCCTTCGAGGAGACCCTCGGCGATGATCAGGTCCAGCGGCGTGGTGATCTTCAGCGATTGGCTGGCGCCGCGGACCGCGTGGACCGGGACGCCGAGGAGTTCCACCAGCATGGCGTCGTCGGTGACGGCGGCCGCCTGGCCGGCGTCGAAGGAGGCCGCCGCTTCGTGGGCGCGCTGGAGGGTGGCGAGCTCGAAGCCCTGCGGGGTCTGCACCGCCCGGAGGGTCTCCCGGGCCGCGGTGCCGGTGACGAGCTCCGGGGCGATGGCGGCGCCGTCGCCCGTGGTCGGTTCCACCGTCTTGACAGTGTCCACCACAGGCATGACCGGGATGACGGCCACCGCGCCGGCCGCCAGGGCGTGCGACACCCGGTGGAAGACAGCCTCCGGAGCCAGGGCGCGGGCGGCGTCGTGGACCAGGACGGCTTCCGTGCCTGGCAGGAGCGCGGCCAGCGCGGCGCGGACCGACTCGGCGCGGGTTGCGCCGCCGTCGACGACCGTCACCGCCGGGAGCTGCACGCCCCCGCCTGAGGGAGTGCGCCGGCGCTCCGTTTTGAGCTCCTGCGTGAAGGCCTCACTGAGTGCATGGAGTTCCGAATCGCCGGGAGGGATGGCGACGCAGATCTGCTGCGCGACGCCGGCAGCGGCTACACCCCTGAGGGCGTGGGTGAGGATGCTGTCCCCGCCCAGCGGAACCTTGGCTTTTGGCATGCCGTAGCCCAGGCGCTGGCCTGAGCCGGCAGCGACGACGATGACCGCGGTGACGGGGCCGGCCGGAGACGTGTTGGTCGGTGCAGAGTCCATGCGCACAAGACTACGTCCCGGCGCCGCGTGCATCCCAGTGAGCTGTCAGTTCTTGTGCTTATGGGGCGTTCTGAAGGCCCAAAGCTGGAAGATCATCCAGGGCGGTGGCTGAAAAAGGGCGAAAAGAAACCCCGGCAGCCGTTACGCCACCGGGGTTCGATTCTTGTCTGTTCGACTTGCTTAGGAAGCCAGGACCTCGTCGAGAACGCTTGCGGCCTTCTCTTCATCAGTCTTTTCAGCCAGCGCCAGTTCTGAAATCAGAATCTGGCGTGCCTTGGCCAGCATGCGCTTCTCCCCTGCGGAGAGACCCCGATCGTGATCGCGGCGCCACAGATCGCGAACGACCTCTGCCACCTTGATGACGTCACCGGAAGCAAGCTTCTCCAGGTTTGCCTTGTATCGACGCGACCAGTTGGTGGGTTCTTCAGTGAACTCGGCCCGCAGCACTTCAAACACGTGCTCCAGACCTTCTTTGCCCACTACGTCCCGGACCCCAACAAGGTCAACGTTTTCTGCTGGAACTTCAATGGTCAGATCACCCTGAGCCACCTTGAGCTTGAGATACATCTTCTCTTCGCCCTTGACAGTGCGCATCTTGATTTCTTCAATTTTGGCTGCACCGTGGTGAGGGTAAACTACTGTCTCGCCGACCTCAAAAACCATGTGGACATTCCCCTTTCCCGCAGACCAGTTTATCACGTTTAAGGCATACGACTGCCATGGAACGGGCCCGGGAACCGCGTGAATACGGGGAAAATGGCCTTAAACGGCACCGTCAGACCCCTTGACGAAAGCGGATATTAGTGCATTGCCCCGCCCCTGCCAAGGGTGCACGTCTTCCCGCGCAGGCGCCCTGCCGGCCGCGGAGCCGACGGGATTGTGTACGGCCCGAATCATCGTTTGGCGTAGATTGCCGATAGGCTATGGTTGAATACTGTTCCAAGACTCTCAAGGAGTGCGAGACGTGGGTTTCACTGCGATGAACCGGGGCCAGCGCGGCAAGCTGGCAATGGCAACGGCTGCTCTGGGCATCGGCCTGCTGTCCGTAACAGGCTGTGGCTACATCAACCCCCAGGCGACCACCGCGCAGTACGCGGCCTCTGACGGAACGCAGGCCAACGTGGGCGCGCTGCAGCTGCGCAACATGATGATCATCTCCGCCGGTGAGGACAAGCCCGGCCGCGTGATCGGCGCCGTGTACAACACGTCCTCCGAGGACGTGACACTGACCATCGCCGGCGCCGGCGGATCCCAGACCGAGGTGCCGGTGAAGCAGAACTCCTACACGCTGCTCAACGACTCCACCGACGAGGCCATCCTGAGCACCACCGGCGGCATCCCGGGTTCCCTCGTCGAGGTCAACGTCAGCGAGGACGGCACCAACCAGAAGACCACGTTCAAGGTTCCGGTGCTCGACGCGACGATTTCCGACTACAAGCAGTACCTGCCTGCAGGCAGCGAGCCCACGGGCTCGGCCACGCCGACCCCGTCGCCGACGAGCAGCGCAAACCACTAGCTTCCACTCAAAAGGAGGGGCGCCCGGTATCCGGGCGCCCCTCCTTTTCTGTATGTTCTGTGTTCGTTCCGCCCGGTTAGGGCTACTGATCCTCCGGGCTCAGGGCTCGAACTTGTAGCCCAGGCCGCGGACCGTGATCAGGTGCCGCGGCGCCGAGGGATCCGGTTCAATCTTGCTGCGGAGCCGCTTGACGTGGACATCGAGGGTCTTGGTGTCCCCCACGTAGTCCGAACCCCAGACCCGGTCGATCAGCTGCCCGCGGGTCAGGACCCGGCCGGAGTTCCGCAGCAGCATTTCCAGCAGCTCAAACTCCTTCAGCGGCAGGGAAACCTGTTCGCTGCTGACCGTGACGACATGCCGTTCGATATCCATCCGGACCGGACCGGCCTGCACGGTGCTGGACACCAGTTCCTCGGGCTCGCCCTGGCGGCGCAGCACGGCCCGCACGCGGGCCACCAGTTCCCGTGACGAGTACGGCTTGGTGACGTAGTCGTCGGCGCCGAGTTCCAGCCCGACGACCTTGTCGATCTCCGCGTCCTTCGCCGTCAGCATGATGACCGGGACGGTCGAGCGCTGCCTCAGCTGCCGGCAGACCTCGGTGCCCGACTGGCCGGGCAGCTGCAGGTCCAGCAGCACCAGGTCGGCGCCGTTGCGGTCGAACTCGGTAATGGCGTCCAGCCCGTTGTCCACTACCTCCACCTCGAATCCTTCTTTGCCCAACAGGTAGGACAGCGGGTCGCTGAACGACTCTTCGTCCTCGACAATCAGAATCCTGCTCAAGCGGTAGCTCCTTGCTCATGGGCGCCGGCGGCGTCCCGTCGTGTTGGTCTGGGGTGGTGGGACGGGCCGTGGGCCGCGGCCTGGGTGGCCGCCCGGTCCGCGGGCTCGCCCGCGTCGGAAACGCCGTCGGGGTCCTGCCCTTCCAGCTCCGGAAGCCGGATGGTGAAGGTGGAGCCCTGCCCGGGCTGGGACCAGAGGGTCACCTCGCCGCCGTGGTTGGCGACCACGTGCTTGACGATGCTCAGGCCAAGGCCGGTACCGCCGGTATGGCGTGAGCGGGCGGCGTCCACGCGGTAGAAGCGTTCGAAGACGCGTTCCTGGTCCTCGGGGCTGAGCCCCTCGCCCTGGTCCGTGACGGAGACGGCCACGAGGCCGTCCTTGGCCCGGATGCCGATGCCGACCCTGGTGTTTTCCGGGGAGTAGCGGATGGCGTTGTCGATCAGGTTCCGCAGCGCCGTCACCAGCTGGTCCTGGTCGCCGTAGACCATCGCGTCCGCGTGCCCGCCCACCACGAGGTCGATGTTCTTGCTTTCCGCCGGCAGCTGCGACCGGTCCACCGCCTCGGCGACGACGGTGTTGACGTCCACCGCCCGGCCCTGCTTTGCGACGTTGGAGCCCTGCAGCCGGGAGAGTTCGATGATGTCCTGCACCAGGGCCGCCAGGCGGGCGGATTCCTTGTGGGTGCGTTTGGCGAAGCGGCGCACGGCTTCCGGGTCATCGGCGGAGGATTCGAGAGCCTCGGCCAGCAGCGAGATGGCGCCGACCGGTGTCTTCAGTTCGTGGGAAACGTTGGCGACGAAGTCGTTGCGGACTTCCTCCGTGCGGGTGACCTCGGTCCGGTCGTCGGCGAGCAGGAGGATGTATTCCTCCGCGATCACTGCCGCACGCACCTGGACCACGATGGTTCCCTGTCCCAGCGGGCCCCGCGGCAGTTCGAGCAGCCGTTCGAGGATGACGCCGTCGCGCCGCACCTTCGCCGTCATCTCCAGCAGCTGCTCATGGACCAGGGTGTGGCCGCGCACCAGGCCGTAGGCGTACGCGGCGGGGCTGGCTCGGACCACGCCGTCGATCGCGTCTACCACCACAAACGCCCGGCCGACGGCGGCCAGCACCTCGGCGGCGCCGTCGGGAAGTGCGGGATCCTCGAACTCGACGTCCACGAGCTTGCGCTGCTGCTCACTGACCCGGAAGGCGAGCACGCCGAAGACACCAAGCGACAGGCCGATGAGGCCGGCGATCACACCGATAAGCATTGGGTCCACGGCTCCAGCTTATGCTCTGCTCCGCGTCGGAAACTGTAATCTCCCGCTATTCCCACTCCGGTTCAGCTAACGTTCATCTATTGGGGCGTAACAGTTCACCGGACGCTGGAACACTGGACAGTTGAAGCGCCGAGAGGTGAACCGAAATGGTCCGGGCACTGTGGTGGCCGGCATTGTTTCCAAGGAAAGGACGCACACGTGCGCAAGGTTTTTCAGGAAGAGCTCGCCCAAGTGGGGGAACAGCTCGTCGAAATCTCAACGCTGGTCAGTGAGGCCATTGAGAAAGCCACGACTGCCTTCGAGGGCGCCGATATCGATCTGGCCGAGGACGTCATCGCGGCCGATGCGCGGATCGACTTCCTGCAGAACAGCCTGGACGAGCGCGCCATCGACATCCTCGCCCTGCAGGGCCCCGTGGCCAGCGACCTGCGGATGATCGTGGGGTCCCTCCGGATGAGCGCCTCCCTGGAGCGGATGGGCGACCTCGCCCGGCACCTCGCCCAGCTTGCCCGTCTCCGGTACCCCGCCACCGTGGTTCCCGCCCAGCTGCGTGAGACCTTCCAAAGCTTCGCCGAGCATGACCTGCTGATCGCGCGGAAGCTCACGGTGCTGCTGGAAACCCGGGACCTTGAAGTGGCCCGGGACATCCTGAAGGCCAACAGCGCGGTGAACGACCTGCACCTGAGCGTCTTCCAGGCCATCGCCCGCAGTGACTGGCACGAGTCCCCCGCCACGACCGTCGACGTCGCCCTCGCCAGCCGCTACTTCGAGCGTTTCGCGGACCACGGCGTCTCCGTGGCGCAGAAGGTCACCTACCTGGTCACCGGCGCCTGGCAGCCGAACGGCATCGAGCACAGCTAGCCGCCGGCCGGGACAACAGCGTCGGACAACCGCGTCCGGAGCCTGGAGCCGGACAGCAAAACGTACGCCGCCGGCCGGTCACCTTGTGAGGTGACCGGCCGGCGTCGTACGTTTCCGTCGGTGAGGCGTCGAAGCGCTACTTCTTGCCCTGGTTGGCGACTGCCTGGATCGCCTCGGCAGCGGCCTCGGGATCAAGGTAGGTGCCGCCCGGGTTCAGCGGCTTGAAGTTCTCGTCCAGTTCGTAGACCAGCGGGATGCCCGTGGGGATGTTCAGGCCGGCGATGGCTTCGTCGCTGATGCCGTCCAGGTGCTTGACGAGGGCGCGCAGCGAGTTGCCGTGGGCCGTGACCAGCACTGTTTTGCCGGCCTTGAGGTCTTCCTTGATATCCGATTCCCAGTACGGCAGCAGGCGGACCAGTACGTCCTTGAGGCATTCGGTGCGGGGCAGCTCGTTGCCGAGGTCCGCATAGCGCGGATCATGCGCCTGGGAGAACTCGGAGTCGTCGGACAGGGGCGGCGGCGGGGTGTCGTAGGACCGGCGCCAGGTCATGAACTGCTCCTCGCCGTATTCGGCGAGGGTCTGGGCCTTGTCCTTGCCCTGCAGTGCGCCGTAGTGGCGCTCGTTGAGCCGCCAGTCCCGCTTGACCGGGATCCAGCCGCGGTCGGCCTTGTCGAGGGTCATGTTGGCGGTGTTGATGGCCCGCTTCAGCAGCGAGGTGTACAGGACGTCCGGGAGGATGTTGTGCTCCACGAGAAGCTCGCCGCCGCGGATCGCCTCGGCCCGGCCCTGGTCGTTGAGGTCAACGTCCACCCAGCCGGTGAACAGGTTCTTGGCGTTCCATTCGCTGTGGCCGTGGCGCAGCAAAATCAGCTTATAAGTCATGGTTTTCATCCTAGCTGAGCAGCCCCGGGCAGTGCCGCGCGTTACATCACCGCTGCCACACCGCGACGCGGGGTCACTCCGCGCCCATCCCGCGGCGCCGCATGGGCCGGAACTGACCCCGCCCCGGAGGATAGGGTGGGCTGGTGGTGCAGAAGGCTGAGCGGGTCACGTCCCCGCATACCCATTTCATGGAAAAAGGCGTCATGGAAAAACGCGGCGTGGCGAAAAACGGACCCCGCGCGGGCAGGCCGGTGGGCAACATTACCCGCGGCACCACCAACCCCAACCGGATGCGGCGGCTGGACCGCTGGCTCACCGGCCCGCAGGCCTGGCGGCTGCGCGCGGCGGTTGATCCCCTCGTCGTCGATCTGGGTTACGGCGCGTCCCCGGCCACCGCCGTTGAACTCTTTGAACGGTTGTCCGCGGTCCGGCCCGACGTGCGGGTGGTCGGCATCGAAATCGAGCCCGAGCGGGTCCGGCTGGCCCAGGAACTGGCACGGCCCGGGCTGAGCTTCCAGCTGGGCGGCTTCGAACTGCCGGTGGCCGGCCGGCCCGTCCTGGTGCGGGCGTTCAACGTGCTGCGGCAGTACGAGGAGGCCGACGTCGCGGCCATCTGGCGCCTGGTGCAGGGACGGCTGGCCCCGGACGGGCTGTTCATCGACGGCACCTGCGACGAGATCGGCCGCCGGGTCACGTGGGTGGCGCTGGACGCCGCGCGGCCGCTGAGCCTGAGCCTGTCCATGCGGTTCGGCAGTTTTGACCTGCCCTCGGAGGTGGCCGAGCGGCTGCCGAAGGCCCTCATCCACCGCAACGTGCCGGGCGAGAGGATTCAGGTCTTCCTGCAGGCCATGGACAGGGCCTGGCTGGAGGCTGCGCCGCTGGCGTCCTTCGGGAACCGGCAGCGCTGGACGGCGATGTGCCGGGCACTGCTCGACGCCGGGTGGCCGGTCCAGGATGGTCCGGGCCGGTGGCGGCTGGGTGAGCTGACGGTCGGCTGGGACGCCGTAGCGCCGGGGCCCTACCAGGGGCCGTAGGGACCCATGTTGCGGCTTCCGCCGCGGCCTGCGTCCTTGACGGCGGGGCGGACGTCGGCGAGGTACACGGAGGCCGCCGTCACGGCGACGAGTCCGAACAGTCCCAGCGGGCCCAGGAGGCCTCCGCCTCCGCCGCCCAGGAGGGAGAGCAGGCCCACGGCCATGGCGCCGCCGGTGACGGCCAGCCAGAAGGTTTTGGTGCGCTTGGAGACGGCTTCAAATGCGTTCGCCTTGTGCCGCAGGCAGTCGAAGAAAGCCCACACCTCAAGGGCCAGGGCTACGAGGGCCAGGAGAAAGTAGACCCCTGTCTCGACATAGTAAATAAGCGCTCTTCCGTCCATGCCCCCAGCCTAGCCGTCCAAGCTGGCCAAGGCCTGCTCCAAATCGGCCCAAAGGTCCTCGACGTTTTCGATTCCCACGCTCATCCGGACCAGGTTGTCCGGCACACTGGCCGGTTCGGCGGTGTGCCGGCGCCGCCGTTCGATCAGCGACTCCACTCCGCCGAGGGAGGTTGCCGGCAGCCACAGCTTCAGGGCCCGGATCATCCGGTCCGCGGCATCGGCACCGCTGAGGCTCCTGTTCTCGCTGCCGCCCCCGCCCACCGGGGCCATTTCAATGCACAGCACCGAGCCGAATCCCTTCATCTGGGTTTTGGCCCGCGCGTGGCCGGGATCCGAGGGCAGGCCCGGGAAACGGATGCTGCCGACCCTGGGGTGCGCGCTCAGCCGCTCGGCCAGCACGGCCGCCGAGGCCTGTGAGCGCTCGACCCGCAGGGCAAGGGTGCGCAGCCCGCGCAGCGCCAGCCAGGCCTCGAACGGCCCGGCGATCCCGCCGTGGATGGTGCGGTGGTGCAGCAGCGTGGCGCGGAGCCCGGCGTCGGACGTCACCAGGGCGCCCAGCACGACGTCGGAATGGCCGGAGAGGTATTTCGTCACCGAGTGCAGGACGACGTCGGAGCCGAGGGCCAGCGGCTGCTGCACCAGCGGGGTGGAGAAGGTGTTGTCCGTGACGACGACGGCGCCCGCCGCGTGAGCGGCTGTTGTCAGCGCGCGGATGTCCGCGACGCCCAGCATCGGGTTGGTGGGGCTCTCCAGCCAGAGCATGCTGGCCGGGCGCCCGCCCGCCGGCGCGAGCTGCGCCAGGACCGCGTCGGTGTCCGCGATGTCCACCGTGCGCAGTTCCAGGAAGCCTTTCCCGGCAAGTTCCGTGGCCATCACCAGGGATCCGGCGTAGCTGTGGGACGGCATAACCAGCACCCCTCCGGCAGGAACCAGGGACAGGGCTGAACTGACGGCGGCGAGGCCGGACGCATAGAGCAGGCCGGGCAGCTCGGCGCCCTCCAGCTGGCCGAGGGCCTCCTCGAAGGGGTCCCAGGTGGGGTTGGAGTATCTCCCGTAGCCGCGGTCGCCGTCGCCCAGCGGTCCCGTGCCGTAATAGGTCGAGGAGAGCACCAGCGGGGGGTTGACCGGTTCATCGCGTTCACGCGGCGGGCGTCCGGCGGCCACGACCACTGTTTCCGCGGAGAGGGCGGCTGCCTGCGCTTCGGAAAGACTCATGGTGACAGGGTACTTCGGCGCCCCGCCGGGCGGCCAAGGCGTTACGTCCAGGGCGTGACTGTCAGGGATTGTCGGTAGGCTAGAGCGGTGACTACCCATAACCCCGGACTGTTTATCGCCTTCGAGGGCGGCGACGGCGCCGGCAAGTCCACGCAGGCAGCTGAGCTGGCTGCGGCGCTTGAATCGCGCGGCCTCAAGGTGCTGCGGACCAGGGAGCCGGGCGGCACTCCGATCGGCGAAAAGCTGCGTTCCCTGGTCCTGGACCACGGCCACGGCCACATCGATGCGCACACCGAAGCCCTGATCTTTGCCGCCTCCCGCGCCGCCCACGCCAGCCAGGTCATCCGCCCTGCCCTGGACCGCGGCGAGATCGTCCTCACCGACCGTTACATCGACTCGTCGGTCGCGTACCAGGGCGCCGGCCGGGACCTTGGTACCGACGCCGTGCGCAATATCAACGAATGGGCCACCTCGGGCCTGCAGCCGGACCTCACCGTGCTGCTCGACGTTGACCCCGCGGTCGGCCGCCGGCGGCGCACCGCGGGCGATGCGGCCGAGGACCGCCTGGAGTCCGAGGCGGACGAGTTCCACGCCAGGATCCGGACTGCGTTCCTGGCCCTCGCCGCGGCCCGGCCCGAGCAGTACCTCGTCCTTCCCGCCCACCTCCCGGTTGCCCAGCTGGCGGCGCGGATCCTCGAACGGGTCGAGTCGCTGCTGGCCCTCCCCCGGGGCGTGAGCGCATGAGCGTCTGGGACGACCTCCAGGGCCAGCCCGCTGTTGTGGCCCAACTGCGCCAGGCTGCCGAGGGCGACGGCCTGACCCATGCGTGGCTTTTCACCGGTCCGCCGGGTTCCGGCCGGTCCAACGCGGCAAAGGCCTTCGCCGCCGCGTTGAACTGCGACCAGGAGGATCTCACCCGGCGCGGCTGCGGTGAATGCGCGGCCTGCCTGACCATCCTGGGTGAAACCCACTCCGACGTCGCGTTCGTGCGCACCGAAAAGGTCACCATCACCATCGACGAGGCCCGCGAGCTGGTCTCCACCGCCGGGAACCGGCCGTCCTCGGCGCGCTGGCGCATCATCGTCGTGGAGGACGCAGACCGGATGGCGGAACGTACCACCAACGTGCTGCTCAAGGCGATCGAGGAACCCACTCCCCGCACCATCTGGATGCTGTGCGCGCCCTCCCCGGCCGACGTCCTTGTCACCATCCGCTCCCGGTGCCGGGCGGTGGCGTTGCGTCTTCCGCCCGCGGCCGACGTCGCGGCCCTGCTGGTCAAGCGCGACGGCGTCGACCCGGCCGTCGCCGAACGTGCGGCCCGGGCGGCGCAAAGCCATGTGGGGATCGCCCGCCGGCTGGCCCGGGATCCCGAAGCCCGCGAGCGGCGGCTCGAAACAGTGCGGTTCCCCTTGGGCCTTCGGGGCGTTACCGCCGCGGTGCTGATGGCGGAAAAGCTCGTCAAGATCGCCACCGAGGAAGCCAACAGCTCCAATGATGAGCGCGACGCGGCCGAAAAGGCCGCCCTGCTCGCCACCCTCGGAGCGCCCGAGACCGGCACCCTGCCGCCGGCCATGCGGGGGCAGGTCAAGGCGCTCGAGGACGACCAGAAGCGCCGCGCCAAACGTTCGGTGACGGACTCCCTCGACCGCACGCTGACCGATCTGCTGTCCTTCTACCGGGATGTGCTGATCATCCAGATGGGGAACGCCGTGGAACTGGTCAACGTTGAACTCAGGAGCGAACTCGTTGAGTTCGCCCGCCAGTCATCCGCCGAAACGACCCTTGCCCGCATGGACGCCATCAACAAGGCCCGCAAACGGATCACGACTTCCAACGTGGCTCCGCTGCTGGCGATCGAGTCCATGGCAGCAAGCCTCATCTGAGGGATCATAGAGAGACCCGTCCCGGATGAACCGACTTTCAGCCCAGCCCCCAGCACCGGTCCGGTGTGACGCGGCAGCCCCTCCGCTGCGTTCCGATCCTCCAAGGAGAACCGTATGAAGTCTGCACGAGCAGTGCCCGCCAGATCCCGATCCTTTGCGATCGGCATGCGGGCAGCCGGCGCCATGGCCCTGGCCGCGGTGCTCTCCTCGTGCACCCTGTTCGGTGCCGGCGACAGCGGGGCCAAAAACTCCAGCACACCGAATCCTGAGATCGCGTCCTCCGCGCCCGCCGAACTTCGCAGCTATTACACGCAGGACGTCGCTTGGTCCGCCTGCGAGTCGGATTTCCAGTGCGCCAAGATCAAGGTTCCGCTGGACTACAGCAAGCCTGACGGCGAGAGCATTGAGATTGCGGCGCTCAAGTTGGCCACGAAGGGCGGCAGCAAGGGCAGCCTGCTCATCAATCCGGGCGGGCCCGGCGGCTCCGGCTATGACTTCGTCAAGGATGCCGGATCCATGCACTTCTCGGACAAGCTCCGCGCCAACTTTGACATCGTGGGCTTCGACCCGCGCGGCGTGAATCGCTCCGCCCCGGTCACGTGCCTGACGGACGAGGAACGCGACGCCTCCCGCGCGAAGATCTACGATCTGGACACGGATGCCGGCCTGGCCGAAACCCTGGCGGACAACCAGGTGATCGCCGCCAAGTGCGAGGAAAAGACCGGGCCCGTCCTCGGCGAGGTCGACACCGAGAGCTCCGCCAAGGACCTCGACATCCTGCGCGCTGCCCTGAACGACACGAAGCTGAACTACATGGGGTTCTCTTACGGGACGTTCCTCGGATCGACCTACGCCTCGCTGTTCCCTGACAACGTCGGCGCGATGGTCCTGGACGGCGCGATGGACCCGTCCCTCAGCTATGAGGAACTCACCAGCGGGCAGGCGAAAGCCTTCGAAAAAGCCCTCCGCGCGTACGTGGAAAACTGCCTCCAGTCCGACGGCTGCCCGCTCAGCGGCGGGGTCGACAACGGGATCCAGCAGATCCGGGACCTGATCGCCGCCGTGGAGGCGAATCCCATGCGCGCCAAGGACGGCAGGATGGTCTCGGCGTCCACCCTGGTCACCGGCATGATCGTCCCGCTGTACAACGACGACAACTGGCCGTTGCTCACGCAGGCCCTCGGTGCGGCCCTGAAGAATGACGCTTCGCCGTTCCTGAGGCTGGCCGACTTCAACGCCGAACGCGAACCCGACGGCAGCTATTCGTCGAACAGCACCTTTGCCTTCAGCGCCATCAACTGCCTGGACTACCCGATGGTCACGGACACCGCGGGCATGCGTGCCGACGACCAGCAGCTCCGGCTGGATTCGCCCACCTTCGGAAAGTACTTTGCCTACGGCGGCACTAGCTGCAAGGAGTGGCCGCACCAGAATGTCCGGACCCCGGCACCGGTGGACTACAAGGGTTCGACCGACATCCTGGTGATCGGCACCACCGGCGACCCGGCCACCCCGGTGGAATGGGCGAGCGAGCTGCGCAAGCAGCTCGGCAACGCCTCGCTGCTGACGTGGCAGGGCGAGGGCCACACAGCCTACGGCCGCTCCAACGACTGCGTCGGCAATGCCGTGGACGGTTACCTGGTCGACGGGAAGACCCCGGCGGACAATACCGTCTGCTGAGGCGTTCGACACTCATTTTGACCGGGGCCGGAGGACTCTACTACAGTTGTCTCTGGCATGAAGCGCCCGGGACACCCGGACACTTCAGGCGGTTGCTTCCTTAGCTCAGTTGGTAGAGCGTCTCACTCGTAATGAGAAGGTCGCCAGTTCGATTCTGGCAGGAAGCTCTGGTCTTCATCTATCGGCCCCGGCGCAGTCGCCGGGGCCGATCTTTTTTGCCCCCACCCGGGTGGCGCCTGCCCTCAAGGCGCACAAGAAGGCACTTCGCTGCCTGGATGACGCACACGGCCGAAAGCCTGGCGCGCCGGTGAATATCCTCGGTGCGGCCATGAAGAACGGCGTATTCGGTCCTGCCTCGCGCCTGCAGCGCTGTGCGGGACGACGCCACCAACAGAGCGTGAGCTCCAGGAGTAGTACATGAAGAAACGCACCACTTTGTTTTACGGTGCGGCCGTCACGGCCGTACTGTCCCTCACGGCGTCTCTCGGCGCCGTCGCGGCCCCGGCAGCAGCCCCGGCTGCGCCCACTGCAGCCACGGGCACGTACAAGTGCACCCTCAAGATCAGCGACGGCGTTCCGCCCTGCACGCTCCAGGCGGCACCTGCGCCCGCCGAAGCACCCGCCCCGGCCGCTGCAGTGGCTCCCGCACCGGCAGCCGAGCCTGCCCCGGCAGCGCCGGCGCCCGCAGCGGCTGCCGTGCCCGCCGCACCCGCGGCGGTGGTGCCGGCGTCGACCGGCTCCGCGCTGATGCCCCTGGGCGTCCCCGGCGCGTGGTCGCCGACCTTCAGCGATGACTTCAACGGCACCACCCTCGATACCAGCAAGTGGGCGAGTTCCTGGTTCGGCGGCGGCACCATGAACAAGGTCAAGACTGACCCGGCCAACGTCTCCGTCAGCGGCGGAAACCTCTCGCTGAAACTTTCGGACGCCGGCACCGGCAGCCTCGTGTCGTCAAACCCGAAAGACGCCGCCACCACCGGCTACGAGTTCCGGACCGGCTACACCGAGGCCCGCATCTCCTTCCCCGGCAACGGGACGGTACTGCACAACTGGCCTGCATGGTGGACCACCGGACAGTCCTGGCCGGCCACCGGCGAGAACGACATCGCCGAAGTGCTCAAGGGAAAGCTGACGTCGAACTACCACTCGGGTTCCGGAACCCACAACCAGGGCACCATTGCCGGCAACTGGGGGAACGAGTACCACACGTACGGCCTGTGGCGGAAGGGAAACCTCTCCGAGGTCTACGTCGACGGGGTAAAGGTCAAGTCCTTCCCCACCGACGACGGCAACGCCCCCCAGTACCTCGTGCTGAACGTCGGCAAGGCCAGTGCCAGCACCGCGTACGGGCCGGCCTCCGAGATGAAGGTCGACTACGTCAGGGCCTGGCAGTAACAGGCAGCCCTGCTGGGTGCCCGGGGGGCCGTCCAGCAATGGCCGGGCCCCTTGCCCTTCCACAGACCGTCCGCGAGTCTTGGGAAATGGGCCGGCCCCACCGCAGTTTGTCAGCCCGCCAGCGGGTGAGGCGATCTGCCCTGCCCGGCACCAACCTCCGGCCTGCCTGGGGTCCGGTGATCGGTTTCGGGCTCGTCAGCCTGGCCGCCGACGTCGTCTCCGACGGCGCGCGGCCCCTGGCGGGCCCCCTGCTCGCCCAACTGGGTGCCTCCGCCCTGCTCGTCGGCGTCGTGACGGGCGGCGCCGAAGCAGCGGCGCAGGGCCTTCGCCTGGTGTTCGGGCCGTGGGCGGACCGAACCCGCAGATACTGGACCTTCACCCTGGCCGGATATGCGCTCACGGCGGTCTGTGTGCCCCTGCTCGCCGTGGCACCCTGGGCCGGAGAAGCCGGCCTGGTCCTGGCCTCAGTGCTGATCATCGGGGACAGGGTCGGCAAAGCCGTCCGCAGCCCGGCAAAGACCGTGCTGTTGGCCGCGGTCGCCAAGCCCGTGGGCCGGGGCCGTGGATTTGCGGTCCACAAGTCCCTTGACCTCGTAGGAGCCCTGTTGGGGCCCGTCCTGGTCGCCGCGGTATTCGCCGCCACCGGAAATCTGTCGGCGGCCATAGCGGCGCTGTCCGTTCCGGCAGCGGCGGCCATGTTTCTTTTGTTCTGGTTACGCCACCGGGTGCCAGATCCCGGCACCCGCCAGCCGCCGTCGCCCGAAGCCGGTGGGGGTCCGCAGACGGTCGGACCGGCACTGCCGGGCGCCGCCGGCCGTCCGGCGTCGTTGTTTTCCGGGAGCTTCGCCCTGTTCGCTGTCTCCGCTTTTTTCTGGAGCGCCGGACTCGTTGCCTTTGGTGTCATTTCGTTCCACCTCACGACGACGGCGGCCGTTCCGGTGGGGGTGGTTGCCCTGCTGTACGCCGGGGCGATGGCGGCGGCGGCCCTGGGCGCCCTCGCCAGCGGGGTCGGCTATGACCGTTCCGGCGCCCGGGTGCTCCTTGCCCTCCCCCTGCTGATCGCGGCCGTGCCGGTGCTGGCCCTCGCGCCGGCGGCCGCGGTAGCTTTCGTCGGCGTCCTCGTCTGGGGTATCGCCCTGGGTATTCAGGATTCGACGGTGAAGGCGTTGGTCGCCGATCTGGTGCCCGAACAGCGCCAAGGGACGGCGTACGGGGTCTTCGCAGCCTTCGAAGGGGCCGGGGCGCTGGCCGGCGGCATCCTTTACGGCGCGCTCTATGGCACCCGCACGCTGTTGATCGCGGCCGTGGCGGTCCTTCAGCTGGTTGCGTTCGTGGTGCTGGTTGTGGCGCTCCGCAGGACCCGTGGCCCCTTGCGGCCGCCCTAGAGCGGTGACCTGGACCTTTTCATCGGCGCGCCGGCACATCGCGGCGTCGCTCGCCCGCCCGAAGGAACATTTTGCGGAGCTCGTCGAACCACAACACGGTCGACGCCATCGCAACGCAAACGGCCCAGTGGCCGGGGTCCAGGGACGCCGTCCCGAAGGCCCGCTGCAGGAACGGCAACTCGACGACGGCCACCTGAAGCGCCGTCGCCAGCAGCACCGACCCCCAGAGCCACCTGTTCACGAAGAGCCGGCGGAAAGCCGATGTCGTCTCCGAACGGGAGTTGAAGGCGTTGAACAGCTGGGCGAACACGAGGGTGGTGAAGCCGGCGGTCCGTGCGACATCGAGTGAGTCAGTGCCGCCGGGGACCAGTCCGCCGGGCAGGAAGATATCGATGGTCAGCAGGGTCGTAACGCCCATGACCAGGCCGATGCTCAGGATGCCCAGCCACATGCGCGGGCCGAGGATCCGGTCGCCGCGTTGTCGGGGCCGGCGCGCCATGACGTCGTCGATTTCCGGATCAACGCCCATCGCCAGAGCGGGGCCGGAGTCGGTCACGAGATTGATCCACAGGATCTGCGTGGCCAGCAACGGCACCGCGACTTCGCCGGGGCTCGCGCCGGCCAGGCCCATGGCGCCGGCGAACACGACGCCAAGGAAGACCGTGAACACCTCGCCCATGTTCGAGGACAGCAGGTAGCGCAGGAATTTTTCGATGTTCTCGAAGATGACCCGGCCCTGGCGCACCGCGGAGACGATCGTGGCGAAGTTGTCGTCGCCGAGGATCATGTTCGAGGCCTCTTTGGTGACCTCGGTGCCCGTGACGCCCATGGCGATGCCGATGTCCGCGGTTTTCAGCGCCGGCGCGTCATTGACGCCGTCGCCGGTCATCGCCACCACGTTGCCTTGGGCCTGCAGGGAGGTGATGATCTGCAGTTTGTTCTGCGGTGCCACCCGCGCGTACACCGAACTGCTCCGGGTGAGCGCGCGCAGCCCGTCCTCGTCCAGTCCGTCCAGCTCCGCGCCGGTGACCGCCCGCTCCCCCGGTTTGGCGATCCCAAGGTCGCCGGCGATCCGTGCCGCGCTGAGCGGGTGGTCGCCGGTGATCATCACGACGCGGATCCCCGCCCGCCGCGCCTCGGCCACGGCGGAGGCCGCTTCTGCCCGGGGCGGGTCCAGGATTCCGACGACGCCGACGTACACCAGCGTGCTCTCGTCTTCCTCGTCGAGTACGTCCGTTTCGTGTCGGTCCGCTTCGGTGTACTGGCGGTAGGCCACACCGAGCGTGCGGAAGGCCTGCGAGGAGAGCTCCTCGACATCTCCCAGCGCCCGGGCGCGGCGGTCCGCGTCCATCGGAACGACCTCCCCGCCGAGCTGCAGTCCGGTGCAGTGTTCCAGCAGGACATCCGGGGCGCCCTTGGTGACGAGGGACAGGGTGCCGGCCTCCCGGTGGTGGGCCAGCGCGGACATCAGCTTCCGCTCCGAGGTGAAGGGGATCTCGCCTTGCCGGTCGAACTCCCCGATCCTGTCTGTGACCCCTGCAAGCTTCCGGGCAGCGACGAGGAACGCCGCTTCCGTCGGGTCGCCCTGGATCTCCCATTCGCCGTCGTGCTCCCGGAGCTGCGCGTTGTTGGCGAAGGAGCCCCCGGCCAGCACCATGCGAGCTTCCCGGAGCAGGGCCGGATCACGAACTTCGTGGCCGTTGTGCAGCACACCGCCCTCCGGCCGGTACCCGACGCCGGTGAGCTCGACCTGGCCGGAGGCGGTGGTGATCCTGCAAATGGTCATCTCGTTGCGGGTGAGCGTTCCGGTCTTGTCCGAGGCGATGACCGAGGCGGAGCCAAGGGTCTCCACCGAGTGCAGCTCCTTGACCACGGCGTTGCGTTTGGCCATGTTCTGGACACCGATGGCGAGCACCACGGACAGGATGGCGGGCAGCCCTTCCGGTACGGCCGCCACTGCGAGCGAGACCCCCAGCAGCAGGACCGTGACAAGCCCGTTCAGCGTGGACACCCCGTTCACGATGATGATCGTGGCCATCACCACGACGGCGATCGCGATCACGGTGATGCCGAGCAGCTTGCTGACGCCCGCAATTTCGCGCTGCAGCGGGGTGGGGGCGTCCTCAGCGGCCGCCAGCATTCCGGCAATCGCGCCGACCTCGGTGTCCATCGCGGTCCCGGTCACCACCGCCCGGCCCACACCCTGCGTCACGGCGGTCCCCTTGTAGACCATGTTCAGCCGGTCGCCGAGGGGGACCTCGCCACTGAGGACCCGGGGGTTCTTGAAGACGGGCGAGCTTTCTCCGGTGAGCGAGGACTCGGCGACGCCCAGGGAACTTGCCGTAATCAGCCGGGCGTCGGCGCCGACCGAATCCCCCTCGTTGAGGACCAGGATGTCTCCGCGCACCAACCCCGAGGACGGCACCGTTTTCAGTTGGCTGTCCCGCAGCACCGTGGAGTTCGCTGCCGTCATCAGCCTCAGCGCCGCGACGGCACTCTCGGCCTTGTTTTCCTGCACGAAGCCGAGGACGCCATTGAACAGGACCACGGCCCCGATCACCAACGCGTCAATCGGCACGCCGGAGGCGCCTTCCACCGCCCAGGCAAAGACCGAGATGGCGATGGCCGCGAGCAGCAGGTAGATCAGCGGGTCCTGGAACTGCCGCAGGATCTTTCGCCACAGCGGCACCGGGGGTGCGGAACGGAGTTCGTTGGCGCCGTAGAGGCCCAGGCGCCGCTCCGCTTCGTCCGAGTCCAGACCCGTCTCCGGGCTGACGTCGAGGGTCTGCAGGGCCTCGGATGCACGGCGGAGGTGCCACGGGAGGGTGCCGGCGGCGGCACCCGCCGCGTCGCCGGAGGGCGGGTCGGAAAGGCTGTGCGGCGTGCTGCCGGGGCCGCGTGGTGGTCCGATCAAGGGGACCAGACGGAGGCAGCGCCAGAATGGCCGGTAATGACGCTCTGGTAAATGAAGAAGGCGCCGGCTGCCGCCGCGGCGACCAGCAGGGCCAGCCGGACAAAGCGGTTGGTCCGCAGGCTCCCCAGGAAGGCGAAACGCCGTCCGATGGGCTCATGGCTCGCGACCAGTGTCGCCGCAACAATTACAAAGAACACCACGGAAACGGCTTTGAGCACGTCCCCCTGTTCCGCATGCTCCCGGATCAAAGCCGACGAGGGGCGGGCCTCCTCCAGCTGTTCCCCGGCCTCCGCGGTGATGAGGGACAAGGGAACCAGGCCCAGGGACAGCACGCCCAGCGGCCAGGCCAGGTAGCCGCGCCAGCGGGGCGCCGCGGCGTAAGCGATCGCGGCGAGACCGGCGGCCGGGGCCAGCACAACGACGGCGTGGATGAGCAGGATGTGGGCCGGGAGCCCCGCTATGTCGATCATGTACGTCCCCTGTCCGTCCGAACCGCCCGGTGGTGGCGGCATCGCCGGGGCCGGGCTTCTATGATTCTTGCATGGGAGAGCAGGGGCTGGCGGACGTCGCGGCACGGCTCTATGCCCTTCCGTTCGACGATTTTGTCCCCGCACGGACGGCAGCTGCCAAGGACGCGGCTGCCGCGAAAGGGCAGCGGTCCCTCGCCGCAGAGGTGCGGTCCCTGCCCAAACCGTCCGTGGCGGCGTGGACGGTGAACATGCTTGCCGCCGGGCAGCCTGAGACTCTGCGGGAACTCGCCGGGCTGGGGACGTCGATGCGCGCCGCGCAATCCTCCCTCGACGCAGCGGAACTCCGGCGGCTGGGACAGGAACGGCGCCGGCTCCTGGCCACCGCCGTCAAGGCAGCAAGGGAGATCGCCGAGCAGCAGGGGCGGAAGATCAGCGGCGCGATCGCGGCGGAGGTAGAAGCGACGTTACGTGCGGCGACAGCAGATGAGGGGGCCGCGGCCGCCGTGCAGTCCGGCCGTCTGCTCCGGGGGCTGTCCGCCGACGGTGTGGACGTAGTGGACCTTTCAGGTGCCGTGGCACTGCCCGGCCTGATGCTTCCCGCCACGGCCGGACCGGTTCCCACGCCCGGCGCACCCGGGGAAGAGGTACAGGCCGGAACCGCGGCCGGGACCGGGACTGCGGCCGGTAAAGCGGCGGAGCAGCCCCGGTTGCGCGCTGTCCGGCAGGAACCGCGGAGGTCCACTCCCTCCGCGCTGGTGAGAGCCCGGGCTCTGCTCAAGGATGCGGAAGATGCCGCCGGAGCGGCCGCCCGGGAAGCCCGGGAGCAGGAAGAGGAGCTGTCCGAGGCGACGGCCCTGGCCACCGACCTCGCCGACGCGGTGGATACGCTCCGGGAACAACTCGCAGCGCGCGAGCAGGAGCTCAAGGCCGTCAGGAAGCGGCGCGAACTGGCCGCAGCCCGGGCGCAGCAGGCAGCACGGGCAGCGGCCAAGGCGCGCCGTACCGAGGACCTTGCCCGGGAACGGGTGCTGCGGCTTGGCAACACACCGCACTGATGACCGGATAGTGTCGGAGGCCGGCGCCACACTTAATGCATGGAAACCAACCAGTACTTTGAAGTCACGTACCTGGACACGGACTGCGGCCGCATCCGCACCGAGACCTTCGACGACCTTTCCGACGCCGAACGCTTCGCCAGCCGCCGGGTGGCCGACGAGCACGGCTGGGCCATCGTTGACGCGGTGCCGGTGAAGGAAGGCCGGAGGGCCGCCTAGCCGGGATCCGCAAGGGTCACCGGGCCGCAAAATGGGCCCCCACCCGGTTCGGGTGAAGGCCCATTTGCGGTCTTCGCGGTGTCGTGCGGCTGTGAGGCCGGGTTGGCTTAGGCGAAGTCGGAGACTGCCGGGTCGGCGCCGATGCGGCCGGCGCCCTCGGCCGAGTTGTCCATGCCGTTGATGGCCTGCACGTCCGTCTCGTCCAGGCTGATATCCAGCGCGGCGTAGTTCTCGCGGATGCGGGATTCGGTCACGGACTTGGGGATAACAACGTTGCCGATGGCCAGGTGCCAGGCGATGACGACCTGCGCCGGAGTGGCGTTATGCTTGGCCGCGATCTGGCCGATGATGGCGCTCTCCAGCAGCTCGCCGCCCTGGCCCAGCGGTGACCATGCCTGGGTGAGGATGCCCTTGGAGGCGTTGAATTCACGCAGCTCGGCCTGGTTGAAGAAGGGATGCAGTTCGATCTGGTTGATGGCCGGCACGACGCCGGTCTCATCGATCAGGCGCTCCAGGCCCTCCTTGGTGAAGTTCGAGACACCAATGGTCTTGACGCGGCCCTGCTTCTGCAGCTCGATGAGAGCCTTCCAGGTGTCCACGTACTTGTCCTGCTTGGGCTGCATCCAGTGGATCAGGTACATGTCCAGGGTTTCCAGGCCCAGGCGTTCCATGGATTCCTCGAAGGCCTTCAGCGTGGACTCGTAGCCCTGGTCCGCGTTCCACAGCTTGGTGGTGATGAAGATTTCCTCGGGCTTGAGGCCGGAGCGCTCGACCGCCCGGCCCACCCCCGCCTCATTGCCATAGATCTTGGCGGTGTCGATGTGGCGGAAGCCGGCCTCGAAAGCCTGGACAACCACCTTCTCGGCGACGTCGTCTTCAACCTGCCACACTCCATAGCCAAGCTGGGGAATGGTGTTGCCGTCATTGAAAGTCAGTACCGGTGAAAAAGTCATCTAACTATCCTGCCAACGTACCCGCCATACCGCCAGCGTTTTGGGCGCAGCTAAGCTAGGCGCTTAACCGGGAATTTCGGGCCGGCGCCACGGCAGCCGTCAATCGGGTGCGGCCGCCTCCGCCAGACGGCGTTCGGCGTCGGTGACCTGTTCCAGCACCGATTCGGCACGGCGCCGTACCGACTCCGCGCCGGGCTCGGCAGGGCCGACGGCGAGCCGGAGCATCGCGGCTGCTTCGGCCGTGGTCGCCAGGGAGTTGCCGGCCGTGGACAGGGCGCGGTGGACTCCTCCCAGTCTCCCGGGAATGTCGAGTCCTTCGCTGGGTGCGCGCCGCTGGGCCTCCACGCAGATCTGCCGGACCCGCACGGAGAGTGCTGTGAGTTCGTCGGCGATCTCCAGGAGTTCGGCATAGAGGGCGTCGTCCTCCACCCCCGCGAGGACCTGGTGGTAGCGGTCCAGGCCCCGGGTGAAACGGTCATGGGCGCGGCGCCAGAGCCCTTTGCCGAGTTCGGCGTCGTCTTTCCGCCCCTGCCGGGCGGCGCTGAAGAATCCCAAGGGTGCCTTACAGGTACTGGCCGGGACCGTGGTCCGGGTCCGCGGGGACGGCAGGCTGCGGGTGAACCGCGCCGGGCTTGGGTGCCGCGGCGCGCTGGGGTTCCCCATTCTCGCCGATCACCACCCCGGGAGCGATCACTGTTCCGGGAGGCAACTGGCGGAGCTGTGCCTGCGCCACGGCGTGCTCCCGGGCGGCATGCTGGGCCGCTAGGGCGGTCTGGATGCCGTGGAAGAGGCCCTCCAGCCAGCCGACCAGCTGGGCCTGCGCGATCCGCAGTTCCGCGTCCGAGGGGGTTCCCTCTTCGGGGAACGGAAGGGTGATCCGTTCCAGCTCCTCGACCAGTTCCGGCGCGAGGCCGTCTTCGAGTTCCTTGATGGAACGTTCATGGATCTCTGCCAGCCGGACCCGCGCCGCGTCGTCGAGAGGGGCGGACTTCACTTCGTCCAGGAGCTGCTTCATCATGGTGCCGATCCGCATCACCTTCGCGGGTTCGTCAACGAGGTCCTGGAGCTGGCTGGACTTGGGGCGTGCCCCCGCGGGCGCCGCGGGCTGGACAGGCCGCCCCTGTTCCCCCAGTCCCCCGGGCTGGCCGGGCTCCAGCGGATGATCGCGGGCAACTTTTCCGTCGTCGCCGGCCGGCCGGGGCTCCAGGGTGGTGCCCTCGAAGGGGACCCCGCCGTCGCGCTGAGTGTCGTTCGGATCGCTCATGGCTTCATACTCTCACGAGCCCGGAGCCACGGCGCGGGCCGGCCGCCGGTCCGCAGCCCGGACCCAGTGAACGGCGCAACAAACAGCGCAACAAACAGCAGAGGGCGCCGCCGATCAGCCGAAACCGGTCAGCAGCACCGGCCCTGCGGGTTGGCTTCCTGACGGTCCGTCTGGTCCCGCCAGAACTCCCGCTCGGTCATCGGCTGGGAGCCGTGGCCGGCTTCGACATGGTGTGCCAGATACTTTGTGTAGGCATCTGCGCCCATGACACTGCCGAGGTACCGGGCGAACCCCCGAAAGCCTGCAACTACAGCGTTCATCTGTGCCTCCGCATTAGTGGTGGGCGGCCTTCTCGGCCCGTTTGTCCGCCGGCAGCTGGTTCCACTTGGCCATCAGCTCCCGCTCGGACGCCGTGGGAACCGGGCCGGCCGGAGCGAAGACCCGGGCCGGCAGCGCCGGATCCTCATTGCTGGTGTTGGCCCGGCCCGCCTTGGCGTTGCGGAACGCCTTGGAGGTGGCGATCAGGGCCGTTGTGATGACGATGATGCTGAGCACCACGAAGATGACCGAGAGCCAGCCCTGGATCGCGGTGTTGCGGACCACGGCTTCCATGGCCTGGACGGTCTTGGCCGTGCCGAAGGAGGTTTTACCCTCCTCAAGGGCCTTGGAGAAGGCGGCGTTGTTGGCGAAGTAGCCGACTGCCGGAGTGGAAGAGAAGATCTTCTGGTAGCTGGCCGTGATGGTCACGACGGCTGCGAAGGCCATCGGGAGCGCCACGATCCAGAGGAACTTGAAGGAGCCCTTCTTCGCTGCGATGGCGAGGCAGACCGACAAGGCGATGGCCGCCAGCAGCTGGTTGGCGATGCCGAACAGCGGGAACAGCGTGTTGATGCCGCCCAGCGGGTCCGTGACGCCCATCAGCAGCACGGCGCCCCAGGCGCCGACCATGACGGCGGTGGCGAACCAGGCGCCGGGACGCCAGGAGTGCTCCTTGAACTTCGGGATGAAGTTGCCGATCGAGTCCTGCAGCATAAAGCGGGCAACGCGCGTGCCGGCGTCGACAGCGGTGAGGATGAACAGCGCCTCAAACATAATGGCGAAGTGGTACCAGAAGCTCATCATGGCGGTGCCGCCGATGAACTGCTGCATGATGTGGGCGAGGCCCACGGCGAGGGTCGGGGCGCCGCCGGTGCGGGAGACGATGCTGGCTTCGCCGACGTTCGCCGCCGTCTCGGCGAGCATGTTCGGGCTGATGTTGACGCCGGACAGTCCGAGGCTGTTGACCCAGGCGGCCGCGGATTCCACGGTGCCGCCGGTGAGGGCCGCCGGTGCGTTCATTGCGAAGTAGAGTCCGCGGTCAATGGAGATCGCCGCGACGAGGGCCATGATCGCCACGAAGGACTCCATCAGCATGCCGCCGTACCCGATGTAGCGGGTCTGGCGTTCCTTTTCGATCAGCTTCGGCGTGGTGCCGGAAGCGATCAGGGCGTGGAATCCCGAGAGCGCACCACAGGCGATGGTGACAAAGAGGAACGGGAACAGCGCGCCCGGGAAGACCGGGCCATTGTCGCGGCTGGCGAATTCGCTGAAGGCCGGGACCGAGATTTCCGGACGGACCACGATGACGGCCAGGGCCAGCATCACGATGACGCCGATCTTCATGAAGGTGGAGAGGTAGTCACGCGGAGCCAGGAGCAGCCAGACCGGCAGGATGGCGGCAATGAAGCCGTAGATGATGATGGCCCAGGCGATGGTGACCTTGTCCAGCGTGAAGAGTGCGTCGCCCCATTCGGTGGCGGCGACGGCGCCGCCACCGATGATGGCGGCCATGAGCAGCACAAAGCCGATCAGCGAGACTTCCATGATCTTGCCGGGGCGGATGAAGCGCAGGTAGACGCCCATAAAGAGCGCGATCGGGATGGTCATGCCGACGGAGAAGACACCCCACGGGCTCTCGGCCAGGGCGTTGACGACGACGAGGGCCAGGATGGCGACGATGATCACCATGATCAGCAGGGTGGCGATCAGCGCGGCGGTGCCGCCGATGACGCCGAGTTCCTCGCGGGCCATCTGGCCCAGGGAACGCCCGCCGCGGCGCATGGAGAAGAACATGACCACGTAGTCCTGGACTGCTCCGGCGAACACGACGCCGATGATGATCCAGATGGTGCCGGGGAGGTAGCCCATCTGGGCAGCGAGGATCGGGCCGACCAGGGGGCCGGCGCCGGCGATAGCGGCGAAGTGGTGGCCGAAGAGGACGTTGCGGTCCGTTCGGACATAATCCTTGCCGTCGGCCTTGTACTCTGCGGGGGTGGCCCGGCGGTCGTTCGGCTTGAGCAGGTAGCGCTCGATGACTTTGGAGTAGAAGCGGTAGCCGATCAGGTACGTACACACTGCGGCGAACACGAACCAGATGGCGTTGACTGTTTCACCGCGGACAATCGCGAGCATGAACCATGCCACGGCGCCCAGCAGGGAGATTGCCGCCCAGATTGCGATCTTGGTCGGCGTCCATTTGCGCTCTTCGGCTTCGCGCAAGGACTCGTCCACGGCGGTGGGCGGCAGCGTCGGATCAGGCGTGATGCCGTCGTCGACGAGTAAGTTTTTTGGCGTGCCATCTGGCATTGTGCCCATGTCTCCTCCTTGAGAAACCCCAACCGGGCAAATCCACTCGACAGATGTGCCCCAAGGCACCCTACCAACGACGGCGATTCATGGGTATGGGTTTGCGCTAGGCGGTCCCGCGGAGGCGTTGAACGGTTCGGTCGGCGCGCCGAACGGCGGGGTCGTTACCGCCGGGTGTTACCCGCTGGTAGTGGCCGCACGGGCGGTCGTCAGGCGGACGGACCGGCCAGCTGCATGAGCCGGGCCTCGCAGAGGTCGAGCCACCGCACCTCGGCCTCGGTCTGGAAGATGAGTGAATCCAGCACCAGCAGCCGGGCGGTGTCAGCCGACCGGTACTGGGATGCCGTATCGCGCCGGGCCCTGGTGTAGTCCTGCAGGGCCCGGATGGATACGGCGCGTTGAGCTTGGATGGCTGCGCCGACGTCGACGCCGGGAAGCGTCAGACCGAGGGCGAGCTTGATGGCCAGTTCATTCCGGGGAGGGCTGGTCCGCGGAACGGGTGAAGTGAACCAGTGTCCGACTTCGGCGCGGCCCTCGGGGGTGATGGTGTAAACGACGTGGCCCTCGCCGTCGGCACCGTCCTTGCGGACAAGGCCGTCGCGCTCCAGGCGGTCGAGAGTGGTGTAGACCTGCCCGATATTGAGGGGCCAGGACGATCCGGTGCGTTCCTCGAACTCGATCCGCAGCTGATAGCCATAGCGTGGCCGGTCCTGGAGGAGGGCGAGGAGGCTGTGACGGATGGACATGATGCTCCCGGAGGGTAGCGGGACGACAGCATACACGCGCCCCAAGACGCGTGTATACCGCGTATGGAATTACATTACAGTCATTCGTAATGCCGAAGCAATTCCAGATATGCCACAACTGGAATACCTGCTACAGGACCAGCAGGATCTTTCCGACATGGTCGCCGGAATCGAAGTATCGGTGCGCGGCCACGACCTGCTCCAGCGGAAAGGTCTTTGCCACCAGCGGCCGGATCCGGCCGTCGGACAGCAGCGGCCAGACAGCGTCGCGGACGGCATCCATGATCACGGTCTTCTCCTCCACGGGCCGCGGGCGCAGCGCGGTCGCAATGATCGCTGCGCGCTTGGACAGCAGCTTGCCCAGGTCCAGTTCCCCCTTGGCCCCGCCCTGCAGCCCAATCACCACCAGCCGCCCGTAGTCCGCCAGCGCCTCCACGTTCTGCGTGAGGTACTTGGCCCCGACGACGTCGAGGATGACATCCGCGCCCTTGCCGCCGTTCTGCGCCCGCAGGCTCTCCGGGAAGTCCTCCTCGGCGTAGTTGATCGCGATGTCGGCACCCAGGAAGGCCTTGGCGGTGCTGACTTTCTCCGCGGTGCCCGCTGTGGTGGCGACAACGGCGCCGAAGGCTTTGGCGAGCTGGATGGCCATGGTGCCGATGCCGCCGGTTGCCCCATGGATGAGCACGGTCTCGCCCGGCTGCAGCTGCGCCGTCATGATCAGGTTGGAGTAGACCGTCGCCGCCACTTCCGGCAGGGCTGCGGCGGTGACGAGGTCGATGCCGTCAGGGACCCTCAGGACCTGCCCGGCCGGAACGGCCACCTGCTGGGCGTAGCCGCCGCCGGCCAGCAGGGCGACGACCTTGTCCCCCACAGAGAACGGCTTGGCGACGCCGGGCCCAAAGCCGGCGATCCGGCCCGAGACTTCCAGCCCGGGAATCTCCGAGGCCCCGGGCGGGGGCGGGTAGTGACCCTTGCGCTGCTGGACGTCGGCGCGGTTGAGTCCCGCGGCGACGACGTCGATCAGCACCTCTCCGGCGCCGGGCACCGGGGGCGGGACCTCGCGGACCACCAGGGCCTCGGGTCCGCCCGGCTCGGAGATGTAGACAGCCTTCATGGAGAACTCCCGATTCCTAACTAATCTTGTTGCAAGCATCTCGCAGGGACGCGCGCGCGGCACACGGACATCCGAAGCGCCTTCTCCCAGAGTAGGCGGAGGAGTTACCCCTGTCCGCGAGCGCAACCGCGTTTTTTGTTGCTGCCGACTGCCTATGAAACACTACTCGTTAGGGAAGGTTGTCCGAGCGGCCGATGGAGCTGGTCTTGAAAACCAGTGTGCGGTAACCCCGTACCAAGAGTTCGAATCTCTTACCTTCCGCGAATAGCCCCCGGTTCCCGTCTTATGACGGAACCGGGGGCATTTTTGCGCGCCGGGCCGGCGGGAGGCAATCAACCCGAGCCATTGAAACCGTCGGTGCCCGGGAATAGTCTCTGTGTGTCTTCACCACCGGCATAAATCGGTCGGCCTGCCGGCTCGACCCGGGGCCGCAGAGCAAAGAAGGAGCCCACGATGCCTACACCGGACCACACCAACGGCGCGCCATGCTGGATCGACCTGATGACCTCCGATACCGGGAAGGCCAAGGCGTTCTACGGTGAGCTGTTTGGCTGGACCTTCGAGACGGGCGACCAGGAGAAGTACGGCGGGTACATCATGGCCGAGAAGGACGGGAAGCCCGTTGCCGGCATGATGCAAAAGGACGAGGCCATGGCGGGCATGCCGGACATCTGGAGCACGTACCTGCGCTCGGATGACGCGGCGGCCACCGTGCAGGCTGCGGCCCAACACGGCGGGCAGGTCTATGTGGAGGCCATGGACGTTCCGGATCAGGGCCGCATGGCGATGATCGCCGATTCCACCGGGGCATCCATCGGCGTGTGGCAGCCCGGCGAAATGAAGGGCTACGGGCTCGCGGCCGAACCGGGCACCCCCGCCTGGCACGAACTCCACACCACGGACTATGGAACCGCGGTGAAGTTCTACCAGGACGTGTTCGGCTGGGACACCGACGTCATGAGTGACACCCCCGAATTCCGCTACACCACGCTGGGTGCCGGAGACGCTGCCCAGGCCGGCATTATGGACGCTTCGGGCTATCTCCCTGCCGGGGTCCCGTCCAACTGGCAGGTCTACTTCGCGGTGTCGGACACGGACGCCGCGATCGAAAAGGCCGTGTCGATGGGCGCCCAAGTGATCGACGGGCCGGACGACAGCCCGTTCGGTCGGCTGGCCACGCTTGCTGACCCCACCGGCGCCCTGTTCAAAATCGTTGCAGAAACCGCGCAGCCAGGCGCTGCCGCCGGGCCGCAGGGCACCTGAGCGTCCTGGGCGGACCTCAGGAAAAACTGGGGAAAAACTTCGGGAAATCCTTGCGCAAAACTGCCGCGGGAATACCGGCCAGCCCCTTCAATGGCGGTTACTGGCCGGTATTCTTTTGCCATGCCCGCCGCCTGGGCGTCGGGCAGACTCAACTGACGCAGGTCAGAAGCTTCACCAACTCCGTTGCTGGGACGCACCGTTGGTGTTCCGTGACGGCTGTGACGCGTTCCGCTGGGGGACGTCTCGCCGAATGCACATGCAGGACACACCGTGTTCATTCACCCCTGTTTTGATGTGCCGGGAACTGCTTGACCAGGAGCAACGACCGGCGGTCCGCGGCATCGCGCGGGCACTTTCCACCCAGCCCCTACCCGGGCACCTAATGAGAGTTAGAGCGGATGAAACACATACCTTGGAAGACCGCGCTGGGCACAGCGCTGTCGGTAGGGCTCATTGCAGCCCCGCTGGCCGCTGTGCCGGCGTTCGCCGTGGAGGCCACCCCGGCAGCGGCTGGCAGCTCGCCAGTGATCATCAGCGAGGCGTACCTCAGCGGCGGCAGCGCCGGAGCCGCCTTCAAGAACAAGTTCGTCGAACTTCACAACACCTCCGACGCCCCGGTTTCACTGGACGGCTGGTCCCTCCAGTACCGCTCCGCGTCGGGAACCGGCGTCCCGAGCAGCGTCGTACCGCTCACCGGCACCATTGCGGCAAACGGCCTCTACTTGCTCAAGGGTGGGAGCAATGGCACGGTCGGACTGGACCTGCCCGCCGCTGACGCCACGGCCACGGGATTCAACCCTGCCATCGGCGGCGGAACAATCGTGCTGGCGAAGCAGGCAACCGCTGTCACAGACCTCGCCACCGGGTCCGTCGTCGAACCGGCCAATGTGGCCGATCTCCTCGGTTACGGCAGCTCGCTGACCTTCGAAACCCTGGCGGCCAAAGCGCCGTCGGGCACCGGGGACGTCAAGAGCCTGAACCGCAGCAACGGCGTTGACAGCAACAACAACTCCGCGGATTTCACCCTGAACGCCACGATCACCCCCAAGGCCCCGAACGGTGCAGCCGCCCCGGTCGATCCCCCTGTCGATCCCGGCCCCGTCACTCCCCCCGCCGCCAGGACCATCGCCGAAATCCAGGGCAACGGCGTCGCGAGCCCGCTCGTCGGGACCTCGGTCATCACCCGCGGCAAGGTCACCGCGACGTTCCCCACCGGAGGGTTCGCCGGCTACTACATCCAGACCCCCGGCACCGGCGGGGACCTGACCCCGGCGAACCACACGGCGTCGGATGCCCTCTTCGTCTTCTCGGCGGCCACGGCCGACTCCGTGCAGATCGGCGACTACGTCGAGGTGACGGGCGCCGTCAGCGAATACTTCGGCATGACCCAGGTGAGCGTTGCCGCTGCGGCGGACATGAAGAAGCTGACCGAGGCGGCCCCCGAGGTCAAGGCCACCGGCTTTGCCCTCCCGGCCGAGGAAGCCTTCCGCGAAGCCCTCGAAGGCATGCTGCTGACCCCGCAGGGGCCCGTTACGGTCACTGACAACTACTCGCTGAACCAGTACGGCGAAATCGGCCTGGCCGGAGGCACCACCCCGCTGGAGCAGCCCACCGCCGTCGCGCCGTACGGCTCGGCCGAATACACCGCCACCGTCGCCGCCAATGCCGCCCGCGGCATCAAGCTCGACGACGGCGCCACCACCAACTTCCTCAAGGACGCCGGCACCAAGGCGCTGGAACTGCCGTACCTGACCACGGCGGACCCCGTCCGCGTGGGCGCACCGGTGAGCTTCAAGACCAACGTTGTGCTCAACTACGCGAACGGCTCCTGGAAGTTCCAGCCGCTGACCCACCTGACCCCCGCCAACGCGGAGGCCGTCCAGCCCGTCAGCTTCGGCGCGACCACCCGCACGGAGGCTCCCGCCGCTGTGGGAGGCAACCTCAAGATTGCCTCGTTCAACGTGCTCAACTACTTCCCCACCACGGGCGATCAGCTCACCGGATGCACCTACTACACGGACCGCGCCGGCAACCCGATCACCGTCCGCGGCGGCTGCGACGCCCGCGGCGCGGCCAACGCCGAAAACCTCCAGCGCCAGCAGGACAAGATCGTCGCCGCCATCACCAAGTCCGGCGCCGACGTCGTGTCCCTCATGGAGATCGAGAACTCAGCGCAGTTCGGCAAGAACCGTGACGACGCCCTGGCCAAGCTGGTCGATGCCCTGAACATCGCCACACCGGGGATCTGGGACTACGTCCGCACGCCCGCCAACGCACCCCCGCTGGCCGACGAGGACATGATCCGCACCGCCTTCATCTTCAAGAAGTCCGCAGCGGAGCCGGTGGGCGATTCGATCATCCACAACGACACCGTGGCCTTCGCGAATGCCCGCAAGCCGCTGGCCCAGGTCTTCAAGCCGGTCGGCGCCGCCGATGACAAGAAGTTCATCGCGATCGCCAACCACTTCAAGTCCAAGGGCTCAGCCGCCACCCCGGAGGACACCGACAAGGGCCAGGGCGCCTCGAACCTCGCCCGCACCGCACAGGCCCGGTCCCTCCTCGCGTTTTCCAACGAGCTGCAGACCGCCAAGGGCACGGACAAGGTCTTCCTGATCGGCGACTTCAACGCCTACGCCAAGGAAGACCCGATCAACGTCTTCACGGCCGCGGGTTACGTCAACCAGGACGAAAAGGCCCGGAACGCCGACGGCTCCGCCAAGCACTCCTACCTCTTCGGCGGCCTGGTGGGCTCACTGGACCACATCCTCGCCTCACCTGGCGCCAACGCCATCGTCACCGGCGCTGACATCTGGAACATCAACTCCGTGGAGTCCGTGGCCCTGGAGTACAGCCGCTACAACAACAACGTGACCGACTACTACGCTCCGGACCAGTTCCGGGCGAGCGACCACGACCCGGTGGTGGTGGGGCTTGATCTGCCCGCCACTCCTGCAAGCGTTGAGCTGAACTTCCTTGGCATCAACGACTTCCACGGCCGTATCGATTCCAACACCGTGTTCTTTGCGGGAACCATCGAGAAGCTGCGGGCCGCGGCTGCCCCCGGCGCCACGGCATTCCTCTCCGCCGGCGACAACATCGGCGCCTCGCTGTTCGCCTCTGCCGTTGCCAAGGACCAGCCGACCATCGACGTGCTGAACGCCCTTGAGCTGCGGACCTCCGCCGTGGGCAACCACGAGTTCGACGGCGGCTGGGCCGACCTGCGCGACCGCGTCATCGCGGGCGGCAGCAACGCCAAGTTCCCCTACCTGGGCGCCAACGTCTACCGGAAGGGCACCACCGAGCCGGTCCTGCCGGAGTACACCGTGCTCGACATGAACGGCATCAAGGTCGCCGTGATCGGCACCGTCACGCAGGAAACGCCGTCGCTGGTCACCCCCGCCGGGATCGCCGACCTCGCATTCGGCGATCCCGTCGACGCCATCAACCGCGTCGCCGCCAAGATCAAGGCGGACAACCTGGCCGACGTGATCATCGTGGAAAACCACGACGGCGCCGGTTCCGGTGTGCCCGAAGGCTCCACCCTGGAGCAGGAAGTCGCCGCCGGCGGCCCCTTCGCCAAGATGGTCACCGAGGTCACCCCGGATGTTGCCGCGATCTTCAACGGCCACACCCACAAGCAGTACGCGTGGGATGCCCCGGTCCCCGGCGTTGACGGCAAGACCCGCCCGATCGTCCAGACCGGAAACTACGGCGAGTTCATCGGCCAGATCCGCCTCACCATCGACACGGCAACCATGGCGGTCACCAGCTACACGGCCGCGAACGTCAAGCGCACCACCTCCGCCGACCAGCCGGCGGCCGACCTCGTGGCCAAATACCCGCGGGTCGCCGCCGTCAAGACCATCGTTGACAAGGCCCTGGCCGACGCAGCAGTGGTCGGCAACCAGCCGGTCGGCTCGGTGACCGCGGATATCACCACCGCGTTCACCCCGGCAACCGCCACCACCCCGGCAACACGCGATGACCGAGGCAGCGAGTCCACCCTGGGCAACCTGGTCGCGGACTCCCTGGTTGATTCACTCCGGACCCCGGAACTGGGCGGCGCCGAGATCGGCGTCGTCAACCCGGGCGGCCTGCGCAACGAGCTGTACTACGCGCCGGACGGGACCATCACCTACGCCGAGGCCAACGCGGTCCTGCCGTTCGTGAACAACCTGTGGACCACCTCGCTGACCGGCGAGCAGTTCAAGACACTCTTGGAGCAGCAGTGGCAGACCAACCCGGACGGCACGGTTCCCAGCCGCGCCTACCAGCAGCTCGGCCTGTCCAAGAACGTCAACTACACCTACGACGCCGCCCGCGCCGCCGGGGACCGGATCACCTCGATCCGGGTCAACGGTGCACTGATCGACCCGGCGCAGTCCTACCGGATCGGAACGTTCAGCTTCCTGGCAACGGGCGGTGACAACTTCCGCATCTTCACGTCCGGCACCAGCACCAAGGACTCCGGACTCGTGGACCGCGACGCGTGGATCAAGTACCTGCAGGCACAGAGCCCGGTTTCGCCGGACTTCGCCCGCCGCTCCGTTGCCGTGGTGAACACCACCGCCGCCGAGGTCAAGAGCGGCGAGGCCATCACCCTGGCCATCTCCAAGCTGGACCTCACCTCGCTGGGCAGTCCGGTGAACACCTCGCTGCGCGCGGAGTTCACGGATGCGGACGGCACCGTCACGGACCTGGGCTCGGTACCGGTTTCCGCCGGCACGGCCACGGTAGATGTGAAGGTTCCCGCCGGAGCAGCAGCCGGCACGGGCACCCTGGTGCTCACCGCCGTCGAATCCGGCACCGTGGTGAAGACCGCCGTCCTGGTCGCAGCCAGCGTCCCGGCCCCGCCGACGTGCACCGCGCCCGTCAAGCCAAAGAAGTCCTCGGACCTCGTGGGCCAGGTGAACTACGGCAAGGCAATGGCCGCGTACCGCCACTGCCTCAAGGGCTAGCTTCGTAGCCCTGCACCAGTGAGCATGCCCTCCCCCGGGCTGCAGCACTGGACATATAGCCCATATGTCCAGTGCTCAGCCCGGACGGAGGGCATGCTCATTTTTCGTGGGCCTAGCCGGAGGGCATGCTCATTTTTCGTGGGCCCAGACGGAGGGCATGCCCATTTTTCTTGCGCGGGGCCGGAGGGCATGCCCATTTTTTCGGGGGGCTAGCGTCCGAGGATGGCCCGGGCAATCTCGTCGGCGTCCCGCAGGGTGCGCTGGCCGCTGCGGTACACGGGTCCGCTCTTCTGCCGGGCCTCGGCCGCGATGGCGGTTCCCCACTGCACCGCGGACAACTGCAGTCCCAGGACATACAGGCCTTCGGTCACCGAACCGTTGGTGCCCAGCGGCCGGTAAGGATGCGGCGTCACGTCCAGCCCGGACGTCGGCACCGGCGCCCCTTCCACCGTCATCATGAGCCGCGGGCGGGCCAGGCCTTCGGCGAGCAGCTGCTCCAGCAGGGGCGATTCGTTGACCGTGACCATGTTGGCCGGCGCCAGCGCCTCGACCATGGCCACGGCCTGCACCACCTCCCCCGGACCGTCTTCCGCGCTGTTCCCCACCCAGGGCGAGACCGCCGTGAACGTCCCGGCCTTGCGGTCCACTCCGAACTTCGGGTCCGGGCCGACGAACCGGACGACGCCGGCACTGACCAGGGCCGCGAGCTGTTCGGACCGTAGCGCCGGCGGACCGCTGGCCAGGCCTTCGACGAAGGATTCGAACCAGCCGCGGAGGCCCGCGACCCAGGATTCATCGGTGATGCCGCCGTCCGCGACGGCGGTCTTCAGCACCGCCCGGCCGTGGTGCAGGGCGCCGATGGTCATCTTCACCGGGTCGTCCTCGCCCAGCGCGGAACGCCTGGCGTCGTCGAGCAGATAGTCGACGACGGCATTGTCGAGTTCCGCACGGGAGGAGAACGACCTCCCGGCCAGCGGCGCCGCGAGTCCCAGCAGGTTGAGGCGGTGGGCGGGGCGGACGTGGATCTCCAGCACGGAATCCACCACGTCGTCCCATTTCTCGGCCGAGTGCGCGTGCGGATGGAGGGCCTCCTCCAGCGCCTTCAGGAACTCCTTCGGGTCCGTCAGGATGGCGCCCGGCTGCGAGCGCGCCAGCGTCGAGTAGTAGGCCCAGAGGGCGTCGCGGTGCAGGAGGGGCCAGAGGTCATGGTCGAAGGCGGGCCGGATTCCCGCTTCCGCGAATTTCGCCAGGGCGCTTTCGGTGCAGTACCTCAATGTCACGGCGTCCGGATAGTAACCGGCGAGGGTGGCCTTGGCCCGGTAGGGGGTGCCGCGGCGGGATGCTGCGATGATGAGCGGTTCGCGTCCCGAGGGCAGGTAGCGGAGTCCGCCGTTTTCGCCGGGCAGGAACCGTCCGCCGCGGCCTTCGGTCAGCTGGCCCATGGCGTCGAAGAAGTTCAGGCCCATGCCGCGCACCAGTACTGGTTTGACCGCCGGCACCAGCGCCCAGTCGACGTCGGCCGGAGCCGCCGGAGGCAGGTACAGCAGCCCGAGGTCCTGCGCCGCCGCCTGGAGTTCGCGTTGTTCTGGGTTGAGCCGCGATTCCAGGTGGCCGAGGGCCAGGACCACGGAATCGACGGTGAGGACCGCGCCGTCGGCCAGTCCGACGTCGAACCCCACCCGGCCGTCCCCGCCCTCCCCTGCCCGGGGCGCGGCAGCATGGCGGACGGAGGTCGCCGTCGTGTCGTGGAATTCCACCGTAGCGCCGGCGGGAAGGCGGGACAGCAGATCTTCCAGGGTGCAGCGCAGGTAGCGCCCGTACAGGGCCCGGCTGGGGAAGTCCGCCGCACCCAGTCCGGAGAGTTCGGCACGTTCCTCGGCCGAGAGGCAGGGGTGGGGCTGTTCCTGCTGCAGTTCACGCCAGCGGTCGAAGGTGTGGCCGGCGAGCGGCCGGGCGAGGTCGGGGTCCTCGGGAATGACGGTGGGGTAGAACGACTGCGTGTTCATCAGATAGAGCCGGGACTGGCCGGGCTGCCACACGTGTCCCGGCCCCGCGGGATAGGGGTCGATAACGTCGATGTGCAAGGTGTCGTCCGGTCCGGCAGGCACCCAGTTGGCCAGCAGCCGCTCCAGTGCGCTGGTGCCCCGGGGACCGGCGCCAATCACTGCCGTCCGGATGCTCTGCGATATTCCCACGGCATCCAGCGTATCCGCTACCGGCGCGCAGCCCGGACCCGGGTGAGGGACCCGGACGGGGTCCGCCGGGCTGCGGCTTGACTTGCTACCGGCGCGCCGATGTTGCTTGGATGGAAAAATGACCACCGCTGAAGCTGCTCCCCCGCCCGCGTCCGACCGTCCCGCCGCGAGCGCCCCCGCGGACACCGGAGCGGTAACCGCGCCCGAACCCGTTGACGAAAACATCTGGCTCGAGGACATCTACGGCGAGGAACAGCTGGCCTGGGTCCGGGAGCAGAACGCCCGCACCGAGGAGCTGCTGGAGGATGCCGAGTACACGGCGCTGGAGGGCAGCATCCTGGAGGTGCTGGACTCCACCGACCGGATCGCGATGGTGGGCAAGCACGGCGAGTGGTACTACAACTTCTGGAAGGACCGGGAACACCCGAAGGGCCTGTGGCGCCGGACCAGCTGGGACAGCTACCGCGGCGGGGCCCCGGAGTGGGACGTCCTGCTCGACGTGGACGCGCTGGCCGCGGCGGAAGGCGAGGAGTGGGTCTTCCACGGTGCCAATTTCCTGCGCCCGGCCGCCGGCGAGCCGCACCGGCGGGCGCTGCTGGCACTCTCCCCCGACGGCGGCGACGCGAACCGCTACCGCGAGTTCGACGTCGAGTCCCGCAGCTTCGTGGACCCGGCCGCCGGCGGCTTCGACCTGCCGACCGCGAAAGGCAACGCCTCCTGGCTCGACGCGGACACCCTGTTGGTCTCCTCCACCGCCGAGGGACTGCCCGCCACCACGTCCTCCTACGCCCGGACCGGCGTCAAGCTGCGCCGCGGCGGGTCCCTGTCCACGGCGGAGCGGCTGTTCGACATCCCCGAGGACCACATGATGGCCCTCGTGGCGCATGACTCCACCCCGGGGTTCGAGCGGACCTTTGCCGTGGACTGGATCAGCTTCTTCGAAAAAACCACCTCGGTGCTGCGCGACGGCCGGTGGGTGCTGCTCGACGTCCCCGTGGACGTCAACCTCAGTTCGCACCGCGAATGGCTGCTGTTCCGGCCGCAAAAGGACTGGACCGTCGGCGCGGCGACCCACCCGGCAGGATCCCTGCTCGCAGCCGGGTTCGAGGATTTCCTGGCCGGCAGCCGGGAACTGTCCGTGCTGTTCACCCCGGATGAGCACACCTCCCTGCAGTCCTGGAGCTGGACGCGGGACTTCCTGCTGCTGAACCTGCTCCGCGACGTCTCCTCGGAGATCCGGGTCCTCGATCCGCAGCGGCCCGGGACGGACACCGCCTGGGCCTCCACCGTGCTGGACGCCTGCCCGCCGCTGCACGACGTCAACGCCTACGCCGTCGACGACGAGGACACCGCCATCGGCTCGGACGACGACTCGGACGATGACGGTACCGACGGCGCCGCAGCGCCGGCCGAGGGAGAGGCTCCCGGGGCCGGGAACGACTTCTGGCTCGTGGCCACCGGTTTCACCACCCCGAGCACCCTGACCCGCGGCACCCTGAAGCGCACCGCCGGGGGCGGCGTGGACAGCACGCACGAGGTGATCCGGTCCTCGCCGTCGTTCTTCAACGACGACGCCTACGAGGTCCAGCAGCACTTTGCCGTGTCCCAGGACGGCACCCGGGTGCCGTATTTCCAGGTGGCCTCCAAGGGCCTCGTGCTGGACGGCCAGAACCCCACGCAGCTCTCCGGCTACGGCGGCTTCGAGATCTCCCGGACCCCCGCCTACAGCGGTGCGGTCGGCCGCGCCTGGCTGGAACGCCGCACCCAGGAATCCGCCGGGCACGAGGGGGATGCCCCGCATACCCGCGGCGGGGTCTACGTCGTGGCGAACATCCGCGGCGGCGGCGAATACGGCCCCTCGTGGCACCGCGCGGCGCTGCAGGACAAGCGGCACCGGGCCTACGAGGATTTCGCCGCTGTGGCGGCCGACCTGATCTCCCGCGGCGTGACCTCCCGCGAGCGGCTCGGCTGCGTCGGCGGATCCAACGGCGGCCTGCTGGTGGGGAACATGCTCACTACATATCCGGAGCTCTTCGGGGCTGTCTCCTGCGGGGTCCCCTTGCTGGACATGCGCCGCTACTCCAAGCTGTCCGCCGGGTACTCCTGGATAGCCGAGTACGGCGATCCGGACGTTCCCGAGCAGTGGGACTTCATCAGGACGTTCTCCCCGTACCACTTGCTCAGGGACGGGGTGGACTACCCGGAGACGTTCATCTGGACGGCCACCTCGGACGACCGCGTGGGCCCGGTCCAGGCGCGCAAGATGGCCGCCCGCATGCAGGCGATGGGCATTCCCAACGTCTGGTTCCACGAGGCCCTGGAGGGCGGGCATGCGGGCGCTTCGGACAACCGGCAGGCCGCGGCGCTGCAAAGCCGCAGCCAGCACTTCCTCTGGCGGGCCCTGGCAGGCCGGGGCGCCTGAGCCGCCCCTCCCCGCGACAGCAACACGGGGTCACTCCGCGCCCATGTGCAGGCCCCACATGGGCCGGAAGTGACCCCGCGTGGCTCGTTTTGCACTGCATGGCCCCTTCTGCGTATCCTTGGTTGGCTAGTTAATAGCAATTGGAGACGTGCCAGAGCGGCCGAATGGGCTTCACTGCTAATGAAGTGTGGGGCACAACTCCACCGGGGGTTCAAATCCCCCCGTCTCCGCGTTTGGCCCCGGTCCTGGACCGGGGCCTTTTGCGTACCCGGGCTCCGCCGGCCGGGCCGGGCGGCTTTCGCGGGACAGGCGCCGCAGCACGTCCGGGTGCCGGACACCGGGCGCCGCCCCGGCGGCCCGGATGGCAGGATGAACCCATGTCGAGCAACAACGCGTTTGACGCGATCATCGTCGGCGGCGGCCACAACGGCCTGGCCGCGGCCGCATATTTGTCCAAAGCCGGCCGGAAGGTCCTGCTGCTGGAGAAGCTGGAGCACCCCGGCGGCGCCGCGGTGTCCGCCCAGGCGTTCGACGGCGTCGACGCGCGCCTCTCGCGGTATTCCTATCTCGTGAGCCTGCTCCCGCAGCAGGTCATCGACGATCTGGGGCTGCGCATCCGGCTGGCCCGGCGCCGGTATTCGTCCTACACCCCCGACCCGCACGACGGCCGGAACGCCCTGCTGGTCGACAACGGGGATGCCGAGGCCACGGCGGCGTCCTTTGCCGCCGTCGGCGCTCCGGCCGGCGAATTCCACGCCTTCACCGAGTTTTACGCCGGCTGCCGCCGGCTCACCGAGGCCCTCTGGCCCACCATGACGTCGCCGCTGCCGACCCGCTCCGAGGCGAGGGCCCTCGCGGCCGCGGCCGGGGCGGCGGAGGCCTGGGAGGCCATGGTCGAACGGCCCCTCGGGGACAGCATCGCCCGGTCGCTCCAGCACGACCTGGTCCGCGGCGTGGTGCTGACGGACGCCCTGATCGGAACCTTTGCCCGGGCAGGCGACGAGGATCTGCAGCAGAACATCTGTTTCCTGTACCACCTGGTCGGCGGCGGGACGGGCGACTGGGACGTACCCGTCGGCGGGATGGGCGCGGTGTCCGGGGAACTGGAACGCTCCGCCCGTGAGGCCGGGGCGACCATCCTGACGTCCGCTGAGGTCACCGCCGTCCGCCCGGGAGGCGCGGTCAGCTACCGGCACAACGGAGCGGAGCAGACGGCCGCCGCGTCCTGGGTCCTCGCCAACGTGGCCCCGGTGGTGCTGGACCGGCTCAGGAGCTCAAGGGCTTCCAACGGCGCCGCCCCGAACACAACACAGAACCCGAACCATCTCCGGGAGGGCGCCCAGGTCAAGGTGAACCTGCTGCTGAAACGGCTCCCCCGGCTGCTGGATCCCAAGGCGAGCCCGGAGGCTGCCTTCGGCGGGACATTCCACATCAACGAGACCTGGTCGCAGCTCGACGCCGCCTACCTCGCCGCCGCGGCCGGAACCATCCCGGACCCGCTGCCCTGCGAGATCTACTGCCACTCCCTCACGGACCCCAGCATCCTGTCCCCGGAGCTGCAGGCCGCCGGAGCGCAGACCCTCACCGTGTTCGGCCTGCACGTCCCGGACCGGCTGATCACGGCGGAGAACAATGACCAGCGCCGGGCGGAACTGCAGGCCGCGGTCCTGAAGTCCCTGAACTCGGTCCTGGCCGAACCCATCGAGGAGCTGCTGCTGGCCGGCCCGGACGGGCAGCCCTGCATCGAAACCAAAACCACCCTGGACATCGAACGCGCGGTCGGCATGCCGCGGGGCAACATCTTCCACGGGGGCCTCGACTGGCCCTTCGTCGAGGACAACACACCGCGGGACACCCCGGCGCAGCGCTGGGGCGTCGCGACGGATGACCCGCAGCTCCTGCTCTGCGGCTCCGGGGCCCGGCGCGGCGGTGCCGTCAGCGCCATCGGCGGGCACAACGCGGCCATGGCAGTGCTGGAATCCGGGCCGCTGGAGCCCGGGCCGCTTGGATCCGCCCGTGCCCCGCAGGGCTAAGCCGGGCGCGCAGCGGTCCGTGCATGACTAAGCCTCCGCCGCCCGCCGGGACACCGGCGGACCAGTGGAGTCCACGCCTGGCCCTGCTCGTCGCGGCGACGTTTTTTATGGAGTTCCTGGACGGCACCGTGCTGGTCACCGCGATCCCCAGCATCGCAGCGGACTTCTCGGTCCCCTCGACGGACGTCAACATCACCATGACCGCCTACCTGTTGACGGTGGCGATGGGGATCCCGCTCAGCGGCTGGCTGGCCGAGCGCCTCGGGGCACGGCGGGTGTTCTGCCTGGCCGTTGCGACGTTCACGGTGGCCTCGCTGTTGTGCGCGCTCAGCCAGGACCTGACCATGCTCACCCTGAGCCGGGTGCTGCAGGGCGCCGGCGGCGCCATGATGGTCCCCGTGGGCACACCCTGGTGGTACTCCGCGGAACGGCCAAGAAGGACCTGCTCCGCGCCACGGCCTACCTCGTCTGGCCCGGGCTGCTGGCGCCGGTCCTCGCCCCGCTGGTGGGAGGCGCGCTCACCACGTTCCTGTCCTGGCACTGGATCTTCCTGATCAATCTCCCGCTGGGACTCGCGGCGTTCCTCGCGGCGCTGCGGCTGGTCCCGAGCACCGCAGGTGACCGGACACGGCGCCTGGACTGGCCGGGGCTGGCCCTCACGACCCTGGGCGTGGGGTCCGCCGTGGTGGGCCTGGAGCTGGCCGGCGGCCGCGAATCCGGCGGTCTGGCAGCCATCAGCGTCACCGCCGGGCTGCTGTTCCTGGCCACGGCCGTCTGGTGGATGCGGCGGGTCCGCTCCCCCTTGTTCGACCTCGGGGTTTTTTCCGCCCGGACGTTCCGCGCCACGGCGACCGGCGGGTTCGTCTACCGCCTGACCATCAGCGCCGTGCCCTTCCTGCTGCCGCTGATGTTCCAGATCGGTTTCGGCTGGGATCCGCTGCGCGCCGGGGTCCTCGTCGCGGCAGTGTTCGTGGGCAATATCGGGATCAAGCCGGCCACGACCCCGCTCATCCGGCGCTTCGGCTTCAAGCCGGTGCTGGTCTTCGCGTCGCTGGCCTCGGCGGTGACCTTTGCGCTGTGCGCCCTGCTCGACGCCGGCACCCCGGAGCCGCTGATCTTCGCGTTGCTCGTGGCCAGCGGAGCCTTCCGGTCCATCGGGTTCTCGGCCTACGCCTCGGTGCAGTACGCCGACGTCGTTCCGGCCCAGCTGCCGTCCGCCAACGCCGTCTCCGCCACCCTGGTGCAGCTCGCGACGGCGGCCGGGATCGCCATCGGGGCCCTGCTGATCCGGGTATACGAGGCCGGCGGCCCCCTGCTGGGCGGGGCGGGGGCGGCCGGCGGGGATCCGGTGGCACCGTACCGGGCCGCGTTCCTGGCGCTTGCCGTGGTCATGCTCCTGAGCACCTTGGACAGCCTGACGCTGCCCCGCCACGCCGGGGCCGAGGTCAGCCGGCCTGGCCAAGCACCAGCGGCAGCACGGCGCCGGCGCCGGCGAGCCTGAGGGCACGGCCGGCGACGGTCACGGTCCAGCGGCTGTCGACCAGATCGTCGATCAGCATCACGCTCTGGCCCTGGATTCCGGCCAGGGCCGCTTCCAGTTCCGGCCCCACCACGAGGCGGTCCCAGACCCCGGCCAGCCGGTAAGCGCTGTTGCCGCCGCGCCCGCCGGTCGGTCCGCCGTGTTCAAGCTGCAGCTGCCCCAGGTAGGGGATCCGGCCGATCTCCGAGATGCCCCGGGCCAGCGAGTCCACCAGGGCCGGCTTGCCGCGGGACGGGACGCTGATGATGGCGGCGGGCCGGCCTGCCCCGCTCCAGCCGGGCGTGCGGGTGTCGCCGGCGCCCCACTCGCGCAGCACCTGGACGCAGGCCTGCAGCATGCCGGGGTCCACGGTGCGGTCGGGGGCTCCGGCGGCGAAGGCTTCGCGCAGAGCGCCGCCCCAGCCCAGGTCCGTGAGCCGCGCCAGCGCACGGCCGCCGGCGACGCTTTCCTCGGGCTTGATCTTGCCCTTGACGGGCACGCCCAGCCGGTCCATGCCGCTAGGCCACTGCAGCCGGGGTTCCAGCGGGACACCGGCGCGGCTCAGCGTCTGGCCCGCGGCTTCGGTGGCCGCGGCGGCAATGTCCGCCGGGAACCACTGTCCGGCGCAGTTGTCGCAGCGGCCGCAGGCTCGGGCGGTCTCGTCGTCGAGGACCGAGGTGATGTATTCCATCCGGCAGCCGGCGGTGTCCTGGTAGATGACCATGGAGTCCTGCTCGTCCACCCGGGCCTCCGCGATCCGGCTGTACCGCTCGGCGTCGTAGGTCCACGGCTGGCCGGTGGAACGCCAGCCGCCGCCCACCCGCTCCACGGCGCCGTCGACCGCCAGGACCTTCAAGAGCAGCTCCAGCGGCGTCCGGCGAAGATCCACGCGGGCTTCCAGCGCGACCGTGGACACGGCGGTCCCCGCTTCGGCGAGGGCGGTCAGCACAGCGCCGGCCTTCTCCTCCGACGGCATGGACGCGGTGGCGAAGTACTGCCAGATGTCCCGGTCCTCGGACCCGGGCAGCAGCAGCACGTCGGCGTTGGCGGCCCCACGGCCGGCACGGCCGACCTGCTGGTAGTAGGCCACGGGCGAGGACGGCGCCCCCAGGTGCACCACAAACCCGAGATCCGGCTTGTCGAAGCCCATGCCGAGCGCAGAGGTGGCCACGAGGGCCTTGACCTGGTTGTCCTTGAGGAGTTGCTCGGCGCGTTCCCGGTCGGCCGGGTCGGTGCGTCCGGTGTAGGCCAGCACCTCGTGCCCGGCTTCGGCGAGGAGCCGTGCGGTGTCCTCGGCAGCGGAGACCGTCAGGGTGTAAATGATCCCGCTGCCGGGCAGGTCCGACAGGTGGGTGAGCAGCCAGCCGAGCCGGTCGCGGGAGTCCGGCAGGCTCAGCACGCCGAGCCGCAGCGATTCGCGGCCCAGGGCGCCGCGGATGGTCAGCACACCGGTGCCCAGCTGCTCCTCGATGTCGTGGACCACCCGGGAGTTGGCCGTGGCGGTGGTGGCCAGCACCGGCACCGACTCCGGCAGCTGGGTGATCAGGTCCGCGATGCGCCGGTAGTCGGGACGGAAGTCATGGCCCCAGTCCGAGATGCAGTGGGCCTCATCGATGACCAGCAGTCCGGTGCGGCGGATCAGCTCGGGGAGCTGGTTCTCCCGGAAGGAGGGATTGGTGAGCCGCTCAGGCGAGACTAGCAGGACATCGACCTCATCCGCCGCGAGCTGCTCCCGGACGGTGTCCCATTCCAGCTGGTTGGCGGAGTTGATGGCCACGGCCCGGACCCCGGCCCGTGCCGCGGCCGCCACCTGGTCACGCATGAGGGCCAGCAGCGGGGAGACGATCAGGGTGGGCCCGGCGCCGCGGCGCCGGAGCAGCAGGGACGAGACAAAGTACACCGCCGACTTTCCCCAGCCGGTGCGCTGCACAACAAGGGCCCGCCGGCCGCCGTCGACGAGCGCCTCGATGGCCTCAAACTGGCCGTCATGGAACTCCGCGGCCGGGTGCCCGACCAGCTCACGCAGCACTTCCTGGGCCTGTTCCCGGGTCCCGGCTCCCCCGGCGGAACCGGCGGAGCCGGACCCTCCAGCGGGGGCAGCGGAAGCGGAAAGGACTGCAGCGTTCTGGTTATTGGCCATTGCTTCAGTATCCCAGCCCCCTCCGACAGCCGCGAAGCCGGGGGCGCCGCTATGTGGACAATCACAGCGGATCCGCCGCCTCCGGCGGCAGGAAGACCACACGGTCGCTCCTCCACAGCACGGTTTGGCCGTCAACGTAAGATAAGACGCGTGACTATGGACCAGACAAAGACTTTTGACCTCTCGGCCTCCTTCAAGGCCTACGACGTGCGCGGCATCGTCGGCGAGTCGATCACCGCCGAAATCGTGGAGGCGGTGGGCGCGGCATTCGTCGACGTGCTGCAGCTGGAGGGCAAAACGGTGCTGGTCGGCGGCGACATGCGCCCGTCCTCCCCCGAGTTCAGCAAGGCCTTTGCCAACGGCGCCGCCCGGCGCGGAGCCAACGTCCAGCTCCTCGACCTCATCTCCACCGATGAGCTCTACTACGCCTGCGGCTCGCTCAATGCGGCCGGCGCCACCTTCACCGCCAGCCACAACCCCGCAGAGTACAACGGCATCAAGATGGCCAAGGCCGGCGCCGAGCCGATATCCTCCGAATCCGGGCTCAAGGAAATCCAGGCCCGCGCCGAGGAATACCTCAACGCCGGCGCCATCCCCGCCGCCCCCACGCGCGGGCTGATCGGCGTGCACGACGTGCTGAAGGGCTACTCCGAGTACCTCCGCAGCCTCGTGGACCTCCGCGGCTCCCGTCCGCTGAAGGTCGTCGTTGACGCCGGCAACGGCATGGCCGGCCTGACCACCCCCGCCGTGCTCGGCGACGCCCTGCTGCCCAAGCTTCCCCTCGAGATCATTCCGCTCTACTTCGAGCTGGACGGTTCCTTCCCGAACCACCCCGCCAACCCGCTGGAGCCGGAGAACCTGCGCGACCTGCAGGCCGCCGTCGTCGAGCACGGCGCGGACATCGGACTGGCGTTCGACGGCGACGCCGACCGCTGCTTCGTCATCGACGAAAAGGGCGAACCCGTCTCGCCGTCCGCGATCACCGGCATGGTGGCCCGCCGCGAAATTGGCCGCGCACAGGGCCTCGGCGAGGCCAACCCCACCGTCATCCACAACCTGCTGACCTCCCGCGCGGTCCCGGAACTGGTGGAACGCCACGGCGGCCGGGCCGTGCGCACCCGCGTGGGCCACTCCTTCATCAAGGCTGTCATGGCCGCGGAGGGGGCCATCTTCGGCGGCGAGCACTCCGCCCACTTCTACTTCCGCGACTTCTGGAACGCAGACACCGGCATGCTCGCCGCGATGCACGTCCTGGCCGCCCTGGGCGAACAGGACGGCCCGCTGTCCGAGCTCGGCCGCGAATACGAGCCGTACATGTCCTCCGGCGAGATCAACTCGGAGATCGAGGACAAGGCCGGCGCCGTGGAACGGGTCCGTCACGACTTCCATTCCGAGGACGTCGAGGTGGACTACCTGGACGGCAGCACCTTCATCGCCACGGACGGCAGCTACTGGTTCAATCTGCGGCCCTCCAACACCGAGCCGTTCCTCCGCCTGAACGTCGAAGCCACGGACCGTGCCACCATGGAACGTGTCCGCGACCGCGTCCTGGCGCTGGTCCGGGGCTAGAGCCATGTCGGAACGGCCAGCGGATCCCGTCACGGACCCCGCAATTGAGACCTCCAGCGCGAACCCTGCCGGGACGGAATCGTGGCGCAGCAGCGTGCCGGAAGCCAGCGCCACCGATCTGGAGAACCTGCTCGGCACCGGCGTCGGCGCCGCCCAGGAACAGCTTGAGCGCAACGACGGGTTCCTGCCGTTCGCCCTGGTGGTCGAGAACGACGGCGAGGTCCGGCTGGTAGCCGTCACTCCCGCCGACGCGGCCGAGGGCACGGACGCGGATTTCGACGCGGACTCGATGATCAGCGACCTGACCGAACTGCTGCGCCAGCACCGGGACGAGTTCCGCGCCGCCGCCGTCGTATGTGACATCACACTGCTGGAGGAGGCCTCGGACGCGATCCACGTGGCCGCGGAACACCGGGACGGCTCCCTTTTCGCCGCGGTCCTGCCCTACGCCGCCAACCCCGCGACCCACGAGCTGGAATTCGGCGAGCTCTCCGCGGATTCGAACGAGCCCGGTGTCTGGGTGGACTAGACCGCCCGTAAACTGGTGTTATGAAGATCAACGCCTTCGCGGATGTCAGCCTGCGCGCCATGATGGTGCTCGCAGCCGCCCCCGACGGCGCACTCCTCACCACCCAGAGCATCGCCGACGCCGTCGCGACCCCGTACAACCACGTCAGCAAGGCCATGGCGAAGCTGCGTGAACTGGGACTGATCGACGTCGAACGCGGCCGGCACGGCGGCTCCCGGCTCAGCAGGGCGGGACGCGTCGCCACCGTGGGCCAGCTGCTGCGGCAGCTGGACACCCGCACGGACCCGGCCGACTGCGTCGCGGCCGGCGGGGCATGTCCGCTGATCAACGAATGCCGCCTCCGCGGTGCCCTCGCCCGGGCCCGTGAGGCTTTCTACCGCGAACTGGACGACATGATCGTCGCGTCCCTGCCCACCTCCCGGCAGATGGCGCCGGTGTTCCAGGCGATCGGCCTGCGTCCCGGCCTCTGACCCGGGCCCGGAGCCGCCGCTTCGCCCAAGCTGCAGGCCCTGCCCGCCACGCCCGGGAATCCCCTCGATTTGGAGATGTTTTCTACGCCCTGTAGAACTGATGCATAAATACTTGCATTTCAAATACAGGTATTATCGACGGTCCGGTTGAAGACCCCGGGCCACTATCTCAGGAGTCAACATGCTCTCGGACAAGTCCTTCCCCGTCATCGAGGCCACCCTCCCGCTGGTCGGTTCCCGGATCGGCGAAATCACCCCCAAGTTCTACGCCCGCCTCTTCGCCGCGCACCCGGAACTGCTGGACGGGCTCTTCAGCCGCTCGAACCAGCGCAACGGCAACCAGCAGCAGGCCCTGGCCGGAAGCATCGCCGCTTTCGCCACCCATCTGGTCAACAATCCCGGCACCCTGCCCGAGACCGTGCTCGCCCGCATCGCCCACCGCCACGCTTCCCTCGGCATCACCGAACCGCAGTACCAGGTGGTCTACGAGCACCTTTTCGCCGCCATCGCCGAAGACCTGGCCGAGGTCATCACCCCGGAAATCGCCGAAGCCTGGACCGAGGTCTATTGGCTCATGGCGGATGCCCTGATCAAGCTCGAAAAGGGCCTCTACGCCCTGCAGGCCAACGGCACCATGTGGAGCCCCTGGAAGGTCGCAGCCAAGGCCCCCGCCGGCACCGATTCGATCACCTTCACCCTGGAACCGGCCGACGACACCCCGATCACCCCCGCCCTGCCGGGCCAGTACGTCAGCGTCAAGGTCACCCTCCCGGACGGCCTGCGCCAGGTCCGCCAGTACTCGCTCTCCGGCGACGCCGGCACGAGCCGCAGCTTCACCACCAAGAAGGACGACGGCGGAGAAGTCTCCCCCGTGCTGCACGACACCGTCCAGGTGGGCGACATCCTCGAGATCTCCAACCCCTACGGCGAGATCACGCTCAAGGACGGGGAAGGCCCCGTCGTCCTGGCTTCCGCCGGCATCGGCTGCACGCCCACCGCCTCGATCCTGCGCTCCCTCGCGGACGCCGGTTCGGACCGCCAGGTCCTGGTCCTGCACGCGGAAAGTGATCTGGAGTCCTGGGCGCTGCGCTCCCAGATGACGGACGACGTCGAGCGCCTCGACGGTGCCGATCTCCAGCTCTGGCTCGAGCGGCCGGTCGCGGGAACCAAGGAGGGCTTTATGACCCTGCGCGAAGTGGACCTGCCGGCCAACGCCTCGCTGTACCTGTGCGGCCCGCTGCCATTCATGAAGAGCATCCGCAACGAGGCCATCAATGCCGGCATCCCGGCCACGAAGATCCACTACGAGGTCTTCGGCCCGGACATCTGGCTCGCCAGCTAAATTACTCATCGATTGCTCCGCAACGGCCCTTTTGAGGGGTGAAAAGGGCCGTTGCGGAGCAGTCGATGAGAGTTCGACGGCGGAGGGTCAGGTCGCGACGGCACACCGGTGATCGCATGGCCGAAGCGCAGGAGGTTACCCGGGTCGTAGCTGGACTTTGCGGCCCTCATCCGTTCGTAGACCGCAGGCGACCATGCCCTCGCCCGGTCGGCTTCATTGCCGGGCTCGCCATGGAAGTTGACCAGCGTGTAGCCCGTGGAGTGGGGAGCCATCGCAGCCAGGACCCCGCGGACGGATGAGGCGACGGCCTCGGCGTACGGTGGCATCTTGAATCCGAGCAGGAAGAGCAGGAACGCCGCGTCCCGTCCGGACACGGCGTCCGGCAGTTGCCCGGACTGGGACAATGCAGAACGGGCCAGGGCCCCGCCGAGCGGCCGGATTTCGACGAGGAGCAGCGGACAGTCGGAGCCCTCGCCGGTGAGATTCAGCAGGTCCGCAACGGTCTCTTCGCCGAAGTCTTTCAGAAGCGCTCCGCCGGCAGTGAAAGGGAGCGGATCCGCCGGGTCCATGTGGATCTGGTCAACGTCGAGGTAGCTCATGGGCCCGGCCGTGTCCATCAACGGCCTCGAGACCGCCCGCATCGGGGCCAGCAGGCTGTCGCCGTCTTCGCGGGTCCCCAGGAAAGCGAAGCGCAGGTGCACCACGAACTGGCCCCGCAGCGGCGCGGGGACGAAGTCCATGTCCGGAAGCCGGAGCAGGGAGATGGAGGGCGAGGCGTCGTCGGGCAGGCTGGGCAGCCATTCCCGGAACTCGGCCAGGATGAGGGCGGCGTCCGCCCCGGGGTAGATGATCCCGCCGCCATAAAAATCGCCCAGCGGAAAGAGGCTGAACTCGAGTTCCGTCACGATGCCGAAGTTGCCCTTGCCGCCGCGCATCAGCGCGAACAGCTCGGCTTCGGCCCCGGCGTCGATCCGGCGCAGCGCGCCGTCCGCGGTCACGACCTCCATGCTGCGGACATGGTCTGCCGCAAACCCATGGGCGCGGCCCAGCACGGGCAGTCCGCCGCCGAGGGTGTAGCCGACGACGCCGACGTCGGTACTTGAGCCGTGCAGTCCGACCAGCCCGTGCGGCACGCTGGCTTCCAGGACGCTGCGCCATTTCACGCCGGCCCCCACCCGTGCGGTGCGTTCGACCGGATCGATCTGCAGATCCTGCAGACGCCGTGTGTTGATGAGCAGGCCACCCTGCACCGCAGAGTCAGCGCCGTGCCCGGTGGACTGGACTGCCACCGGCATCCTGCGTTCTGCCGCCCATTTCACCGCGGCAGCGACGTCCCGTGCGTTCTCGGCCCCCAGGACGACGTCGGGCCGGTGGACTGTTGCGGCGTTGAAGGCAAGCGTCTCTACGGCGTATTCGGGGCTGTCCGGCAAAACGACCGGCCCGCTGACCGCCGTGGACAGAGCCTGGATGTCGTCGGTGACAAGCATGAGGAGCTCCTGTGCTCTCGCGTGCTGCGAGCAGGTTGGGGGCACGGCAGCGCGCGCGTGGAACGGCCCCAGCATCCTCCCCAGTCGGCGGACGGCCCGGCTGATGATTGCGTTTAAGGCTAGGACCCGTTCTTCACGGCGGTCTAGGGACCTAAGTCCCGGCGGCCGGCTCCCCCAGCCCAGGTACTGATCGATTGCTCCGCAGCGGCCCTTTTGAGGGGCCAAAAGGGCCGCTGCTGAGCAGTCGATGGGAGCACGACGGCGGATCTGCTGGCTGCTAGTGCGCTGCCATGCGTTCCTTCAGGCCTTCGAGCTCTGCGCGCAGGGCGTCGGGCAGTGAGTCGCCGAACTTGGCGTACCACTCCTCGATCGAGGCGAGCTCGGTATCCCACTCGTCGCGGTCCACGCGGACGGCATCTTCGACGTGGGCGTGCGTCATGTCCAGGCCCTCGAGGTCCAGCGAGTGACCGGCCGGCACGAAGCCGATGGGGGTCTCGACGGCGTCCGCCTTGCCCTCGATGCGCTCGATGGCCCATTTGAGGACGCGTGCGTTGTCGCCGAAGCCGGGCCAGGCGAAGTCGCCGTCGGCCGTGCGCCGGAACCAGTTGACCAGGAAGATGTGCGGCAGGCGTTCCGGGTTGGCCTTGCCGGAGACACTGATCCAGTGCTTCAGGTAGTCGCCCGCGTCGTAGCCGATGAACGGCAGCATGGCCATCGGGTCTCGGCGCAGCACGCCGACCTGGCCGGCAGCGGCAGCCGTGGTCTCGGAGGAGAGCGTGGAGCCCATGAAGATGCCGTTGGTCCAGCTGCGGGCCTGGGTGACCAGCGGAACCGTGGTCTTGCGGCGGCCGCCGAAGAGGATCGCGGAGAGCTCCACGCCGTCCGGGCTGAAGTACTCCTCGGCCAGCATGTCGACCTGTGAGATCGGGGTGCAGAAGCGGGAGTTCGGGTGGGCTGCGGGCTGGTCCGAATCAGGAGTCCAGGAGTTGCCCTGCCAGTCGGTCAGGTGCGCCGGAACCTCGTTGGTCATGCCCTCCCACCAGACGCCGCCGTCGTCCGTGAGGGCAACGTTGGTGAAGATGCTGTGGCCCTTGGCGATGGCGCGCATGGCGTTGGGGTTGGTGCCCCAGCCGGTGCCCGGGGCGACACCGAACAGGCCGGCCTCCGGGTTGGTGGCGCGCAGTTCGCCTTCCTTGCCGATCCGCATCCAGGTGATGTCGTCGCCGAGGGTTTCGACCTTCCAGCCCTCGATGGTCGGATCCAGCAGGGCGAGGTTGGTTTTGCCGCAGGCCGACGGGAAGGCAGCCGAGATGTAGTAGTTCTTCTTCTCCGGCGAGGTCAGCTTGAGGATGAGCATGTGCTCCGCGAGCCAGCCTTCGTCCCGGGCCATCACGGATGCGATGCGCAGGGCGTAGCACTTCTTGCCCAGCAGGGCGTTGCCGCCGTAGCCGGAGCCGAAGGACCAGATGGAGCGCTCTTCGGGGAAGTGCACGATCCACTTGTCCGGGTTGCAGGGCCAGGCGACGTCGGCCTGGCCGGGGGCCAGCGGGGCGCCCAGGGAGTGCAGGGCAGGGACGAAGAAGGCGTTGGTGGCGGTGATCTTGTCCAGGACCTCGGTGCCGATCGTGGCCATGATGCGCATGGAGGCGACAACGTAGGCGCTGTCCGTAATCTCCACGCCGAACTTGGGGTCCTCGGCGTCAAGGTGGCCCATAACGAACGGGATGACGTACATGGTGCGGCCGCGCATGGAGCCGCGGAACAGCCCGCGCAACTTCTCCTTCATCTCCGCCGGAGCCATCCAGTTGTTGGTGAAGCCGGCATCGCGTTCCTTCTCGGAGCAGATGAAGGTCTGCTCTTCGACGCGGGCCACATCGGCGGGGTCGGAGAATGCCGCGAAAGATTTGGGGAACAGCTTCTCGTTCAGGCGGGTCAGGGTGCCCGCCGCGACGAGCTCGTCCGTGAGCCGGGTGTTCTCTTCTTCGGAGCCGTCTACCCAGTGGATCCGGTCCGGCTGGGTCAGTTCAGCTACCTCTTCAACCCATGCCAGCAGGCCGGCATGTGTGGTGGGTGCTTTTTCAAGCAACGGCAGTCGCGCCAAATCTCCCATTACGGTTCCCTTCCTCGGGTTCAGTCGTGTTTCCTAAATGTAGGGCTAGATCACCCCCTGAAATCGGGCTTGGATGTGGGATGTCCGGGGGCCTGGAAATCAAAAACCGCGGAAATGCAAGGAAACGACAGTACGAAATGACCCGATTTTGTGACCAAGGTCACGTAGACCGGTCTAGTCGGGTAGATTACACCCGTTTCGATTTGTCACTACGGCCCCTCCTCGCGTAAAGTAATTGGAGGTTCGGGGAGCGAGAATTTCCAAGAACTGAGAATGCGCCCATAGCTCAGCTGGATAGAGCGTCTGTCTACGGAACAGAAGGTCAGGGGTTCGAATCCCTTTGGGCGCACAGAGAAAAAGATCCGCACCGGTCCGCCAGTGCGGATCTTTTGTTTAACGCCCGACGGCGGGACATGCCCGACAGCGGGAACTGGCCCTACAACCCACGCCGCGCCGCTACAGGGCGACGGCCTGGCTGATCCGGAGTCGGATGCCGTCGAAGTGGCCGTTGAGCCGCTGCGCCGCCAGCGCCTTGTCCCCGGTGGAGACGGCCTCGTAGATCCCCCGGTGCAGGGCAGCTGCTTCCCGGAGATCGACCCCCTCGGCCCCGCCCAGCTCCACGTGCAGCCGCCGGTACACCTGCCAGAAGACGCCGAGCAGACTGACCAGCAGCTCGTTGTTGAGTGGTTCGAACAGCCGGCGGTGGAATTCGGCGTCGGCTTCGACGAAGTTGGCGCCGCCACCGGCCAGCGTCTCCATCCGGAGCACGGATTCCTCGACGGCCGCCAGGTGCTCCGCGGTCATCAGGTCCATGGCGGCCGCAATCAGCCCGGCCTCCAGCGCCTGACGGATGTCCACCAGCTGCAGGGCCTCCTGCCCGTGATGCCGCAGCGACAAACGGCCCCGGAACGTGAGTCCGTCGGTCAGGGCGTCGAAATTGCTGGGCGCCACGAACATACCGAAGCCGTGGCGGATTTCAATCACGCCCAGGGCCTGGAGTACCTTAAGTGATTCCCGCAAGGTGTTCCGGCCAACGCCCAGTGCGGCGGAGAGCTCATTCTCGGTCGGCAGCGGATCCCCGGCGTCCAGTTCACGTTCCAGGATCAGTTCCATGATGTCCGCCTGCAGGGCCCGCAGCCTGGCCTGGGCGCTGAACCTTGCCGGCGGCATGGGTCCGCCACCCGTCACGCCCGCTGCGCCCGGGCCGCCCGCTGCCGGGCCGCCCGCCCGGCCCGCACCGCCGGCGGTTACGCTGCCTTCCGTCATGGCCCTGCCCTCCCCCAAGTGTGTTCCCAACAGTAGCGGTGGTCCCACGTCCTGCAAAGGGTGTTGGTCAACGCCTGCGGCCGGGCGCCGGGCGTAGGCTTTTGCCATGACGGCACAGCTTGCTCGGGAATTCGATGTCATTGTGATCGGCGCTGGCGCCGTGGGTGAAAACGTGGCGGAGCGCGTCGTGCAGGGCGGGTTGACTGCGGTGCTGATCGAGGCGGAGCTGGTGGGCGGCGAGTGTTCCTATTGGGCCTGCATGCCCTCCAAGGCGCTGCTGCGCCCCGGCACCGCCCTTCACGGCGCCCAGACCGTGCCCGGCGCCGCAGAGGCCGTCACCCGGACCCTGGACGCAGCCGCGGTCCTGAAACGCCGCGACTACTTTACGTCCAACTGGCAGGACGACGGCCAGGTCAAGTGGGTCCAGGACACCGGGATAGAGCTCATCCGTGGCCACGGCTGGATCACGGACACCCGGAAGGTGGAAGTCGCCGGACTGGACGGCAACAGCTACGCGCTCACGGCACGGCACGCCGTCGTGGTGGCTACCGGATCCTCGCCCACGGTGCCACCGATCGAGGGTTTGTCCGACGTGGACTACTGGACCACACGGGAGGCGACCTCCGCGCGCGAGATCCCGGAGCGGCTGGCAGTGCTGGGCGGCGGTGTCGCCGGCACCGAACTCGCCCAGGCCTTCGCCCGGCTGGGCGCCTCGGTGACCCTTGTGGCCCGCGGCAGCCTGCTGGGGGCCTTCCCGGAGGAGGCGGCCACGCTGGTCGCCGCCGGGCTGCGGGCGGACGGCGTCCGCCTCCAGCTCCACACCGGAACCGCCAGCGTCCGCGAGAACGACGACGGCTCCCTCACCCTCGTGCTGGAGGACGGCAGCACGGTGACGGCGGACAAGCTCCTGGTCTGCACCGGACGGCATCCCGCCCTCGAAGGGATCGGCCTGGAGAGCGTCGGACTCGCCGCCGAGGACGGCGGGGAACTGCGGCTCAGCACCGACTCCACCGGCCTGGTGGCGGGCGGCGCCGAAAACGACGTCGAGCCGTGGCTGTACGCCGCCGGCGACGCCGCCGGGAAGATCATGCTGACCCACCAGGGCAAGTACGGGGCGCGCGCCACGGGCGACGCCATCGCCGCACGGGCCAAGGGCGAGCTCAGCGGCGAGGCCGCCCCGTGGAGCCGTTATGCCCGGACGGCCGACGACCACGCGGTGCCCAACGTCGTGTTCACCGATCCGGAACTGGCCAATGTGGGTCGGACCGTGCGGCAGGCGGAACGGGACGGCTTCAGCGTGTCCTCTGTGGACCTGCCCATCCAGGTGGCCGGATCCTCGCTGCACGCCGAGCGATACGAAGGCTGGGCGCAGCTGGTCATCGATGAGGACCGAAAAGTACTGCTGGGCGCCACGTTTGCCGGCCCGGATGTGGCCGAGCTGCTGCACGCCGCCACGATCGCCGTCGTCGGCGAGGTCCCGCTGGACCGGCTCTGGCACGCCGTGCCGGCCTACCCCACGATCAGCGAGGTGTGGCTGCGGCTGCTCGAGGAGTACGGGCTCTGAGCCGCCCGCCGGCCGGACCGGCCCCGTTTGGTTGCTCGCATTGCCCCGATCCTATTTGAACTGACCGGTCAGTTTAGTTAGCCTTGGCGTAGACATTCTTCTGCGAAAGGCTCCCCTTGCTCCGCGTGCAACAACTCTCCGTGAACGGCAGACGGGACGTGCTGCTCCCGGCCACGTCCCTGCATGTCCGGCGCGGCGAACTCCTGCTGGTTTCCGGCACCCGCCAGGACCAGCGCACCGCCCTGGCACTGGCCCTGAGCGGACGCCTCAAACCCTCCGGCGGCCACTTCGCCTGGGACGGCACGGAGTGGGACGGAAGCGCCCGGATCAAGACCCTGCGGCAGGTCAGCGCCGTGGTGGACTCCCCCGGCGTGAACGAACCCGAGCAGCACCTCAGCGTCCGCGACCTCGTCACCGAGGACCTGGCCCTGGTTCCGCGGCGTTACCGGGGTTCGCTCCTGAGCCAGCCCTGGCTCAAGGTCAACCGCTTCGAGGACATCGCGGCGCTGTGGACCGAGCAGCTTCCGGCCGCCCGGCGGATCGGGCTGCTCACGTCCCTTGCCCTGGCCAACCCCCAGACGGATCTGCTCGTGGTGGACTCCCCGGACCGCCATGGCGGTCCGGATGATTGGTTGCCGCGGCTGCAGGAGCTGGCCTACGACGCCGGCCGTCCCCTCGCCGTCGTCGCCACCGTGATGCGCGTCCCGGCCGGCTGGACCGGCCCTGCCGCCGAGATCGGCAACGCCGGCGCACCAGCCGGCGGAGACCGCCCCCTGAACGTACTTGTCGCATCCAACACGCGCGAAACCGAGGACGCACAGTGACCGTCTTGCGACTGGCCCGCTCCGAACTCAAGCGCATGACCGGTGGCCTGCTGCCCAAGCTGACCATCCTGGCACTGGTCATGGTGCCCCTGCTCTATGGCGCCGTCTACCTTTACGCCAACTGGGATCCCTACGGGAAGCTGAACCAGATCGATGCCGCCCTCGTCGTGGAGGACACCGGCGCCACGTCCGCCGACGGCACCCGGCTCGAGGCCGGCCGGAAGGTCGCCGAGAGCCTCGCGGACGGGCACGTCTTCAACTGGCAGGCGGTCTCCGGGCCGGAGGAAGCGGACCAGGGCGTGAGCACGGGCAAGTACGCCTTCGCCCTGAAGATCCCCCGGGACTTCTCCGCGAACCTGGTCTCTCCCGGCAGCTTCGACGCCGCCAACCAGGCCATGCTCAACGTCACCACCAACGACGCGAACAACTATCTGCTGAGCACCATCGTGGACAAGCTCACCACCGCGGTGCACAGCACGGTGGCCACCGAGGTCGGCGAGGAAACCGCCAACCAGCTCCTCACCGGTTTCGGAACCATCCATGCCCAGATGCTCAAGGCCTCCGACGGCGCCGGGCAGCTCGCCGACGGCGCCGCCAGCCTCCACGACGGGACAGTGACCCTCCACCAGGGCACGGGCGAGCTCAAGACCGGCACCGCCGAGCTCTATGCCGGCCAGCTCAAGCTCCGGGACGGCGCCAACAGCCTCAGCACGGGGGCAGCCCAGCTCAACGGCGGACTGTCCCAGCTCAAGGACCAGACCGCCACACTGCCTGCCGATTCCCGGGCACTCGCGGACGGCGCCGCGCAGGTGGCGGCCGGCAACGCCGCACTGAGTACCAAGATGCAGTCCCTGGCCGGCCAACTGGCCGCCTCCGAACAGGCGGCCGCCAAGGCCACCGCCCAGGCAGAACGCAGCCGGGTGGTCGCGTCCAACAGCCGGCTCGTCGCGGCGGGGGTCCTCACCCCGGCTCAGGCGGAGGCCATCCTCGCGGACTTCGATGCCACCGCAGCCCCGCCGGCGTCCGCGGGGCCCGCGGGGCCCGCGGCGGCCCTCACGACCGCGGCAGCGCAGGTCCAGCAGCTGGCGGACGGGTCCGCGTCCGTCAGTGCCGGGGCGGCCAAGCTGGCGGCGGCCACCCCCGCCCTCGGCGGCGCCATCACCCAGGCGTCCACCGGGGCGGACCAGCTGGCCAGCGGCGCCGGCACCCTCGCCGCCGGCCAGCAGGGCGCACTGGACGGTGCCGCCAGACTTTCCGAGGGCGCGCAAAAGCTCGACGGCGGGGCGGCCCGGCTGAAAAGCGGGGCAGCCACGGCCGCCGACGGCGCCGCGAGCCTCGCCGGCGAACTCGCCAAGGGCGCCGGCCAGGTCCCCAACCCCAACGACACCCAGAAGGACAGCCTCGCCAAGGTGATGGCCGATCCGGTCGCCGTCAGCAACGTCTCGCAGGCCAAGGCCGGCTCCTACGGCGCAGGCCTCGCGCCGTTCTTCCTCACCCTGGCCCTCTGGATCGGCGTCTTTATGCTGATCCAGGCGATGCGGCCGGTCACCCAGCGGGCGCTGGCGTCGAACGCCCCGGCCTGGAAAATCGCCGTCGGCGGCTGGCTACCGTTCCTGGCTGTCTCGGCCGTCCAGGCGAGCCTGCTCACGCTTGTGGTCGATGTGGGGCTGGGCCTCAGCCCGGCCCACCCCTGGCTGATGTGGTTCCTGATGCTGGCTGCCGCGATGGCGTTCAGCGCGATCATCCAGGGCGTCGTGGCGCTGCTCGGCTCCCCAGGCAAACTCGTGGTTCTCATCCTGCTGGTGCTGCAGCTGGTCTCCTCGGGGGGCACCTTCCCCTGGCAGACCACACCCCAGCCGCTCCATGTGGTGCACCAGATCCTCCCCATGGGGTACGTGGTCAACGGCATGCGGCACCTGATCTACGGCGCTGACCTGGCCGTCATCCTGCCCACGATGCTGGGGCTGCTTGGCTACACTTTGCTGGGGACGGCCCTGTCCACCCTGGCCGTCCGGAAGCACAAGTACTGGACCCTGAAGACCCTGAAACCGGAGATCACCGTATGAGCAGCCGCACGGACAGCAGCAGGGCGACTTCCGGCGGCGCGGCGGCGCCCTTGGGCACCGCGGGAACCGCGAAGAAGCTCCGGCCGGCCCGTACCAACGCGACCAGGCAGAAGCTGTTCGAGGCCTCGATGGACCTGATCGGCGAGCGCGGCGTGGCCGGGGTGACGGTCGATGAGATCGCGGCGGCGGCCGGGGTCTCCAAGGGCACGGTGTACTACAACTTCGGCAGCAAGTCGGACCTGATCGCCCAGCTGCTGCGCCACGGGGTGGACATCCTGCTGGCCCGGCTGCTGAGCGTCAGGGACGATGCGGCAGACCCGCTCGCGGCGATGGACGAGATGATCGGCCAGGCCATGGACTTCATGGACGAGTACCCGTCCTTTGCGCGGCTGTGGGTGAGCGAGAACTGGCGCACCCCCAGCGAGTGGCAGGACACCTTCACCGAGCTCCGGGAACGGCTGCTCACCGTGGTCCGCGCTGCGATCGATGCGGTCTCCGCCGTCTACCCGGTGGATCCGGCCGTATCCCGGGGCAGCCTGGAGACAGCCATCTTCGGGGCCTGCTTCGTGGTGGGACTGGACCGGCAGACCTACAACCCGGAGCGGACCCGCGCGCAAAGTGTCGCCGCGATCATGGCGTCCATGCGCGGCTACGTCAGGAAGTAGCCCTTCTCGGGGATGATTAGCCACATGGGCCACATGGGTAACAACGGCAAGATTGCCATCGGTGCGTTTATCGCCGCGCTGGCGCTGTTGGCGCTGACCGGCATCACCCTGCACGAAACCGTGTTCCTGTGGTTCCTGGCGGCCTGCGCGGCAGCCTACGCGGCGTGCGTCTCCGAGGTGATTATCCGCCGCCGGCACCGGACCCTGGCCGCCAGCGGGATCGGGAGCATCCTGTTTATTGCCTTCAGCATCGCGTTCCTGCGGCAGTGGGGGCTGGCCTTCAACGCCGATCCGGACGCCATGTCGGCCCGGGTGGTTTCCGAACATCCTGACCTGTACTTCTACCTCGCTGCTGCCGCCGGCGCGGCCACCCTGCTGCTGTTGGTGGCCGGAACGGTCCTGCCCGGCAGGGGCCGGCGTCCGCGCGCCGCCGGCCATGCCCCGCGGCGACGTCCGGCGTCGGGCGGGAAGGGCCAGGCATCCCGGCCGGCAGCCGCCCGGCGAACACCGCCCCGGACCGCCACCCCGCGTCCGGCGTCCAGGTCCGCGGCGGGAACCAAGGCCCAACCGGCCAATGCTCAGTCGGCCCGGGTGCGCGCCCCGCGGGCCGCGTCCTCCGGACTCAAGCGGCCGGCCTCCCCCGCCGGGGGAACCGCCGCGGCCAAGTCCCCCGCCAAGTCCGCCGGCACATCTGCGCGCCCACCGGCACGGACGTCGACCCGCCGCTGAGCGCGCTGCCGCGGATCCCGCCGCCGGAAATTCCCTGGACGCAGCACCGCAGTCGCCACCCCGGCGAGCAGCAGGAGCCCGCCGGTCACCTCGGCGGGGGTTGGCACCTCGCTCAGGACGAGCCACGCCGTCGTCATCCCGACGACCGGGACCAGCAGGGTGAACGGCACCACAGCGGAGGACGGGTACAGCCCCAGCAACCTGTTCCAGATGCCGTAGCCCACGAGGGAACCGAAGACCGCCGTATAGAGGGCGCTCAACAGGGTGACGGGCTGGACTTCCAGCAGGGCCTGCGACACCGCCCCCGGCCCGTCCACCAGCAGGGACAGACCCAGCAGCGGCAGCGGCACCACGGCCCCTGACCACACCACGAGTCCCAGCCCGGACGCCGCCTTCGCTCTGCGGGCAACGATGTTGCCGGCGGCCCAGGACAGCGCAGCGGCGAGCACGATCATCAGCGGGAGCACCGGGGCAACCAGGCTGCGGCCGACGGCCACAACGGCGAGTCCGGCCACACCCAGCACCACACCGGCGAACTGCAGCCGGCTCGGCCGTTCGCCAAGGAAGCCGGCGGCCAGGAGCACGGTCAGCAGCACCTGCGCCTGCAGGACCAGCGAGGCCAGGCCCGCGGGCATGCCCAGGGCCATGGCCAGGTACAGGAGGCCAAACTGGCCGGCGCTCATCAGCAGCCCGACGCCGATGATCGCCTTCCAGCTCACCTCCGGCTTGCGGATGAAGAAGATGCAGGGAAAGACCACGAGGGTAAACCGCATCGCCACAAACAGCAGCGGCGGCATCTCCGCCCCGTCCGGATGCAGGCCAAGGTCGATCGCGACGAAGTTGACGCCCCACAGCACAGCGACGAGCAGTGCCAGGGCGGAATGACGAGGGTTCACCCTGCCACTATGCCGGTTCCGGCCGGACGCCGTGGCCGGATCGGGCCTGCGTTCCGGAAATTACGTGGTGGGCGGATGGTTAGAGGTTCCGGGGATTGTCACCGCGGGGTTCGTCGGTGCGGGCCTGTTCTTGGCGTGCCTGCTCCGGGGGAACCTGGCTGCCGCCAGGATTGCCGTCCGGAGTGGAGGTCCGCTCGGCGGCGGCAGGGTTCCGGTCACTGCGGTCCCGGCGCAGCTCTTCAGTGCCGGTGGTTTCCCGGGTCTGCTCGTCCCGGCTCTGGGCGTCACGTTTGCTGGTGACGACGTCCGGGTCCAGTTCGTCAGCCTTCCGCAGCTGTTCCTGCACGCCGGCGCGGACTTTCTCGGCCTCCTGCTGCCGTGCGCGGGCTTCCTCCCGCAGACGCTCGGCCTCGACTTCCGCCTGTTGGGCGTCGGCCTCAGCCCGGGCAGCCTTTGCCTCGCGCTCCCTGGCGCCGATTTCTTCGGTCTTGGCCTGTTCGCGCATTTCGACTGCCTTGTGGCGGTTCGCTTCCGCCTTGCGCTTGCGGCTGAGCATGGTTGCCACGACGACGATCGCGATCACCACAACGACGCCGATGATGAGCCCTATGAGCTGTCCTGAATCCACGATGATTCCGCCTTTTCTCTCGATCGCCATAAGTCCACGAGTAAACAGCATCAGTAAACCGCAGAATCGCCTGCATGACTATGCATTCGGGCATCGGGCGGGGCGGGGCGCGCCGTGCCGGGGCGTTGGTGAGCCCGGGGTGCTATTTTCCCCGGGGAACCTTGAACTGCGTGAGCCGCGCGTCCTGGCCATCGAGTTCGGCCCAGGACTTCTCCGTCTCCATGATGGTCAGCGCGCTCGTGGGGTACCGTGTGGCGGCGTCCATGTAGGCGTCGTGATCGGAATCGCGGGACGCAAGGTGCATGGCGAGGTCCTGCACCCCGGGCATGTGCGAGATCACCATGAGGGTGGTCACGGTATCCGGGACGTGGTTGATGACTGTCAGCATCCGCTTCGCGGAAGCCGCGTAGAGCCCGTCCTCGAGTTTCGGCGTCGGGGCTTTGTCGCCGAGTTCACTGCACACCCAGGTGCACGTCTGCCGCGTGCGCAGGGCGCTGGAGCAGAGGATGAAATCGGGGACCACGCCATGCTTCAACAGCCATTTTCCGGCCTGCGGGGCATCGCGGTGGCCGCGCTCTTCGAGCGGCCGGTCGTGATCCGCGACGCCGCCGGGCCAGTCCGATTTGGCATGCCGCATGATCACCAGCCGTTTGATGTGATGCGCGCTCATGGACCAATCCTAGTGCGGCGGCTGATCCGCGGGCACGCATCCCACCGGCGGCCGTTCAGTCGTCCAGGACGAAGGTCACTTCCAGCACGACGTGCCAGGCCACGACGGCGCCGTCGCTGATTTCAACCTTCTGTTCCTTCACCCACGCCCCCGTGACATTGCGCAGGGTCTTGTTCGCCCGGTCGATGCCCTCCTTGATGGCGGCATCAAACGAGGTCTTGGAGTTCGCGCTCAGGGTAGTAATCCGTGCAACAGACATCTCTTCCTCCCAATAGTCGGTCCAACGGTCAAACCCTACGCCGCACCCCAGGAACACAACAGAGCCCGCGGAGAACGCAAAAGCGCCCGCCCCGGGTGAGGGACGGACGCTTTGCGTGGATCAGAAGCTAGATCGAGTATTCCGGGGCGGCCCAGACCACAACTTCCGGGTGCTCGTAGAAGCGGTAGCCCTGGCCGCGAACCGTACGCACGGTGTTCGCGAGGCGACCGAGCTTTGAGCGCAGGCGGCGGATGTGCACATCGATGGTCCGCTCGTTGGGCACCTCTTCGGCATTCCGCCACAGGCCCTCGAGCAGCTCATCGCGGCCCACGGTGCGGGTGCCGTTCTCGACGAGGTAGTTGAGGAGTTCGAACTCCTTGAACGTAAGGTTCAGGGATTCGCCGTCGAGCGCCACCTCGCGGCGGGCAAGGTCGATCAGGACACCGGAAGGGCGCGGGTCCTGCGGCTGCTGCAGGCGGGCGGTCTCGGCACGCTGGCGGGCGCCCACCGTGGGGTCACCGAAGGTGGAACGGACCACGTCCAGCGCGGAGCCCGGGGCGCTGGCCGGGGCGACGGCGACGGCGGCGTAGCTTTCGGCGCCGGAGACCAGCGACTGGGCGTAGGCCCGGATTTCCTGGGCAAGCTTGGCAATGGACGTGCCGGCCGCCGCGGCGGTTTCCTCGTCGATCCCCATGTAGAGGACGAAACCGCGGGCCACGTTGTCGTTTGGCACCGGACGGATGGTGCTGCCGTCGCCCGGGGCAATTACAGGAGTCGGGGCCGTGACGGGCGCCGGCGGAACAGCGCGGAGCTGTCCGTAGGAGTTGGGGTTATACCCCTGCGGGGCAAAGCCCGGGGCGGGGAAGCTGTTGCCGGATCCGGCAGGGGCGAAGGATGCCCGGCCGCCGAAGCCCTGGCGGATACCGGAGGCCTGGCCGGCTTTGCTGGCGTTACGGACGGAGATGTGGACGTATCCGGATGCAACTGACATGGATTGCTTACCTCAATGTGAATGGCCGTCATCGCGGCTCGAATGCTACTTTTCCCCGCAATGAAAACTGGGGAGGGCGCCCGACGCTGGGCTGGGGGCGAATGCCTAGAAACCTTTGGGGTGTAAAAGTTAGGCGTGCATTCGACAACAGTGCTTCTCGGTACCAGCGGGTGTGCTGATCCAAAAAACTGCGGCTGCAGGTGCTGTTGAGTTCTTGTTCACAATTGAAGTGTGCAACGTAACAATGAAAACTTGCAAGTAACAATGGACTCGGAAGTCCACGATATGAGACGAAACGCGGAATTGTAGTGCAGATCACAATTCTTCCCCGGCATTAAAATAACAACCGTTCTGTTTTGCAGGCGCACTTTTGGTCCGATTCGCCGAAGATAATTCGCGCCACCCTGCCCTAAGGCCATAATGATTCACTGTGAGCCGGAACGGTCAAACCGTTCGCCTACTTAGCATTGGATGTCCAGCCTTCCACAGAGTGGTCACCCCGGGGCGGCGAAAAAACCGGGCCCTCCCGTCGGCCGCCGGGATGCCCAGCTCGCTAGGCTGGGATTCACAGGCGCCGCACAGGATCCCCAAAGCAGCACCTAACCGGCAGATCGGAGAGTTGTCCCATGGCCACTTCGCACTCCATGACCAATCACCTCCCCCAACTCACCCATCCGGATGGATCCCCCATCCGTGCCCTGGTCGTGGACGATGAACCCAGTCTCTCCGAGCTCATGAGCATGGGGCTGCGGATGGCAGGGTGGTCCGTTGCTGTCGCCGCCGACGGCCCCGAAGCCGTGAAGCTTGCCAAAGAATTCCGCCCCGACGTGCTGGTGCTCGACGTAATGCTTCCCGGCTTCGACGGCGTTGAACTGCTGGGCAGGATCCGAGCCTTCGCACCGGAGGTGCCCGCCTTGTTCCTGACGGCCAAGGACGCCGTCCAGGACCGCATCACCGGTCTGGCTGCGGGCGGGGATGACTACGTGACCAAGCCGTTCAGCATGGAAGAAGTGCTGCTGCGGCTGCACCGGCTGGTCCAGCGTTCCGGAGTGGCGGCGATGGATACGGCCGAACTCGTCGTCGGGGACCTCGTCCTGAACATCGACACGAGGGAGGTCCGGCGCGCGGGCGAAGAACTGCACCTCACGGCCACCCAGTTCGAGCTGCTGCGCTACCTCATGGAGAACCCGAAGCGGGTCGTCAGCAAGGCCCAGATCCTGGACCGGGTCTGGGACTACGACTTCGGCGGGCAGGCCAACATCGTGGAACTTTACATCTCCTACCTGCGCAAGAAGGTCGACGCCAGCCGCCCACCCATGATCCACACGGTGCGCGGCGCCGGCTACGTCCTGAAACCGGCGGACTGATCCGTGCCTGAGCGCTCCGCCGGGATCCGCCCCTCCGGGTTCACCTGGCGCAACCCGTCCACCTGGCACCTGCGCACCCGGCTTGTCCTCGTCGCCATGGCGCTGCTCGTGGCGATCTGCGGCGCCGTCGGAATCGTCAGCTACGCCTCAATGGACTTCTTCCTGACCAAGCAGCTCGACACCCAGCTGCAGCAGGCAGCGGTCCGTAGCCGCGAGCTTGGCCGCTCCGGCCGCTCCGATCCCCTCGAGGCGCGGGGCCTGCCCATCGGCACCCTGAACGCGAGAATCCATGACGATTCGGTCCGCAGCGCCGGTTTCCTCTCCGAGGATGCCACCCGGGAATCCCTCACCGACGAGGACGACGAGATACTCCTGGATCTCACGCCGTGGCTTGAGCCGGTGGACCGGACCCTGTCCGCCGGCGCCTACCGGCTGGTTGCCGCCGAGGCGGGCGGGGACGTGATCGTGACCGGCCTGCCGCTCGCAGAGAAGCAGAACACGCTGGCCACCATGGTGTGGACCATGGTGCTCGTGTCCGCCGGCGGACTCGTGGTCATCGGCCTGGCCGGGACGGCGCTGATCCGCCGGACCATGAAGCCGCTCGATCAGCTCTCCCAAGTCGCGACCCAGGTCTCCCGGCTGCCGCTCGACGCCGGAGAGGTCGGACTGGCCGTGCGGGTGCCGGCGTCCGCAGCGCATCCGGGAACCGAGGTGGGCAGTGTTGGCCACGCGCTGAACATGATGCTGGACAACGTCTCCAATGCCCTCGAAGCCCGGCAGAAGAGCGAGATGAAGGTCCGCCAGTTTGTCGCGGATGCCTCGCATGAGCTGCGCACCCCCTTGACCGCCATCCGCGGCTATACCGAGCTGATGCGGATGACCGAGCATTTCACCCCCGACGGCCAGAAGTCCCTGGCCCGGGTGCAGAGCCAGTCCGAGCGTATGACCACCCTGGTGGAGGACCTGCTCCTGCTCGCCCGGCTGGATGAGGGCCAGCCGCTCAAGCTCAGCGACGTGGACCTCACCCAGTTGGCCATCGAGACGGTCAGCGACGAGAAGGTCATGGCCCCGGACCGGGTCTGGCACCTGGAACTCCCGGAAGAGCCTGTGGTGATCCGCGGCGACGCGACCCAGCTGCATCAGGTGCTGGCGAACCTGCTCTCCAACGCGCGCAAACACACCGGCCCCGGCACGACGGTGGTCACCGGCGTGAAGCGATCCCCGGACGGACATGCCGTGGTGACCGTGACGGACAACGGCCCCGGGATCGCCCCCGAGTTCGTGGACCGCGTCTTTGCACGCTTCACGCGTGCGGACGCGTCCCGCAGGAATCCGGTATCCCTCACGACGCCGGCAGCCGGCAGGGGGTCCCTCCCGCGGCGCCCATTGCACCCGCCACGGTCGCCCAAGGCAGCCGCCGCGGTCGCCACCACCACGGCCCCCGGCACAAGCGCTTCCGCCGAGGGAACCAGCGGGCTGGGATTGTCGATCGTGCAGTCGATTGTCGCGGCCCATGGCGGGACTGTCAGCGTGGCCTCAGTGCCCGGCCGGACCGAGTTCACCGTCCGGCTGCCGGAGGCTCCACCCGCCGCGTAAGGACCCTCCGTCGCCGGTCAACGCGCAAGCCGCCCCGCCGCCGTCGGAGTTCCTGTTATCGAAATGTGACATAGGTGTACAACTCCTGTACGGTTTTTAGGGTGCGGTCACCACTAGGGCCGTATATCCGGATGCACGCCAAGCTCTGCCGCCTCCCGGATTCCGCTGGACCAGGCAGAGGCGGGGGACCCAGAGTTCCCGGGCATTTCTGCACATCGCACCCCTGGGGTGAAGCCGACACGTGAGTTTCCGTGCGGCCGGGTGACCTCACCCGAACCCGACAGCTAACTCCGCAGGCGTTGAGAGGCACTCATGACTGATTCCAAGGCACAAACGCGCCCTGACGGCGCCGCACCGACGACGGGCTCCCAGCAGTCGCGCCACCGCGCCGAACCAGCCAAGCCCGCTTCAGCCCTGGCCCGATTTGCCCACAACGCCGGCTCGACCGGCCGCCGGGCGGCCGTTGTTCTTGCCGCCTGCGCGGTGCTCGTGGGGGCCGGCGCCGCCGGCCAGGCGTCCGAGACGGCCGCCCGCAATGCCGGCGCGGACAGTTCCACGCAGGCAGCCGCCAGCGCGGATCCGCTGACACACCTTGATTTTGAACGTGTTCGGGTTGAGAACCAGGCCGTCCTCCCCACCGGCGACGCCGCAGCCCCGGCGGCCGAGGTGGCGCCGGCCGAAGCGCCGGACCCGGTAGCCCCGGTAGCCCCGGCCCCCGCTCCGGCACCCGAACCCGCCCCGGCACCTGCCCCTGCGCCCGCCCCCGTTGCGGTCAATGATCCTGCGGGCGCGCAGGCGTACGCGGCCAGCCAGCTGGGCTCCTATGGCTGGGCCCCGAGCCAGATGCAGTGCCTGATGAAGCTCTGGACCAAGGAGTCGGACTGGGAGACCACTGCCACGAACCCGAGCAGCGGCGCCTACGGCGTGGTCCAGTCGCTGCCGGCCGAGAAGATGGCCAGTGCGGGCGCCGACTACCGGACTAACTACCGGACCCAGATCAACTGGGGACTGGAGTACATCGAGGATCGCTACGGCTCACCGTGCGGTGCCCTGAACTTCCACTACGCCAACAACTGGTACTAAACACCCGGCAAAACCAGACCAGCAGGCCTAGCCGTTGGGACGGTTGGGGAGGTACTGCACCGCCCATTTGTTGCCGTCAGGGTCGGCGAAGTGGACAAAATGCCCCCAGTCCTGGACATCGACGTCACTGACGTCCACGCCGTTGTCCTTAAGCTGCTGGTGGGCGGCCTGGATGTCGCTGACCACGAGCTGGAGGCTGGGGGCGGTACCCGGCGGGGCGTCCGTGAGGCCCTCACCGATGGCGATCGAGCAGCCGGAGCCCGGCGGGGTCAGCTGGACGAATCGGATGCCCTCCATGGGCCGCTCGTCGAAGTCGGCCTTAAAGCCCACCTTGTTGACGTAGAAATCCTTCGCGCGGTCCACATCGGACACCGGAACAAAAACAAGTTCAAGTTTCCAGTCCATGGGCCTCAGGCTAGTACCGGGCGATGTATTCCGGTAGGCCAGATCCGCGTGCCAGGGGCCTGCCGCGAGGGCAGGTCCGACGCCGGGCGGCTGGACTACCCGGCCACGCCGTAGAGGCGGTCGCCGGCGTCGCCCAGGCCCGGCACGATGTAGGACTTCTCGTTGAGCTTCTCGTCGATAGAGGCGAGCACAATCGTCACGTTGGCGTCGGCGAGCTCTTCTTCCAGTTTCGCCAGGCCTTCCGGGGCGGCCAGCAGGCAGATGCAGGTGACGTCGGAAGCGCCGCGCTTGAAGAGGAACTTGATGGCCTCGCGCAGCGTGCCGCCGGTGGCGAGCATGGGGTCCAGGACGAAGATCTGCCGGTCGGTGAGGTCTTCCGGGAGACGCTCTGCGTAGGTGATGATGTCCAGGGTCTCTTCATCGCGGGCCATGCCCAGGAATCCGACCTCAGCCGTGGGGACCAGCTTGGTCATGCCCTCGAGCATGCCGAGTCCGGCCCGGAGGATGGGGACCACCAACGGGGTGGGCTTGGTGAACGCGGTGCCGATGGTGGTGCTGACCGGCGTCTCGATGGTCACCGGCTCGGTGCGGACGTCGCGGGTGGCCTCGTACGCCAGAAGCGTGACGAGTTCCTCGGTGAGCTGGCGGAAGACCGGGGACGGGGTGTTCTTATCCCGCAGAACGGTGAGCTTATGGGCGACCAGCGGGTGGTCCACAACGAGAGTGCGCATGGGTCAAAACTATCACCCGGCGGCTGGGGGCCTGCCCGTGGGACCGCGGGCGCCGACGTCGTCCCTGGTGGCGCCGACGCCGCCTCCGTCGCCCGGGTCGGAGGTGCCGCTGCCCGGGTGGGCGACGCGGCCATCGCTGAGGTGCGCGGGGTGGTCGAAGGTGGGCGCGGGCCCGGCATGTTCCCGGTGCCGGATGACGTGGAAGAGCCGGTGGGCCAGGATCACGATGCCCAGCCAGGCCAGGCCCAGCAGCCACGCGGCGATGACATCGGTCATCCAGTGATGCCCCAGGAATACCCTGCTGAGGCCCATCGCGACGATGAAGATCAGTCCCGCAGTGATCACGGCGACGCGTGCCCAGGTCTTTTTCAACTGGAGGCAGGTCAGGTACACCAGCACACCGATGACCACAGTCGAGTTCAGGGCGTGTCCGCTGGGGAAGGACGGGGAGGTCTCGTACGGCGGGACGGCGTTGATGAAATCCGGGCGGGCGCGGCCAACGAGGTTCTTGCCGAGCGTTGTGGCCGTGATGGACACGGCGGCGGCCCCGCAAACCAGGATGATCGGCCGCCAGGTGCGGTTCACCCAGGTGAGCCACGCGGTGAGGATGCTGGCCAGGATCGGCATGCCGATGCTTCCGCCGACGTTCGTGAAGCCCGTGACGGCCACGTTGAGTTCCGGCGTGCGCAAATCCTCGGCGAGGGCGAGGGCCGGTTTGTCCAGGTTCGCCAGTCCTGCCTCGTCCACAACACTGTCGTAAACTTCGGCGCCCAAAAGTGCCAGGACGACGACGATCACGCCGCCCACGAGCATGGTGATCCACAAGGCCGCGTAAGGGACCACCCACTTGCCCCAGCGCTCAGTGAAGGCACTCACGTCTGTCTCCTGATTCCTTAATGCTGCCAGCTTGCTTAGTATCGAAACTATCATTGAGCAATGACTTCCCCCGAGCCCCGGCATGCCGAGTGGATGGGCCTTGCCCTCACCGAGGCGCGTGCCGCGCTGGCCACGGCGGACGTGCCCATCGGCGCCGTCGTCATCGGACCCGACGGCACCGTGCTCGGCAGCGGGCGCAACGAACGGGAGGCCCTCGGGGACCCGACGGCGCACGCGGAGATGGTCGCCATCCGCGGGGCTGCGGCGCGGCTGCAGGAACTCAGCGCCCGGGACGGGAGCGCCGGTGACGGCTGGCGGCTGGCGGACTGCACCCTGGTGGTGACGCTGGAGCCCTGCGCCATGTGTGCCGGGGCGGTGGTGCTGGCCCGGATTCCACGGGTGGTGTTCGGCGCCTGGGACGAGAAGGCCGGGGCCGCCGGATCCGTCTTCGACATCCTCCGCGAGCGCCGCCTCAACCACTGGGTGGAAGTGTACGGCGGGGTCAGGGAGCAGGAGTGCGCGGCGTTGCTGCAGGACTTCTTTGCCGGACACCGCGGCACCTGAGTCCCCGCCGCTCCCCCGCTCCTGGGGCTCGCCGCGCTAGCTGACGGCGGCGGAGCCTGTTGCGGCTGCCGCCAGGTTGTCGATCCGTTTCTGCCGGGTGGCCGGTGAGTCGAGGCTGAAGGCCCGGAAGTCGCCGAGGTCCTCGCGGATCCAGGCCTCAACTTCGGCGATCCGCCGGGTCACCGCGTCCGTGGGGGCACGGAACACCCACGGCACGATTTGTTCCTTGCCGGGATCGTACTGCCACAGCCCGATGATCCGTCCCCGGTCGACGATGGGATGGTCCGGGAGGTCCGCCTGCAGCGCCAGCGAACCCAGGGTGCTCGCGTGCTGGTCCTCCTCGGCCAGCAGCTCGGCGGCATTGCGCCGCAACAGCGCGAGGGAGTCCGTTCCGGCGAGCAGTTGGATCTGCTCGTCGTCCGGTTCCTGGAACTCGGCGAGTTGTTCGACGTCGTCGGGCAGCATCCAGAGCGTCTCCCCGGCGGCGGTGGGAACCTCCACCGCGCCGACCGCGGCCAGCGCCGTCTTGCTCTGTGCCACGGTGAAATCGGTGAACCACTGCGACTGCTTGAAGGTGGCCCCTCCGGTCCAGCCCAGGTAGCGGCGGACCAGTTCGGTGCGGGCCTGGTCGTCGTCGAGCGGACTGGGCGGCAGGTTCCACAGTTCGTAGGCGTAGCGCTGCTGGTCGAGGCGGCCGTTGGCCGGGACCCGGCGGATCCGACCCTGGGACTGCAGGATGCCGAGGGCCGTGGGCAGCGTGGTGGTGGCGCCCTTCTTCTTGCCTTCCTCGCCGAGGTTCCGCACGGATTCGCCCAGTTCCTCCTTGAGCTGCCGCGGGTCCATCGGGACCGCGGCTTCGGCGAGCGTGTGCAGCACCTGTTCTTCCAGCAGAGTGATTTCGCCGCGGTCCACGCCGAGCCTGCCGACCACCTTGACGGTCGCCTCGGCGGCGTCGCGGCTGAGCGTCAGTGCCCAGGCGAAGTCGTCGCGGCCCAGCACGTAGGTGCAGCCGCGCGCCGTCGGGAGTTCGAGGATCCGGTGCGCCAGGACGTCGGCGTCAACTTGTTCGCGGCGGATGCCGGCGCGGGCGAAGAGAGTCAGGTAGGGGTTGGCGCCGCCCACGGAGCGCGCCCAGCCGGCCCGGGCGAACACCTGCTCCGCGGTGCAGCCGGCCAGTGATCCGTCCAGGCCCTGTTTGTGCCAGGCCCAGGCGCGGAGCCGCTCCGGGGTGAGGGTCCGGGCGGGCGGCGCGTTCGCCGTCCGGGACTGCGTGGTCAGGGGCTGGGGCGTCATGGGGTCATTGTCCCCCAGCGCGTGCGGCAGGGGAATCTTCCGCGGACGGCTTTTCCTGGTCAATACCGGGCGGAGCACCGGGCGGCTGCCCGGCCGGGTGCTCCGGGTCCAGCGCTGCCAGCACGGTCCGGGCCGTGCTGTTCCAGCCGGGCAAACGTTCCCGGGCGTCGGCCGCCGCGGCCCGCCAGCGGGTGCGGAGGCCGGGTTCGGACAGCCAGCGCCGCAGCACCTCCGTGAGGGGCGCCGGGTCCGCCCCGAGGGCGACGGCGGTTCCCGGCAGGGTTCCCGCGTCACCCGCCGCGGCGGGCAGTGGCGCGGAGGCTACCGCACCGGGCGCTCCGGGAGTTGGTGCGGGGGTGCCGGCTGCGAGGGCCTCGACGGCGCCGGTGCCGGCCCGGACCACCACCGGCACACCCCTCGCAATCGACTCCGTCACCACAAGCCCGAAGGTTTCGGCCTTCGAGATGAGCAGGCTGAGGTCGGCCGCGGCCCATTCCGCTTCCAGCGCCGCGCCCCGCAACTCCCCCGGGATCCGGATGCGGTCCTGCATGCCCAGCCTGTTCACCGCGTCCCGGAGCCGCGCGGCGTAGGCGGGGTCCGCGGTGTCGGAGCCCACCAGGGAAGCGGTCCACGGCAGGTCGGTCAGGGCCGACAGTGCTGCGAGGAGCAGGGATTGGTCCTTGTTCGGCAGCAGGGCGGCCACGGCCAGGAGATGCGGCGGTTCGGATCCGTCGGCGAGCGCGGCGGCGTCGGTGCCGGGCAGGGCGGTCCGGACACCGTCCAGCCCGTGCCTGGCGCGGATCCCGGCCGCAGCCGACGTGCTGGTGCAGATCACTCCGGCCGCGGCCCGCAACGCCCGGCGTTCCAGCCCGGCTTCGCCGTTCCCCGTGTCATCCAGCGGCATGTGGAGCAGAATCCAGGCGGGCCGGCCGGCGGCCGCGGCCGCTGCCAGTTCATCGGGCGCTCCGCAGGCGAGGAGCCCGTCGACCAGCGTGACGTGGCGTTTGGCGGCGCTGGCGTCGGCGGCGTCGTAGCCGTTGGCGGTGCCGCCGTCGTCCCCGTTGCCCAGGAGGGCGGCCAACCGCCGCCGGTCCTCCGCGGTGCCGACCGGCCAGCCGCCGTCGAGCGGGCAGATGGCCACCTCCACGCCCAGCGCGGCCAGCTCCCGGGCGAGGGCGGCGTTGTAGACGTTGCCGCCCGAGTTGTGGCGCACGTTGCCGGGCACCACCAGGCGGAGGCGGAGGCCGTCCGGCTGCACGGTGTTCCCCACTGGCCCCGGAGTTCCTAGCTGGCCCCGAAGTCGAGCGAGTAGCTGGCCCACGCGTCGGGGGTTTCGCGCAGCGTGACGTCCAGTCCGGCGAGCGCCCGCCCGTCCGTGCCGGTGCGGATCTTTGCCGCCATGGCGTCGGCGATGTACTGGGCCAGGGCCTCGGTGGTGCTGAGTTTGCCGGCGAAGTCGGGGTGCTCGTCGAGGTTCTTGTAGTTCAGGCCTTCGAGGATGGAATCCAGCACCTCGCCGGCCTCGCCGATGTCCAGGACGATCGAGTCCTCGTTCAGGGTCCGACGGCGGAAGGTCACTTCCGTGACGAAGGTGGCGCCGTGCATGCCCTGGGCGGGGCCGAAGGCCGGGCGCGGGAGGCTGTGGGCGATCATGAAGTTGCGGCGGACGGTCAGGCTGAACACGGATTTACCTCGTGGCTTCTGTGGGGGCGGATTCGGTGGCGGGGTTTTGACGGATGGGGTCGTCACTGGCCGGGTATTCGATGACGTGGCACAGCGCGTCCAGTGCGCCGTCGGAGAGCCGCTGGACGACGTCGGGCAGCTCCGCGAGGGTGGACGAACCGGTGAGGAACGCGTCGAACGCGGGGTCGCTCAGCAGGGAGACGGCGAGGCGGAGCCGGTCGGCGTTGGTGCGCCGGTGGCGGCGGGCGCGGGCCACGACGCCGACCTGGCTGGCGCGGATGGACAGCCGGCGGGCGTGGAAGTCCTCGCCCAGCGGCACGCTGACTTTGCGGTCGGCATACCAGGACATCTCGACGACATCGCCGTCGTTGCCCGCGAGCTGCAGGGCGCGCTCGAGGCCTGCCTCCGAGGCGGAGCAGTGGATCACGATGTCGCAGTCCGGCAGGGCGTCGTCGGGGTGGCTGAACTCGACGCCCAGGGTTTCGGCGAGCGCCCGCTTGGCCGGGTCGATATCCACCAGCTGCAACCGTCCGAGCGGGAACGATGCCAAGAGCTTGGCCACCATGCCGCCGACGAGGCCGGCGCCGATGACGGCGACGCGGTCGCCGAGCCGGGGCCCGGCTTCCCAGATCCCATTGATCGCGGTCTCGACGGTGCCGGTCAGCACGGCGCGGCGGGCGGGGACATCGTCCGGAACCACGGTGAGTTTCTCCACCGGGACGATGTAGCGGTCCTGGTGCGGGTAGAGGCAGAAGACCGTCTTGCCCAGCCAGTCAGCCGGGCCGTCCTCGACGATGCCGACGGAGAGGTAGCCGAATTTCACCGGGGACGGGAAGGAGCCCTCCTGGTTCGGGGCGGCCATTTCCTCCGCCACGCATTCGGGGACCCGGGCATTGTGGACGACGAGTTCGGTGCCTTTGCTGATGCCCGAGTACAGGGTGCGGACGAGCGCATCGCCGGGGCCGGGGACGGGCAGGTCCGCGCGCCGGAGTTCCCCCTTTTCGGGGCCGACGGTCCAATACGCGGTGGCTGTGGCGTGCTGTGCTGGCTGTTGGTCTGAGTTAGTCATCTTGCTGACGAATCTAGTCCCCTGCTCATTCCCGGGGAAGTGCCGGGAGTCCGGGCGCGCCGCGGTTCGCGGTCTGCCCTTGGCGGCGTTCGGGGGCGTGGACCCGCCGTTTTGTGGATGAGCGCCCTGCTCCGGTAACCTATTCAGGTTGGTGACGTGTCCGAGCGGCCGAAGGTGCAACACTCGAAATGTTGTTTGGTGAAAGCCAACGTGGGTTCAAATCCCACCGTCACCGCGAATGAGAAAGGTCCTGCTTCCCTTGCAAACAAAGGGAAGCGGGGCCTTTTGCTTTGCCGCAAACTAAGGGTTTGCCCACATCTTGCCCACACTCGCCAGAGAGACAGCGTGATCAAGAGCGTCTGAAACCGAGTCCAGATCCCCATCAAACAGATCCGCGTAGACGTCCAACGTCATAGCCGCCGAGCTGTGGCCCAGCATCTTTTGAACCGCTTTCACGTTTGCGCCCGCCGATACGGCGAAGCTCGCCGCCGAGTGCCGCAAGTCGTGAGGCGTGATCCTTGGAACGCCGGAACGCTTCACGGCCCCCGCAAACCAGCTCATGTTGTCCTCGTGCACCCGCGCCAGCCGAAGGTGGTGCCCATTCTCGCCAGGGAACACCAAGTCATCCCGCCCCTTGCCGGCGCACTGCCGAGCCAGTTGCTCGCTAAGGAATCGCGGAAAGGGCACAGTCCGCTTCTTGTGGTTCTTCGGAGTGCCCACCTCAATCACGGAACCGACCTGAACCGCATTCTCTTCGATCATGAGACGACGCCGGAGCATGTCCAGATGCTTGACCCGCAACCCCGTAGCCTCGCCCCACCGGAGCCCGCAGTATGCCAGCACCAGCACCAGCACCGGGTACTTGCTCGCCGCCGCCAGCTCGTGCACCTGATCATGGCTTAGATACACGTGCGGCTTCTTGACCTTCCGGGGCAGGGTCACGCCTCTGGCGGGGTTTCTCAGTGTCCGGTTGTCGCTCACTGCGTCATCAAGGATCGCAGCCAACACCCCGTAGGCCCGGATTACCAGCGTCGCGCCCTTCGGTTTCCGCGGCGGTGTAGCCTTCGGATCCCCGAGTGTCATTTCAGACACCCATTGCTGCACTGCGGTTTTCTGAATATCGGCTATGGCAACATTTCCCCACGCAGGCAGCACGTGGTTACGCCAGGCTGATTCCACGGGCCGCAAAGACGAGGGCTTCAAATGCGTCTGGCGCGCCAGCCACGCCGCCCCAAGTGGGCCTACCAGTGCCCGGGCGGCAGTAGCGTCTATGAACTCTCCACGGGCCTTAGAAACCTCTACAGAGGCTAGGAACAATTCTGCGTCGCGCTTCGTCCGGAACCCGCGCTTATCCGTCTGCGTCCGGTCCGGCTTCCGGTAGCGGACCCGGTATCGCTTTCCTGCCGTCGTCTCGTAGGGCTCAATCGTCGCCACTAAGAGCCCCTTGTGTCTTCAACTCATACGACAAGGCCGCGGCCTCCTGCAACGCCGCAAGCATGCGCGCCGTAAGATCCGCCACGTCAGGGCCGCCGGCACCGCTCAGCAGCACCGGACGGGCCAGCTCCCGGACCTGCGCGCCTTCCGCCGCCGTCTCCTCGCCCCGCAGCGGTCCATTACCGTCGGCCCACACCCACAGATCCTGAAATTTAACCCCCGCAAGCGCCGTCGCTGCCGCCGCAGGGCTTGGGTCCGAGTGCGGCAACAGAAGACTGTTCGGAGGAACGCCAAGAGCGACTGAGATAGCCATTAGGTCGTCGCTATCGACCCGCCGCTCCCCCTCCTCGATGCGGCGAACCGCCAGTGGGGAAATGGATCTACCGAGTTCGCCCAGCTTGCGTGAGAGGTCAGCGTAGTTGATTGACCGGGCCCCCCGAACGCGCTTGATGTTGTCGGCCACGGTTCGCCCGGTTGGCCCTAGCTCAATCTTTTGTCCTGCCATGCCCCTAGTGTGACATACAAAAGATGGAGGCGCACCTCCGATAGTTGACAGTCACTCACATTCCCCCTAAGCTGATTCCATACCTCCAAAAGATGGAGGTTCAAGTGCGATAAATGGAGGAAAAATGGAAGATGCGCTACATAAGCCCGAAACGGTAGCCGAGTTCCTTGGCACCACCGCCGGCAACCTGGCCCAGATGCGCTACCGCGGCCTCGGTCCCAAGTTCATCAAGGTATCCGGCAAGGCCGTGCGTTACCGCCAGTCAGACATTGATTCATGGCTGGCCTCGCAGACTCGGCAGCAGACCGGCGCGGTGCCGGCGTGAACGACAGGCCGATCACCAGGGCAGACCTCGCCATTGCCTTCGAGCGCGGATACTGGCGCGGCGTTGACCATAAGGGCCCGCTGAATGGCGCCGCAGTCGCGGCACTGAATCCGTACAAAAAAAGCGGCCTGGACACCTCCGCCAAGAAGTCAGTCCAGACCGCCACCGAAACCCCTACCAATGAGGAGATTCCTTTGAACAAGTCTATCAAGTACCCCGCCACCGTGCGGGAGGCCGGCGACATTGCCCAGTCACTCGGCCTGGCTCTCAGTGAGTTCCTGGAGACGTTCGGCCCCGCGCCGACGATGCCCGCCCGCAGTCCGCAGGCCTGAGGCTACGGACACCAGCGACCGGAACCGCCTTATGGGATCACAGAAAGTCGATGCCTTGAATAAGCCACTTCGCGCCCGGATTGCCTACTCAGGCGGTCCCGCGATCATCTCGATTGCCAGCTACATGAGCTGGGAAATCGCCCGCTATCTCCTCGAAACCGAGACGCCGGGCAAGTTTGGGACATACAACATGGAGGCCGCCGCGTGAAAGAGATTACTGCCGAGATGGCCGACGCCATTTCCGCCGCGGAATACGAAGCGGCTCACACAGTTCCCACTGCACTGCATGTTGAGCCGACCCTCCCGCCGTTCCCGACGGGCTCCCTGCCGTCGTGGTGGAAGTCATTTGTTGAAGCCACGGCAGAGGCTACACAGACCCCGCTGGACCTCGCCGCGTCCGTGACCCTTGGAGTTATGGCCGCTGCGGTTTCCGGCAAGACCAGGATTCAGGCCGCGCCTGGCTGGGAGGAGCCCCTCAATCTCTACCTCGCGTGTGCACTGCCCCCCGGCAACCGCAAGTCAGCGGTGTTCAACCTCGCAACGGCCCCGCTGCGGGATGTTGAGATGGACCTCATTGAAGATGCGAAACCCGAGGTGCGGCGGCAGACCACACTGAAGAAACTTCGGGAAGATGCTGCGGAGAATGTCCGTAAGCACGTCATGAACGGGAAGAAGTCCGAGGAGCAATACCTCGCTGCGGTTCAGGCCGCGGAAGAGATCCCTGTGCTCACCCTTCCGAGGCTCCTGGCCGACGACGCAACCCCGGAAGCCCTCACGTCACTGGCTGCGGACAATGGCGGGAAAATCTCGGTTGCCTCAGCAGAGGGCGGGATCTTCGATATCTTCGCCGGACGATACAGCGGCGGAATGCCCAACATGGACATACTCCTCAAGGGCCACGCCGGAGATGCCATGACAGTTGACCGTAAGGGCAGGCCTTCGGAGCGGATCGGGTCCGTTTGCCTCAACATGAACCTGACGGTTCAGCCGGCGGTCCTCAAGCAGATCGGTTCCGGCTCACCGGAGAAATCCAAGGGCGAATTGGAGCGGTTCCTCTTCACGGTCCCAAAGTCGAGTGTTGGCTTTCGGTCCGTGGAATCCAAGCCCGTACCCGCCGCAGTGAAGGCCGCCTACTACCACCACGTTAGCGCCCTCACGAGGGCAGGTGCGGAGCCAGGAGAGCCCGCGCTCATCAGGCTAGACCCCGACGCCACAAAGCTGTTTACGGACTGGCAGCGGGTCATAGAAGCGGACCTGAGGCCGGGCGGATTGCTTGGAGATTCGCGGGTCATCGGCTGGGGCTCCAAGCTCGCCGGAACAACTGCCAGGTTCGCTGGGATCCTCCACCTTGCATCCGGGAAATCATCCGAAGAATTGGTTTCTGCGGATACTGCGGATAGTGCGGCGGCTATGGCGGAACACTTCGCACAGCACGCACTGGCCGCCTTCCACCTCATGAGCACGTCTGATCCTCATCAGAAAGCTAAGGAGTTGAGAATGATAATCATTATCAACAAGCTGTATTCCTTCACTGAGAGGGATCTTCTCACCAAGGCCAGCCGGTCCGTGTTCCCGGATGCACTCGCCATCAAGGAAGCTCTTTCGGTCCTACTGGATCTTGAGTGGGTCTTCCGAGTGGAGATGCCAGACCAGCCAGGGCCCGGACGTAAACCTTCCCAAATGTACGTGCCCCACAGAAGCGTCTTCAAACTCTCAGGTAGCGCCGCAGTATCCGCACAATACGCAGAATCAGCCTAGGAGGCCACGACATGACCACAGCAAGAATCACCGTATGGGAGTCAGGGCCAGCCAAGCCAGAGGTTCACGCGACATGGAACCCGCAGCACGGAAGCTACGACATTGCCATCATTCTTGACGGCGGTTACGGCTCGGAAGAAGACGCCCGCAAAATGGCCCACTTCTGGTTGCGTGACCTCCAAGAAGAAGGCATCCCCGTAGCCGACGCGATAGCACCCGCGCTAAAGGCAACAGCAGCGTGAAGCTCACCCGCCAAGACCTTATGAACCTCTGCGAAATCTACAAGGCAAAAGCCCTGGAAGAACACGCCCAGTTTCGGAAATGGCGAGACAGAGCGCTAGAGGCAGAGAGCCGCCTAGCCATCTACGAACCCGGCGACGAACCCACCACCGAACAGGAAACCCCTTGAACAACCGACGCCCCTACTTCAGCAAAGTAATCCACCACACCTGGACGAGTGCCGGGCACCCGGACACCCCGGGAATAGCCCTTATCGGCCTAGGCGGATACAGCGCACACCTCACAGCATCCGAAGCCATCGAGCTTTCTAATCGCTTGGTTGACCTCGCGGAAACACTCGAGACCGAACAGCCTAAAGGACACACATCATGACCACATCGAATGTCTTCCGGTCACGCCCGGAAATGTACGCGAAAAACGTTGAATCCGGCGAACAGCTCCGCGTCGTACCCGCCGAACTCTCCCACCACAGCGGCACCACACCCGGTGTAGCGGTGTTTCGAGACAGGTTCATGCTGTTCTGCCTCACCGCCGAGCACGCCTGGAACCTCAACGACCAGCTCACCGACGCACTCGACGGATTGCAGGCGGATCGCAAATGAGCGGCATAAACGACGACTTCAAAGCCTACCTAGCCCAGCGCGGGCAGGAACTCGCCAGCAGCAAAACAGCCCAGCAGACAGCCTATGAACGCCAGCAGCGACTAGCTGACGAAGGCGGCGAACTGTTCACCGGACTCTTCGCCCAACTCGACGAAAACAGCCACACCACGGCGCCGGCAACCGCACCCGCGGACCCCGCCGAAAACGCATTCAACAACCTCTTCGGACTCTAAGGAAACCCCCATGACCAACGCAGCAGCAGCCCCCATCTTCCAGCGCTACCCCACCGCCGAACAGACCCTCCTGGACACCATCGTGCGCACCTACGCCGCCGCCGGGCTCAACTCTCCCACGCTCGCAGTAGGGATCCGGGACCGCATCAACCAGGCCCCCACCGTTCACGCGGTCGCCGCCCGCCTGGCAGATGAAGCCCTCACCACAACGGACCCCGATCAGTGGTACTCCGAAGCCCTCGAAGAACTCCGCACGGCACAGGCCGCCGAAGCCCTCGCTAAGGCATTCAACGCCAACTACTCAGACGCCGTCCGCCGGCACGTCCCAGCCATTCAGGCACAGGCAGCGGAAGACCTTACCCCCGTCTTCACCAAGCACCTGAAAGCCCTTGTATCGGCGTCCAAGAAGCTCCCGGAAGACAAGCCGCTGGACATGGCCGCATGTGTGGACGCGGACGCCGGGGCAGAGTACAAGACCGCACGCACCGCACTTACCGCGTTCGGAACGCTCGCCAGCATCTACAAGCTCAGCTTTCCCGGTGAGATCCCGCCGGCGCTCAACAACCTGCTCCCCGTCCTGGACCTGCCCGCCGCCGTCACGGAACAAGTAGTCCGATCACACTACGAAGTGGTCAAGGTACTCAACGAGTCAGAGCTCGACGGAACCCGCACCATTCGTCAGCTTGCCACCGACGCAGCCGCAGACCTGGACCTGACGTTGGTCAACATCGCACGCGGCAAGTACGAAGGCGTCACACTCTCACTCGCCACGCCCGCAGAGATGAGCGAACGACGCAACTCAGCACTCACCGCATACGCACGCGAACACATCACCGTCGGGGCCCCGGTGGTCGTCTACTAAAGGACACCCCGCCGGGCCAGGTTCTCAAACCAGAGGACCTGGCCCGCCGGACCCCCTCCCGCCACCCTGTATCGCCCTCGGCATAGATACCGCGCCTGTCCGCAAGGGCCATCAATCGACTTGGTTGGTGGCCCTTGGGTCCCTAAGCCGCTCTACACGGCCCTACAGGGGTCTTTGGGGCATTTACCCATCCCAGTATTTGAAGCGATTTGAGGCCCATCTGAGGCCCCGTTGAAAGGAAGATTTTATGAGTGCTGGAAGAGCACCGAACGGCCTTGGTCAGGCCGGCAAGAAACTTTGGAGCACCGTCACGGATGCTTTCGACCTCGGAGAACATGAGCTGCTGGTACTGCTGGAAGCCTGCCGAACTGTGGACACGCTCAACGAGCTGGACGCCGCCCGCAAGGCAGAGGGCAGTGTGATCGATTCACCCCACGGCAAGAAAGCACACCCGGCAGTTGTGGAAGCCCGGCAACAGCGCCTTGTGTTGTCCAAGCTGCTCACATCCCTGGCTATCCCCGCTGAGGTGGCCGAATGATTCCGAAGCGGAAGACCACAACGGACATGCCGGAACGTCTCGCCAAGTTCGACCCCGCCAACTGGGGAACCGTCCTTGAATGGGCGGCGGCACGTCGGGGTCACCTGGCACCGCTGGCACGCACGCACCCGGCCCGCTGGATTGATTCTGTCTCGGAGTCTCACCGCGTCGTTGCTGCTGTGCTGAGGCGTGGGGAGCTGGACTAGTGGCTGCTAAGAAGGATCCCCGGAATGATCGGCATTACCGCGAGTTGCGGGACCGGCTGAAACGTAAAAGCGCCCTTGCAGGTGCGCCGTGCCATATCTGCAAACACCCGATTGATTACCTCCTGGCCTACCCGTCGCCTATGGCTTTCCAAGCGGATCATGTTGACGCGATAGCCGCCGGCGGGAACGTCTACGGGGAACTTGCACCGTCTCACGCGGCCTGTAATGCCCGTCGGCAGGCTAAGCCGTTGGATCAGATGAAACAGACGTTCGGGAAACTCAAAACGTCGCGGGAGTGGTGACTATGCGCACCGGCACACAACGCCCGCGGGTAGAGCTCATCCCCGATTACTCATTCTCGGCGGCTGAGGATGCTGTGGAGCTGGCAGCACTGGCAGGGTTGCGCCTGGACGACTGGCAGAAGCACGTCCTAACGGGCTCTTTGGGGATCCGGGAAGACGGCAAGTGGGCAGCGTCCACGGTTGGTCTGGTGCTCCCGCGGCAGCAGGGTAAGTCTGTTGTCCTGGACGCCCGGCAGCTCGCGGGACTCTACCTGTTCAACGAGCCGCTAGCCATCTCGAGTAGCCACGAGTTCAAGACGACCAGTGAGGCGTTTAGGCGGATCCTGGCCATGATTCAGGACACCCCCGAACTTGACCAAAAAGTGTCCAAGGTCAGCACATCACACGGTAACGAGGGGATCGAACTAAAGAACGGTAACCGGCTCCGTTTCGTGGCCCGGTCCGGCGGCTCAGGCCGCGGCTGGAGCGCTCACACCGTCTACCTTGACGAGGCCTACAGCCTCCAGAACAAGGAAATGGCGGCAATGCTCCCCACGATGGCCGCTAACACCATGCACGGCAACACTCAACTATGGTTCGCCAGTAGCGCGGGTATGCCCAATAGTGAAGTGCTGGCAGAGCTCCGGGAACGCGGCAAGAACCCGGCGTCGGAACGTCTCGCCTACTTTGAATGGTCAGCTCAGGACACGGCGGCAAATGACGACGTAGACGCCTGGCACGAGGCTAACCCCGGTCTAGGCGTCCGCATGAGCCTAGACCACGTAAGCAACGAGCTAGCCACGCTCGGAGACGAAGAATTTCGGAGGGAACGTCTCGGAATTTGGGCGAAGCTCGGAGGGGAATCTGTGGTGCCGGCTGCTGTTTGGTCAGCGGCGCGGGATGAGGACGCACGCCCCGGCGACGTCTTGGCTTTCGCTGTGGACGTTCCACCGGGCCGAGAGTCCGCCACAATCTGCTCAGCGTCTTTCCTGCCTGACGGGCGGATCCATTTTGAAGTTGTGGACCGACGCGAGGGCACATCATGGGTTGCAACCCGGCTCACCGAACTCAAAGAGCGTTGGAAGCCGGTAGCCGTAGTGGTGGACGCCGGTTCCGCTGCTGGTGCTCTCCTGCCCGACTTGCAGCGGGCACGGATTCGAACCCAACAGATCAGCTTGAGGGACTATGCACAGGCGTGCGGATCCTTCTATGACACGGTAATGCAGGGCAGGGCCAGCCACGTTGGGGAACCTGTCCTAGATGCCGCCGTGGACGCGGCACGGCAAAAGCACATCGGAGAAACGGCGTTCTATTGGACCCGTAAGAATGTTGTCTCGGATATTTCGCCGCTGGTGGGATGCACTAACGCCCTCTTTGGGTTGCAATCCAAGGCACGCCGCACGACAGGTAAGCGCCCAGGCCGCGTGCTGGTGCTTTGAGGGCTAGTGTTCTCGGCAACGCAACAGTGAGGGGAAACCATGTCAGCATCTACACCGGCATCCGGGGATAAGCCCGTCATAGCCTGGACTCAGGAAGAGCTGGACGCCCACGAGGCGCGGGGCGGGGCTTGGGGGGGCATGATGGGCCAGCCTGTACCGGGGATCGACTACGGCTCTTTGCCCAGCACGCTCCGGCCCATGCCGACTAGCCGGGACTGGAACAAATATTTCCCGCCGGACGACGACGAGGACGACTGAACCGCTGGGCACGCAAGGGGAACGAGTGCATAACGAACTTGAAGGCATATGGGATGCAATGCGGCTCATAGCCAGCAGGATCGATGAAATAGAAGCTCGAACTCCGCCAGCGCCCTAGCGAGACAAAATGAAATCCCCGTCAGTCATCGCGACTGGCGGGGATTTTTTTGTATAAGCACGCCCGTGCCAAATAAAACGCTTAGGGTGGTACTGATCGCCCGCCGCCATGTCCCCCCCTCATGGCGGCGGGCATTTCTCTTGGAGAGGGCACAGAAAAGCCCCGGACCTATGACAAGGTGCCGGGGCAGTTCCTAGGCGCGTAGAACGCCCTCAGGCGGTCGCTGTGTACTTGCTACCAAGGGCAGCCAGCGCAGTTCCCGCCGCGATTGCCTGGGAAGTCGTCATGCCGCCCTGCGAATAGTCGGCATTCAACTCGAACTCGACGCCGCGCTCGAAAGTGAACGTAGTTTCGATCCGCCACCCGTCGCCAGCCTCAGACGGCCCGTCGAAGTAGTCAGCCGGCACGTCTGGCTGTGCAGGGTCCATCGCCTGGACGAAGCCCTCAGGAGCGGACGCGGGAAGGGTTGTGCTGTTCATGGTTAGACCGTTCTTTCGTGGTTTGTGTTGAGGGTACTACTAGGCAAGACGACGGACACCCACATTTTGCCCACATTTTGCCCACATTCACTGTGACTAGCAGTGATCTAGCGTCATAAGATTCCGCGGATTCTAGAGGTTTTCCATGCCAGCATAAGCGCAGGAGAGGTTTCAAATCCCACCGTCACCGCCAAGTGGCAAAACCCCTGCTTCCCTTTATAAACAAAGGGAAGCAGGGGTTTTGTTTTGCCCCGAGCACCCGCTGTGCCCGCCACTCCGGGAGTACGCTGGCGATATGAGCGATCCCGAGCTTGTGGCCCTGCCAGTGGGGTTCGAACGGTTCCACCGCCGGAACTTCGTCAACTACCAACTCAACCGGGCATATGCGCTGGGCTTCGCCGACCGCCATGAGCTAGTCGACGCCGCGGCACACGTACGGTCGAGGGGTGACTGTGTCACCGTGTTTGAGGCCTTATCGAGCCGGGCGGCCGCCGAAGCCCGGCCCCGGCAGGCGGCGGGTTATGCGAGGATCGCGGAATTCTTCACGCCGCCACAGTCGGCGGAGAAAACAACTCGCTACCGCCGCTATCTGAACCTCATCGACACCGCCTTCGCAGATACAGCCATCGTCCGTCACGAGATCCCCTACGCCGACGCGGCACTTCCGGCGTATTCGCTGCCGGCGGCCGGGACACCAACTGGCGGCACGGTGCTGCTGCACGGCGGGTTCGACTCCTTGATCGAAGAGTTCTTCCCCATCTGTCAGCGTATCGCTGCCGCCGGTTTCGACGTGATTGCCTTCGAGGGCCCGGGACAAGGTGGGGCGCGGACGTTGAACGGGCTCACATTCGACCACGACTGGGAAAAGCCGGTCGGAGCGGTCTTGGACCACTTCCGCCTCGATCGGGCCGCCCTGGTCGGCATCTCCATGGGCGGGTACTGGGCATTGCGTGCCGCGGGACGCGAGCCTCGCATCCACAGTGTCGTGGCTTGGCCGCCGGTGTACGACTGGCTTCACAAGGTCCCTCCCGGGTTGCGCAGCCCCATCCGCACGATGGTGCGGCACCGGCGCTTTATGCGCTGGAGCGTGCGCACCCGTGCGCGGCTGTTGCCAACCCTGCGCGTTGTGGTCAATCAGGTCCTTTACATGCTCGACAGCGACGATCCGGCCGACGTCGCCGAGTGGTTCCTGGGCATGAACGCCGAGCATCTGGACAGCGGGCGGGTGAACCAGGATGTGCTGCTGATGTGCGGCGAGCACGACGCTTTCCAACCGCCGGCACTGGCCAAAGCGCAGGCTCAAGCGCTCACGGCCGCCCGGAGCGTCACGACGCGCATGTTTACCCGAGCCGAGCAGGCCGACCAGCACTGCCAAATGGGAAACCTCGGGCTCGCCTGCGAGGTTCTCACCACATGGCTGCAGGCGGCAGGCACGAACGCGGGCGCGTCCAGGTAATAGTCCGATCCCGGTGGGCCGTCGATATTGCCCCGAATATTCGCGCCGTATTTGGAAATATTCGGGTTTCCCTCAACCCAGGCACTATCTTCACGACCGCAGGAGGGTTCTGCGTTTTTATTGGATCACCGGGCGCCAGCCATTCCCTATCAGTCATAGCGGCCATAAGCTTTCAATCCGGGGCAGCTGCCTCTCATCAAAACCGGGGGAAAAATGCCAGACGCATGGACGTGCGACCACTGCGGCGCCAGGACAATCAACCGAAAAGTGGAATCCACCTCGCTGGGTGATCGGGCGAAGAAATTCATAACAGTCCCGGCCAAGTGCAGCGACCCCCGGTGCCCCAACAGCGACCATCTACAGCACGGCTTGGAGTGGTGCAGTCCCGCTTAGGTGACGTCCCCCGCCTCACGTGGAGGCCCCCCGCCGGGCCCGCAGATTCCTGCAGCTGGCTCCATCGTTTTGAGACCATGGAGCCAGCCTTTGCGGAATCCAACTCGATCGGAACACCGAAATGGTCTCTCCCCAGAAAGATGCCCGGGCCAGATCCCACCGCCAGAGTAAACGCCTTAGCTTTAGCGGGCAATAGGCCTGAACTTGACTTGAAAATTCAGAACGACTGTGGTTCATCGTCCCGCGTTTTTCATATTCTGTTCCGCATCAGGGATATTCTCCTCAGCGGCTAGCCAGCGGGGCTCACCACGTCCTCCAGCACCGACCGGTCGAAAAAGCGGATCTCTCCGGTTTCCGGAAAGAACACGGGAACGACGGACGTGCTCGGGTCCTTCGAGGTTTCATAGATTTCGGGGGCACCCCCGTGCCTGCGGGCAATGGTTCCGACCAGATCCGTACCGCGGACTTTGACGGTCCGGTATTTGTAGCTCATTTGTGCTCCTTTGGTGATGTGGGACACAGCCTACTCCCCGCTGCCCACCCGTGCCGGGCCGCACGGCGCGCACGTCATGGAAGAACGAGCGGGCCCACACTGGTGCACAATGCGTTCATGACCAATGACGCTCCCCGCCCGGTCTACTTCCTTTCGGACAGTACGGGCATCACCGCAGAAACGCTCGGCAACACCCTGCTGACGCAGTTCCCCGCGAACGAATTTGACCGCATCACGGTCCCCTTCATCACCACCGTTGACCAGGCCCGGGCCGTCGTCAAGGTAATCGACAACCTTGCCGCCACCGGCCTGCAGCCGATCGTCTTTTCCACCGCCGTCGGCAGCGACATCCGCCAGACCCTGGGCACCTGCAACGGCATCATCGTGGACCTCATCGGGACCCACGTCGGACAGTTGGAGCGGGCCCTGGGAACCGAAGCCAGCGGGGAACCGGGCCGGGCCCACGGGCTGGGCAACGCCGCCCGCTACCAGTCGCGGATGGCCGCCGTCGAATACGCCATGGAGCACGACGACGGCCAAAGTCTGCGCGCGCTCGAAAAGGCCCAGGTCATCCTGGTGGCCCCGTCACGCTGCGGCAAGACGCCCACCACCATGTACCTGGCGCTGCAGCACGGCATCTTCGCCGCGAACTTCCCGCTGGTGGACGAGGACTTTGAACGCGAAGGGCTCCCCAAACCGCTGCGGCCGTTTGTTTCAAAGTGTTTCGGCCTCACCACCAATCCCTTGCGCCTGAGCCAGGTCCGCACGGAACGCCGCCGGGGCTCGCCCTACGCGTCGCTGCGGCAGTGCGGCTTTGAGCTGCGCAGCGCCGAGCGGCTGTATGTCTCCCACGGGATCCCCTATCTCAATTCGGCCAGCGTCTCTGTGGAGGAGATGGCAGCCACGATCCTCCAGAAGATGAACCTCAAGCATTAGGCCGCAGGGGTTCACAAGTGTTGCGTGGACCACATCATGTGGAAACACTGGCCTAGACCTGTCACTGTGGACAGGACTTGCGCCCATCAACCGGCGATCGCCCCGCGCGGGGCGGCGATACCGCATGCCACCATCTGCAAAGGAGCAGCAAACCATGACGACAGACATCCTGTGGTTCTCAGAACTCGGTCTCAAGGACCTGGACCGGGTGGGCGGCAAAAACGCCTCCCTCGGCGAGATGGTGCAGAACCTGACGTCTGCCGGCGTTCAGGTGCCTGACGGCTTCGCCACGACAGCGGACGCCTACCGCAGCTTCCTCGCCGACTCCGGCCTGGACCAGAAGATCGCCGACCGGCTGGTCGGACTGGACACCGACGACGTGACGGCCCTGGCGGCCGCGGGCAAGGAAATCCGCGGGCTGATGCGCGAGACGCCCTTCCTGCCGGACTTTGAGGCACAGATCCGCGCCTCGTACCAGAAGCTGGTGGACAAGCACGGCGGCTCCGAGGACCTCTCCTGGGCCGTCCGCTCCAGCGCGACGGCGGAAGACCTCCCGGACGCCTCCTTCGCCGGGCAGCAGGAAACCTTCCTGAACGTCCGCGGGATCGAGAACATCCTGGTGGCCATCAAGGACGTCTTCGCGTCCCTTTACAACGACCGGGCCATCGCCTACCGGGTGCACCACAAGTTCGAGCACGCTGAAGTGGCGCTCTCGGCGGGCGTCCAGCGCATGGTGCGTTCCGACGTCGGCGCCTCCGGCGTTATGTTCACCATGGACACCGAATCCGGGTTCCAGGACGCCGTCTTCGTCACCTCCTCCTACGGCCTCGGCGAGGCCGTCGTCCAGGGAGCCGTCAACCCGGACGAGTTCTACGTCTACAAGCCCGCCCTGGAGGCAGGCCGCCCGGCCATCCTCAAGCGCGGACTGGGCGAAAAAGCGCTCCAGATGACCTACACCAGCAACCGCGAAATCGGCCACACCATTGACTTCGTCCCGGTCGAGGCCTCCCTGCGGAACCGCTTCAGCCTCACGGACGACGACGTCGAGCAGCTCGCCCGCCACGCCGTCGCCATCGAAAACCACTACAAGCGCCCGATGGACATCGAATGGGGCAAGGACGGGATCGACGGCGGCCTGTACATTCTGCAGGCACGCCCGGAAACCGTGCAGTCCCGCAGGACCTCCGGCAGCCTGAGCCGTTTCCGCCTCAACGGGACCGGCAAGGTCCTGGTCGAGGGCCGCGCCATCGGCCAGCGCATCGGCGCCGGCAGCGTCCGCATCCTCACGTCCATTGACCAGATGGCCGCGTTCAAGACCGGCGACGTCCTCGTCGCGGACATGACCGACCCTGACTGGGAACCGATCATGAAGCGCGCCTCCGCCATTGTGACAAACCGCGGCGGCCGCACCTGCCACGCGGCGATCATCGCCCGGGAACTGGGGATTCCCGCCGTCGTCGGCACCGGCGCCGCCACGGACGTGCTCTCCGACGGACTCGAGGTGACCGTCTCCTGCGCCGACGGCGAGACCGGAGTCATCTACGAGGGCCTCCTGGACTTCAGCGTCGAGGAAACCGAGATCACCCAGCTGCCCGAGGCCCCGGTCAAGGTCATGATGAACGTCGGCACCCCCGAGCAGGCCTTCACCTTTGCGCAGCTGCCCAACCACGGCGTGGGCCTGGCCCGGCTGGAATTCATCATCAACCGGCAGATCGGCATCCACCCCAAGGCGCTGCTGAACCTGGACGAGCAGCCGGACGAGGTCATCGCCGAAATCCGGGAGCGGATCGCCGCCTATGACAGCCCGCGCGACTACTACATCAAGCGCCTGGCCGAAGGGGTGGCAACCATCGCCGCGGCGTTCGCGCCGGAGCCGGTGATTGTGCGGATGTCCGACTTCAAGTCCAACGAGTACGCCAACCTCATCGGCGGGCCCGCCTACGAGCCGCATGAAGAGAACCCGATGATCGGCTTCCGCGGCGCCTCCCGGTACCTGGAGCCGTCCTTCCGGGACTGCTTTGACCTGGAATGCGAGGCCCTGTCCTTCGTCCGCAACGAGATGGGCCTGACCAACGTCAAGCTGATGATCCCGTTCGTGCGGACCATCGACGAGGCCAGCGGCGTCATCGACCTGCTCGCCGAGAACGGTCTGCGCCGCGGCGAAAACGGCCTCGAGGTCATCATGATGTGCGAACTGCCGTCCAACGCCCTGCTGGCCGACGAGTTCCTGGACTACTTCGACGGTTTCTCCATCGGCTCCAACGACATGACCCAGCTCACCCTGGGCCTGGACCGTGACTCGGCCATCGTCGCGGCCAGCTTCGACGAGCGCAACCCTGCCGTCAAGAAGCTCCTGAGCATGGCCATCAAGGCGTGCAAGGCGCGCGGCAAGTACGTGGGCATCTGCGGCCAGGGACCCAGCGACCACGCGGACTTCGCGGAATGGCTGGTCGAGGAAGGCATTGACTCCGTCTCGCTGAACCCCGACACCGTGGTGGACACCTGGATCCGGCTCGCCGGAGCGGCGGCCACTGCCGAGGCGGCCGCCAGCTGAGAGGCCCGCCAGGCATAGCCACCTGGCACGGTTGATAGACGCGGTGAACTGACACCACGTCGGCTCTGGAAATACCCCGGTCCTCGGACCGGGGTATTTCTTTGTTCCCGGCAGCCAGCCCATCGCACCGGTGCGGCGCGGCCAGACACGGGAATCCCGGAAAGCCGCTGGACGCCTGCACAAGACGGGGCCGGCGTCGCCGTCAATTGGTCCATTGAGCAGCGGCCCCCGCACGCGGTTAGCTAAGGTCCATCAGCGTTCCGCACCAATGACGTTCAGGACACCACGTGACTTTGCAGCAGGATCGGGCCAACGGCGCCCCCGGACTTTGGCCCGACGTACGAACCGGCGACCAGCTTGAGGACCTCCTTGCGGACCTCCCGGCCGACGCACCGTGCCCGGACGACTGCCACTTCTGCTCGGGTCCCGAGACCGACTGACACCGTCCGGGCCGCCTTCCCAGCCCGGTAGAACGCGCCGGTAGAATCGGGGGACAGCCCGCGGCCGGTAGCGCCGCGGGCAACCATGGCCGCCGCTGGTGAAGGGAGTGTTCCGTGCGCACAGCCGCCAGAGCACCCTTCCACGCCCTGCGCTCGGCCATGGTGGCACTCACGGTCCTTTCCCTGGCGGCCGGCGCGCACACGCTGGCCGGCGGACAGTTGCCTTCCCCCGGCATCCTGCTGGCCCTGCTGGCGCTGACCGGGCTGGCTTCCACCACCGCCACCCGGCTGAAGCTGAACCTCCCGGCCCTGGCGGGGCTGCTCGGCGCGGGACAATTTGTGCTGCACGAGGCGTTCACCGCCTTCAGCGCCCCCACCGTGCCAGGACCGGCGGGCGACCCCGCCCACCACGCCGTGCCGGTTCCGCTCCCGGCCGGTGCTGACAGCCCGCTCGCGGCGTCGGGACCGGATCCAGGACTATCCCTGCTGATGCTGGCCGGCCACGCCCTCGCAACACTCCTTTGTGCCTTCCTCCTCGCCCGGGGCGAGGCGGCTCTGTGGTCCCTCGCGGCCTGGCTCCGCCCGCTGCTCCGGCTCCCTGCTCCGGCAATGCCCGACGCCGTTGCGGTGCCGGCAGCCACCGGCTGGCCAGCGGAGTCCGTTCCGCTGCCGTGGCGGAACCTCCGGCGCGATTGCCGCCGCGGGCCGCCCGCCGCCGTCGTACTTACCTGACTCTTCCCCGGCAGCGCCGGCGCCCTCACCTCCCGTGCCCCAACTTCGGGTCCGGACCAGCCGCCGCGCCACCTTCCCCATTTTTGTGCGCCCGCCTCCGGGCGGCGCACGCCTGAAAGGCAACCCTGTGAAAACTGCATCCGCTTCCGTCCTTCGCCGCACCCTCACCGCCACCGCGGTGGCCGGAGGAACCGCGGCCCTGATGCTCGCCGGGATCACCGGCGCCTCGGCGCATGTCGGCGTCACCCCGGACAAGACCACCGCGAACTCCTACGCCCTGCTGACCTTCGGGATCCCGCACGGCTGCGAGGAGTCCGGCACCACGAAGGTGACCATTACCCTCCCCGCCGAACTCAACGATGCCCAGCCCACGGTCAACCCCAACTGGACCGCCGCGAAAGTCACAGAGCAGCTGGCCGAACCGAAGAAACTCGCGGACGGGACCTCCATCACCAAGCGGACCAGCCAGATCGTCTACACCGCCAAGGCGCCGCTGGAGCCCGCGCTCCGCGACGCCCTGGTGCTCTCGGTGAAACTGCCCGACACCGCGGGGAAAACCCTGTACTTCCCGACCCTTCAGAACTGCGAGGTCGGTCAGACCGACTGGTCCGGGCTCCCCGCCGAGGGACAGGATCCGCACTCCCTCAAGTCACCGGCGCCCTCCGTGACGGTCACGGCTGCCGCTGCGGCTGACGGCCACGGCGCCCAGGCCGCCAGCGCGCCGGACACCACCCCGGAGACGGTCCAGGCCGCCGCGGTGAGCGACGACGGCGCCCAGGCACGCAGCTGGGCCGGCCTGGTGGCCGGCGTCGGCGGCCTCGCCCTCGGCGGCCTCGCCCTGGCCCGCAGCCGGGGCAACACCCCCGCACCGGTCCGCGTTTCGGCACCCGACTCCGGGCCCAACCCGGCAACCAAGGAGTAGCTGACCTCGATTGATGCCCGGAAATCACAATCCGGGCATCAATCGGGCGCCGCCGTCGTGGCATCGTTGACTCAGGCCACAACGGACGTGAAGGTTGTGCCATGACGGCTCAGCGAATCAACAGCAGACTGGTATTCACGACGGCGGCGGCCGCGGCAGCGCTCTTCCTTGCCGGCTGCGGCGGAGGCACGCCGCAGGCCCAGACCTCCAGCACCCCGGCATCCTCCCCCACCAGTTCCGCCAGCCAGCCTGCCGCCTCCGGCGCGGCCACCGGCCCCGCCTCGTCGGCCCCCGCGCCGGCAGCGTCCACGCCTGCCGCGCCCGGCCTATGCAAGGCCGCGGGCCTGACGGGCACTATCGATTCCACCGGCGGCGGTGCCGCCGGCAGCGTCTACATGAAGCTGATCCTGACGAACTCCGGCACCGAGCCGTGTGTGCTGAGGGGCTTTGCCGGCGTCTCCCTCACCGCCGACGCCAACGGCGCCCCGATCGGCGCCGCGGCAACCCGGGACGAGTCCACGCCGGCCGCAGACCTCGTGCTTGAGCCGGGGCAGGCCGGCACCGCCACACTGCGCTACAGCCAGGCCGCCAACCACCCCGACTGCACGATGGCCCCTGCCGCCGGCTTCCGCATCTACCCGCCCGAGGACACCGCCTCGCTGTTCATCGCCCAGCCCCGGGACGCCTGCAGCGACGCCGCAACCCGGCTGCTCACCATCGGCGTTTTCCAGTAACACCGGCCGCAGGTCCCGCGCCAGTCGCCACGGCCGGACGGCAGCGCGACCACGGGCGCCGGCCCGCCCGGGAAGCCGGGCTGCGGCCGGAGACTTCGACCGTGCGGGGCCCGCCATTTCCTGTCGGCGGGTTAAGGCATGATGGAGGAATGAAGGGGCAGGAGCTCGCCGGCGGCACACTTGCGGCCGAGGCCATGGACCGGTTCAGCCGGCCAACCCGGGACTGGTTCCTGGGTGCATTCAGTGCGCCCACCCCGGCCCAGAACGGCGCCTGGAACGCGATTTCCTCCGGCGCCCACGCGCTCGTGGTCGCCCCCACCGGTTCCGGCAAGACGCTCGCGGCCTTCCTCTGGGCGATCGACCGGCTGCTCGTCGCAGCCCCCGCCGAACCCGAAGAACTCCCCGGCCTGGACACCGCCAAAGGCGCCCGGCGAAAGGCGCCCAAACGCAAGACCAAGGTGCTGTACATCTCGCCGCTCAAGGCGCTCGGCGTCGACGTCGAACGCAATCTGCGCGCCCCGCTGATCGGCATCACCCAGACCGCCAAACGCCTGAACCTGCCCGCACCGCTGATCACTGTGGGCGTCCGTTCCGGTGACACCCCGGCGTCGGACCGCCGCTCGTTGCTGAGCAACCCGCCGGACATCCTCATCACCACGCCCGAATCGCTCTTCCTGATGCTCACCTCCAAGGCCCGGGAGACGCTCAGCGAGGTGGACACCATCATCGTCGACGAGGTCCATGCCGTCGCCGGCACCAAACGCGGCGCCCACCTGGCCGTGTCCCTGGAACGCCTCGACGCACTGCTCCCGAAACCCGCCCAGCGGATCGGGCTCTCGGCCACCGTCGAGCCGAAGGAGCTGGTGGCGCAGTTCCTCGCCGGTTCCGCGCCGGTGGAAATCGTGGCCCCGCCCTCGAAAAAGACCTGGGACCTGACGGTCTCCGTCCCGGTGGAGGACATGTCCGACCTGCAGGGCGCGGCCGGCGCGTTCGACTCCGGTCCCGCGTCCGGGCTGCAGCCGCAGGCATCGATCTGGCCGCACGTGGAGGAGAAAATCGTGGACCTGGTGCTGGCCAACCAGTCCACCATTGTGTTCGCCAATTCGCGCCGGCTCGCCGAACGCCTGACCGCCCGGCTCAACGAGATCTACGCCGAGCGGCAGCTGATGGCCGAGGGCGGCGGCTGGGGCGAGTCTGGTGCCGGGGCACCCGATCTCGAGCCCGTGACCGCGGGAGCACCGGGCGGCGCTCCCGCGCTGCCAGCCTCCACCGCAGTGCCGGCGTCCACCGCGACACCGGCGCACATGATGGCCCAGGCCGGCAGCACCGCCGGGGCCGATCCGGTCCTGGCCCGGGCCCACCACGGCTCGGTCTCCAAGGACCAGCGGGCCCTGATCGAGGACGACCTGAAATCCGGCCGGCTGCGCTGCGTCGTGGCCACGTCCTCCCTGGAACTGGGCATCGACATGGGTGCCGTGGATCTTGTGGTGCAGGTGGAATCCCCGCCCTCCGTGGCCAGCGGGCTGCAGCGGGTGGGCCGCGCCGGTCACCAGGTCGGCGAGATCTCCCAGGGCGTCCTGTTCCCCAAACACCGCGCAGATTTGGTGCACACCACCATCACGGTGGAGCGGATGCTCGCCGGCAAGATCGAACGGCTCTTCGTCCCGGCGAACCCGCTGGACATCCTGGCCCAGCAGACCGTCGCGGCCACGGCACTGGGTTCCATCGATGTGGAGGACTGGTTCGCCACGGTACGCCGGTCGGCGCCGTTCTCCTCCCTCCCCCGCTCCGCGTTCGAGGCCACCCTGGACCTGCTCGCCGGCCGCTACCCCTCCGACGAATTCGCGGAACTGCGGCCCCGGATCATCTGGGACCGCAATGCCGGCACCATCGAGGGCCGCCCCGGCGCCCAGCGGCTGGCGGTCACCTCCGGCGGCACCATCCCGGACCGCGGGCTCTTCGGCGTCTACATCATCGGCACCGAGACGGAAGGGACCGGTTCCTCCGGATCCGCGGGCTCCGCCAGCGGCGACGGCCGGGCGGCCAGCCCGGCCGCCGCCGCAGCCCAGGGCGGCCGACGGGTCGGCGAACTCGACGAGGAAATGGTCTACGAGTCCCGGGTCGGTGACGTCTTTGCCCTCGGGGCCACCAGCTGGAAGATCGAGGACATCACCCACGACCGGGTCCTGGTCTCCCCCGCCTTCGGCCAGCCGGGGAAACTCCCGTTCTGGAAGGGCGACTCCCTCGGCCGCCCGGTGGACCTCGGCCGGGCCCTGGGCGCGTTCGTGCGCGAACTGTCCGCGTCCGACGTCGGGCCGGCCACGGAACGCTGCAAGGCCAGCGGCCTGGACGATTTCGCCGCCAACAACCTGATCCAGTACCTCGCCGAGCAGAAGCTGGCCACCGAGGTGGTCCCCAGCGACACCACCCTGGTGGTGGAGCGCTTCCACGACGAACTAGGCGACTGGCGGGTGGTGCTGCACAGCCCGTTCGGCATGCCCGTGCACGCGCCGTGGGCCCTCGCCGTCGGGCAGCGGCTGCACCAGCGCTACGGAATGGACGGCTCGGCGATGGCCGCCGACGACGGCATTGTGCTGCGCGTGCCCATGATGGAGGACGAGCCGCCCGGGGCCGAGCTGTTCCTGTTCGACCCGGAGGAACTCGAACAGATCGTGACGGCGGAGGTCGGCGGCAGCGCCCTCTTCGCTTCCCGTTTCCGTGAGTGCGCCGCGAGGGCCCTGCTGCTCCCCCGGCAGAACCCGGGCAAACGGCAGCCCCTGTGGCAGCAGCGTCAGCGCTCCGCCCAGTTGCTGGACGTCGCCCGGAAGTACCCCACGTTCCCGATCGTCCTCGAGACCGTCCGCGAATGCCTGCAGGATGTCTACGACCTTCCGGCGCTGAAGGACATTGCGGCGTCGATCGAGCGCCGGGAGCTGCGGATCCTGCAGACCACCACCCAGCAGCCCTCACCGTTCGCCAAGTCCCTGCTCTTCGGTTACGTCGCGCAGTTCCTTTACGAGGGCGATTCCCCCCTGGCCGAGCGGCGGGCCGCCGCGCTGGCACTGGATTCGACCCTGCTCAACGAGCTCCTCGGCCGGGTCGAGCTGCGTGAACTTCTCGACGCCAACGTCATAGACGCCACCGAGCGGGAGCTGCAGCGGCTCGCCCCGGACCGGAAGGTGCGCGGGCTCGAAGGGGTCGCGGACCTGCTTCGGCTGCTGGGCCCGCTGACCCCGGAGGACGTCGCCGCCCGGCTCGAACCGGTGGCAGGGCCCGCCCCGGAGGCCCGGCCTGATGAGGCGGCCGGGTCTGCTGAGGCGGCGGAGCCGGGCCCGGAGACGGGCCTTGATGAGGCTCCGGAAACCCCGCCATTGGTCGAGAACGTGGCCCCCGTCGCCGATGCCACCGCGCATCTGGTGGCGCTCCAGCGTGCCAACCGCGCCATCAAGGTCAACATCGGCGGCGCCGAACGCTACGCCGCGGTGGAGGACGCCGCCCGGCTGCGCGACGCCCTCGGCGTCCCGCTGCCGATGGGTGTGCCGCTGGCCTTCATCGAGCCGGTCGCCGATCCGCTGGGCGACCTCGTCTCGCGCTATGCCCGCACCCACGGGCCGTTCACGTCCGCGGAGGCCGCAGCCCGGCTGGGACTTGGCGTCGCCGTCGTCGGCACCGCACTGAAGCGGCTCGCCGCGGACGGACGCGTGGTGGAAGGCGAGTTCCGCCCGCACGCCGCTCCCCCGCCGGCACCGGCCGCGGGTCCGGAAACCGACGCCGACGGCGGAACCCAGGCGCCCGCCGCGCCCGCGGCCCCGTCGCTGGCCGGCGTCAGTGAATGGTGCGACGCCGAAGTCCTGCGCAAGCTCCGCCGCCGCTCGCTCGCCGCGCTGCGTGCCGAGGTCGAACCCGTGGATGCCGCCGCGTACGGCCGATTCCTGCCGGCCTGGCAGAACGTCCGGGTGCCGGGCAAGCGCGGACAGTCGGCGCTGCGCGGACTGGACGGGATCATCACGGCCGTCGACCAGCTGTCCGGTGTGCCCATTCCGGCCTCCGCCTGGGAACCCCTGGTCCTCGCCAGCCGCGTGTCCGACTATCAGCCCGCCATGCTCGATGAGCTCATGGCTGCCGGCGAGGTGCTCTGGTCCGGAGCGGGGGCGCTCCCCGGCAACGACGGCTGGGTCAGCCTCCACCTGGCCGATTCGGCCGAGCTGACCCTGAACCCGGCCATGGACTTCGAGCCCGGCGACGCGCAGCAGCGGCTGCTGGACCACCTGAGCAACAACGGCGGCGGCTATTTCTTCCGGCAACTGACCGACGTCGCCGGCGGCATGGACTCGGTACTCAGCGACCAGGACGTCGTCTCCGCGCTCTGGGATTTGGCCTGGGCGGGCCGGATCACGGGCGACACCTTTGCCCCGGTCCGGGCCATGATTGCCGGCGGCCATACCGCGCACCGGCAGGTCGCCCGCGCCCCGCGGGCCCGGGCCCCCCGGCTGAGCCGGCTGGGACGCGCCCACGGGACCGGTTTGCTCGGATCTCCCGGGCTGACCGGCGGCAGGTACGGCTCCGCCAGCGGCGCGGCAGCCACTCCCCCGCTGGCCGCCGGCCGCTGGTCCGCCCTGCCCGCCCCCGAACTGGATGCCACCATCCACGCCCGGGCCACCGCCGAACTCCTGCTGGACCGGTACGGCGTGGTCACCCGCGGTTCGGTCATGGCCGAGAACATCCTGGGCGGCTTCGGACTGATGTACAAGGTCCTGGCCCGGCTGGAGGAAGCCGGACGGTGCCGGCGCGGGTACTTCATCGAGCACCTTGGCGCGGCACAGTTCGCCGTTCCCGCGACCGTGGACCGGCTGCGCTCCTACGCCGAGGACACCCAGCTCCACAAGCCCGAACCGGTGGCCCTGGCCCTGGCCGCGACGGACCCGGCCAACCCCTACGGCGCCGCCCTTCCCTGGCCCGCCCTGAACGTCGAAGCGGGAACCGGCCACCGCCCGGGCAGGAAGGCCGGTGCCCTGGTGGTGCTGGTCGACGGCGCCCTGGCCCTGTATGTGGAGCGCGGCGGCAAGACCCTGCTGGCCTTCAGCGATGACGCTGAGGTCCTGGCCGCGGCCGGTGCCGCCCTGGTCAGCGTGGTCACCCGGGGTGCGGTGGACAAACTGATCATGGAAAAGGTCAACGGCCACGGCATCCTCGACACCCCCATTGCCGCCGCCCTGGCCCACGCCGGGGCCTACTCCACGCCGAAGGGACTGAGGATCCGTGCCTGAGGGCGATTCGGTGTTCCGCGCGGCCGCCCAGTTGCACGCTGCGCTGGCGGGACAGCAGCTCATCTCCTCCGACTTCCGGGTACCCCGGTTCGCCACCCTCAAACTGGGCGGCTGGACCGTGACCGAGGTGGTCCCGCGGGGCAAACACCTGCTCATGCGGCTGGAGGGGCCGGCCCGGGCAGGTGGCGGCAGCCCGGCGGAACCGGACCGGCTCACGATCCATTCCCACCTCAAGATGGAAGGCACCTGGCAGGTCTACCCGCCCGGCGGCCGCTGGCGGAAGCCGGGGTTCACCGCACGCTGCGTTCTGCGCACCGCGGCGGCAGACGCCGTCGGGTTCTCGCTGGGCATCCTCGAGGTGGTCCGCACCTCCGAGGAGGATTCCATTGTCGGCCACCTCGGTCCTGATCTGCTGGGTCCCGACTGGGATCTGGCCGAGGCGGAGCGGCGGATCCGCGCGGCGCCGGACGTTCCGATCGGCGTCGCCCTGCTGGACCAGCGGAACCTCGCGGGGATCGGCAACATCTACCGCTGCGAGGCCTGCTTCCTCTCGGGCGTGCACCCGGCGGCGCCCGTCTCGGCAGTGCCTGACGTGGCGGCCATGATCACCGACGCCAAGGTGCTGTTGGAGGCCAACGTGGGACCCGGGCGCCGGACCACCGTCCTGAACCGGCGCGGCGCTGCCGTGGGCCGGACCTCCGGGTTGCCCGGCTACTGGGTCTACCGGCGCGAGCACCAGCCGTGCCTGAAGTGCCGGACACCGGTGCGGCGCGGAGTCCTCGCCAAGGCCACCGGCACGGAAGAGCGGGACATCTACTGGTGCCCGACGTGCCAGCCGCTGACGGTACCGGGGCCGGCCTAGTCATACGCCGCGGCGCCTGCCGCGGCGGCCAGGGGCAATTCCCGCGCTGTGCACAACGTCCGGGGGATTTCCGCCTAGGGTGCGGCGACGGCCGGATCGGCTGCCACCGCCGGCAGCCCGGACTCCTTCAGCTCCGGAACGGTGAACCGCGGCAGCAGGAGCTGCACCAGCGGGCCGATGGCCAGGGCGTACAGCACGGTCCCGATGCCCACGGAGCCGCCAAGCAGCCAGCCCGCGGCGAGGACCACGATTTCAATGCCTGTCCGGGACGTGCGGACGGACCAGCCCGTGCGGCGGGCGAGTCCGGTCATCAGGCCGTCCCGCGCACCGGGACCCAGCCGGGCGCCGATGTAGCAGGCGGAGGCGATCCCGTTGAGCAGGATGGCTCCCGCGAGCATGCCGGCCTGTCCGCCAAGGTGGGAGAACTCGGGGATCAAGGCCAGTCCGACGTCGGCGAAGACGCCCACCAGCACGGCGTTGCACAGCGTGCCGATGCCGGGCCACTGCCGCAACGGAATCCACAGGAGCAGCACGAGGAAACTCACGATCACCACCACCGTGCCAATACTCAGCCCGGTCTTGACCGCGAGGCCCTGGTGGAACACATCCCACGGGTCCAGCCCGAGGCCGGCGCGGATGAACATGGCCAGGGATATGCCGTACATGGCGAGGCCGATAAGGAGCTGAAGGAGCCTGCGGGTCATCATGCACCCCATCCTTCCGGAAAACTGGCATTGCATTCCATAGCCAGTTTGAAATACTGGCTCTATGTCCGGATCCCTGAACCCCAGTTCGCTCGCCCGGCTCCTCGGCAAGTGGAACCTCGGCGCAGCCCCCGCCTACCGGGAGCTCGCCGACATCATCCGTCTCCTGGTCCTCGACGGCCGCGTGCCGCTTGAAGTCGCGCTGCCCAGCGAACGGGCCCTGGCCGCGACGCTCGGCATCAGCCGGACGACTGTCACCGCCGCCTACTCCCTGCTGCGCGAGCAAGGCTTCCTCAGCAGCGGCCAGGGCAGCCGCGGCCGGACGTGTATCCCGCAGCCCAGCCCGCCAGGCCGCCGCAAAGGCGGAAGCGGAGCTAATCTCAGCAGCGCTCCCGGCCTCGCCGTTCCGGACGGAATCCTCGACCTCGCCTATGCCTCGCTGCCGGCCAGCGGCGAGGTGGTGCACCGGGCGTTCGCCTCCGCGCTGACCGAACTGCCGGCCCTGCTGCCCGGTTTCGGCTACGACGCGCTCGGCGTGGACCCGTTGCGGGAGGCCATCGCCAGGCACTACTCGGCTGCCGGTGTGCCCACCACCGCGCGGCAGATCCTCGTCACGTCCGGCGCGCAGCACGCGCTGAACATCGTGCTCCGCACCCTGGCCGGCCGGTCCGACAAGGTCCTGGTGGAGCATCCCAGCTACCCGAATGCGCTTGACGCCATCCGGGCCGCGGGCTGCCGGCTGGTGCCGGTGGCCATGCCCGCCGCCCACCCGGACACCCGGTCCGGGGCACATCCGGGCGGCCGTCCCGGCTGGGATCTGGACGCAATCGAGACCGCGCTGAGGCAGCAGCGGCCCGCCATGGCCTACGTGGTGCCGGACTTCCACAACCCCACGGGACGCCTGATGCCCGATGCCCATCGGCGCAGGCTGGTCCGTGCCGCCACCGCAGCCGGCACCGTCCTCGTCGTGGACGAGACGCTCCGGGAGTTAAACCTCGACGGCGTCGCCTCCACTCCGCTGGCCGCCTTCAGCCCCGCCGTCGTCTCCATCGGCTCCCTCAGCAAGTCGCACTGGGCCGGACTGCGGACCGGCTGGATCCGGGCTGAGGAGCCGCTGATCCAGCGGTTCGCCGCCGCGCGCACCACCATGGACCTCGGCGGCCCGGTGGTGGAACAGCTCGCGGCGGCCCACCTGGTCAACGCACTCGCCGAACCGCTCCCGGCGCGCCTGGCCTCCCTGCGGGACAACCGGGACGCACTGTTGGACCTCATCGCCGGACGGCTGCCGGGCTGGCAGAGCGAACGGCCCGACGGCGGCTTGTCCGTCTGGTGCCGCCTCCCGGCGCCGATCAGCACCGCCCTCGCCGTGGTGGCCCCGGACTTCGGCATCCGGCTGGCGGCCGGGCCCCGGTTCGGCACGGGCGGCGCCTTCGAGCACTATCTCCGGGTGCCGTTTACCCTGCCTCCGGAGCAGCTCGAGACCGCGGTGGCGGCGCTGCGTTCCGCCCAGGACAGACTGGAGGCGTCCCCGCAGTTGCGGCGCAGCCTCGGCGCCCCGCCCGCGGCGGCCATCGCCTGACACCCGCCGCCCAGGGGCCGCGGGCGGCGGGTGGGGACCAGCTAGGCGTAGACCTTCCCGAGGAACACGCCCCATGCCTCCGCCGTGGATGCCGAATCCCCGCGGCCGCTGAAGTCGTGGACCGTCATGCCGACCGTGGCACCGAAGGCATTGCGGCCGAAGAACCGGTACAGGGTGTCCGCGGTGCGCAGGCCGAGGAAATTCTCGTTGGCGAAGTCCACCTCCCCCGAGAGCCGGCCGACGCCGTCGAGCTCCAGCTCCACGGCGCTGCCGGGCTTTGTGCCTTCAACACCCAGGGCCTTCTTGAGCCGCATAAAGCCGTCCGGCGCCGCCGAGGCGGGAGGTGCCTGGATGTCAGTGAACACCACCGGCTGGCCGTCGAAGTACTTCAGGTACTGGCCGAGGGTGTGCAGGTAGAACTCGGTGTGCTTGCTGGCGCCGTCGTACTGCTGGTCCCAGTTCTCGGTGAAGATGCCGCTGTGCACGTAGTGCAGCCGGGCACGGCCGCCGTCGAGCGGTTCCAGCACGTGCTCCAGCTGGTTGAACCAGCCGTCCGGGCCCTCCATCCGGGACACCAGGTGGCGGGGGTAATCTTCCACGGGCCGCACGGCCGGCCACTCATCGGTGGGGAACATCCAGCCGGCCTCGTTCTTGGTGACCGCCTCCCAGACCCGCTCCGGGGTGGCGGGCAGTTCCGTATCAACGACGATTTCGAAGTTGCGCTTGTCATTCATTGTCCTGCTCCTTAGCTGATGGGGTTGTGGGTGCCTTGAGTGGCGCCTTGAGTGGCGCCGTTTTCAGTGTTGGGTGAAGGGCGACGACGAGCCGGTGCTTGCGCCCGCCGCCCGCGGGGGTGCCGCCGGCCGGGGTCCCTGCTCCGCCGTCGTGGTATTTGTCCACAAGCCGGGTCACGGCGACGCCAAGTTCCTCGGCGAAGGCGGCACGGTCCGCGGCGGTGCGGAAGGTGATCTCGCCGTCGATGGCGAAGGTGGCGAGGCGCTGCTTGGCCGCGGCCGCGCCGGTGATCAGCTGTCCCATCTCCTGGACCATGCGGCTGGCGAGCGCCAGCAGCCAGAAGGCCGAAAACCGGTCGGAGAACCGGTGCGGGTCCGGGGCCACGGAGGCCAGCGCCGCCGGGGAAATCAGGTAAGACGCAGCGCTGGCCTGCAGGATGCGCTCCGTGACGTTGCCCTTGCGGCGCTCCGCCACGAGTTCCACCAGCCCGTGGCGCTCCAGGGCCTTGAGGTGGTAGTTGACCTTCTGGCGGGGCAGCCCCACTTTGGCGGCGAGCTGCGTGGCCGAGCCGGGTTCGGCGAGTTCCATCAGGATGCGGGTCCGGATGGGGTCCAGGGAGGCCTCCGCCGCGGCCGGGTCTTCGATCACTTCGATGTCCAACATGCCTCCAGTGTGGCTACCGACAGTTTTATTTGTCAAGAATTTTTTTACCGTCGGTCGAGTGGTGTGCCGATGACCGTGCGCCGAGGTCGCCGGAAGCCTGCCGGTTCGCCGGTTGCTTCCGGCGACCTCGCAGGTTTCCGGCGATCTCGCAGGTTTCCGGCGATCTCGCGGCGGCCCACCCCCAAGCGCGGCGGCCCTGAACTGCGCGGCTGGCCCGCAAAGTAGAATGGACCGGTGATGCAATCCCCCCTCCCCGTGCGCGACGGCGTCAATGCGACCCGCCTCCGCCTCCCGGACGAGGGTCCCTGGGACACCGCAATGGACTACATGATGCACCGCTGGGGCCACATCGACCCCCAGGGTATCGAGGACCGCTTCGACGCCGGCGAGATCGTGGGCGAGGCCGGCATCCCCCTGGACCGCGCCACCCCGCTGCGGAACCACACCTTCATCTGGTACTACCGCACGCTGCCGCCGGAAGTCCGGATCCCGGTGGAACTGAACATCCTGTACCAGGATGAGCACCTCCTGGTGGTGGACAAGCCGCACTTCCTGCCCACCACCCCCGGCGGCACCTACATCCAGGAGTCCGCGCTGGTGCGGCTCCGGAACCAGCTGGACCTGCCGGACCTCATTCCCATGCACCGGCTGGACCGCATGACCGCCGGGATCCTGCTGCTCTCCACGAATCCTGAGACCCGGGGCAAGTACCAGGTGCTCTTTGAAAAGCGCCAGGTCCAGAAGGAATACGAGTGTGTGGCCGCGGCCGAACCCTCACCCGGGCACCCCGCCGTCGACTTCCCCGTGGTGGTCCGGAACCGGATGACGAAGTCCCGCAGCTACCTGCTCGCCGAGGTGATCGACGGCGAACCCAACGCCGAGACCCGGATCGAACGGTTGCGGTCCTTCCCCGGCCCGGCAACGCCCGCCGGCCACGTCTCCACGAACGCGGCCGACGGCGACACCGGGCCCCGTGCGCTGTACCGGCTCGAGCCGCACTCGGGCAAGACCCACCAGCTCCGCGTGCACATGGCCTCGCTGGGGCTGGGGATCGTCAACGATGCCTTCTACCCGCAGCTGCTGGACAAGGCGCCGGACGATTATTCGAAGCCGCTCCAGCTGCTCGCGCGCGGGATCCGGTTCGTCGACCCCATCACCGGCAAGCCGGTGGAGTACCGCAGCGGGCTGGAGCTCAGCGAAGCCCGCTAGCGCCTCCGGAAAACTCAGCCCGCCCCGGAGTCCCGCGGCCGGGCCGGCTGGCGCCACGTCACGGACGGGCACCGGGCCGGAAGTGCGGTAACTTGTGCCCATGGACTTCGGCAGCGCGGACGGCTGGCGGGACGCGATCTATTTCTGGATCATCCCGGTTGTTATGGGCGATGCCATTTTCCCGCCCCTCCCCTCCGAAATGGTGGTCATCACCGGCGGCGCCCTGTCGGCCGTCGGTCGTGCCAACGCCCTCCTCGTGGTGCTCCTTGCCGCGGCAGCGTCGTGGCTTGGCGACATCCTGGTGTTCCAGCTCTTCAAACGGCGCTTGAGCCGTACCCTGGACCGCTGGCAGTGGGGCCGGGCGTTCCATCGGGCGGTGCACACCGCGATCGGGAAGGCCGGCCGGTCCACCACGTATGGGGCGATCATCGGCATCCGCTTCATCCCGGGCGGACGGCTGGCGACGACGGCGGCCGCCGGCATCGCCAACGTCTCCACCCGCGGTTTCAGCCTGTGCGCGGCCCTCGGCGGTCTCCTCTGGGCCGTCTGGTCCGTCGGGCTCGGCTATGTCACCGGGGCAGCCACCGGGCTGCCGTTCTGGGCGAGCTCCCTCATCGGGGTCGGCGTTGGGGTCCTGGTCGGCGTTGTCCTGGGCGTGATCGTGACGCGGCGGCGCGGCAACCGCTCCCCGGTGGTGGACGGACCCGAAGAGGAACTGGACTTCTGAGGCGGGCGGAGCCCTCCTAGACGGGCGCCCAGCGGCCGCGGTTTCGGCGGAGCACCATCAGGTGCCCGGTCACCGCAACGCGTTCGACGGCGTCGCGCATCATCGCCGCGGACTCCAGCGCCTGGCTGTTCTCGCTGCTGTACGAGGTGGGCTCGACCAGGAAGCGCAGGTTCAGTTGCGGAACCCCGCCGGCCAGGTCCAGCTGGTTCGCCTCGACGTGGTGCCGCGTCTCCAGGGCTTCGACGGCCGCGGCCATCACGGACTCCGGCGGGTTGCCCGGCTTGAGCCCGGTGATCTTCAGTCTGGTCTGGAACGACGGCATGGAACAACCCTAGCGGGGCCGGCCCACTCCTCCGGATTTAGCCGGTGTTGCGCAGGCCCGCCGCCACCCCGTTGACCGTGATCAGCATGGCGCGCTGGAGACGTTCGTCAATCTCGCCGTTGGGCATGCTCTCCCCGGCGGCCTCGGAACGGACCCGTCGCAGCAGTTCCACCTGGAGGTAGCTGATGGGGTCGAGGTACTGGTCCCGGATCTCCAGGGAGCGCTTCAGGGTCGGCTGCGCGTCGAGCAGCAGGTCCTCGCCGGTCAGGTTCTGGATCTCGGTGACGGTCAGCTCGTATTCGGCCCGGATGGTGCGGAACAGGTGATGGAGCTCCTCCGGAACCAGGGTGGAGACGTAGTAGCCGGCGATGTCCATGTCCGTCTTCGCCAGCGTCATTTCCACGTTGGAGAGCACCGAGCGGAAGAAGTGCCAGCCGTCCATCATCTCCACCAGCTGGGCCGAGTGGCCGGCCTCGCGGGCAGCCTTGAGCCCGGACCCGACGCCGAACCAGCCCGGGACGATCTGCCGTGACTGTGTCCAGCCGAACACCCACGGGATGGCCCGCAGACCTTCAAGGCCCGCGCCGGAATCGGGCCGCTTGGACGGCCGGGAGCCGATGTTGAGGGACCCCAGCTGTTCCACCGGGGTGGACGCCATGAAGTATGCCGGGAGGTCCGGGTCATCGATCAGCGTCCGGTACTGGGCGAAGGCGGCGTCGGAAATGGTCTCCATTACGTGGCCGTAGCGTTCTCGCTGGTCCTCCGAGGTGCGCGGTGTGCGGTGCAGTGCGGAGCCCTGCATGACGGCCGCGAGCGACAGCTCCAGGTTCTCGCGGGCGAGTTCGGGCAGCGAGTACTTATCCGAAATGACCTCGCCCTGTTCGGTGAACTTGATCTCGCCTTCCAGCACCCCGTTCGGCTGGGCCATGATCGCGTCATAGGTCGGCCCGCCGCCGCGGCCCACGGACCCGCCCCGGCCGTGGAAAAGGCGCACCCGGACGCCGTGCTTCGCCGCGATGTCCCGGAGTTTGCGCTGGGTCTTGTGGATTTCCCACTGGCTGGTCATCACACCGGATTCCTTGTTGGAGTCCGAGTAGCCGAGCATGATTTCCTGGACGTCGCCGCGCAGCCGGACCAGCTCGCGGTAGGAGGAATCGGAGAGCAGCTGGTCCACGATCTCGGCCGAGGCCCGCAGTTCCTCCACGGTTTCCAGGAGTGGGGCGAAGCCGATCCTGGCGTACGGGGCCGCGCCGAAGAGGTTGACCAGGCCGGCCTCGCGGGCCAGCACCGCCGCGGCCAGCACGTCGTCCGCGCCGCGGGTCATCGAGATGATGTACGTCTCGATCACGTCCGGGCCGTAGGTGCGCAGGGCCCGGCGGATTTCGCGGAAGACGTCATAGGTGCCGTCTGCGACGCCGTCGAGCTTGATCGGGTGGCCGGACAGCGGGCGGCGGGAGGCGAGCTCGGACCCGAGCACCTCGAGCCGCTCGGGACGGCTGAGTTCCGCGTACCGGACGCCGGGCCCGCCAAGGCGGTCCATCAGCTGCCCGACGGCATCGTGGTGGTGGTCCGCGTGTTCGCGGATGTCGAGGGTGGCCAGGTGCAGGCCGAAGGAGGCGATGGCACGCCGCACCCGGGCCAGGGCACCGTCGGCGGCGAGCGCGGCGTGGTGGTTCCGCAGCGAGCGCTCCAGCAAACCCAGTTCGTCGAGGAGCTCAGCGGTGGCGGTGTAGTCGCGGCCCGGCTCGTGCGCCGATCCGGCGGCGACGCGCCGGCCCGTGTTGAGCAGCTTGGCCTTGATGCAGGTGAGTTTGAGCCGGTAGGGCTCCTGGGCGTTCAGTTCAAGGACGCGGCGGTCCAGGCCCGGGAGGTTTTTGAGGTCGACGTCGATCGAGTCCAGCAGCTCCTGGTCCGCCCCGGCGAGCGCTGTCGAGTTGGACAGGATGGAGATCAGCCCGTCGATCAGGCCAATGCTGATCCGCACGGCGTGCTGGTTCTGGATCTGCAGGATTTCGCGGGTGACGGCTGCGGTGACGTTGGGATTGCCGTCCCGGTCACCGCCGATCCAGGAGCCGAAACGGATGGGTGCCTTCTCCACGGGGAGGCTGACACCGTGTTCGGCGAGCAGTTCGGAGAGGTCCGAGAGCATCTCCGGCATGGCGTCGCCCAGGATGCCGGTGAGGTAGTAGATCGCGTTCCGGGCCTCGTCCACCGGGGTGGGCCGGACCTGGCGGAGTTCGTCCGTCTGCCACATCTGGTCGATCACCTCGGCGAGCTGGCGGTCCTGGCGGCGGCGGCCGGACGTGCCCTCCGCGGTGCTCTCGGCGAGGATGTCGGAGAGACGGCGGACCTTGTCCAGCACGGAGCGGCGGGAGGCCTCGGTGGGGTGCGCGGTGAAGATGGGCCGGACGTCGAGTTCGTTCACCACTTCCTGCAGCACCGAGGGCCCGGCCTGGCCGGCGATGTCGGTGACAGCCTTGGCCAGCCAGCCGTCCTTTTCCTGCCGGGTGCGCAGCCCGCGGACCCGGTGCACCTGCTCGGCGGCGTTGGCCAGGTGGAAGTAGAACGCGAAGGCGCGGACCAGGTCGGTCGCCTGCTCAAGGGGCAGGGAGCCGAGCAGTTCGCGGACCTGGGCGACGACGTCGTACGAGCTCCACGGCCCGGTGGCATCCGCACCGCCACGGGCTGCTTCCTTGGATTCCTTGGTCAGCAGGCGCACCTGCTCCACCAGGTCCAGGAGCTCGGGCCCGTGCTGGCGGACCAGGGATTCGCCGAGGAGGGTGGACACCCGGCGGACGTCGGCGCGCAGTTCGGAAGCGAGATCGGTGCCGGGGTTCGTTGCAGTGTCAGCCATGGAATCAATCTTTCGAGAGGACTTGGCTCGTACACTGCGCTGGATACTGTGAGCCGGGTTACTTTCTTCCTAAAAGATGCTACCCGCAGCTCCGGCCGGCGGGGAATCCGTCTCAGATAGTGTCCGGTTCCCTACCGGGCGATTTTGAAGTTGAACACGCCGGTGCCCAGCGCACCCCAGACCCGCAGCCAGATCGGCAGGATCATTTCGGCGCCGCGGGCGGTGGTGATGTCGCCCAGGTCGATGATGTCCCGGTGCCCGAAGCCCGCGAGCAGCCCGCTCACGGTCTCCTTGGCGGCGGCGTCGTTTCCGGACACGAACACGGTGTGGTCGCCCCCGGCCACGCTCGCCGGGTCCACCATGACGCTGACGGTCATCGTGTTGAGCGTCTTGACCACCCTGGCTTCCGGGAAGGCCCGCTGGATCTGCTCAGCAAGGCTGTCGGTGTTCACCGGGTTCAGCGACGGCGGGAACCCGTGGGAGAAGTCCAGCGGGTTCGCGATGTCCATGACCACCTTGCCGGCCAGGTTTTCCGCCCCCGCCGCGGTGAGCGCCTGGAGGGAGCCTGCGCCGTTCGTGGCGTTGACAATCAGGTCCGCGCGGGCGGCGGCCTCCGCGAACGTGGCGACGTCGATCCGGCTGTGCGCCGCGTGCCAGACGGCGAAGGGCGGGCCGCCCATCGCGCCGGGCTCAGTCCGGGCAAGGGTCGCGTGCGGATCGCGTGTGCCGATCACGACGTCATGCCCGAGCGCGGACAGTGCCCCGGCGATCGTGGGGCCAACGGTTCCGGTTCCCAGTACAGCAATCTTCATGGCGTCCTCAGTTCTGGATGGTTCAGTTCGGGGTGGCTGGGTTCAGGACAGCCAGAGTAGACAAATCCGTCTACCCCTGAACAGGAAGCTATCAGACAGACCTGTCTAGGGCAACCATAGACAGACTTGTCTGTGTACCATGGAGCTATGACCCCGACCCCCGCCAGGACACCGCAGGCCGTCCGCCCGCCTGCCGGGCAGGCCCGGGACAAAATCCTGGCCGCGGCCTTCCGGCTCTTCTATGCCCAGGGGCTCCGGGCCGCCGGCATCGATACGATCATCGCCGAGTCCGGCGTCGCGAAGGCCACGTTCTACAAATACTTTCCGGCCAAGGATGACCTGATCCTGGCCTATCTGGAGAAGGTTGACGGCGTTTGGACCGGGCAGCTCCACGCCGCCGCGGAAGCCGCCGGACCTGAGCCCGCGGCCCAGCTCGTGGGGCTGTTCGACGCCCTGGCCACTGCATGCCGCCGCGACGGCTACCGCGGCTGCGCCTTCATCAATGCCGCCGCCGAGTCCGCCTCCGGAACCCGTATCCACGAACGGACGGTGGCGCACAAGGATCACGTCAGGGCCTGGATCCGCGACCTGGCCGTCCAGGCCGGCGCCCCGGATCCGGACCAGCTCGCCCGCAGCCTGACCCTGGTCCTCGACGGCGGCCTGGCCAGCGGGGTGCTCGACGCCGACCCGGCGGCGGCCACCGCCGCCCGCCACACCGCAGCACAACTTGTGTCCGCAAGCCTCGGGAGGAACCCATGAACATGCCGCAGTCCGATCCCGACGCCCAGCTGGCCCGCTGGCAGCGCTTCCGGAACAGCCGCAACGCGGCCCTGGCCAGCGAGTTCGGCTGGCTGACCCTGACCTCCTTCCAGTGGCTGGAGGACCGGCCGGCCGCCGTCGAACTGGTCCCCGGGCTCTGGTCCACGGACGGCGCGACGGCGTTCCTCACCGCGTCCGCGGACGAGGGGCTGACCCTGGTGGAGACCGGCGAGCCCGTGGACGGCACCATCAGCGCGGCGCTGGCCAACGAGGAATCGCTCTGGTGGGTCCAGTACGGCGGCAGGGACGGCCGCCAGGTCGTGGTGGAACTTGCCATGCGCGCCGACAAGTACGCCGTGCGCACCCGGGATTCGAAGTCGCCGGTGTTCACCGGGTTCGACGGCGTTCCCACCTTCGGCTACCGGCCGGACCTCGTGGTCGAGGCCAGCTTCCGCCCCTACCCGGAGCCCGTCGACGTCCCGATCGGCACCGCCAACCCCCTGGTCGACGGGGTCCACCGGTCCGTCGGCGAACTGGTGTTCCGGCTGCCCGGCAAGGACCACGAGTTCCACCTGCAGGCCGAAGAGGAAAAGCTCGGCGCGCTGACGGTCACATTCCACGACGAGACCAACGGGGAATCAACCGACGAGTGGCGGAAGGTTTCCACGGCCCGGCCGCGCGTCGATTCGCAGGGAAACCGGACCGTGATCCTGGACTTCAACCGGGCGATCAACTACCCGAGCGCCTTCACCCCGTACGGCACCTGCCCCATGCCGGTGAAGAACAACAGCCTGGACTACCGGATCGAGGCCGGCGAGAAAGAGCCCGCGCTGTTCTAGGCAATAGCGTCTAAACGATCGCGGACACCCCGGTCACGGCCCTGCCCACGATCAGCGTGTTGATCTCAAACGAGCCCTCGTAGGTGTAGATCGCCTCGGCGTCAGCGAAGATCTTGGCCATCGCAAAGTCGGTGACGATCCCGTTGCCGCCGAGCAGGGACCGGCCCATCCCCACGGTCTCCCGCATCCGGGCGCTGACACAGGACTTCGCCAGCGCCACCTGCGGCATGTCCGCGGCGCCCTGGTCCTGCAGCTGCGCGATCCGGACCATCATGCCCATGCTTGCCACGGCATTGCCGAGCATCGTGACCAGCTGCTGCTGGACCAGCTGGAATTTCGCCAGCGGCCGCCCGAACTGCCGGCGTTCGACGGCGTACTGCCGGGCGACGTCGAACGCCGCCAGCTGCTGGCCGACCCCCTGCCAGGCGACCATGATCCGCGAGCCGCGCAGCAGCTCATTGGTGTCCTCGAAGCTGCTGATCCCGGCGAAGCGGTCCGACTCGGCCACCTGCACGTTCCGGAAGACGATGTCCGCGTTCTGCACCGTGCGCAGCGCGATCTTGTTCTCGATCCTGCTCCGGCTCACCCCCGGCAGGGTCGCGTCCACGATGAAGCCGCGGATGCCGCCGTCGGCCTCGTCACGGGCCCAGACCAGCAGGTAGTCGCAGAACGTCCCGTTGCCGATCCAGCGCTTGGCGCCGTTGAGCACCCAGCTGTCCCCGCCGTCGGGCGCCCCGCCGGGAACACGCCGGGCGACGGTCTCCATGCCGCCGGCCACGTCGGAGCCATGTTCCGGTTCGGTCAGCGCGAACGCGCCGGTGGTCCGGAGGCTGGCGGCGTCTTCGAGCAGGCGCGCCTTTTGCTCCTCGGAGCCGAAGCCGTAGAGCGATTCGACAAAGAGGTCGTGGTGGACCAGGAAGAACGTCGCCAGCGAGGTGTCCACCCGCGTCATCTCGGCAATGACCAGACCGGCAAACAGATTGCTGTAGCCGCGCTGGGCCGGGGCGCTGAGCTCCAGGGCCGCGAGCTTGGGCAGGATGTGCGCGGGGAACTCGGCCTTGTTCCACCACTCGCCGGCGAACGGTGCCACCTCGCGGGCCAGGAACACCCGCAATTCGGCCAGCTTCGCCTGCTCACGGGGGTTGAGCATCGACTCGAAGTCGAAGAAATCGGCGGTCGGCAGCCCCGCGACGGATTCCGCGGCAGCGGGGAAAGGGGCGAGCCTGGCCTGCGTCATTTCGGTCCCATCCGGATGGCGCCGTCGAGGCGGATGGTCTCACCGTTGAGCATGGCGTTCTCCACGATGTGCGCCGCGAGGTTTGCGTACTCGGCCGGCCGGCCCAGCCGGGACGGGTGCGGCACCTGCTGGCCGAGGGAGTCCTGGGCCTCCTGCGGCAGCCCGGCCATCATCGGCGTCTCGAAGATCCCCGGGGCGATGGTCACCACGCGGATCAGCGAGCGCGCCAGTTCGCGGGCGATCGGCAGCGTCATGGCGTGCACCGCCCCCTTGGAGGCTGCGTAGGCCGGCTGGCCGATCTGGCCGTCAAACGCGGCGACGGAGGCGGTGTTGATGATGACGCCGCGCTCCGGCCCGCCGAGCTCGGTCGCGGCCGGCTCGGTGGCCGCCATCGCGGCCGCCGCAAGGCGGATGACGTTGAAGGTGCCCACGAGGTTGATCTGGATGACCCGGTTGAAGTTTTCCAGCGGCAGCACGCCGTCCCGGCCCATGACCTTGCCGGGGGTGGCAATCCCGGCACAGTTGACCACGATCCGCAGCGGACCGAGGGCGACGGCGGCGTCGACGGCGGCCTGCACCTCGACTTCGCTGGTGACGTCGGCGGGAACGAAGACCGCCCGGTTGGCTGGCTCCACCGGGGTTCCGGCCCCGGGGGCCTCCCCCTGGACATTGCTCCGGGCATTCAGCCCGGCGGCGAAGTCGGCGCCAGCGGAGCTGGGCAGGTCCACCAGGACCACCGAGGCGCCGGCGTCGAACAGGCGCCGCGCCGTCGCAGCCCCCAGACCGGAGGCTCCGCCCGTAATCAGCGCAACTGTACCTTTGATGTCCATGCATCCTCCTTGATGTGGAACCGGAGCCCGGGTCCGTCGAGACACTGTGTGCAGCGTCACGCGTTTACCGCAAACATTAGTTAGTGAATGTTAACTGGAATGCTGACATTCCGCACCTTTCCCCTGCCGCTACTAGGCTGGAACCATGACCCCGGCTGACATATCCACCGCCCCCGACTGGTCTTTCCGGGCCGACGAAGCCGCCCGCTCGGTGACCAGCCTGTTCGGGCAGCGGCTCTTTTTCCTGCCGGGAACCCACATCGCCGCGATCGTCCGGCCCTCGGGCCGGCTCAAGAACCTGGCCCGGCCCTGGCACTACTGGTGGCAGGCGCACTACGTGGACTGCCTCGTGGACACCGGGCGCCGCGAACTCGGCACGGACGGCCGGCCCGGAAAGCGGTTCGACGGCGCGAACCGGCCCAGCGCAGGCCGGCTCGCCTCCCGGCTGGTCACCGGGATCCGGCTCCGCAACTTCCTCACCGTCGTCAACAGTTACTACGACGACATGGCCTGGCTGGCGCTGTCCACGCTGCGGCTGGAGAACCTCGCCAGGGACAGCCGCAAGGAGGCCGGACGCCGCCGCAACGCCAAGGTCCTGAAGAGCCTCACGCTGCAGTTCGATTCGGCTTCCACGGACGACCTGGGCGGCGGGACCTTCTGGAGCAAGAAACGGGATTTCAAGAACACACCGGCCACGGCGCCGGTGGCTCTTTATTACGCGCGCACCGGCCAGGCGGCCAAGGCGCAGGCGTTGCTGGACTGGCTGGACGCCCGGCTGCTCGACCCCGATCAGGGCCTGTACCGTGACGGCCTCCGGATCGGCCCCGGCGGCGATGTGGTCCTGGAAAGTGCCATCTACACCTACAACCAGGGCCCGGTCCTGGGCGCGCTGCTGGAACTCGGCGGCGAGGCCAACCTCGCCCGCGCTGCCCGTCTTGTGGCGTCGGTGGCGCGCAGCCTCACCCTCCCCGCACCTTTGCCGGCCCGCAGCGCGCTGGTGCTGCGCTGCGAGGGCGCCGGCGACGGCGGCCTGTTCACCGGCATCCTCGTCCGGTACCTGGCCCTCGCCGCCACCGACGGGCGGCTGACCGCCGGGACCAGGGCGACGGCCGCGACACTCGTCAACGACACCGGCGAGGCGTTTTGGGAGGGCCGCCGCCTCCTGTCGCCCGAGGACCCGCTCGCCCGGAAGGGCGGACGGGTCGTGTTCTCCACCCATCCCGGCCTTCCGGCGGTGCAGACCTACCCGGCGGGCGCCGCCGTCGAACTGTCCACCCAGCTGCAGGCCTGGATGGTGATGGAGGCCGCCGCTTCGATCGCCGGGAATTAAGTCACGCAATAGTTACGTAATTGATGTGATCCTGGTCACTTAAGGCTCCCTCAGCTTGGTTGCTTAGGTTTGGCTAACCTACAGTTTTTCGTAGTGAGCATGCCCTAACTTCCCCCGCTCACAGGGGGCTAGGGTTCCCCAGACCTTCCTTGCAGAAAGCAGCCCCATGAAGATCCGCAACAACGCGCTGGCAGGTATCGCACTTGCCGCCACCGCCGCGCTCGGCCTGTCCGCCTGTGGCTCCGGCACCTCCACCGCCCCCAGCAGCAGCGCCGCCGCAGACGGCAAGATTTCCGGTGAAATCACGGTCTACAACGCCCAGCATGAGTCCCTGACCCAGGAATGGGTGGACGCCTTCACCGCGGAAACCGGCGTCAAGGTCACCATGCGCCAGGGTTCCGACACCGAGATGTCCAACCAGATCATCCAGGAAGGCCAGGCCTCCCCGGCCGACGTCTTCCTCACCGAAAACTCCCCGGCCATGGCCCAGGTGGAGAACGCCGGCCTGTTCGCCGAGGTCGACAAGGCCACCATCGACCAGGTGCCCGCCGAGTTCCGTCCCTCCACCAACAAGTGGACCGGCATCGCAGCCCGCTCCACCGTGCTGGTGTACGACAAGGCCAAGCTGAGCGAAGACCAGCTGCCCACGTCCATGCTGGACCTGGCCAAGCCGGAGTGGAAGGGCAAGTGGGCTGCATCGCCGTCCGGCGCCGACTTCCAGGCGATCGTCGCCGCCCTGCTGGAACTCAAGGGCGAGGCCGCGACCGAGGAATGGCTGAAGGGCATGAAGGAAAACTCCAAGCCCTACAAGGGCAACAGCACGGCCATGAAGGCGGTCAACGCCGGTGAGGTCGACGCCGCCCTGATCTACCACTACTACTACTACGGCGACCAGGCCAAGACCGGCGAGAACTCCAAGAACGTCACCCCGTACTACTTCAAGAACCAGGATCCGGGCGCGTTTGTGTCCGTCTCCGGCGGCGGCGTGCTGAATTCCTCGAAGAACGCGGCGGCGGCGCAGGCCTTCGTCAAGTTCATCACCGGCAAGAAGGGCCAGGAAGTCCTGCAGAAGGGCACCTCCTTCGAGTACGCCATCGCCTCCGATGTCCCGGCCAACGAGAAGCTCGTCCCGCTGACGGAGCTGCAGGCACCCACGGTGGATCCGGCCAAGCTGAACTCCGCCAAGGCCTCCGAGCTGATGACCAAGGCAGGACTGCTGTAACCACGTGACAACCAAGCTGGCGGCTCCCGGAACATCCGGGGGCACGACGACGGCGGGCCGGGGCAAGAGCCCCCGCCCGCCTTTCGGCGTTTCCGTTGTCGCGGTCCTGGCGGTCCTGATCGCCCTGTTTGCGCTGATTCCGCTGGGCTACGTCATTGTCATGACGGCGGCCACGGGATGGGACACCGCCGTGGACCTCATCTTCCGGGCACGGGTCGGCGAGCTGCTGCTCAACACCGTGCTGCTGATGCTGGTCACCGTGCCGCTGTGCCTCATCCTCGGGGTGGGCGGGGCGTGGCTGGTGGAGCGCACCCAGCTCAAAGGGCACAAGTGGTGGGCCGTACTGCTCGCGGCCCCCCTGGCCATCCCCGCCTTCGTCAACAGCTACGCCTGGGTCTCCGCGATACCGTCACTCGAGGGCCTGTGGTCCGGCGTGCTGATCGCGACGCTGTCGTATTTCCCGCTCGTCTACATCCCGGCCGCCGCGACGCTCAGCCGGCTGGACCCGGCCATTGAACAGTCCGCCGCGTCCCTGGGCCTCGGCGCGTGGCGCACGTTTTTCCGTGTGGTGCTGCCGCAGCTGCGGATCGCGATGACCGGCGGGGCGCTGCTCGTCTCCCTGCACCTGCTGGCCGAGTACGGCGCCTTCGCGATGATCCGCTTCGACACCTTTACCACCGCGATCATGGTCCAGTACCAGTCCACTTTCAACGGCACCGCCGGGAACATGCTGGCCAGCGTGCTCGTGTTCCTGTGCCTGATCCTCCTGCTGGTTGAAGTGCGCAGCCGCGGCAGTGCCCGGTACGCCAAGATCGGCTCCGGCGCCCAAGCCCGCGCCCTGCGCCTTCCGCTGCACACCTACCAGCTCCCGGCCCAGCTGTTCCTGGTCGCGCTCACCGCGCTGGCTTTCGGGCTGCCCCTGACCTTCGTGCTGCGCTGGATATTCGCCGGCGGCCCGGACATCTGGGCCGCCGACGAGTTTCTGCCGGCCCTGCTGCAGACCCTGATGTACGGCCTCGCCGGCGCCCTGGCCACCACGGTCGTCGCGTTCCCGATGGCGTACCTGGCCGTGCGGCACCCCAGCTGGTTCAGCAAGGCCCTGGAGCTGTCCAACTACATCACCAGTTCCATGCCTGGCATTGTGGTGGGCCTGGCTTTCGTGACGGTCAGCATCAAGGCGGCGCCCAACCTGTACCAGACCTCGGCGCTGCTGATCGCGGCATACGTGCTGCTGTTCCTGCCGCGCGCCCTGGTTAACATCCGTTCCGGCCTGGCCCAGGCTCCAAAGGAACTCGACGAGGCCGCCCAGGCGCTCGGCAAGCCGCCGCTGCTGGCCTTCCTCCGGGTCACGCTGCGGCTCACCGCCCCGGCCGCAGCGGGTGGTGCAGCTCTGGTGTTCCTGGCGATCGTGAACGAACTGACCGCAACACTGCTGCTCTCCCCCAACGGCACCCGGACACTCGCTACCGAGTTCTGGAGCAAGAGCAGCGAAATCGACTACGCCGGCGCCGCCCCGTACGCCCTGCTGATGATCCTGATTTCGGCGCCGATGACCTACCTCCTCTTCCAGCAGTCCAAGAAAGCAGCGGGACAGTGACCCAGAACAGCCCCTCCCGGCTCCCGGAACCGCGGATCGCCCCGTCCGTGGCCACCAGCACCAACAGCCACCTGCAAATCGATGCCGTCACCAAGAACTTCGGGTCCCAGGCCGTACTGATGGGTGTCAATCTCTCGGTGGCCAGGGGCGGCACGACGGCGATCGTGGGGCCCTCGGGTTCCGGCAAGACCACGCTGCTGCGGCTGATCGCCGGTTTTGAGCACCCGGACACCGGCAGTATCTCGCTCAACGGCGCCAAGGTGGCCGGCGACGGCGTCTGGGTGCCCGCACACAAACGCCACGTGGGCTACGTGGCGCAGGACGGCGCCCTCTTCCCGCATCTGAGCGTCGGGCAGAACATCTCCTTCGGCCTCGACGCCGCCAAGCTCCCCGGCGGGCACCGCGGCATCAAGGCCCGGGTGGCCGAACTGCTGGACATGGTCTCCCTGGACCCTGCCATGGCCAAGCGGCGGCCGCATCAGCTCTCCGGCGGGCAGCAGCAGCGGGTCGCCCTGGCCCGGGCCCTCGCCCGCGAGCCGGAGCTGATGCTGCTGGACGAGCCCTTCTCCGCCCTGGACGCGGGTCTGCGCGTTGCCACGCGCCGCGCGGTGGGCAAGGTGCTCCAGGACGCGGGGGTCACCACCATACTGGTCACCCACGACCAGGGCGAGGCGCTGTCGTTCGCGGACCAGGTGGCGGTGATGCGCGGCGGACGGCTGGCGCAGATCGGCAACCCGTTCATCGTCTACACGCGCCCCGCTGACCGCGCCACCGCGGAATTCCTGGGCGACGCCGTCATCCTGGACGCCTGGATGGAGGGCTCCCTCGCCACGTGTTCCCTGGGCGGGATCCCCGTGCGCCGGCCCCCGGCGCAGGGACGGGTCCAGCTCATGCTGCGGCCGGAACAGATCCGGATCGCGGAGGACGGCCCCATCCGCGGCGTCGTGGTGGATACGGATTACTTCGGACCCGAGACCACCGTGCGGCTCAAGCTCGCCGTCCCGCCCGTCCTCGCGGAAGGGGCCGTGGCGGACCACCGCTACCCCGGCGGCGGCGAAATCATCACCATCCGGCACTGGAACGCCTCGATCGCCCGCCCGGGTACGGAACTGTGCCTCCGCGTCGTCGGCGAGGCAGTGGCTTTCCCGGTGGAAGACCTGCCCCCGGCATAGCTGCCACGGGAACGGCCCGTCCGTGTCCGGTTCCTTCGGCACGCCAGCGCCCCGCGGGGCCCGTTGAGCCGGTCCGGCTCCCGGCATAGGGTGGGGCGCATGACTGTTCAGCCAGCGCTCCACCGCCAGCACTGCTCCGTTGCCGCCCCCACCCAGTTGTGGCTTGATGCCGAGGGGCGGCTCGCCAGCGGCCACGGCGCCACGGACGCCGCCGGCTCCTCTGGCGCCGCGGGCGGTGGCTGGTTCACCGGCCTGCTGCACGGGGACACCCGGATGCTGTCCCGGGCAGAGGTGCGGCTGAACGGCCTGGAGCCGGAGCCCGCCACGGTGGAGGCCGAGGCCGGTGGTGTGCTGCGCGTGCGGGGCCTGGTCCGCGGCATCCCGGGGCCCACTGAGGACCCCGCCGTCGAACTTCTGCAGACCTGGACCGTCACGCCCGGCGTCGTCCGGCACTCCCTGCAACTGAGCACGTCCCTCGACTCGCTCGACGTGGAAATCGAAATCCAGCTCGCCGCGGACTTCACCGACATGGCCGCCATCCGGCTCAGTCGCTTCCGGGAGCCCTCCGAGCCGTTCTCCGCGGACGATTCCACGCTGCGGTGGCGCGACGGCGGACGGACCCTGACCGTCGCCGCCCCCGGCAGCGTCGCCTCCGGCGAGCGGCTCCTCTGGCGCGGCAAGGCAGGAC
>JAXMJF010000008.1:0-8772 GCA_034376805.1 Arthrobacter sp.
CAAATCCACCCCCACCACCACACCCCCACCCCCAAAAACCCCGCCACACCACGGAAAACCCACCGCCCAGGGCCCCGTTCCCCACCAAAAGGCGGAAGAAGCGGTCCTATGTACTGGGTCACATCTCCGCCTCAGCCGGCAGCGCGGACCGCGTTTCACCCGCGGCAGGAGCTTCAGCCCGCCGTCGTGCCTTAAACGCCAGAAGGGCCGGCAACCAAGCGGTTGCCGGCCCTTCTTCAAGCCACTGGCTTCAGGAGTGCTGAATTACCAGGAAGACTTCGTGATGCCCGGGAGCTCACCGCGGTGAGCCATGTCGCGGAAGCGAACACGGGAGATGCCGAACTTCTGGAAGGTACCGCGCGGGCGGCCATCGATGATGTCGCGGTTACGCAGACGTACCGGTGAGGCGTTGCGGGGCAGCTTCTGCAGGCCGAGGCGTGCAGCTTCGCGTGCTTCGTCGGTCGACGCGGGGTCAACCAGAGCCTTCTTCAGTTCGAGGCGCTTTGCAGCATAACGCTCGACGATGACTTTACGCTGTTCGTTCTTAGCGATCATTGACTTCTTGGCCATGTGTTTAGCGCTCCTCTCGGAATTCGACGTGCTTGCGGATGCGGGGGTCGTACTTCTTCAGAACCATACGGTCCGGGTCGTTACGACGGTTCTTGCGCGTCACGTAGGTGTAACCCGTGCCCGCGGTCGACTTGAGCTTGATGATCGGACGTACGTCCTTGTCCTTAGCCATTAGAGCTTCACTCCTCGTGCCAGGATAGCGGCGACGACTACGTCGATGCCACGTACGTCGATGGTCTTGATGCCCTTTGCAGAGAGCTGCAAAGTGACATTACGGCGCAGGGACGGAACCCAGTAGCGCTTCTTCTGGATGTTCGGGTCGAACCGACGCTTGTTGCGACGGTGCGAGTGCGAAATGCTGTGTCCAAAGCCCGGCTCGGCTCCGGTCACCTGGCAGTGTGCTGCCATGACGACTCTCCTCAAAATAAATGAAACGGTTGCGGAGTTCCCGCGTAACCGTGCGACAGGCGGCGTCCGCATCCAGCGCCCACACGATTTCGGCAGTGGTTAGGCAGTGGCGTAAACCGACTGCATTCCTCACTGCGGCGAAGATTGTGGGCCACGGTTACCGGGCGGTGAACCCTTACGGAAAGTCACCGCGAAGTACCGGATGCTGGGCGAATACAGGAGTGCACGCAACTTGAGCCCCTAACTACCGGCCATCAGGACTGCCAATATTGCAGACAGATCCCGCCAACCGGAGCAATTGCACACGCTCCGCGCCACCTAGCGCCTACCAAGTCTACGAGCTTGACGAATTAAAGACCAATCCGGTAACAGGAGTTGTATCAGGCACGCCGGCCGGCCGGGTCCGAAGTCACATCGGCACCCTAGCGGTTTCACAGCCAATTGATAGGCAGCGGGCGGACCGTTGAGCCATGAACTCCTCACTCCCGATGGCTGTGCCGGCCGGGGCACTCCGCACTCCCGTGGAGCGGTTCCGCGGTCCGTCCCGGAGCCGCTTGTTCCGGGCGGACCTGCTGACTGTGCTCGCGTGGTCTTCGGTGGCCTTCGCCGTCGCACTGTGGCTCGCCGACGGCGGCGCCGCCGGATTCTCGACGCTGGCCGGCTCCTTCACGGCCGTGGGAATCGTCGCCGGCCTCGCCGGTATGGACCTTGTACTGCTGATGTTGCTGCTGGCGGCGCGTCTGCCGGTGATCGACTCCGCCGTCGGGCATGACCGGGCGCTGGAATTTCACCGCCAACTCGGCAAACCGTCGCTGTATCTCCTGCTCGCACACGGAATCCTGATAGCGATCGGCTACGGGATGGCCGAGGGGCTCGATCCGTTCCGTGAGCTCGTGGCCCTTTGGGTCCTGGTCCCCGATATGTGGCTCGCCATCGTGTCGATCGGGTTGTTCATCGCTGTGGTGGCCACCTCGCTCGTGGCGGTGCGGCGACGGTTCCCCTACGAGCTCTGGTACGCCGTCCACCTGCTCACTTACGCCGCGGTGCTGACCGCGATCCCGCATCAGTTCAGCGCCGGCGGGCTGTTCGCCGAGGGCACCTGGCAGCGCTGGTACTGGCTGGCCGCCTGCATCGGAACCGGCGCCGCAGTGGCTCACTATCGCTTCCTGGAGCCACTCGTAGCCACCGTCCGGCATCGGCTGACCGTGAGCCGTGTCGTCATGGAGGGTCCCGGCGTCGTCAGTGTTGAGCTGGCTGGCCGCCACCTCGACGAACTGGCTGGCAACGGCGGCAGGTTCTTCATCTGGAGGTTCCTCTCCCCGGGCGCCTGGTGGCATCCGCACCCCTTCAGCCTCTCCGCGGAGCCTGTGCTGTTCGACTCCTCGGGCCATGGCACCCTGCGGATTACCGTGCGCAACCTCGGCCGGGGATCCGCGCAGCTGGCCCGGCTGAAACCCGGGACCAGGGTGGCCGTGGAGGGACCCTACGGGCTCTTCAGCACCGCGGCCCGCAGCCGGAACCGCGTCGTCATGATCGGAGCGGGCATCGGGATCACCCCGATCCGCGCCTTGCTGGAGAGCACCCCCTTTGATCCGGGCAACGCCACTGTGATTCTCCGCGGCCACAGCGAGGCGGAGCTGTACCTGGGCGACGAAATCCTGGACCTTTGCCGCCGCCGCGGCGCCACCTTGTTCCACGTCACCGGCGCACGGACCACCGGCGGACAAAGCTGGCTGCCCGCGTCGGCCGTCCGTTCAGGACACCGGCTTGCCAGCTACGCTCCGGAAATCGCCGACGCCGACGTCTATATCTGCGGCCCATCCGCATGGGCGCGCAGTGTGATCAGAGAAGCCCGCGCGGCCGGTGTCCGCGAAGAACAACTCCACAACGAAAGGTTCGACTGGTGAGAATACGAGCAGCGGTTTCAGCAGCACTGGCCTCCGCCGGGATTCTTCTGGCTGGCTGGCAGTCCGGCGCCCACGTCGCCGAGACCGGGAGCACGGCGGCGGCCACATCAGCCGCCACCTCCTCCGGCGCATCGTCCGGCACATCGGCCGGGTCGGGGGCGGGCGGAGGAACCGCAGGGGCCGCGGCGCAGGCCGCCGGGACCTACGCCGGCAGTGTGGTCCAGACCCGTTTTGGCGCCGTCCAGGTGCAAATCACCGTGAAAGCCGGGGCAATCACGGATGTCGCCGCCCTCCAGTTGACCGACGACGACCGCAAGTCGGTGCAAATCAGCAACCGGGTCGCGCCGCTGCTGCGGGCCGCGGTCATCAAGGCCCAGTCCGCCCAGGTGCAGACCATCAGCGGCGCCACCGTTACCAGTGACGCGTATTTGACTTCGCTTCAGGCAGCCCTCGATGCAGCGAACCTCTAAGCCTTCGCCCGCCGAGAGTCCGGCGCAGAGCGGCCCTGCCCTGAAGAGCCGGACCTTCCAGTGCATGGGAACCGTCATCAGCCTCGCTCTGCCTGCCGGCGCCGCCCGGGACGGCGAAGGGCTGGATGGTGCCACGGCCGCCGTCGAACGCGTGTTTGCCGGCCTGGACGCGACCTTCAGTCTCTACCGGCCGGAGTCTGAAGCGAGCCGGCTGGCCCGCGGCGAGGGCACGCTCCGGGACGCTTCGGCGGCCTTCCGCGCCCGCTTTGCGGACGCCACGGGTTGGCGGCTGCTGACGGACGGATTCTTCACGCCCGAGCGGCCCGACGGCGTGCTGGACCTCTCCGGAATCATCAAGGGCTACGCCATCGACCAGGCAGCTTCCGCTTTGGAGTCCGCCGGCATCGCGGACTGGTGCCTCAACGCCGGCGGCGACGTGCTGGTGAATGGCTCGCCCGTGCCGGGGACTGGGTCCCCGTGGCTGGCCGGCATCGTGGATCCGCAGGACCGCCGGTCGCTGCTCTCATGCTGTTCCCTGGGCGGCACCGGCCGCTTCACCGCGCTGGCCACGTCCGGGACCGCCGAGCGCGGAAACCATATCTGGCGGGCCGGAGCCGGCCGGACCGAACTCGGACCACTCGAATTCCGCCAGGTGTCGGTGGCCGCCGCGGACATTCTCACCGCTGACGTGCTGGCCACGGCGGTCGTTGCCGGCGGCCGGCGGATGCTGAACTGGGCCACCGACAGCTGGGACGTCGAGGTGCTTGCCGTCCTGGGCGGCGGGGAACTGCTCGCGACGCCGGGCTTCCGCGCTTAGAGGTGCGTGAGCTGGGGGTAGCGCGGTGTCAGTCCGTCGCCTGAGGACTTACCCGTGACGCGGCGGACCACCCACGGTCCGGCGAATTCGCGGACCCAGCGGGCGTTGGCGCGGATAGCCTCGGTCCGGCTGAGCTCCGGGACCGGGGTCATGGGCGGTACATCGATCGAGTGGTCGTGCTCCAGGACGGTGAGGACGCGCTTGGCCATGTTCGCGTGGCCCGCGGCAGACATGTGCATCCGGTCGGTCGCCCACATTCCCCAGTCGTAGTACTCGCTAAAGCGCCAGTAGTCCACCAGGAGGGCGCCGTGGTCCCCGGCGATTCCGCGGACCAGCTCGTTGTAGATTGCGGTGCGGCCGCGCGTCGTGCTGAAGATCTTCGAGCCGCGGGAGTCGAACCCGGTGAACATCACCACGGTTGCGCCGGTGGCCTTGAGTTTGCGGATGCCGGCGTCGTAATCCACCAGCAGATCGTCGATGTCCACCTTGGGCCGGAGGATGTCGTTGGCCCCGGCGTAGATGCTCACGAGGGTCGGTTTGAGCGCGACGGCGGCATCGACCTGTTCGGCCATGATCTGGCGGAGCTTGCGGCCGCGGATGGCAAGGTTCGCGTACCCGAAACCGGGATCGGCGGAGCCGAGCTGCTCGGCCACCCTGTCAGCCCACCCCCGGACGCCGTTGGGACGGGCGGCGTCGTCGTCGCCGACGCCTTCCGTGAAGGAGTCTCCAAGGGCTACATACCGGGACGTGAAATCCATGGATCCAGTCTGCCAGCAGTTGCCCCGAGCAAACAAAAGCGGGCAGCACGACCGCTATTCGCGGATCCGGACCGCCGTTTCGCGCAGGTACTGCTCCACCCGGGTGTAGGCGTCCCGGGTCAGGGCCTTCCAGAGGGCGATGGCCAGCCGGGGGTCGGCCGCTTCCAATTCGGAGATTGCCTCCGCGCTGAGGACCATGACCTCCACCGGGCCTACCGCCCGGACGGTGGTTTCCTGCCGGTTCCCGCTGCCCAGCGCCAGTTCGCCAAAGGTCATGCCGGCGCTGAGCGTATTCAGTTTCACCCGGTCCGCGGTGGGCCCCGGGGACGTGCTGCTGACTCGTCCTGAGGTGATGAAATAGACCCCGCCGAACCGCAGCCCGACGCGCCGGATGACGTCGCCGTCGTCGTAGGACTTAGGGGTCATGAGGGCTTGCAGTGCCGCGGCGTCTGCCTCCTCCAGCGGCGCCAACGCGGGCGACGCGGTGACGGGAACGTGATCCGGGAGCAGCAGGTGCTTCCCGTGGCGCTCCAGCAGGCGGTTTTCGCAGTATTCGACGGCGGCGCTCCGCGTCCCGAAGGACGGCACCCGGCGCTGTGCTGACAGTCCCAAGGCCTCCGTGACGGACCCGTCCGCCTCAATCAACACCAGTTCCCGGCCGGCGTCGGCCATCCCCTGCCTGGCCTTGGCCAGCATGCGCACGGCAACCTCGCTGACCTGGTCCGTGCGGCGCACGTCCAGGACTACCAGCTCGACGTCGTCCGCCAGGCTGCTGAGCTCGCGCACCATGGACTCGGTTCCAGCGAAGAGGAGGTCGCCGTTGACTTCGATCACCCGGGCCCGGTGGCCATGGGCACGCAGGACGTCGGCGGCCTCGTCGTTCCGGCGGATGCCAGAGGGCGTCTCGGTCACGTCGTACGCGGCGAGGATGGCGGACCGCCCCGTCCGGGCCGCGCGGACGAAGTGGAGTTCCATGTCCCGGGAGAGGCGCTGCGCCGTCGCCAGGCCGCGGACGCTGCTGCCGTGCTCGTCCAGCGGCGGCGAATAGACGGCCAGGCCCACCTGGCCGGGCAGCACGGCGATGATGCCGCCGGCCACCCCGCTCTTTCCTGGCATCCCCACGCTGCTGATCCAGGCACCGGCGTCGTCGTACATGCCGGAGGTCATCATGACGGACAGCACGCGTTCCACCGGCCCGATTTCCAGCACCTGTTTGCCACTGAGCGGATTCCGGCCGCCGTTGGCAAGGGTGGCGGCCATGATCGAGAGGTCGAAGCAGTTCACCAGGACGGAACACTGGCGGAAATAGTCCTCCAGGACCGGCGTCGGATCATCCTCAATGATGTTGAAGGAACGCAGCAGGTACGCGAGCGCTGTGTTGCGGTGGCCGTGCTTGAGCTCGGATTCGTAGACCTTCTCGCTGACCGAGAGCTGCCGGCCGGCGAAAGCGGAGTACGTGCTGAGGATCCGCTTGAAACCGGACTGCCCGCCGGATCCCCTGATCAGCGAGGTGGCCGTGAGCGCGCCGGCGTTGATCATCGCGTTGGCCGGCCGGCCTGTGCCTTCGGCGAGGGAAATCTCGTTGAAGGAGTCCCCCGACGGTTCCACGTCGACTTTGGCGTCCACGGCCTCGGCGCCGAGGTCCTCCAGGGCCAGCCCGTAGGTGAAGGGCTTGGAGATGGACTGGATGGTGAACTCCTCGCGGGTGTCACCGATTTCGTACACCGTTCCGTCCACGGTGGCCAGGGCGATGCCGAAGTTATCCGGGTCCACGTTGGCCATGGCCGGAATGGTGCTGTAGGGCTTGCCGTCCTTGAGCTCGGCGATCTCGGCGTGGATCTGGCGCAGGTAGCTGTCGATCGGCGATTCCATACCGCCAACATTAGGCGACGCCGTGGCCCGAAAAGGCCTGCGGCGGCCCTTTAGCCCTGCTTACTCTCGCGCAGGATCCAGTGGTCCTCGTCCAGGCGGCCCACGATCTTCTCGCCGATCCGGGCAAGGTCAGCGACGTCCTCCGCGCTCAGTGCGTCAAGGAAGAGCGTGCGGACGGCCTCGACGTGGCCTGGTGCGAGCTCCTCGATCGTCTCCATTCCCGCGTCGGTGAGGTGCGCCGTCGTGACCCGGGCATCGCCGGGGTGCGGACGGCGCTCCACCCAGCCCCGGTTCTGCAGTTTGGTGACCACATGGGAGAGGCGGGACAGGGACGCGCTGGTGCGCGCGGCCAGTTCGCTCATGGGCAGAAACCGGCCGTCGGCCTCGGAAAGCATCGCGAGGACGTTGTAGTCGAAAAGGGAGAGCTTGCGCGCATGGTGCAGCTGGGTGTCCAGCGCTGCCGGAAGCAGGGTGTTGATGCTCACTTGGGCCAGCCAGGCCCGGCGTTCGTCGGCGTTCAGCCAGCGCGGTTCAGTCATGGATACAGTCTAGGAGGATTTAAGATTGACGGTTCAACTTCACGGGATTCCGTGCCGGGGGACATCCCGCCCCGGCGCCGCGGACAGGCGCTAGGCTGACCCTATGTATGTAGTCTCCCTGACCTACAAGGTCCCCGAAGAGATCGTTGACTTCCACCTCCCGGCACACGTCACGTGGCTGCAGGATGCCTTCGACCGGGGCATCTTTATGGTTGCGGGGCGGAAGATCCCGCGCACAGGCGCCCTGCTGCTCTCCAACGCGGACCGCGAGGACCTGGATGCCTCGCTGGCCAAGGACCCCTTCTATATCAACGGCGTGGCCGAGTTCGACGTCGAGGAGTTCCATGCAAGCCGGGTCGCCCCGGGCTACGAGAACCTGCTGGACAGCTGACGCCGGCTCACCCGGGCGGAAGAAGACAGTTCAGCCCGGCGGGGCCTTGGCCGCCAGTTTCTTCAGACCCGCCTTGGGCGGCACCCTGACCGGCTCCGGCCACCGCGGCCTGAGCTCGTCCCCCAGCGTGACGCCCCGGAGCTTGCGCACGAAAAGCGGCAGAACCCAGTCGTTGACCCACCGTCGCTGCCGGCGCCCCCAGCCGCGGAGTCCGAGTTTCGCCGGGGGCTCCCAGTCTTTGGGCTTGACCTTGTGCGCAACCCCAAGCTGGTCCAGGACCTGGCCGGCCAGGTACTTGTGGCCAGCCTTGGACATATGCAGCCGGTCCGAGTCCCACATCCGCGGATCGTAGAACGCGTCGAAGCACCAGTAATCCACCAGCACCGCCTCGTACCTCGCCGCCAGCTCGCGGACACGCTGGTTGTAGACGGCGTTCCGCCTTTTGAGGGGTTCCAGCAGCGCCGAGACCCTGACGTCGAAACCGGTGAAGAGCACCACCGTGGCCCCGCTCGAGGCAAGCCTGGCGACCAGGAACTCGTAGTCCTTCATCAGGGCGCGGATGTCGGTCCCGATATCCAGGATGTCGTTCCCGCCCGCGTACAGGGTGATCAGGGTCGGTTTCATGGCGAGCGCGGGTTCCAGCTGTTCCGCGATGATATGCCGAAGCCTCTTGCTGCGGATGGCGAGGTTCGCGTACTCCCACCCCGGGTCCGCCTTGGCCAGCTGCTCCGCCACCCGGTCAGCCCAGCCGCGCACCCCGTTCGGCAGCCGGGAGTTGTAGTCCCCCACCCCCTCGGTGAAGGAATCCCCCAAAGCAACATAAACCCGCCGCCCGCCAGCACCCGGGCCCACAAGGTTCTCGACCATACCGCCACGCTAGCCCCGCCGGACGACGTCGGAGTGAACAACCGGGGCACAGCAGGTGAGCCGACCACGGACATCCAGAAGGACCTGCGGGCACCAAGGGTGAGCCGACCACGGACATCCAGAAGGGCCTGCGGGCACCACAGGTGAGCCGACCACGGACATCCATAAGGGCC
>JAXMJF010000009.1:0-49095 GCA_034376805.1 Arthrobacter sp.
GAGAGGCCCCCGCCGCTTAAGACGCGGCAGGAACAAGTAAGGAAGTGGGCAGATCTCATGGCCACCGGTGGGCAGTTCTACTGGCCGTCAGTGGGCATTTTCGTGGCCGCCTATGGGCAGTTTTTCATGGCCGCTAACAACTGGGACAGAAGTGCTCTAGGGCATGTTGAAGGGCCGTGTTTTGTAGGCGGTGTCTTTGTTCATGTTCCAGCCGGCGACGATTCCGGAGCCGATCATCTGGTCGCTGAGGCGGGCGAGGCGGTAGGCGGGGTCGGCGTCGAGGGCGAGTTGGAGGAATTGGTGGGCTTTGCTGCCTCTGCCTTCCCACCAGTTGATGTAGCCAATGGTTGTGAGGACCGGGGCAGCATGTTCGGGACTGGTGCGGGTGTAGGCGTGGAGGAGTAGTTGTTGGGCCCATTCGATGCGTGACCACTTCGGCGGCTTTGTGGTTTGGGCGAACAGGATTTGCTGCATGGGTTCCTCGACTCCTGGGATGTCTGCGATGAGCCGGTCGCGGATTGCGGGGAACTGCAGGTTAGCAACGAGCGCGTGGCAGTCGTCATCGCTTGGGAAGGTCTTGGCGTCGAGCATGTCTGCCCAGAGTTTCCGGCCTTGGTGCAGCGCGGTGTCGGTTGGTTGGGAGGCGATGGTGTCCATGTGGTGTTCGATGGCCGTCGCTTTGGCTGCTTCCTGGCTGGTAGTGGGGAGGTTAATGCGGTCGGTGGGTTCGATGAAGCTGCCGCGGTAGATGAATTCCGCGTTGATCGCACTGGTCTGGGTGGAATTGACGGGCAGGGCGAGGCCGGTGCCAGGTTCATCGTCGTAGGGGGTGAAGGTTTCGTCGCCGACGAAGAGCCCGTCCCGGATGGTGATGCCCTGTTGGGCGAGGACCCCGGTGAGGGCTGCGATGGTGCCGGCGTGGGGCTTGCCCTGTCCGGGCTGGGCGGTTTCGCTGGTGTAAACGGCGAAGAGGATGGATGTGGCGGTGGTGTCGCTGGTCAGGTAGTGGGCGACAGTGCGTGCGTAGGGGAGTTCCTGGCCGGGCTGGTGGGGGAGGTCGATCCGCAGGGTCGCGCCGATGCTGTTCTCGTTCATGGTGATGCAGACCAGGCTTTCCTGTGGCCAGAAGCCCAGGGTGTGCCCGATGAAGCTGAGCACATCTGATGGTGTTGTAATCGTGAGCTTTTCCATGATCCCGTGGTTCCCTTCACCCTTTGTGTTGCCGTGGTTGTCTGCGGTTGTTGGTTCTGGGTGTCGTTCTGGTAGGGGACCACCCGCTGGGTTGAGGGGCCGGAGTGCAACTTGGGGAACCGGCGCCGGGGCGAAAACTTCATCCGCCGGCAGCGCTCCACCGGACTGGTGAAGAAAGTTTTCGGTTCGGGGTCGGCGCGGTGGCGCCCTGGTTGCGCGGAGGACCCGCCCAGCGATCATGGGGCATATCAGAATGACAAGCAGCGATACAGCTTCTACTGGTTCATCGAGGTACTGAGATCAGGCAGCATGACTTCTGTGGGGATGAGTTATCAGGCCGCAAGGAGTCCGTGCCGCGAGTTACTGCGTAAGAGTGAACGAGGTGCCGGCTAAGTCCGGTGTCAACGGTGGGGGGTTTTGGATCGTTTGATTAGTCGGTGCTTCGTCTCAGACGCCTCGTGGTCCTTGTCGTGTTTGCGGTTTGTGTCACCAATGCTTCCTTGTTCTGGGCGCTTGGGCGACCTGCCACTGACGTCCGTAGTGCCTTTTCTCCACCGCCGCGGGCGGAGGTTGAGCTCGACATGTTGTCCTCCGGTATGACTACCGCCGTGAACGTCACCAGGAACCCGGATGCCGCTTGGGTTGTCCGGGCTGCAGGGCAGGCCGGGATCCCTGAACGGGCCCTGCGGGCGTATGTTGCCGCGGCTGTGACCGTGAATGTTGCTGATCCGGCGTGCGGGATCGGTTGGAACACTGTGGCGGCCGTTGGTTTCGTCGAAACAGCACACGGGACGTACGGCGGCGGCAGCCTAACGGCCGCGGGGCAGGGGAGCCGCCCGGTTGTGGGCCCTGTTCTTGACGGTGCAGGTTTCGCGGCTATTGCCGACACGGACTCAGGTGCCCTGGACGGGGACACCCGCTGGGACCGCGCTGTGGGACCGATGCAGTTCATTCCCTCCACGTGGCAGCTCGTAGGGCGGGACGGGAACGGGGACGGAACGGCGGACCCGTTCAATATCGACGATGCCGCCCTCAGCGCTGCGACCTACCTGTGCGCCCACAGCCGTGACCTCACAACCACGGACGGGTGGACCGACGCGATCTACGCCTACAACCAGTCTGAGACCTATATTCGGCAAGTACGTGACCAAGCCACGGCATACGCAGCGAAGACAGGCGCCGCGGGATGAGTCCGCCGTTTGATAGCCCATGCTGTCCTTGCGGGCGAAGTAGGGACGGATCTGTCCGTCGAGGAATCAGCTGTTGAACTTGAAAAAAGAGTGTGGACATTGTCCACACTCTTTGCCTCGTATCCGGCCGTACAACCCTCGAACTTCTTGGGATTCCGCATGTTTTCGGGAGTTCCCAGCGCTTGCAAGGCGCGGAATGTAGTTCGAGTCCCACCTCGGGCACAGTGTTTCCGCAGGTCAAGAGCTTTTTGTCCTTCTAGTGTTGACAAAGCTTGACGTGACTCTGCATAAGTCGAATAAGCGGGTGTCCAACCGGTCGCGTTTTGCATGACAGTTCTGCCGTGCCGTCCTCGCCCCAAGGCAAAGTGCCAACACCATTCGGCAGTTATGGTTTTGGTTCAGGCTTCGTTTTCCTGGCAGTCTCATAGTCCTCGGCAAGTGTCGAGGGGATATTGGCCTCGTCTGCAATACGTTGAACCTCGAAGAGACGGTTAGGTTCCTCTCGGAGGCTTTCAATGCCAGCAGGCCATGGCTGTCGCCATGCCAAGGTCCAGCAGGTTCACCACTGGAAAGCGGTCGACGGCCTGTTGAAGAAGCGAGGTTTCCCCTGTCAATTCATCGACGGTGAGGTAGCCCGTAATCGTGCTACTGGTGACGTGGGTAGCTTGAGAGAGTCGAACGAATTCAAAGCGCAGCAGCCCACTTTTCGGTTCCCGGGTGTTAGCGGCCAATGCCGAATTCCAGGCACAGCTCACGTTCCGGCGGCAGCAGGGACTAAGGCATGAGTTCACCGGCATTGATGTAGATTTGCCAGCACGCAAGACCGCCCGGCTTCGGTGTTGAGTCCGGTTTTGCTCCGGTCCACGAGGCCGCTTTGGATGCGTCGTATCAGAAGGGGACCTGACCGAGGAACAGCGCTTTTGACAACGAGCGTTCGGCGCCAGGCCGCCTGGATACATGTCGGGGAAGCTGTGATCGATTCCCCGATCGTCCGCGATCTGGTGCGGTGTAGCCGGCGGGATGTACCGCATCAATGCCAGCGGCGACTTCCCAGGACGGTCACCGCGGCGGTGATGGCGATGCCGAGGCCGATCGGGACGCTGAAATGTGTCTGGAGCAGGATCGCTCCGATGGCGGCCCCGGCGAACATAGCGAGGACAGCGCCCAGCCGTCGGTTGAATAACCGGGGCCGTTGCTTGCCCACAAGTGACTCCCCGGCGAGGGAAGTCATGGTGGAAGTAATGACCACGGTGGTCATGTCTCGTACGCCCAAATGCCGCGCAATCAGGGCCTGGGAGCCCATGTGCATGGCGATAACGGCGGCAACAATGACACCAATGGACTGCCGGCCGACGTCTTCCACGATGAGGGAGACGGCGGCGGTTCCCGTCAACGCGATACAACCCGCTGTGAGGAGGAGCGTGACCCTGCGGTTCCAGCCTTGCGGGCTTGACTGGAGCGTAAATCCGGCAACCGCCGCGCCGAGGAGAAAGGCACCAAGTGCTACCAGTGGGCCCAAAGTTGGCAGGTTCGGCGCGCCGGCCAACGCCATCGCAAGAATCACCACGTTGCCGGTCATGTTTCCGGTGAAGACGCGGTCAAGGGCAAGGTAGCCGACCGCGTCAACGACACCTGTAACGAGCGTGAGGGCCATCATGAGCATCAGTCGGAACTTTTCCGGAGACGCATTTTCTTGCAGGGTAGAGGCGGTTGTGGTGCCTAGGCTGGCTACGGCTGATGTCATGGTTTAAGGGATCTTTCATCGTGAGGGATGGTCTCTATGACCCCCCGACATGCTTATGGATGGTTTTAGGCGGACCGGCTGGCAACTACGGCGATGCCGTCGCTCCGGGGATCTGCGCCGGCGGCTAGGGCGCTCAGCCTTCAAGCTTGGAATGCTCGCCCAGACGGTGCCATGAACGGTTGTGGTAGACCAGTGCGTCGCCGGGTTCGCCCGCCTGGACGTCACGCATCACGCGGGACTCCAAGGCGTGAACGGCGATGATTGTGGAGGTCCCCACCTCCATGCGATTGATGACGGCGCAGCGCACCCAGGCGCGGACGTCGTCATACACTGCTTCGCCGGTTGCAAGGGGCGACCAGCGGTGCGTCTGGTCAAACCGGTCGGCTCCAGGGGTCGCTCCAAACTTCGCCAGGTCGACGTCGTGTGCGTCCAGCAGGTGCACGACGACGGTATCGGCGCGTGAAAGCACTTCGGACGCAGAGGACAGTGCCGAGACCGAGAAAATCAGCAATGGAGGTTCCGCACTCACTGACACGACCGACGATACCGTCAGGGCCACCGGTCCTTCGCCGGCATTCGCCGTGACGACGGCGACACCTCCCGGGTGCCCACGGAACAGTGCCTTGAATTCGTCAGCCGAGAGGGAGGACGGGAAGCTTTGCGTGGGAGCCTCGAGCCAAGTCTCTGCGGGGTAGGCGTGAAACATCGCTAGGACACCGTGGGGGCGGAGCGGGCCAGTTCCTCGCGAATGATGTTCGTCCCTGCGCTGAGAGCACTCAGCTTGGCCAGTGCGACGTCCCGGGGGAACGGTGCCATGCCGCAGTTCGAGCTGGGGAGGAGCTTGTCCGCATCGACGAACTGCAGGGCCGCACGGAGGGTGTTGGCGACCTCATCCGGGGTCTCGATGGTCTCGCTTGCGACGTCGATTGCCCCGAGCATGACTTTCTTGCCGCGGAGGAGCTCAATGAGGTCCAGGGGCACGTGGGAGTTCTGGCATTCCAGCGAGATGATGTCGATGCTGGAGCTTTGCAGCAGCGGGAAGGATTCCTCGTACTGCCGCCACTGTGAGCCGAGCGTTGCCTTCCAGTCAGTATTCGCCTTGATCCCGTAGCCGTAGCAGATATGTACGGCGGTCTCCGCACGCAGTCCTTCTGCCGCTCTCTCGAGCGTAGCCACGCCCCAGTCCTTGACCTCATCGAGGAAGACATTGAACGCGGGCTCGTCGAACTGGATGATGTCCACGCCGGCCGCCTCGAGTTCTTTCGCCTCCTGGTTCAGGATCGTGGCGAACTCCCAGGCCAGCTTCTCGCGGCTCTTGTAGTGGTCATCATAGAGCGTGTCCACCATCGTCATCGGACCGGGAAGAGTCCATTTGATCGGCTTGTCGGTGGTTGCGCGAAGGAATTTTGCGTCTTCGACGAATACCGGCCGCTCACGGCGCACTGGTCCGACAACGGTCGGTACGCTCGCGTCGTAGCGGTCGCGGATGCGCACGGTCTTGCGCTGTTCAAAGTCGACCCCGCTGAGATTCTCGATGAAGGTCGTGACGAAGTGCTGGCGGGTTTGCTCGCCGTCGCTGACGATGTCGATGCCGCGCCGGCTCTGCTCGTGGATGGCGATGCGCAACGCATCCTGCTTGCCCTCGAGCAGCGCATCTCCCTCCAGCTTCCACGGGGACCAAAGAGTCTCCGGCTGTGCGAGCCACGATGGTTTCGGCAGGCTACCGACGACTGTGGTGGGCAACAGTGTGTTCATGATTGACGATTCTCCGTGGGTCAGTTGACGAGAGCGGGGTAGTTGGCCGTCCACTGGTCCAACAGATCCTTGTGGGGCGTGATGAAGTGCTCCTCCGTGTACTTCGCCTGCGTAACCGCGAGCTGACCGCGCTCGACGCGGTCGTAAGCGATCTGGGTCCGCGAGTAATCCTGCTCGCCCAAGCTCGGCTGGTAGACGGCGGCGGCGGCGGAGTTCGCATTGTAGACCTCCGGGCGGTAGATCTTCTGGAACGTCTCCATAGTGCTGATCGTGCCGATGAGCTGCAGGTTGGAGTAGTCGTTGAGCAGGTCGCCCCGGAAATAGAAGGCGAGCGGCGCAACGCTGCCGCGTGGCATGAAGTAGCGGACCTGCAGCCCCATTTTTCCGAAGTAAGCGTCCGTCAGGGAGTAATCGTCCTGCTGGTACTCGACGCCCAGGACCGGGTGGCGGTTCCCGGTTTGCCGGTATGTCTTGCTCGTGGAGACGCTGATGCAGACCACTGGCGGTTGCGGAAAGCGTTCCTGGCCTACCGGGGAATCGAGGAAGTGCTGGAACAGCTTGCCGTGAAAATCGCCGAAGTCTTCGGGAACGGTGGGCTTGCCTGAGTCCCCTGCTGCCGCCGGCAGTACGACGCTGAAGTCGAAGTCACGGACGTAGGAGGAGAAGTTGTTCCCGACGATTCCTTGGTGGCGCATCCCGTTCAGCAGGTCGACGATCTGGATATCGAGAACCTCGAACAGGGGGAACTGCTGATCCGTACCATTCGCAGTGAACTGAATCTGCACGGAAACGATCTCAAGCTCGAGCGTGTAGCGGTCCCGGTCGGGGTTGTCCCAGTGTGCGAGATCGTTAAAGCGGCGTCGCATCATGGTCAAGGCGTTGCGGAGGTTCTCCTGGCGGTGCTCGCCCCGTGCCAGGTTGGCGAAATTCGTGGTGATCCGGGAGTCTTCCGACGGGGAGTAGTCCTCGTCGAAGCGGGTGGTGGTGATGCTGAAGGTGAAGTCGTCTGCCATGGGCTGCCAATCCGTTGATGATGGCCGGAGACGGCCTTTCAGAAGGGGTTGTATCCATGGTGCTAGCTTAAGGCAGATATCGGGTAACTAGGCGTTGCTATGCATTCATATAGTATTTTCCTATGCCACAGCTTTCCAGCGGATTGACCCTGCAGCAGCTGCGCTACTTCATTGAAGTTGCAGCTGAGGGGTCGATCTCCGCGGCTGCCGACCTTCTTTATGTAGCGCAGCCCACAATGTCCGCAGCGATGAAGGACCTGGAGTCACGGGTGGGCCGTGCACTCCTGGTTCGCTCCGCCCGCGGGGTCACCCTCACCGCCGACGGGGCAGAGTTCCTCGGCTATGCGAGGCAGGTCGTCGAGCAGTTCGCTCTCCTCGAGCAGCGCTACCTTGGTAGGCCACCGATGAGACGTCTGCTGGGGGTGTCAACGCAGCACTACTCGTTCGCGGTGGACGCCTTCGTCCGGATGGTCAAGGCCACTGAGGTGGCCGAATACGAGTTCTCGCTTCGTGAAACCCGCACCTGGGACATCATCGAGGATGTCCGGACGCTCCGCAGCGAGATAGGTATCCTCTACCGGAACGATTTCAACCGGAAGATCATCGACAAGCTGCTCCGGGAATCCGGGCTCGCGTTCACTCCGCTTTTCCTCGCCGATCCGCACATTTTCATTTCCCGGAACAACCCGCTCGCCTCAAAAAAGCGTGCGACTCTAGCCGATCTCGCCGGCTTGCCGCGGCTAACCTTCGATCAAGGTGCGAACAACTCTTTTTACTTCGCCGAGGAGATCCTCTCCACCTTGTCCAGTAAGCAGGAGATCCGGGTCTCTGACCGTGCGACGATCTTCAACCTCATGATCGGGCTCCACGGGTACACGATCGCGACGGGCATCATCAGCGGGCAGCTCGACCCGGAGATTGTCGCCATCCCGCTCGACGTTGACGAACGCATCGAGATCGGCTGGATCGGCCACGCTGCGATTCCGCTCACCGACCAGGCGCAGCGCTACCTCAGGGAATTGCGGGCCGTCGTCGCTGAGTTCGGCGTAGCATTGCTCGACTGACCGCAGTTGAGTGGACGGGTCTGATCTGCTCAAGCGCCTTGAGGACGCGTGACGGCATGCCGGGACCTCGAGCATGCCCTTCAAGTAGTCGATCGGTACGGCTTCCATGTCCATGATGTCGGTTTGTTGGCCGAGCGTTGGCCACGCCGGCGACGACTGTCAAGGAGGATGCCGAGGCTTATCCGGAACTGGTGGCGTCTGAGTCGCCGCGGGAACTATTGACTTGCTGGACTCTGCCGCCCAAGCTCACGGCATCTGCTGCCCCCGCAATACTTTGCCATCTCCGAAAACGGGGTGTGGACAATGTCCACACTTTTCGTCTCGAACTGGGCCAAACAGCCTTCGGACTGCCCCGGATTCCGCATTTTCTCGCGGTTTCCCAGTGATGGCAGGGCCTGGAAGACAGTTCGAGTCCCACCTCGGGCACAGTGTTTCCGCACGTCAGGGGCTTTTTTGGTGCTTTTTTCGTGTGCACATTGTGCACACTCTCGCCTCTGATCTGATGTTCCGGGTGTGTGGGGTCCCGGAAACGGCCTATTCGGTTGTGTAGGGGAGTAGCTACCTACGGCGGACCGGGTGCCGCCCTGCGGGGTCTCTTCTGGGTGTTCATCCTCGTTCGTCCTTTCCGTTGGGTTTTCGCGTTCACTACTTCATGGTGGCCGGGGCCGCGTACAGCATGACTTGCTGAATATTCTTCAGATCGACATCCGGTTGCGGCCGGTCCGGAACTTCCGCTCTGATACCTGTTCATGCAGGAACGCGGGGGGAACGGCATGACATTGCCACTGATCCGGAGCAGATCATTTGGTCGCCGAGCCTGGCCAGTCGGTAGCCGGGGTCGGCCTCGAGGACGAGTCGCAGGAATGGGTGGGCCTTGCTGCCTCTGCCTTCCCACCAATTGATGAAGGCGATGGCGGTGAGGATTGGGGCGGATACGGTTTGCCGACTTCGGCCGGCAGAGGCGGAGCTTGTCTTCGATGCAGATTTCGAATCGGTTCAGGTATTAGTCCTTGTGGGCGAGGAGCCCATGTTGCATCAGCAGCGCCCGGCGATGGTCTTCCGCCCGTCCTGGCGTAGCGCGGTGACTCAGCTTGCCGCAATTATTGGACGCCCATTTGGCCGAACGAACCGGATGCGAAGCGGCTGCTGACTTCATCAAAAGGCTCCCCACGGCAGGGAAGCCAGTTGTGGACCTGGCCAAGGGGCGTCCCTGCCGGCTGGGAACCAGAAAATTTGAGCACTCCGGGAGGGACGGCATTTGTGGACTCGTCAATGTCGCCAGGGTCGTTCCGGCGCGAAGATGTTAGCCCGGGGGAGCGGCCTCCGCGCCGTGGTAGCAGTGCGCACGTTAGCAGCGTCCCTAGCGCTCCCAGAGAGCAACTCATCCACCATGTCGCGTGCCACCCGCCAGCCGCCGTAACCAGCACCGCCAGCATGGGCGGTCCTACGAAATTGCCTACATTGAAGATCTGTTGCATCAGGCCGATCACCCCGGTAACCGATCCCTCCGAGGGCGCCAAACTTACGCTGATGCGCGTCATAGTGGCAGGTACTAAACCACCCAGGAGGGAGAACATGGCGACGCCGACTACCTGGGCCACGGCGCTACCGGAGCCCGGGGGCCAGGGAAGGGCAAATGTGACGAGCGAGCTGGCAGCCATGGTGGCAAACGCGGGGATTAGTAACCAGCGACCGGTCAGGCCTCGGTCCATCAGTGGCCCGGCGGACAGGGCTCCGATAGCGTTCACGCCGCCCACCGCGGCCGAAAGGAGCCCCGGCCAGATTCCTTGGAAGCCCGCCGCTGTATAAATTGCTGGAAGGAAGCCCATTATCGCCATCCATTGGGCTGTGTAGCATGCGAACAGTCCACCGGCGATCCACGGGCGCGGGCTGGCCACCGTCGCGATGATGCGGCGCCCGGCGGCCGATGCATGACCCGTGCTTTCCCCTGCGCGGGGTGGATCCTTCGGGACGAAGGCCAGCACCGCAGGAATCGGTGCAAGCGCTACGGCGGCCATGACGACCCACCAACTCCGCCAATCTGCGGCCTGCAAGGCCCACGACGAGGCGGCAAGCCCGATCAGGGTCGCCATCCCCTGGAATGAGCCCCAGCTGGCCATGGCGATATTGATGCGGCGCGGTGCGCAGGAGCGCTGAATGAGGGCTGGTGCCATGACGGTGCACAGCAGGAAGCCAACGCCTTCGACGGCCCGGGAGGCCATCAGTGCGGAAGCGCCGTCGGCAGCGGATCCGATCAGTGAGCCGATTGCCAGGAGGAGGAGCCCAGCCACGGTGAGCCGGCGCAACCCCAGAATTTCGCCGCTCCAGGCGACCAGCAGGCCGCCGACCATACTGGCGAGCTGGATCAGAGCCACCAGCAGCCCGGCAGCGACGAGAGACATTCCGGTGTCGGCTTGGATCTGGGCTAGCGCTCCGGGAAGCTTCCAGATGTGGGTGCCGGCAACGACCCCGGTGGCGACGACCACGATCCATCCACGACCCTTCCGGGCGTCGCAGGGGAGGGCACTGAACGGCTGGGACACGGGTTCCTTTATCGGTCGAGGAAGGTGGTTTCTCTGCCACCAGCCTCCGCTCCCTGACCGATCATCCGCTCTTCCATTTCCGCCCAATGGAAGAACTAGTATTTCACTTAGTGAACAGGCCGAGACCTTCTTGGCGCAGCGTGCTCAGAAAGGCCTCCGCGGTCCGGCTTGGCGCGTGCTCACGCGACCAAATCGCAGCCGCCTGCAGCGGCGGGATCGGGTCTGCGATTTCCCTCAGAATGATGCGTGTGTCGGCCACGCCCCGGACTGACTCGGGCACCAATGCCACACCCAGGCCGGCGGCGACGAGCGGGATGGCGGTCTGCAGCGTGGCAACGCGCCGAATAATCGGGGGTGTCAGGTGCAGGCGCTCCCAGAGGGAATCAAAGAGCTCAGGCAACCCCCTTATGCGCAAGGAGCGACGTGGAATGATCCATGGTTGGTCGTGCAGGTCTGCGAGACTCACGGGTCCTTCGCTGTCTGAAAATGAAGGCGGGAGGGCTGCAAGCATCCTCAGATCACCAGCATGGAAGACGTTAAGGGACTGGCGGTAGGAATCCTGCAGCTGTTCACAACTGAGTGTGGCGATAATGCCGATGTCAATTTCCTTGGCCAGCACCATCTCGATCACCTTCGCGGGTGGCGGATCGATGACCGAGACATCGGTGGCAGGGTGGCTAGCCAGAAATCGCTCCAGCAGGTGCGGCAGCAGGAACCAGGTGATGGTCGGGACGGCTGCGATGGAAACGCGGCCGGCCGCGCCGATGTTCCGATTGCGCATGTCGTCCCTCAGGGACTCAAGATCCTGCAGGATACGTTCCGAGTGCTCGGCGAAATACATGCCGGCCTCCGTGAGCCGGATCCCGCGGGACTCGCGGGTCAGCAGCGGCACGCCGAGCTCCGCTTCCAGTTTGGCAATCGAGATGGACAGCGGCGGCTGCGTCATGTGCAGCGACAGGGCAGCGCGGGAAATCGAGCCCTCGGAAGCGACGCGAAGGAAGTACTCGAGTTGGCGGAGTTCCATATATTGAATATATGCCACGTGGGCTAAAAAGATATTAGACGTATGTCTGGGCACGCCTCACACTGGATCTGCGGGCTGGCGACAAGTGATTCCGGCCACATTGAGCGAAGGATTTGTTGTGACATTCTCAGTTGTGGAGCGTCGTGAAGCGCGGGGCACGTCCCCGGACGCAACGCCGGGCCGGGCCCCATGGATTCACCGCCGACGCGTGCCGTGGCGCGGGACTGTAACGGTTCTCGCTGTCTTTGCTGCATGGGAGTTGGCCTCCCGCGCCGGAGTTCTGCCCGCGGCTTCGCTGCCGGCGGCCACGGAGGTCATGGGGGCATGGGGTGAACTCCTCACCCAGGCAGCGTTCTGGTCTGCCGTGTGGCACACCGTCTCCAGTGCGGTGGCAGGCCTGGGCATCGTTGTCGTGGTCGCTGTACCGGCCGCCCTGGCGATCGGGCTGTCCCGGGTGGTCCGGGAATCCACATGGCTGATCGTAGAGTTCCTCAAGCCCATCCCTCCGGTGGCGATGATTCCGCTGGGACTGCTTCTGTGGGGCCCGTCCGAGACCATGAAGCTGACGCTCATAACGTTCGGCGCCCTCTGGCCCTTTCTTACACAATTGATCTACGGCATCAACCAGGTCGACCATGTGGCCCTGGACATGGCCAAAAGCTACCGGCTCAAAGGTTGGCTGACCACGACTCGGGTCATTGTGCCAACTCTCTTGCCATTCGCCGCCACCGGCCTGCGCGTTTCCGCATCGATCGCCGTCGTGGTCTCCGTGGTCACCGAGTTGATCGGTGGCGCGGTGGGCGTCGGCCGCGACATCATGATTGCCCAAAGCGCCGGCAATCTGCCCTCAATGTATGCACTGATTCTTACCACCGGCGTACTCGGGCTCGTCATCAACGCGGTCTTCGCAGCAGCTGAGCGCCCCCTGCTGTTCTGGCACCCGTCCCACCGGAAGGACACTTCGGCATGAACCGTACCCTGCCCATTGCCCGCGCCACCGCCCTGCGGCTGTGGTTGCCGCTTCTTCTGGTGGCGCTCTGGTGGTTCACCTCCGCCGGTAGCCAAAACATCTACTTCCCGCCCCTGGCCACGATCCTGGAGACTTTCGCAGCGGATTGGCTGGGCGAACGGGTCCTGAGCGACCTGCTGCCGTCCCTGGGCAAGTTCGCCATTGGTTTCCTCATTTCTGCCGTCCTCGGTATCGCGATCGGCACCTGGTTGGGCCTGAGCCCAGCAGCCCGGGAATCTGCGGAGCCTTTGGTTCAATTCCTCCGCTGCCTTCCTCCTCCGGTGCTGTTGCCGATCGGGTTGCTCTTCTTTGGCATTACCGATCTCATGAACGTCGCCATTATTGTTATGGGCGCCATCTGGCCCACGGTGCTGAACACTTCCGATGGTGTCCGCAGCCTCGACCCCCAAGTCCAGGACATGGCGCGCAGCTACCGGCTCACCTACAGGCAGCGGCTCTTTTCGGTCGTGCTGCCCAACGCCGCCCCGCAGATTTTCGCCGGGTTGCGCACTACCCTCCAGCTTTCGATCATCCTCATCGTCGTCAGCGAGATGGTCGCTGCGGTGCGGGGCGTCGGCTTCTACATCCTCAATTCCCAGCAGACCTTCGCTGTCACGGAAACCTGGGCGGGAACACTCCTGCTCGGCCTCATCGGGTACCTTTCGACCCTGGTCTTTCTCCGCGTGGAGAAGCGGGTCCTGAACTGGCAGTACGGCATGCGCCGTGCGGCCGTAGGAGAATAATCATGCACAACCAGACCGACGAAGAGACCACCACGGTGGAGATCACCGACACCGTCATGGTGGAGCTAAGGGACCTGCAGAAGTCCTATGGGACGGGCGCGTCTGCCGTGCAGGTACTGGACGGCGTGAACTTCGACGTCCGGCGCGGGGAATTCATTTGCGTGGTCGGTCCCTCCGGGTCCGGCAAGACCACCCTGCTCAAATGCATTGCCGGGCTGCTGAGGCCCACCGCGGGCATGACGCTGTTCGAGGGCGACGAGGTCACCGAACCTCCGTCCAAACTGGCCGTTGTTTTCCAGGACTACAGCCGCAGCCTCCTTCCGTGGATGACCGTCCGGCAGAACATTGAACTACCGCTCAAGAACAAGTTCCCCAAGGCAGGGCGCGCCCCCAGGATCGAGGAGGCGCTGGAAAGCGTGGGCCTAGCCGGCAAGGGCGGACTGTACCCGTGGCAGATGTCCGGCGGGATGCAGCAGCGTGCCGCCATCGCCCGCGGCCTGGCCTATCAACCGGACGTGCTGCTGATGGATGAGCCATTCGCCGCCGTGGACGCACAAACCCGGATCGACCTCGAAGACCTCGTGCTCGAAGTGCGCGCCAAGTACAACACCACCGTCTTGTTCGTCACCCACGACATCGACGAGGCAGTCTATCTGGCGGACCGTGTCATCATCCTGTCGGGTGCACCAACCACGGTCAGCCACAACATTCCCGTCAACCTGGCCAGGCCCCGCCACCAGGTGAACACCAAGAAGGAACCATTGTTCGCCGAACTCAGAGGCTTCGTGTTCGAACAAATCCAAGCCGCAAAATCCAACGCCGTACGCCAACGCGCCGATGCGTAGCAAGCCGGGACATCCACTGCACCACGAGAGGAAACACACCATGCGAGGAACCACGAAGGCCCTATTCGCGACGCTGGCAGCACTGTCCCTGGGGCTGACCGCTTGCGGTGGGCCCGCACCCGCCGCTGGGGCCCCGGCTCCGGCCTCCGGAACTTCCGCGATCAGCGTCGGTGTCATCCCCGTCGCCGAGTTCTTTCCCGTCTATGTTGCCGACGACCAGGGATTCTTCAAGGAGGCCGGCCTGGACGTCAAGATCGAATCCATGGCCAACGCCGCCTCGATTGTGCCCTCCGTGCTGAACGGGCAACTGACATTCGGCACAGCGGCAACGCCTCCGTTCCTGACAGCCGTCGAAAAGAAAATTCCGATCACTGCCGTCGCCAACGCCGGGAGCACGACCTCCGAAGAGGGCAAGGACACCGGGGCGTTCATCGTTCGGGCAGATAGCGACATCGGTTCTCCCAAGGACCTGTCCGGCAAAAAGGTCGCGGTCAACGCACTCAGCTCCCTGCCGCATGTGGCCGCAGTGGCCCGGATCGCGCAGGACGGCGGAGACCCGTCCACCGTCCAGTTCGTCGCCATGCCGTTCACCGACATGCAGGCCGCCCTGGAGCAGAACCGCGTGGACGCACTGCTGAGCGTGGAACCGTTCATGTCCCAGAGCGTTGGTGCCGGTGCCAAGGTCATCTCCCCGCTCTACACCGATGTCTACCCTGCGGGAACGACGCACACTCTCTACTTCACCTCTAAGCAGTTCGCCGCCGCGAACCCGGAAACGGTCGCCAGGTTCCGGGAGGCGCTGGCCAAGGCGAATGCCTTAGTGGCCAAGGACCCGGCCATCCTGCGGACAGCCCTCGTCAAGCACGGCGGAATGCCCCAGAAAACGGCCGAGACAGTCAACCTGCCCACATATGCCTCCGGCTTCAACATGGAAGGCATGACGGATATGGCATCCAAGATGAAAGAGAACGGTTTCCTGACCACCGACCTCGACGTGGGGGCCTCGATCCTGAAGTAAACCCGCTGCCCAGGGTAACGACGGCGCATTCCCCACCAGGGTGTGCGCCGTCGCCGTGAGTTTCGGCAGCGCCAAGAATCTGCGCCTGACCGCGCCGATGGGATGATGGACTCAGGTCAGCGTCAATGAAGGAGGCAGCGTGGCCAATCCGCGTCCGCGCCAGGGCAAGTCCGCAGAACAGCAAGTGACCGGGCCGGCGCCCAGTGTCACGGCCAAGGCATTGGCGTTGCTGGGCACCTTCGACCCGGAGCACACATGCCAGAGCCTCAGTGATATGGCCCGGGGGGCAGCGCTTCCCATAGCCACTGCGCACCGGCTTGCAGGGGAACTGGTGGCGTGGGGGGCACTGGACCGTGCCGATGCCAACTACGTGGTGGGGCACCGCATCTGGCAGCTGGGGCGCCTGGCGCCCGTCCAGCAAAACGTGGCCGAGATGGCAGCGCCTTACATGCAGGACGTCCTTTTTGTCACCCAAAACGTGGTTAACCTGTTCATCCTCGACGGAGATCGTGCCCTGTTGCTCGAGCGGATCTCGGGGACACGGTCCGGGTCCCCGTTCCGGCGGATTGGCGCCCGGATGTCATTGCACGGCAGCGCGGCCGGCAAGGTGATGCTGGCCTTCGGCCCGGAAGACCTGTTGGAGAGAATCTCCGGACAGCTGCAACCGGAGACAACCCGGACCATCACCGACCCCAGACGCCTCGGCGCCGAAGTGGCCGAAGTCCGGACCCGCGGCTACGCGACGACCAGCGAAGAGAGCGGTCCGGACAACTTCGGCCTGGCAGTGCCCGTTCTGTTGCCCAACGGCGCCCTCGCGGCCGTTCTCGGCGTCGTCGCACAGGGCGGGCCGCCGCCCGTCGGCACAGTGGTGCCGGTGCTGCGGATTGCCGCCCGATCCATTGCCCGCCGCTTCTATTCCGGTGGCGTTGGCTACTAGCAGACCTGGAAGAAGCCACCTCTCCAAGGGAGTCTTTCCATTGGCTGGAAATGTCGGCAGCGATTGTGGTGTCTGCCACCTAGCATCGTGACGACGGCCGCACTCAACGCATCTTCCAAGTAACGCGGCGCGCACGCCTGGAATCCTAGGAGCAGTACAGCATGAACACATCACCGACCGCCCTCATGGACACCGTTGTCGACAGGGTCGAGCAGGTAGCAGACGGCGTGGCCTCGCTGGTGCTTCGCCGTGTCGACGGCAGTGATTTTCCCTTCTGGGAACCGGGCTCACACATCGATTTGCACCTCACCGACGGGCTCGTCCGCCAGTACTCCTTGTGCTCGACACCGGATAACCTCGCCACCTTGCGCATCGGCGTCCTGCACGTGGCGGATTCTCGCGGCGGATCCCGCCACGTGCACGAAAATCTGGTGGCCGGGGCGCCGCTGGCCATTTCCGCACCCCGCAACAATTTCCCGATGATCGACTCTCGCAAATACCTCTTCGTGGCCGGCGGCATAGGCATCACGCCCATCATCCCCATGCTGGAGGCCGCCGACGCAGCGGGCAAGCAGTGGACCTTGGTCTACGGCGGCCGCAGCCGCAGCACCATGGCCTTCTCCGAGCAGCTTGTGGCCACCTACGGGGCGGAAAAAGTCAGGATCGCCGCGGAGGACGAAACCGGGCGCCTGGACCTGCAGGAAGTCCTCGGAATGCCACGAGCCCACATGCTGGTCTATGCATGCGGGCCGGGCGGAATGCTCCGGGCCATTGAGGAATTGTGTATGGGCTGGCCCCCGGGGGCACTTCACACCGAGCGTTTCGTCGCGGACGCCCTCGGCGCCGGCGCATCATCGGAGCCGTTCGAAGTGGAACTGGCCCGGTCCGGTACCAGCGTCACCGTCGCGGCCAACCAGACCATCCTTGAAGCAGTGGAGCTGGTCGGGGCCCGGGTGCTCTCCAGCTGCCGCGCAGGGCTTTGCGGGACATGCGAGACCGCGGTGGTCTCCGGCGAACCTGACCACCGCGATGCCGTCCTCACCGAGGCGGACAAAGATTCCGGCGGGATCATGATGGTCTGCGTCTCCCGCGCCGCCGCTGGCTGCAGCCGGCTAGTCCTCGACCTTTAGAACGAACCAGGAGAAACCCACCATGACCACCACCACACACGAACCAACGGTCCTGACCGAGGACCCCTTTGATTCCTCGTTCATTGCCGACCCGTATCCGTTCCTGGGGCGTCTGCGCGACGCAGGGGCCGTATCCTGGCTCGAAGCCGCAGGCTGCTACGCGGTCGCCGGCTACGAGGAGGTCTATGAGGTCCTCACCGATTTTGAGACATACTCGTCCGCTGGCGGGCTGGGCCCCCGTGATATCCGAAAAGACGCTGGCTGGCGCCCGCCGAGCATCCTCGAGTCCGATCCGCCCATCCATACCGTCATGCGCCGCGCACTTACCGGCGTCATTAACCCCGGCACCGTCCGCGCCCTGCGCGGACCCTTTACGCCGCCGGCGCAGGAGCTGGCCGCAGCTCTCGCGCAACGCCCCGGATTCGACGTCGTCAAGGACCTGGCCGAGAAGTACCCGCTGCGCGTATTCCCCGACGCCGTCGGAATCCCCGAGGAGGGCCGTGAGCATCTCCTGCCCTACGGCAACATGGTCTTCAACGCCTTCGGTCCGGAGAACTACATCTTCAAACAGGCCTTCGCCGAGGGCGACGCCCACGCTGCCGCCGTCATGAAGAACTGTGCCCGGGAGAGCCTGGATGATGTCGGCTTCGGGGCGCGGATCTGGGACAAGGTAGAGGAAGGGCTCATCTCTGAGCAGCAGGCAACGCTGCTCGTCCGCGCCCTGCTCTCCGCCGGTGTCGACACCACCATCTTCGGCATTGGCAACACGCTTTCGGTCCTGGTCCGCGAGCCGGAGGCCTGGGCGCGGCTGCGCAGTAACCCGACCATGGCAAAGTTCGCCGTGGACGAAGCCCTCCGGCTGGAATCCCCGTTCCAGAAGTTCCACCGAACGACCACCACCGATACGGTCCTTGGCGGCGTGCGGATCCCGGAGGGCTCGAAGGTCCTGGTCTTCATCGGCGCGGCGAACCGCGACCCGCGAAAGTGGGGGGACGACGCTGACCTGTTCAGTCTGGACCGCAGCTCCTCAGGACATGTTGCTTTCGGCATGGGCCTGCACCAATGCGTCGGCCAGCCGATCGCCCGCCTTGAGATGGAAATCGTGCTTCAGGAACTCCTCGCCCGCGTGGAAACGATCGAACCGGCGGGAGAACCCGTCCCGATCGTGCATAACGTCCTCCGCGGCTTCGAATCCATCCCCGTGAAGATCACTCCCGCGTTTTAGGGCTCCACGGCCTTCCCGGAGACTCCCAACACTTCCCCTAGTCAACGAAGACAGGTACTACAAATGGCACTCCAGATGCCCCAGCGCGCTGCCGCAACCCGCGACACCAACGATCCGGCGACCTGGACAGCTCGCCGGCGCACCACCTACGGCTGGGCCATCACCGCCATGCTGCTTCTGTTGATGATGGTGAGCTGGGCAGACAAGGCGATCCTCGGCATCGTCGCCGTCCCGATCATGAACGACCTTGGAATCACCCCACAGCAGTTTGGCCTTCTCGGCAGCGCTGTTTTCATGCTGTTTGGCGTGGCGCAATTCGTCGCAGCCCCGATCGCCAACAAGGTGAAGTCCAAGTGGATACTGTTGGTCCTGTGCCTGATCTGGTCCGTGGCCCAAGTGCCGGTCTTCGTTTTCGCCTCGCTGCCCGCCCTCTGGTTCAGCCGTCTGCTGCTCGGTGCAGGGGAGGGCCCGCTGGCACCGATCATCATGCACGCCACCTACAAGTGGTTCCCGGCACGGAAGTCAGCGACGCCGGCGGCAATCGCGTCCTCGGGAGTGACCCTCGGCATCGTGGCCTTCGCACCCGTCCTCGCGTGGATCAACGCGGAGTTCGGCTGGAAGTCCACGTTCATCTTCCTTGGCGCCATCGGCGTTGTTTGGTCAGTGGCGTGGATCATCATCGGCAAGGAGGGCCCTTACTCCTCCATGCAAGCCGAGCGAAAGATCGAGGGCCTTGGGGGCATTGACGAAACAGCGGCCCTCGCGGCGGATGCCAAGGTGCCCTACCGGAAGTCCTTCGCCACGCCAAGCTGGATCATGGCCGTCATATGCTCGTTCCTCGGCTACTGGACCTTTACGGTTGCCACCACGTGGCTCCCTGCGTACTACCAGACCGTGATCGGAGCATCGACGCAGCAGGCAGGCTCGTTCATAGCCCTTCCCGCGATTTGGGGGACGGCCGCAACGATCGGGCTGAGCTGGCTGACGCAGTACCTGGGCAACAAGGGCATAGCCACCAGGATTTCCCGCGGCCTGGTCCTGGGCGGTGCGGCGACTGGTGCCGGCGTGATGGTTATCGCCGGCACCCTAAGTGTGATCCCCTGGGTTACCACTGTCTGCTTCATGATCGGATTCGGGACGGCTCCCGCCCTGTTTGCGCTTACCTACCTCGTGGCGGCAGAGACCACGAGTACCGGCCAGCGGGGAGCGGTGCTACAGATCACCAACGCCTTCCTGACCACGGGAGGCCTGCTGGCCCCGATGGCGGTCGGGTTCCTGGTCGGCACCGCGACGACCCCCGCCGAGGGGTACTCCAATGCCTTCCTGCTCACAGGCGGCATGCTCGCCGCTGCCGGCGTACTGGGCTGCCTGTTCATCAACCAGCAAAGGGACCGGCGCAAACTCGGTCTCGACGTCGGCTAGAAGCATCAAGAGTACAACCGGGCCGGCGGCGCCCGGCTCTTTTCGTTGCCCCACATCCGACCGGGTGCGACCGCGCTGCAGGAGCTCTTGGGGGGGTGTCACCCGCAGCATCGGACCCGGTGGATTGCTGTGGGCGACCGCGCGTTCCAGGCTTCTGCGGCGCTGTACGAGCTCAGGGCCCCGGCCAGCCGGTGGTGAGCCCCGCAGTGTGTGGATCCGCTGCCCGCCCGAAATGGAAACGGGCGGCAGGCGCGAAACCGCGCCGTATGACCATCCGTTTCTCCGGGCTCAAGCCGCGGACCCGGGCGGGACGGATAAACAAGGTCCCAAGCGGGAAGGACCGGGACGCCGCTCTGAGAAATCTGCCAGCTCAATGCTCGAAGTGGCGAGCCGGATGTGACTGGCCCCGGTTCCGAAGCGTGGCAGGCACTTCCTGCCGCCCCCTGCGCCGGAGCGGTGCTGCAGGCCGAGCACCCGGATCGGCAAATGCCTGAAGCCGAGCCGGCGCGACAGCGTCCCACGCGGTGCCGGAGGCCGACGCTCCCTGGCTAACCAAGGGTGGTCTTCCGGTCCGGCCGTCGGGGGGACTAGACAGCGGCGACCCGGGAAGTGACGGAGAAGCGCTCCCCACTTGACGCCACGTCGACCGGACCGGCAAATGTGCTGCTGGCGCGGGTGTGCCATTCTTCCAGAGTGGCGATGCCGGCCAGATGGGACAGGACCAGGCGACCAACCCCGGCGCGCGTGGCCACACGACCGGCACCTTCCGGTGAGGTATGCGATTCACTCTGGTGTTTCACGAACACCGGATCGAACCCCCGGGCCGTGAAAAAGTCCAGATTGACTGCCTCGTGCACCAGGACGTCGGTGCCTTCGGCGAGCCGCACCAGAGAATCACACTCCGCCGTGTCGCCAGAGAACGTGATCGAGCCGGCCGCGGTATCGAAGCGAAACGCCAGGGCAGGCCGGACCGGCGGGTGGTCAACCAGCACGGCCGTGACCTTGACCCGCTCATCCTCGTAGACGGCGAAGGGTTCCGCGGCCGCTGCCGTGCCGTGTTCCGGGGACGCGATGTCCACGGCGTTGACCAGCCGGTTCAGGTCCGGTCGGGCCTCGTCGGTGACGCGGATGTCGAGGTCGTAAGAAAACGCGCGAAGTGTGTGATCCACGAGTTGGCTGGTGCCGGACAGTGTGCCCCCGCGGGGGTGGGTTCCGTCCTGGCCCGGACCGTAGATGCCGATCTCCCCGGTGTATCCCCCCACGGGTGCGCCCCAGTTCCACATCAGGAAGCCCGGGAGCTCGACGACGTGGTCCGAATGCAGGTGGGTAACGAAACCTGCGACGAAGTCCCGGCCGCGAAGTCCGGCCTCATGGGCTGCGCGGACGCAGCCGAGCCCGAAGTCGACCATGTAGAACCGGCCATCGACCACAACTGCGCTGGCGATGCCGCCCTCGGGTCCGCGGATTGCGGGGCCAGCGGCTGTTCCCAGGGTAATGAGTTCCGTAACAGGGGTGGGGTTCACAGTGGTTTCCTTCGTCTTCAGGGCGGAGGTCAGGCGTGGGGGCGCATGTTGAGCGTGCGGGTCTCGAGGTACTCGTCCAGTCCCCAGCGGCCTCGTTCCCGGCCAGTGCCGGAAGACTTCCAGCCGCCGAACGGGGCATCGGGTTCAACGACGGTGTGCTGGTTGATCCAGACCGTTCCAGCTTCGAGGCGGGAGGCGACGCCGTGGGCGCGGTCCATGTCGGGGGACCAGACCGACGCGCCCAGGCCATATTCCCCGGCGTTGATATGGCCGATCGTGGTGTCGAGGTCGTCATAGGCGATGACAGGCAACGCGTTGCCGAACTGTTCATCGTCCACGATCCGCATGCCCGGTTCGGCACCAGCGACTACCGTCGGCTCCAGGAAGTAGCCGGGCAGGTCGCAGCCGCGTGAGCCCCCTGCTGCGATGCGCGCGCCGCCGTCGACCGCGTCTTTAACCATGTTGTGGACGAGCTCCAGCTGTGAGGCGTTGTGCATCGGGCCCATGGTGGTTCCGTCGGAAATGCCGCGGCCGAGCACATGAGCGGCCGCGGCGGCGGAGATCGCCTCGGTGATTTCTGCGGCGCGGTGGCGGGGGACGTAGACGCGCTTGACGGCCATGCAGACCTGGCCGGCGTTACGGAAGGCACTGCCGACGATTCCACGGGCGGTGGTTTCGGCATCCGCGTCATCCAGGACGACGGCGGGGTCGTTGCCGCCAAGTTCGAGCGTCACGCGCTTCACCGTTGCGGCGGCCTGCGCGGCGACAGAGGTGCCGACGTCGGTGGATCCGGTGAAGGAGATCTTCCGGACGCCCGGGAGGGTGCTCAGGGCCACGTTCACAGTGCGGCGCCGGCTGGTGCGGACCTGCAAGACACCTGGGGGCAACGTCTGGTTCAGGACCTCGACGAGGGCCATAGTGGACAGCGGTGTCGTGGCCGAGGGCTTGGTAATGACGGTGCAACCGGACACCAGAGCCGGTGCCAGCTTGACGCACAGAAGGGAGATGGGAAAGTTCCAGGGGGTGATGGTTCCGACCAGGCCAACGGGTCGGTAATGCACCTCGAGCGAACGGTCTCCACGCGGGGCGAGAGGTTCTATCTCGTCCCACGCCATGTCGGCGTAGTGGTCGAACAACCCTGCGGCGACGCGGAACTCCCCGACCGCCTCTGAGAGGACTTTGCCCTGTTCAAGGGAGAGGATTCGGCCCAGGCGGTCCGCGTCGGATCGGACCAACCCGGCCATACTGCGAAGTGCCGCTCGGCGCGCTTCGCGGTCCGCTGCCCACCCCGGGGCGGCGGCGTTGGCAGCTGCGACGGCCGTACGAACGTCCTCCTCCGTATGCTCGGGGGCTCGCCCGACAAGCTCCAGGGTAGCCGGGTCGTAGACATCGTAGGCGGTGTTCGGCATGCTAGTCCTTTCGGGACGTCGGGCTTCGCCTACCAGCATTCCCTCAATCACAACCGGCGGCTCACACCCTTTCCGTTGGATGGAAAGATGGAGTGGTTGAAGTTCCCACTCGGCGGAAGATAGGGGAAACAAACCAGCGATGGTGCCCCCGGGGCCAAGGAGTGCGGAATCATGACGAAAACACAGCTACCCATTGCGGTTACCGGCGTCGCTTCCGGGATCGGCGCGGCCACCGCAGACCTGCTCGCCGAGGCCGGGGCGACGCTGATCGGTATTGACCGCACCGTGCCGGCACAGTTCAAGGGCACGTTCATCCAAGCCGATCTGTCCTCACCTGCGGGCGCCCGTGAGGCGGCAGCCCGGGTGGCAGAGGCTGCACCGTCGGGCCTCCGCGGCCTGGCCAACATCGCAGGTGTTCCGGGTACCGCGCCGTGGCGAGTGGTGTTGGGCGTTAACGTCTTCGGGCTGCGGGAGCTGACAAGAGCTTTGGCTCCGTCGCTGGTCGAGGGCGCGTCAGTGGTCAATCTGGCCTCGTCCGTGGCGTTCCAATGGCGCGGACTAGCCGCCTCCTGCGCGGCGCTTTCGTTGGCAGATGATGTCGAGGCGGCGCTGGACGCCGTAGCGGACGACGCGCATGCGACGGAAGAGTCATACCTGTTTTCCAAGCAGTGTGTCCGGTTCCTCACCGAGCAGCTCTCCGCCGAACTGTTGCCGGGCAGAATCCGAGTGAACTCGGTCAGCCCGGGGCCGGTGCAGACGCCCATCCTTGAGGACTTCAAGAACGATCATGGCCGGGAGAAGGTAGAGAGCGCCGCGCAGCTTCTCGGTCGATTTGCCGAGCCGCTCGACATCGCGCGCACGGTGGCGTTCCTGCTATCCGACGAGGCCGGATGGGTCAACGGGTCCGACATCCGTGTAGATGGTGGCCTAACTGCGTACCGGGCATCAGCAGCCGTGAGGGCCTCAGTTTGACCGTGCCCAGCATCGAATCGGTACAAAACGGGTCTTCTTCCAGTTTGCCTCTCACCGGACCCAAGGCAAGGCAGCGTAGCCGGTTGGCCACATATCTGCTGCCGGGTGCAACCGAACCGGATCCCCGATTCACTTTGGCCAATGAACGCACCTTTCTGGCATGGATCAGGACGTCACTGGCATTCCTTGCCGGCGGCATCGCTATCGAGGCGTTTACTGGGGAGCTCTTCACGGACGCCGTGCGTGGAGGGCTGGCTATCCTGATGCTTCTCCTGGGAATGTTGATCAGCGCTGGAGCCGCCGGGCGCTGGCTGTCGGTAGAAAGGAGCATGCGTGCCAAGGTGCCGCTGCCGCTGCCTTTGATCGTGCCGCTGCTCGCCTTCGGTGGAGCCCTTGCCGCAGCTCTGATCATTTTCCTGATCCTGCAAAACTGACTGTGGCCCTGCACATCGATCCAGGGCTCCAGCCAGAACGAACCGTCCTGGCATGGGGCCGCACACTGGTGGCGCTACTCACCGCAAGTGCCATCTTTTTGCGCTGGTTGCCAACTCATGGGCTGTTTGTCTTTGCCTTGGTGGCCACAGCAGCTGTGACCGCCGCGAGCATCTTTGCCACACAGCGGATCCGATACCGGCGACACGCTCAAGGCATGAACACGGAACAGCTCCGCGCCGACCTGGCGGGCGTTTTCTCCCTCTCGGCGGCTGTTCTTCTGCTTGGCGCGTTCAGCATGGTGGCCCTACAGACGCTTTAGGACGCTCTAGTCTGGGGTTTCCATTTTGGCCGGTGACCCCGCCGGGCGGTTGCTAGCCGTGCCGGTGCACAGGCAGTACATCTATAGCGTCGGAATTGCACCTGGCCGATTCGGCAAGAACTAGGGGAGAGGTCATGCGGCTGTCGGCCTGTCGAACGATGAAGGAAGTGAAGGAGAGGTGGAATCGTTGTGCAGAGCCAAGAGCCAAGAGCCAAGAGCCAAGAGCCGGGAGTTCGCTCCGAGCGGGGGCGGGACCAGGTTGCAGCCGCGGTTGGAATTCTCCGGCAGGATCAAGTTTTTCAGGGCGACGAAGCGCCGCACCCTGTCGATGCGGGGTGCGGCTGTTTGGGGGGTCATTGGAGGGAGATTTGGGATGTGGACAGTGTCCACACTTTGGGTCTCGGACTGGGCCGTACTGGTGCCGGACTGTCCCGGATTCCGTATGTTTGGGCGGGAGTCCAGTGTTTGCAGGGGCTGGAGTCCGGTTCGAGTCCCACCTCGGGCACAGTGTTTCCCCAGGTCAGGGGCTTTTTGGTGCTTTTTTCGTGTGGACAGTGTCCACACTCTTGCCTCTGATCTGATGTTCCCGGGTGTGTGGGTTCCCGGAACGGCCTATTCGGTTGTGTGGGGGAGCGGCTGCCTACGGCGGACCGGGTACCGCCCTGTGGGGTCTCTTCTGGGTGTTCATCCTCGTTCGTCCTTCCGTCGGGTTTTCGCGTTCACGACCTCATGGTGGCTGGGGCCGCGTACAACATGATTTGCTGATTATTCTTTAGGCGGACCGGCTTCGAGGGCGAGTCGTAGGAACTGGTGGGCCCTGATCAGCGAAAAGGTCACCGAACACCGGCACACCCGGACCCTGCTCAGCATGCCGGCTTCGGACCCGTCCTCGCCGCAGAGTTCCTCGGCTCCACCGGCGGGGACCTCACCGTCTTCGAAACTGCGTACCGGTTCGCCGGCGTCGTCGGACTCGCCCCGTACCGCGGGACTCCGGCCGCATCACTGGCAACCGCCAACCCGCCGTTGCGACCGCTGGCTACTCCGCGTGTTCTACCTCTCCGGGCTTTCGGCCCTGAGATCCTGCCCCGCGTCACGGACCTACTACGAAGCGCTCTGGAACACAGTGCCCGTGAACAGCGTGCCGATGCCTTTCTTCGGGTCGCTGTGGGTGTCGGAAACCACCAGCTTCACTCCGTCCAGCATTCGGGCCTTCAAGGACCGCAAATTGCGGTCCAGAATCCCCCGTTCTCGCTGTCGCCGACGTCGAAGCCGAGGACTTCCCGCCGCCCGCCCGCGGCCACACCGAAGGTGATCACGACTGCTTGGGAGACGACACCGTGCCCGACGCGGGCCTTGCAGTAGGTGGCGTCGAGCAACACGTACGGGTAGTCCATGGCCGGGAGGGTCCGGTTCCGGAACGCACCGACTTCGTGGTCCAGGTCCTCGCAGATCCTGGACACCTCGGACTTGGAGATCCCGGTCCCGGCCCCGAGCGCTTTGACTTTGGTCTCGACCTTGAGGGTGGGGGACCACTTGAAGGTAGGCCTCCACCACCACAGCGAAGAAGGCCTGGTCGACGCGGCGGCGGCGCTCCAACAGGGCTGGGAAAAACGACCCGTTCCGCAACTTGGGAATCTTCAAGTTCAGGTCCCCGGCGGCGATGGTCAACGTCCTGGGCCGGGAGAGTCTGTGGCGAGGCTCGCCACATCACCGAACGAACCCTAAGCCGCTGCAACGACCCCTGAGTTCCACTTCCGCGAAAAGTGCGCCATTTGCCGCTGCGCTACACGCGTTGACTTGTCGACACTCACGTTGTAGCTTCTGAATGGGTTATTTTCATATGGAACTATTTGGGCCGTGAGGCTCCTCAGGAGGTGGACCATGAGTGCAGTGGGACTGTTCTACGTCGGTGCCGTTCTTTTTATTAACGGGTTGATGCTGCTCGGACGCATATCAGCCAAGAGTGCCGGGATCTTCAACATCCTCGTCGGTGGGCTGCAGTGCGTGATGCCACTGATGATTTTGGCCCAGTCCGGAGGGGATCTGGCCACATTGCACGCGACGTTCCCGATACTGCTCTTCGGCTTCACCTACCTGTATGTCGGTATCGCCAATCTGGCGGGGATCTCAGGTGAGGGCATCGGGTGGTTCTCTCTCTTCGTCGCGGCCTCGACCGTTTATGCCGCGATCGACTCGTTCTTCGCCGGAGATCTCACCTTCGGGGTGATCTGGTTAGCCTGGGGGATTCTCTGGTTGTTGTTTTTCGCCCTGCTCGCGCTGGAGAAATCAGCGCTAACCCCGTTTGCCGGGTGGCTGGTGACGCTGTGGGCGATTCCGACGGCGTCGGTGCCAGCTGTGCTGCTGTTGCGCGATGCCTGGGTACCCGGTGCCGCGGGGGCGGCTGGGTTGCTGGTGTTGCTAGGGGTTCTGGCGATCATGGCGAGGTTCCTGGCGCGGCGAAACCTCGCGGCCTATGAGACCTCGAGCGCGCCGGGGAAGGAGCTAGCGGGCCAGGCCGTTTAGCAATTTGGGGAGCTGGCTGGCGGTCTCGGGACTGCCGGCCAGCTCATGCTCGAGGGACTCCACCTGCGGCGCGAGCTTGGCGTGGACCTCAAATCCCCTTTTCGAGGGGTTTACCAGGACGCGTCGACGGTCACCGGCGTCGACTTCGCGGAACATCAGCGCGGAAGTCACCAGTTTGTCCACTGCTCGAGTGAGACTGGGTCCGGTCAGCCCCACAGCCTCGACGATCTCGGACATGGCCACTGGCATAGAGGACCTGGCGACGAAGTCCAGGACCGACCACTGATCGACGGTGAGTCCTTCGGCTGAAACCAGGGCGTGGGCGTGCCCGTGCACGCGCCGCATGGCTGCCGCGAGAGCCGCGGTCAAACCGACATTCGCTGTTGTCACCGACATGCCGACCACTCCCGTCCACCACACTTAACTTCTGAATTGAAGTTTCGCATATGGAAGTAATATGTGCCAAGATGAGTGACGCAGATCTCACATTGGAAGGGCGCCTGTATGCCGAGCCAACCGAGCTGGCGTGTCGGAATGATCGTTCCTCTTGAGGGCGGTGCGGGCATATTCGGTCCCTCGTGTCAGGCGGTGGCCGAGTTGGCTGCGGCGGAGTTCAACGAGGAGAACGGGGTCCTGGGTCGTAAGGTGGAGCTGGATTTCATCGATGCCGGTCAGCCTCCCCGGGAGGTCGCCGCGCAGGTGGCCGCATTGATCGACGGGGGCCGTCTCGATGCCGTGACGGGGTGGCACATCTCTTCGGTGAGACATGCCCTGGTGCCGGCGATCGCCGGCAGGCTCCCCTATGTCTACACGTCTCTTTATGAAGGCGGCGAACACCGCCCCGGGGTCTACTGCAGCGGTGAGGTGCCGAACTTTCAGATTGTTCCGGCGCTGGCCTGGATGGCACGCCATCTGGGCAAGCGGCGCTGGTTCGTCGTGGGCCATGATTACGTCTGGCCGCGCCAGACCGCGGCGGTGCTGACCGAGGCGTGCGCTGAGCTGGGGATCGAGATCGTCGGACAGGCGTTCGTGCGCATGGACGCTGGGCGGGTGGACCTGCTCGTCGAAGAGGTAGCCAGGACCGCATGCGACGGGGTGCTGATGCTGCTCGTGGGGCAGGAGGCGGCCCTGTTCAACAGGCTCTTCGCCGAACAAGGGCTCAGCGACCGCATGGTGCGCTACAGCCCGTTGATGGAGGAGAACATGGTCATGGCTAGTGGCCCTGAGGCCACGAAGGATCTCTACGTGTCGGCAGGGTTCTTCCGAACTCTTGTCACGGCCGGATCCTTCGATCTGCAGTCCCGGTATGCCGCATTCCATGGTGCGGCGGCTCCACCGCTGAACAACGTGGCCGAGTCCTGCTACGAAGGCATGCACACCTTGGCCCACCTCACTCGGCTGACCGGCTCCGCCTGTGTCCAGGACATGAATCGCCTCATCGGGGAGCTGGGGTATGACGGGCCTCGGGGCACGGTGCAGTTCCATGGGAACCAGGCCACCCACCCGGTCTATCTCGCCCGGGCGGAAGGCCTGGACTTCGAGATCATCGACCAGCTATGACTCGACGGGTCTGACCACTACCTCCTCGCCATGAACCTCTGCGAGGAGGCTCACAGGCTCCCCTGTGGAGCCTCGTAACCCCAGTGCAGCTCGAGCGACAGGAGTTGCCAGCTGGTCGCGCACCAGACGTTTGATGCTGCGGGCCCCATAGGTCTGGTCGAATCCCTGGGCACCGACGAAGACCGCCACCGCGGGGTCCGCCGACAGTTGGATCCCGCGCAAGGCGCACCGCCTTACGAGGTCGGAAATCTCCAGGCGGACCACTCCGACGGCATCTTGGTTGGTCAACGGATTGAACACGACGACCTCGTCAATCCGGTTGATGAACTCGGGCTCGAAGAATCCTTCCAGGGCCTTGCGGACCACCACGCCGTCATCGGCGCGGAACACCCGCTGGTAGATCGACGACCCGGCGACCCCTACGCCTTGGGCCGCCCGGTCGAGGCTCGCCCGGACTCGACTGCGACTGCGCGCCAACAGCTCTGCCGAACCCAGATTGGAGGTCATGAAGAGATAGGAGTTCCGGAAATTAATCGTCTCTTGCCCGTTGGCGAGCTTGAGCAGGCCGTTGTCCATGACGTGGAGCATGGCCCGGTGGACGGAACGGTGGGCCTTCTCGACCTCATCGAAAAGGGTGATCCCCGGAGTGTACGGGTCACCGGCGATCTTCGACCGGTCGAAGAGCGAAAAACTTTCCTTGGCCCCGGCATAGCCTGGGGGCGCTCCGGTCAGCGAGGCCATGTAATGCTCCTGCGAAAGGGAACTCATGTCGATGCGCGAGAGATCATCCGGGTCTGAGCGCAGGATCCCGGCGACCTGACGCACCAGCTCGGTTTTGCCGACGCCGGTCGGACCCAGCAACAGTACGTTGGCCAACGGGCGGTTGCGATCGTTCAGGCCGGCCCGGCCGATGGCCACCGAACGGACGACGGCCTCAATGGCTTCGTCTTGGCCCACGATCCGGTGGCGCAGCCGGCGACGAATGGTGTCCAGATCGACGCCGTCGTCAACCGGTGGAGGACCATATGGGGGGTCACCGGGATCGACGGGCTGGGTTTCGTAGTCCTGGAGCAACGTTTTTAGCTCTTGCTGCTGCTTGATGTCATTGAGGCGGTCATTGATGAAAGGCATGGGGCTCTCCAAAGAGGTAAGGGCGCCGGACCTCGGTCCGGCGCCCTTACCGTAGTCGCAGTGTGCTAGACGGTTATTTCCTTTTTGACGGGAAGCGAGCCGACTTGGCATTCGGCCACGCCAATGGTGTCGCGGGTAATGGCTTCGACGGCTTCCTGGGCCTTCTGTGCATCGGTGACCCACAGCTTATAGAAATCGAAGGGGCACTCGGCCACGCCCTTGTCTCCGTCGCCGGCCGCGTGAATTCCCGTGTAGCCGCGGTGCAGGAGCTTGAAGAGGTGGTTCTGGGACTGGTCGTTCTCCCGGGCGTCGCGGATCGCCGAGACGGAGAGCTGAGCGTACTGGATGCCGTACTCCTCTTCTCCTGTCTCGCCCAGCGTCCGGCCGTCGAAGCCGATGATGGCGCTGTGTCCGAAGTAGGAGTACACCCCGTCGAAGCCGGCGGCGTTGGCCACGGCGACATAGCAGTTGTTGGCCCAGGCCATGGCCTTGGACATGAGCACCTGCTGGTCCTTGGCCGGGTACATGTACCCCTGGCAGCGCACGATCAGCTCCGCGCCCTTCATAGCGCAGTCACGCCAGATCTCCGGGTAGTTGCCGTCGTCACAGATGATCAGCGACACCTTCAAACCCTTCGGCCCCTCCGTCACGTAGGTGGTGTCCCCGGGGTACCAGCCCTCGATCGGGTTCCACGGCAGGACTTTGCGGTACTTCTGGACAATTTCGCCATGATTGTTCATCAGGATCAGAGTGTTATACGGCGGCTTCTTCGGGTGTTCCTCGTGCTGCTCACCGGTGATCGAAAAGATCCCCCAGGTGTCGGCCTCACGACAGGCGGCAGCGAAGATGTCCGTTTCGTCCCCCGGAACCGTGGAAGCCGTCGCGAACATCTCATCGTTGTCGTACATGATGCCTTGGGTCGAGTACTCGGGAAAGACGACCAGATCCATCCCAGGCAGCCCCTTCTTCATCCCCACGACCATCTCTGCGATCTTCCGAGCGTTCTCCAGCACCTCGTCTTTGGTGTGCAGACGCGGCATCTTGTAGTTGACGACCGCCACACCCACGGTGTCGAGGCTGGAAGAGATATCACCATGACGCATAAGGAACTCCTTCGTTTGAAATGAAATACTTTCATTTGAAATGATCTAGTGCCCTGCGTATCTTGTCAACACCTCCCGCCAAGTCCCCGCCGCACGACCTACTGCAGTGCGGCCTCGGTCGCTCATCCGCCGGAATGAGAATGCTCAGGCATCCTGCAAGCCAGGGGTTGTGAGACGTCTCGCTAGATAATTGGATTTCCCGGTCCCCGAATCACCGATGAGACGTAGGGGCGATTTCAGCGGATCCAGTCCCCGGCGGCCAGCGTGTCGACTGCCGCAAGGGCGAATGCGGCCTCTGCGAAGTGCGGCTGCTGAGTCTGCAAGGTGCCGTCGACCACCGCGACGTCTTCTACAGTGAACGCCAGCAGCACGCCGCGGCCAAGATGTGCTGCTGCGTCTCACGGGCGGTCAGCTCCGCAACCGGATCACATGCGGCCTCGGCGGGGACGCGTGCCGTAGTCACCATCGATGTTTGAGTGCCCGCGGGTCAACAAGTATCCGGCCCCGGTCAGCAGCTCGGCAGGCCCGTGTTCCGTGCGACCGAAGTCCTTGTCGGGTGGCAAAAGTTGTGGGTGGGCGTAGCGGCAACGCTTACCTGGATGACGTCTGCCCACAGTCGTTGGTGGCGTGTTGCCGGCACCACGCACGGGGAGGCAAAGCTACGCAGGAAGGCGAGCGGAGGCACGCGAAAACGCTCCTGCACGCGAGCTGCAGGAGCGTCCGGCTGCTTATTGTAGGGTGCGAGTTAGCGCTGAGGGCTCGACAGGCTCGACCGCCAGTAGGGTGTTACTTTGGGCAGTTCAGGTCCGGGTTATAGGCTGCGAACATGCCGTCCGGGTTGTCTCTCCATACCCACGCGTGGAGCGCGTAGGAGCCGGGGAACGGCCCGTCGTCGAAGTCGAGGCCGGCAATCGACGGCCGCTCGGCCGCCGTCGATATGAACTCAGCGGCTACCAGCTTGTACCGCCCGTACTTATTCGGCATGTACACGAGAACCTCAGGCTTTCGGGCCTGGGTCTTGTCATCGATCAGTTCCTGCTTCGCGTAGTGGAAGCCCATTGCCCCTACGCCGGGTTTCTCGATGCATTCAGTGATTTTCTGGTAGCCGTCCGCCTCAGCGTTCTCCAGCCAGCGATAGTCGTCGGTAACGTGGCGCAAGATCTTGACCAGCCTGCGCTGATCGTCATTGTCCCGCCAGTCGTCGCTGTGGTCCGAGCCCCCGTGCCCGGATCCTCCATGGGCGACCGCAGTTGAGGGAGCAAGTCCCATGGCAAGCACTGCAGCGGTGGCCATCGACAGTAGCCCCGTCCTGGTGCGATTCATCGTTGATCTTCTACCCGTCTGAGACCGATATTGTCTGTTTAGGGGATGCGAAGCGTGGGAAGAGGAATCCCGCAACCTTCGCCAAGGTGCCGGCAGCTTTCCCCGGGGACTGCCGGTGAATGAGCCGCTCGGACGGTCAAGCGTCCATCGACTTGCGCGGCGTATCCAGTATGCTCCTCCTCCAAAACGCGGCGCTACGCTACGGGCGGGTAGCAGGGGGCCGTGTGGGAAGGCCGGCCTGTCGTCGTCGGAATCCCGGACCTGCCAGAGAAGTTCATTGACCCGGCTATCGTGACGGTCAGGGAACGGACGCCGACGTCGCCGGGACACTTATGCCCGCCAGTCAGGACGAGCCACTCGGCGACGAGGGGAAGCCAGTCCACGACTTGTTCGGGGCGGCGCCGGACGGTGAGTCCGCTTAGACCGAGTGTCAGTCCGCTCGGCAGTGCGTAACGACGGTTCTGGCGGACGCGTCAAAGTACTCGCCTCTTCATACGCGTGCCAGAAGGGACCCCCAATATCTGTACAGGATGGGCAGCGCGTCTCTATCGTCGGAGTTGCACCGGGCTGATTCGGCAAAATCGAAAACCGGCGCCACATAATTCCAATCAGACGGGCCGCTATGGGCCATTCCGGGGTGCAGGTGCCATGCGGGATTCCGTCGTTACGTGGCTGGAAGTTCGCCGAATACGCGAAGAGGGGTCTGAGGGACGCAGCCGGGTCATGCGGCTCTCGGCCGATCGGACCATGAAGGGGCTGCAGGGAGGTGAAATCGTTATGCAGAACCTGGAGACTCAGTGCGCCGTGCGGGTGTGCCCGGGAGTCCGTAACGACCGCGGGCAGGACCCGGTTGCAGCCGCGGTTGAACTTCTCCAGCAGGATCAGGTGTTTCTGGGCAAAGAAGCGCCGCACCCTGTCAACGCTGGGTGCGGCTGTTTGGGGGCCTCGGTGGGGAGTTTTGGGGGTGTGGACAGTGTCCACACTTTGGGTCCCGGACTGGGCCGTACTGGTGCCGGACTGGGTCGGATTCCGTATGTTTCGGTGGGAGTCCAGTGTTTGCAGGGCTGGAGTCCGGTTCGAGTCCCACCTCGGGCACAGTGTTTCCGCAGTTCAGGGTCTTTTTGGTGCTTTTTTCGTGTGGACTGTGTCCACACTCTTGCCTCTGATCTGATGTTCCGGGTGTGTGGGGTCCCGGAAACGGCCTATTCGGTTGTGTGGGGGAGCGGCTGCCTACGGCGGACCGGGTACCACCCTGTGGGGTCTCTTCTGGGTGTTCATCCTCGTTCGTCCTTCCATCGGGTTTTGCGTTCACCACTTCATGGTGGCCGGGGCCGCGTACAGCATGACTTGCTGATTATTCTTTCGATCGACCGAGGGTTTGCTGCCGGTCGGGAAACTCCGCTCTGATACCTGTTCATGCAGGAAGGCGGGGGGAACGGCATGACCTGGCAACCGATCCTGAGCTGGTTATCAGCTCGCTGAGCGTGGCCAGTCGCGGTCTCGGGGGCGATTTCCAGGAACAGGTGGGCTTCCTCGAATCCGGATGCCCGAGCTGCCGGGGTGCGGAAACCCGAAAGTCCCAGAAGAACTGGCTGGCCGATTGCTGCCGTCATGAGTGGGAGGAGTCCCCGCGATTCCGGGACAAATGCGACAGGCTGCGCTGCCCTGAGTGCCGCACCATCCTCGGATCCCTGGCGTGGCAGGACCCGGGACTGGCGGCAGAGTGGAGCCCTGCGAATCCGGTGTCGGCCTGGCACGTCGGGCCCTATGCGTCAACGCCCTTCGTTCCGGAGTGGATCTGCGCTACCAACCCCGCGCACGTCTGGACGGGTTCCCTCAGCGTCCGCTCGAATGGGGCGGCGTGCCCTGAATGTAGGGAGGTCGGCAAGTCCAAGGTCAAACTGGCTCACCACGCCGCAGCGGAGGAGTGCTTCCCCGGGGCACGCTCAGGTGCGGTTCTGCGGGACAAGGCGTTCACGACCCGCAAGTCCTCGTCGGCGGACATCAGTGTCGACGTCGGCGGCCGCCAACTCATAGTGGAATACGACGGCGCCTATTGGCACCGCGAGCCTGCCAAGGTGCTGACCGATGTGCGGAAGACTGCCGACCTGCTGGCCGCCGGCTACCTGGTGGTCCGGCTGAGAGAAGATGATGTGCCGCCGCTGGAGATCAACAGCACCCGCTACCTTGAGATTCGCGTGTACTCCGTTGCTCCCCAGCCACAGAAAGCCATGGAGGAAATCTCATCATGGCTGGGCGGGCTAGAATCCGCAGAGCGATAAGCTCCCCGGTGTCTCCGGAACCGTGAAGACGCGTTCCGAGATCCCGGGGCAAAATGACCGAAGCGAAGGCAGGACATGGATAACGGCAACTCGGGCGAACTGAGCCTTGGAGATCTCTTTCAGGCTTCTGGACTGGCGCCAGAGGATGTGCAGGTCATCCGGCACACGCTCAAGCCGGATGGGCTGAAAACCCGGGCGGACGCGATGGGGCCTGGCCTGCTGCCGTACGTGCGCGAACAGGGCATCCGCAACAGCAAGCTGCCAGCGACTCCTCCGAGGATCTGGCTGAACTTTCTCGCCACGACCGGCCGGCGGGCACGGTTCATCACCGCGCACGAGAACCATGGCGAAGTCCTGGCGGAGCGTACCGACATTCGCCGCTTCTTCGACCTGCGGCCCACCCCGGTGTTCGCAGCCCTGGCGGACCGGCTGGTGATCGAGTGGACGAAGGACACGGTGAACTGGGCCAAGGCGGGTGACCAGGCAACCGCCATGACGGTTGTCGAGATCTCCGACCCGTCCAGCGTGCCGTTCCCGGGATTTGATTTGCTCCTTGTCAGCTTCGACGAGCTCCAGGCCGTCATCACCGATGACCGCTACGGGCAGTGGCGGACGGCCCTCAGCTCCGTGCAGGGAATCTACCTCATCGCCGACACCAGCAACGGCAGGATGTATGTGGGGAAGGCCGACGGCGCCGAGCGCTTCTTTGGCCGCTGGAGCGAGTATGCCAGGAACGGCCACGGCGGCAACGTCGCGCTCCGGGAGCTGGCCGCCGCCGACGCCCGGCACCGGCAGCACTTCCAGTTCAGCATCCTGCAGGTCTTTTCGCCGAGCGCGCCGGCGGCGCAGGTCGATGCAGCGGAAGCCCATTTCAAGAGGGCGCTTCTGACCCGGCAGTTCGGCATGAATCTCAATTAGAGGTCTGGCTACCCGGTGACGGTGTCCCTATGCCGGTTGCCCTTGCAATATTTGCCGCTGCCGGAGTTTCCAAGGTCGTAGGAATTCTGCTTGCCCCAGTTGGAATCGTGGGGTTCGTCCAGGCCAAACGACGCCGGACTAAATGGCGTCTCGAACCGATACCAACACGACCAACGATGCAGGCTACGTCCGATTCAGGGTTCCACTAGAGAACAGTTTGGACTGGTTGAGCTCGGCTGAACGGCCAAGTAGACATTCCAATGCGGGGTCTCCGGTGTCGATTTGACCCACCTACGCTATCGATAGTTCGTCTGTCAATGAAACAAAACCGGCATTTTGCGGATCGAGCCGTAGGCTACTGCTTGTTAATCATTCGCTTGCGTTGGCAGGCTTGGGGAAATAAGGATCCAGATGAAGAAGTCTTTAGTACTGATTGCGGCCGCATCGATTGCTCTCGTTCTAAGCGGGTGCGGCGCCGGGACGGCGGCCGAAAGCAAAGGATCTGATGCAACGAGCTCGACGAAGGAGGCGAGTGCCGCTCCGACTACGGCGCCGACAAGCGACTCGTCTTTCAAGGACGGTGTACTCACCACTCCGGAACTGAAGATTGTGATCACCGACCACAAGGTCCTCGCGGTAGGCGCGAAGGGCAATGAGTATGGCAAGAAGCCCGTCATTGCGTTCTGGTACAAGATCACGAACCTGAGTGCAAAGGACGTCAGTCCGATGAATTTCATTTTCAACCTCACGGCATACCAAGACAACAACCCTAATGCTGAAAACAAGCTTGAGGTTGGGGGTCTGCCCGATGACAGGTTCCTGGAGACCCAGATGGAGAAAATCAAGAAGGACGGAACCGTTGAAAATGCGATCGCCTATGAACTTGACGACGAAATAACCCCCGTGGATCTCGTTGCATCAACCGATTTGGGTATGACCGAACTCGGCAAGACGAGCTACAAGCTCAAGTAGGACCAAACGAGTCCCAAGGGGCAGTGATCGTACCTTTACTGTTCCTGGAGTTCGACGATGCTGGAGCCTGTTTCGCATGCCGATATGCCCTCAGTGGTCCATCGACATGCGAAACAAAGGCTGCGGACCCAGCGGCGGCTTTCCCGGACGCTTCGGTGTGTCCCGCCGATCGCCGTGCCCCGGCTGCTTCCCTGGAGGCATGAGTGAGCAGCCTCCTGCATCCGTGACCGAAGATCTGGACCGGCTGCGCGCCGCCCTAGACGCCGCTATCCCTGCCAGAACAGACACCAACATCCTGATCGGAACCTGGAACATCAGGGCGCTCGGGGACCTGACCACCAAACGGGTAGCCGGCCCCAAAGATTCACCCAAGAGGGATTGGTACGCCATCGCCTGTCTGGCGGCAGTGATCTCCCGGTTCGACGTCGTGGCCGTTCAGGAATCCCGGCGCAACCCCAAAGCCCTCAAACATCTGCTGACCACCCTCGGCCCGCAATGGCAGATCATCATCTCGGACGTGACGGAAGGCTCCACTGGCAACGGCGAACGGCTCGCCTACGTCTATGACACCGACAGGGTCCAGCCATCCGGCCTGGTCGGTGAGATCGTGCTGCCACCGATCGAGGATGAACCGGCCCGCCAGTTCGCCCGCACCCCGTACACCGCAAGCTTTACCCGGGACGGGGTGGAATTCACCCTCGCGTCCGTGCACGTCCTTTGGGGCAAGAGCCCTGCCGAACGGCTGCCGGAAATCACCGCGTTCGCTGAATGGATGCGGGCCTGGGCGGTCCGGCCCAACGACTGGAACGCGAACCTGATGGTCCTCGGCGACTTCAACCTGGACCGGATCGGTGACCCGCTCTACGAGGCGTTCATCGCCACAGGTTTGTGGCCGCCGACGGAACTGGACAAGGTCCCCAGGACCATCTTCGACAACGACAAGACCCAGCACTTCTACGACCAGATCGCCTGGTTCTCCAAAGCCGACCGCACTTCCCTGCTGCAGGGCCTCACTTACACGCAACGGGCCGGATCCTTCGACTTCGCCCCGTACGTCTACCCGGGCCTCAGCCGCAGCGACGTGTCCTGGCGCATCTCGGACCACTACCCGCTCTGGTGCGAATTCCTGATCGGCTGAACCGCGCTCCGCCTAGGGCACCCGCTAACGGACGCCTGCCGGTGCGTTTCGTCGGGTAGCCGGTCAAGAGCGCCTACCGCGCGCAATCCGGTCAATCATTCTTTGCAGAGTTGCCGTTCCTTCGGCTTCAGTCAAGGACCCCTGGGTGATACGGGAATAGACCCCGTCGGAGTAGTGCTTATCCGTCCCTCCACCGCGGAGCCGGCGCCACAAACACTCATATTCCGGGTGAGGATACCTTCCGCACCAGTCACAGGTCTTTGCATGAGGATGGACACGCCCGGCCGCGCCTTGTCCGAAAGCAGTGCGGGGCAGGACTCGAGGCGACTTGGAAGGCTCAACGACCGGGCCGCTCAGGATGGACCATTTCTCCGCCAGGATGCGGGAGATGTAGTACTGACCCATGGTGCTGTCGCAGGCAGGGCAAAAGAACGCGCTGTACCGCTTGCCGCTGGCCTTGGTGTACCGCAGGCGGATGCCCGCTTTTGGAATGTCTGACCGGGTCACCTTGATCCACTGGTCGATGGCTCGGTGCACCTCGGCATCGTTCTCCGGCCGCACGCGGCCCACCTCGGACTTCACGTCCACGCGGGGCACCCGGATCCACTTCTTCCTGAAGCCCGGGCTCCTCGCGTCCCAGACCAGCATCGGTTCCTCACAGTTCCAACAGCCGGTGAGGCTGCCCCACACGAACGTCTGCGCGTCCGTGCCGACCACGTGAATGCCAAACGCTGATTCCGGGGACGCGGAGTGGGCATTCATCTCCGCGACCAACTGCTCGATGGCTTCCTGCTTCTTGTGCTCAACTTCGGCCTGGGCGGCTGCTTTCGCAGCAGCGGCTTTCCGCCGGGCCGCCTGAGCGTCGGGGGAACCTGGCTTCCAGGACGGGCCGCGGAGCAGCAGGGCAGACACAAAAACCCCCAGCGTCTCGTCAGCCTTGACGAAGTCCTGATCGGCCGGCAGCGCCAGCAACTCGGAGACGTCCGCCGGGACAGTCGAGGTTTTGCCGTAGCCGGTAACGACTACCGGGACCTTGGTCTCGTGGTCTTCAAGCTGACGGGGAATGAGCCACACTGGAAACAGGCCGTCGTCGAAGTATCGCTGGGTGCGTTTGAAGTAGTCCGCGGGGCTCTGCGAGGACAGTTGGACCTCGAAGGCGACCTTCGTCCGAGAATCATCGGACTCGGCCAGAACATCGACAGTCCATTCACGAGATGGGTGCTGGTGCTCCACGATTGCGTGCCAGCCGGGGACTCGGTCGATGCACTGCCTCAGTGCCTCCTTCATAGCCAGGTGCTGCGGCGTCTCCCCGCCGTGTTCGGCACCACAGTCCCGCTTGCTGTGGTGTGCGAAGTACCGGGTGGTCACTCCGCGGGCCATGGCGACAGCCCGCACCCCGCACAGCGGTAGAACCATGCGCTTGCGTTCCTCCGAACTCTGCAGCTCCGCCCAGGACTCAGCCGTATGTGCCGTGGCATCGACCCGTTCTCCGTCCAGCAGCGCAACGAGCAGCATGATCCCCCAATCATTCCGGCCGGGTGCCGGTCCTGGAGTTGATTCCACCACGAAGCCCCGCCTGTATGTCAACGGACAGCCTGCCGGTATCTATAGACCGACCCAGGGTCTGCCAAGCAACGCTAGCCGCAGCGCAGCGGACTCTTCCTCCTTCTATGGAGTTAGAGGGCTTGCTTTACGCACGGCGGAGACAACGTCGAGGATGCCGCTAACGGTTGCGGCGGCGTCCTCTCGATCAGCGACCAATGAGGTATGGGTGGATCCGTCGATGACGCGGTGCAGACTATTGGGTGCGAGCGCGGCAATGTCCTCCTGCGAAGCGTCCCAGCCTGCCTGGCTGCCAACGCCGGCTGTCAAGACTGCGAGTGGCTTGTCGGCCAGGCTTTTCAAGGCGGCGGCTTGGTGTGCGGAGGGTCCTGCCTGGATGTACTCATCCAGTGTGCTCTGGAGGTGACTGGGTGTCACACCGAAAAAGCGGCCGACACCAAGTCGTGCGGCGGCCGAGACCAGCGCGGAGGCCCGGCTCGTCTCCGCGGAGCCTGATCGGGCCGCGTCTTCTGACTCCGTGCCAGCAGCCGGAGCGGCTCGCGCCGACTTCTGTTTAGGCAAGCCGCCCCAGGCTTTGGAAGTCCTTGCCCTGTAGGTCAGTCAAGAGTGCTGCCGGCCATTTACGCCCGCAACCTCAGCGCGTACGGCTTTTCAGCTGGGAGTCCTGCACGTTTCTGCGGCGATCCTGGCGTTGCGGGCGCTGATGAAACTGTTGCTCTTGGCCAGGTACTCCAGGTATTCGGTCTCGTCCTGGGGAACAGCCGGGGTTTTGAAGTCATCGAAGTCGTGGAAGTAGTCGATCGTCCCGTCATCCTTCAAGAGGTCCTGCAGCAGGAAGAAGTTGACGTACCCGTTGAAGTCGCAGAACAGGGCGAAGAATTTTTCGTACCTGAGCAGGACGTCTTCGAGGGGACTCGCCTGCTGGCGGCCGTCGTAGTAGCGGCGGATGCATTCCAGGGTCAGGTCGAAGCGGTCAGCGATCTTGCTGTTGAATCCGCGGGCGCCATTGAGTGTCATCTTCCCGTCGACTTTGTTGCCCGGGAACACGATGGAGCTTCCGATCGTGTAGCCAGGCCACGCTGGCAGGTCTTCGGGCGGAATCTTGTCGATGATGTGCCACGCCCGCTTCTTGAGCCTGGTGGTGATGGCGTCGCTGGCCATGAAAAAGACACCATTCGAGGACCTATGCACGAGGTATGCGTTGGATTCGGGTGCCAGATCGAAACGCCCGATTCCGCAGGGCAGGTCTTTGCTCCACAGCTTTCGGTGGTAGTCCTTCAGGGTCGGGCTGTGCTTGTCAGGGTCTTTCCCTTGGGCATCCAAGTTGACGTTGAAGGTCGTGTCAATGCATTTCGACTTCTCATGGTCCATCAGGTGTCCCCTTGCTCGTCTGGCTCCGCGGTCACGACATAACAGGAGCGGCGGGCCAAGCCAGCGTAGCTGGCGGCCGAAAACTCCGCTCCTGCGTCGCCTTGATTATCTCTGTTGCTGTTGCGATGCCGGTGTTTACGGGATGCGACACGGCGTGGGTGTCGCGGGCTGGCGGTTCATTGCTGGCGTCTCAGGAACTCTAGGTTGATTGGACGCCGCCGAGACCCCGGAAAGCCGGGACTTTAAGGCCAGCTGAGTGTCTCGCCAACCCGGTCCCACCGCCCGTTCGTGGCCGCCCCCCAAACATGGCCCCGGGCGCCGAACGCGATCCTGAACCTTGACCTCGTCCACGATGCCGAGTGGTTCGTGCGCGCACTCCGCTGAACCGCCTGCGGGCAGGCTTCCCTCGCATTGCTTGAAATATGCGTCCATTGAAGCCGTACCGGACTGGTGCGGGGCTTCGCCATGCTCCAGCGTCGCGCGCCCCTGCCCTGCACATGCTTGAGCGTAAGGGTATGATGCGGCGCTGCACATGTACTCTGGCTTCGGACCAGTCATCACTCTATTTGGGGGACCCTTGACCGAGAACATCCCGCCCGCGCCGCCGGCACAGCAGCAGCAGAACTACCCGGCTCCCGGTGCCACCTTGACCCCGGCGCAAGACCATTTGTCCCACCTGCCTGCTCCGACTGCAAATGCCCAGCAGCCGTACCAGGAACCCCAGCAGGCGTCCGCGTCGCATTTTGCTTCCGAACCTCAGCCAGGTCAGCGGTACGCACCCGCCGGTTTTTTCGGTGAGCACAAGGTGAAGGCGTCGGGTCGCAGGACCGCAGCAGGGTTCATCGGAATCATCCTGGGCGTTTTGTTTCTTCTCCCGGCCTTGGTAATGCTCGAGGCCAGCCACTTCGCCTTCATGGCCTTTCTGCTATTCCTGATGGCTTTGGGTAACCTCACCGCCGGAATCCTGCTACTGCTCAAGCTGGGCGCACAGACCCAGTGGGCCCCCGTGAGCCTGTTGAGTACAGCGGCGGGCGCTACGCTGCTGGCAATGGTCGGCGCGATGCTTGAAGTGTTCAACCTGGCGCTGTTCATGTGCGCTTTGCCCCTGGCCATTCCCATCGGCATCCTCCTCGGCCTGGAACTCGCCAAGCAAAAGCGCCCGGCAACCCCGACGCGGTCCCCCTACTCACCGTCGCCGTACTCGCAAACGCCGGCACCTTCCGTACTGACTACGCCGCCATGCGGGCAGGGTCCGGGATGGGCGTATCAGAGGCCACTGCACAAGCCGGCGGCCCAGCAGGCATATCCGTACCCGCCCGGCCAGCAACTTCCCCCGACGAACTGGCAGCCGAAAGAGCCAGCCTCCCCGCTGCGGATTACCACCGGCGTGGTGGCCCTGGTCCTTTCCGTCGTCGGAATACCGTTTGCAGGCATGCTCTTTTTTGTCAGGCACGGCGGCGATAGCACTCCGTTCAACGGATGGATGAACTTCTTCCTCATTGTCGGGTCCATAGGCTGCCTCGTCACGGGAATCATTATTATGATCAAGCAGCGGAAGCGCGGAGGGGCAACCCCTTGGCTGGTCATATCCTTCAGCGGCCTGGCCGTGATTGCATGCCTTGGTTCAATGGTCTCGGGCAACGGACTGCCGGGCGGCTGGGCCATTACGTTGCTGTTTGCGTTGGCCACCACGGTCCTCGCCGTCCTCGTGACCGTGAAGGACAAGGGCGCTAAGCCCAAGCGCTGATTCGCTCCACGCAAAAGGCAGCCCCTGGACTGGGGCGGCCTTTCTAATTATCAGACGACGGCCGGGATGTCCTCGCGAACGGAAGAGGGGTTTTGGGCTGCGACGGCATGGAAAGCTGCGGTGCTGGCAGCTGCTCGGTGTCTCGGCGATGTCCATGACCTCGGCGATGTCGTAATAGTTACTTGGACCGGGGCACTCCTATGTACCGGCTCCGAGCCGGGACGGCTCACCGAAGGTCTCCATCCCCGGCACAGCCCTAACGGGGGAAGGCCGGCTCCAGGTCACCCCGATCGACCTCGCCGAAGGCCAGAAGGGCTGGAACATCGATCTGGCCGGCGCGCGCTGACTGGCGAGGCCACCATCATCTTCAAGAACGCCGTGGTGTCCGGGCAGCCTGCGCCGGTCGTGGGCTTCAACGAAAATCCCAGCGACCCACCCCATCACCTATGTCAAGGACGTCCGGGTCTCTGGAGGAGACCTGATCGTGCAGACCGAGGAGGAAGTCGCGGCCGATCTGCAGGCGGCCCTAGACAGGCAGCTGGTCGGGCTGGATCTGGAGTACATCAGGAGCATTGCGGCTGAGCTGACCCGCGGCGAAGAAGTCGTTGTCCAGATCGTCCCGGACAGCGAGCCGACCGGAGGATGGGGCGGTCAAGGATCAGGGCAAATCAGCTCACGACTCCTCAGAATGGCGCCAGCAACTGGCGAAAAGCCTCGAAGGCGAAGGCAAAGGCAAAGGCAAAGGCAAACGGGAAGCGGCGACCTTCCGGCTCTTGCCGGACAAACACTAGGCATACCGGCTACTGCCGCCGCTGAGAAGCCATCGTTTGGTAAGGACGTCAATGATGGCCAAGTCAGAAAGACCCCATGGCGCGGAGGACGTGAACGTCAGCCTGTCCCGCGTGGCGATTGGGCCGGGCAGTCCGGGGTAGGTAGATGCTATTAACGGCAAGGACTGACGGTTGACGGAAGAGGCGCTGTGACTGTACAACGAAGCGGAATGATGCCCACGACCATGAAGGCCATGGCCTTCTGTTTGGCACTAACTTCAACTCTGACAGCCTGTACCGCGGGGCCAGCGCCAGAGCCCTCCGAAAGTTCCACGACAAGACCAGCAGATCCGACCAAAAGTGAGTCACCGGACCCCACAAACAGTGACCCCGCTGCGACGTCTTCTAAGGCGACCTTCAACGGCGTGGGATTTGATGTAGCTTTCTCCTTCGACTACCCAGCAACGTGGACCGTTACAAATACTGGTCCGCCCAACCAGGAGGGGGGTCCCTTCGTGATCTCTAATGAAACGGGCGTGGAAGTTGCTTCCTTGCACGTCCAACCGCAGTTCTCGACGTACCCGTGCGAGGGCGTGTGCGGCGATATGGCCGTCACCTACCTTGGAGAAGTCCACGGCCAGGGAATGCTGGGCGACAAATCATTTGCAGTCCAAACCAAGGCCATGGACCTTACTCCACGGAAGGATCTGCAAAGGGCAAACAGGTGGGAGGACAACGTCCGGCTGATTGTAGGAGTAGTTGGCAATCCATCCACAAGCCAGCAAGAGGACCCCTTCCACTTCACCACCCTTGCCGGCATTGATGTCCCGTCAACCAGTAGCCCTGTTCGTCCGGTCATCTTCGCTGCTTATCGAGACTTCGGAACGATGACCGAAGCGAAGGGCTACACATCATCAAGTGAACATGCCCAACTTCAGACGATGATGAGATCGCTCCAGGCAGCTGCCGCTACTGGTGCGACGACGAACAGCGCGCCAACCCCTACAGCACTAAAGTAAGTATCCGCTAGCGCTCGTGTGCGGCGTGAGGGTCGCTTAGGTTGGCTGACTTCAAGCGCGACCCGTTGAATGATTTATAGCCAGCTACTTCCTTGTGCTCGTGCAAGAAGCATTTGCAACTGCAGGCAGCGCGAGAAGGGTGGCAAACTACTCTCCGTGTTATTGCCTTCCAGGTTGCACCCAGGATCCTGTACTTGCTGCTTGCCGTTGTTATGCGCTTGTGGCACCTCAGACAGGCACAGGGGCCGCGGCGAACACTCTTTGGCGGCGCGCCCGATTCCAGGACAAGCGAAAACCGCGCCGCCACCGGATAATTTCCCTGGAACGGCGCGGCTCTTCTTCGGGCCAATCCTCTCCAATGGGCGGACTATCGTCGCAGAAGCCCGAGCGCTGGTGGGGCCTAGACGGGGCGCGCCTGACATACACTCCAGGCATGGATCAATCACGGCGGAGGCGATCGGCGAGGATCACACTGGTCGTGGTGCTGTCAGCGTTGTCGTTTCTGGCGGTGGTGAGCGCGTCAGCGACATTCTTCGCTACAGGCAGAGCCATGTTTAGAAACACTGATTTCCTGGCAATTGGGCAGTCACACCGGGCGCACAGCAACGCAACGACGAGCGAAAAGGAGGGGCCGCTGGCGACAGGCTGCCTCTACAGCCACATCCATTCGACGCGGTCCCTCTGGACGCCCTTGTGTCCCGCCCAGCCCTTGCCGACGGGGTGGCCGCGGCTCGACGATCAGACTGATGACTCGTCGCTGCGTGGCCAGGTCAAGCTCCTGCCAGCGCGCTTCCACGTCGTCGGCACCGGCCAACTCCAGCACCAACGGGTTGGTGGCCGTCAGTGACTCCAGCCGGCGCTGCGCCGCGTCGATCACGGGGCGAGCGGCGCTGCTGCTCGAACAGGAGCTCGAGGTTCTTCTCCTTCGACGCCCGCTCGCGCACAGCCAAGGCCACGGAGATCAGCAACGAGTGGCTATACAACGGGCCACACCCCGCCCCGAGGTTGGTCCGAATTTGAGGTCCCGCCTGCTTATGAGCCACAGCTCGAGCGGGAGGTGACTGTTCGCCTCTACTCAGCTTTCTCCCTGGAGCGCGGTTCAAGGGTGGTGGCTGCGTCGAGAGCGTCGTCGACGACGATGAGGTAGTTGTCGCGGCCTGCTGCCAGGGGGATGGAGTGTTCGCCGTATTTGTTGTAGGCGAGATCGACGGCGTCGTTGGCGTTGGTGATGTTGAGTCGCCGTAGGAGGCGGGCGATGTCGAGGGTGTCCTTATCCCGTTCCGCGGCGATTTTCATGGCGAGGAGTGTTTCGGTGTCCGCTGCCTGGATGGTGATCCCGTCGAGGTGTTCGAGTTCGACCCAGGTGGCGTTGTCCGGGAGGAAGGCTGCGGCGTTGGAGTTGAGCCAGCCGGGTGCGAGATCGTAGTCAGCGGCCATGTCCGCGACGACGGCGTCGACGGCGGTTTTGTCGGCGTAGCTGGCATCGATGTCGGCGGTGGGTCGGTTGCCGATTCCCTGCAGGATCAGTGCCGCACCGCCAACGAGTTTCACGTCCCCGTGGATGCCGCGGGCCTGCAGGCGGCGGCCGAGCTCTTCGAGGAGGGCGTGGATTTGGGTGGAGGTGAGTTCTCCGGAGCTCATGCGGTGGCCAGGCTGCGTTCGCGGATGAAGACGTTCATTGCGGCGAGTTCTTCGGGTGTTTCGGACATGGTGAGTTGCTTCATGGGTTCGCGGATGTGCCGGTAGGACTCGGCAGGCATCCACGCTTCGGTGAGTGGTTTGATGCGTTGGGTCCAGGACGGTGCTGGTTGGCCGAGCCGGTGTGCCGTGTAGTTGGTGATGCCGGCGAGGGCCGCGGACCAGTGCGGGTCCTTGAGCCGGGGGCTGCGCTGGAGCAGCGGTTGACCGGCCTTGAGGGAGGCGGTGGCGTAGTCGGCGAGCATTTTGATCGCGAACTCGAAGTCCCGGTTGGCGAGCAACTCGGTGAAGGTTTGGGCGTAGTCACGGCGGGCCGGGTCGTGGTCGCTGCCGCGGAGAATGGGGTCGATGGCTTCCAACGACAGGCCGAGGGCTGCCATGACGGCGAGGGTCTTGCCGAGTTCGGCACGTTCGTGACCGGCTTCGAGATCTATGAGGAACTTTCGTGACACCCCTGCCTTGTCGGCAAGGGCCTGTTGGGAGAGCCCGTCTGCCTGGCGCCGGGCGCGGAGGATCGCTCCGGCCGCAGCCGGTGAGTTGATGCTGGTCCTGTACGTCATTAATGATCTCCCTTCCTGATCATTGTGTCACCGAACGGTGACAATTGCATTGTTGGTCGGCGTGGGCCGTGGCTTGGGCGAGCCGGTCATGCAGCGCGCGGACGGATGGGTGATGAAAGGGGAGAAGCATTGGTTGACGGCAGGAAGGGGTGTTTGCGCGGTGAGTGTGTACAGGACCGGCGAAGCGTGCGCCGGCGTTGCCTGCTGCGATCAGCGTGGGTCGGGCCCGGCCGTCTTCTGCCTCCAATTCAGGGCACAAAAAGGGGTGTGCACAATGTGCACACCTTGTCCGTCGGACTGGGCCGTACATCGGTCGGACTGGCTCGGATTCGGTACGTTTTCAACACTTCCCAGTGTTTGCAAGGACCGGAACCCGGTTCGAGTCCCACCTCGGGCACGTGTTTTCCCTGTTCAGGGGCTTTTTGGTGTTTCTTCGTGTGGACAGTGTCCACACTCTCGCCTCTGATCTGATGTTCCGGGTGTGTGGGGTCCCGGATAGACCTATTCGGTTGTGTAGGGGAGCGGCTGACGACGGCGGACCGCCCTGTGTCGTCCCTTTTGGGCGTTCATCCTCGTTCGGCCTTCCGTTGGGTTTCGCGTTCACCGCTTCATGGTGGCCAGGGCCGCGTACAACATGACGTGCTGATTATTCTTTAGATCGACCGAGGGTTGCGGCCGGTCCGGAATTTCCGCTCTGATACCTGTTCATGCAGGAATGCGGAGGGAACGGCATGACCTGGCAACCGATCCGGAGCAGATCATTTGGTCGCTGCGCCTGGCCGGTGAGTAGGCGGGCCGGCCTCGAGGGCGATTTGCCGGAACCAGTGGGCTTTGCTGCCACGGCCTTCCCAAAAGTTAAACCCGCCGGCGCAGCCATCGTTTCCCCGTCACCGCAGCATCCGGATCCTGGGTATACGGCATGGCTGTTTTGGCGCTGGGAGCTGGCCACGTTGCCCCCCAATCAGATCCCATCGTCGATTGGCACCACTGCCAGCACCGTGACGACTGGCTGACCGTAGTGGACACCGAAACGAGAGTCGGGTCGCGATACGTCTGCCGTTGCTCCAGCGGTTACAGCGTCTGGGCGGACGCTGAGAACGCAATAGAGACCCGGCAGGTCTCGGAGCGGCCGGTCGGACCGCAGAGGGACCCGTCCTACTGCGTATAGGGCGGTAGGGCTTGGTCGAGTCGAGTCGGGTCGGGAGGGTGGCTCCGGCTTCAACGCTGCCTCATCAGTGCAGGGCTGCTGCGAGAGATGCTGGCCTGGTTGAAGGGATCGAGGAGATCGGGTGTTGCAAGAGTCACGAACCGCCGGATTCTCCAAGAACCAAATATGCTGAGCAGATGAGGGAACCGGCGCCCAGACAAATCACCTCGTGGCAGGATGCAGAACTGAACGCCCGTGACTGGATGCGAGGATGGGGCTTCAGGGATGCCCAATTAACCTCTCCCGGGGCTGATCAAGGGCTCGACATACGGGCTCGAAACGCCGTGGCGCAGGTGAAATACGAAGCCCGCGATGTCGGGCGGCCGTACCTTCAGCAACTGGTCGGGGCGCGCGGCCGCAGCACCGAATCGAGGATGCTCTTCTTCACCGGCTCCAGATATACCGAGCAAGCCGTCCTATACGCCGACGAAATGAATATCGCCCTGTTTCACTATCGGCTGGATGGCAAAGTGCTGGCAGCGAACAAGTGCGCCGCAGAACTACTGGTAGTAGCACGGGCGTCCGATCAGGCAGGAATCGAAAGCCCATCGCGGCGGGTCGCCCCTCATGTCGTGCGCATCGCGGGCGTACCACTGCTCGTCCTAGCGGGCCTTATCATTGTCGTCCAGCTGTTCCTGTTTGAGAACCAAAGGCCACTTACACCGGCTGCCCTCGTGCTTGCCGCACTGGGTGCCGGCGCAATTCAGTGGTCCAAGAAGTCAGACACCTGATTCAGGAAAGTTCCTCACCGGACGACCCGCGAATGCCGCATAAGGTGGCCTTACCAACGGACAGCGCTGCCTGCAGTACCCGCTACCCTGTCTGGAACAGGGCGGTCGTAGTGCAGCGGGTTGACCCAGTCGCTGATCGTCCGCGACGCGAGCGCCGGAGGACCCACGTTCCATAGTCGTCCCGGAGCCCTGGCAGGACAACCGACAGCATTTCGGCAGTTGCAGTGCTAACAGTGGACGCAGGGACGCCCCTTGTCCGTCGCTAGTATTGAGCCATCGCTCCAGCTGCTTCGCTAGGCCGTGAGGACTGGACGATACGAATTGTGGTGATCGCCTGCCGTAGGACTGGAACCCCGGGTTCAAAGAGGTTCATGGGTTGCCGGTCCCTGTCAGTCCCACAGTCTGGTCCGCAATGTGATGCGGGGTGTGGACTGGTAGAGCCACATTTGAACGTCTGGAAGTTCGTACCTATGTCGGTTTGGATGTCCACGCGCGCAGTGTGAAGGGCTGTGCGATCGACCGTGAGACCGGCGAGATTTTGCGGCAGAGCCTGGCGGCCAACGATGCCGGGATCACAGAATGGGTAGCGACGTTGGCAGGCCCGGCCCTGGTGGTCGATGAGGCAGGTCCGACCGGATTCGGTCTGGCGCGTTGTCTGGCTGCTGCTGGGATCGAGTGCGTGGTCGCGGCGCCGTCAAAACTCCAGCGTCCCTCCGGGGACCGGGTAAAGACCGATGCCCTTTGGTGGGGAGAAAGGGGGGTGCCTCTATGGTTTTCGTCAAGTGGCTCAGGATGATCTTGGTTCGTAGAAGGTGCCGTCTCTGAGTATGGCGTAGAGAGTGTCGCACCGCCGGCGGGCGAGGGCGATGAGGGCCTGGTTGTGGCGTTTGCCTTCGGCTCGTTTCCGGTCGTAGTACGTTCTCGACAGAGGATCCTTCAGTGCGGCGAACGCGGACAGGAACAGGGCT
>JAXMJF010000010.1:0-3874 GCA_034376805.1 Arthrobacter sp.
TGATTGTGTCAAGTATTTTTGGCCCCAGAGGGGCGATTGAAAGTGGCCCCAGGTTCACGGGACGTTGTTGTGGCTCTCGGGCTCGCGGGACGGTTTTCGCACCGGTTGGCTAAGGGTTCCTGTATCGCCCGGGGGAACGGCAGATGCCGGTCGGGGGTATGGAGTCGGGGCGCCGTCGTTGCTAGCATGTCAGATCTCTTGAGTGGGAGAAATCCATTCTGGAATGGAAAAGGTCCGACCTGGCGTGCGCCGGGCCGGACCTTTTCAGTGAGACGCGCTAACAGTCCAGACCCACTACCCGACCTTGCCGGAGAGTGCGACCAGTACACCTGCCGTAGCGAAGTATTTATTGCTTCCCAGATCGCGGATGGTTTTGATTCCCATACCGGCAAGCAGTTCGTCGTGCTTTTCGGTCAGGCCGGCAAGAGTCGAGGGCGGGGCCGACAGGACCTCGTCCAGAGTCGAGTTCTCGTAGGCCTTGTCCAATGCCTTGCCCAATTCAATCGAAACAGCCACTTTTCATGTCCTTTCATCGATGACGGAAAACAAGCACAGCCAGCCTGCGGCTGCACGAACGCCGGGATTTATCCCTGCGCCGCTGGGAGACACGCTATCGGAGCATCGCTCTGCGGAACGTAAGCGTGCCGAAGCGATTGGGCGGCGGTTTAGCCCTGAAAGCGGATTTTGGTGGGTTTGGGTCCGCCGACTTGATTAGGCCCTGCGGTCTTGCCGTAGGGAATCCCGGATTTCCGTGAGCAGGGCAATCTGGGGGTCTTCGGCCGCTTCTTCCTTGACGTCCGGGTTGATGCCGAGGCGCCGGTTGCGGCGCTCGATCATGTGGTTCATGGGCACGACGATGACGAAGTAAATGGCTGCCGCCACGAGCACGAAGTTAACAATTGCTGTGAGCAGGACACCGAATTTAATGTCGTTTCCGTTGAGGGTCACGACGGCGAAGCTATCGAAGTTCGGAGATCCGACCAAGGCCGCGATGAACGGCATGAGAACGCTCTGGACTAGGGCCGTGACTACGGCACCAAAGGCGGCACCAATCACGACGGCGACGGCAAGGTCTACGACGTTGCCCTTCATGATGAAATTCTTGAATCCGGTCAACATAGGGATCAAACTACCCCACGCGGACGCCGTATCGGATACTTTTGGGGAAAGTTTCGTGGTGAGTTATCCAGTGCCTGCCGGCGCCCGTGGCATGAGGTCGGATTCACCTCTGCGGGGACCTCGGGTTCCTGCAGCGGGGTTGTTCGCCTGTTCCGAACTTTTACGCGCGATGCCATGGGCCAGGCGATAGGAGTCGGTGCCGGTTTCGATGATGGTGCCCTTGAAGGTGAGGCGGTCCACGATGGCTGCACAGAGGCGCGGGTCGGTGAAGGTTTTGGTCCAGCCGGAGAATGACTCGTTCGAGGCGATCGCGATGGAATTCATTTCCTCGCGTTCGGTGAGGACCTGGAACAGTAGTTCGGCGCCCCGCCGGTCCAGTTCCATGTAACCAAGCTCGTCGATGCAGAGCAGGTCCACCCGGCCGTACCGGGCGATGGTCTTGGCCAGGACCTTCTCGTCGGCGGCTTCGACAAGTTCGTTTACGAGCCGGGTGGCGAGGGTGTATTTGACTCGGTAGCCCTTCTCTGCGGCGGCGGTGCCGAGTCCGATGAGCAGGTGGGATTTGCCGGTCCCGGAGTCCCCAATCAGGCAGAGGGGTTGTCCTTTGCGGATCCATTCCCCGGTGGCCAGGGTGTGGATGGTGGCGGGGTTGATGTTCGGGTTCGCGTCGAAGTCAAAGTCCCCGAGCCACTTGTCCCGGGGAAAGTTCGCGGCTTTCACGCGCCGGATCGAGGAGCGCCGGTCCCTGTCGTCGCACTCGGCCAGCAGCAATTCGGCCAGGAAGCCTTGGTAGGAGAGTTGTTCCTTCCCCGCGACGGCGAGGGCTTCATCGAGGACTGCCCGGATGGTGGGCAGGCGCAGCCGGCGGCAGGCCTGGTTCACGGCGGCAACCGCTGCCTGTTCGGTCAGGCCTCGCCGCCGGCGCAAGGCCGGGGTGATGGTGGTCGCCGGTGCGGTGGGGCTCATGAGATGTTCTCCTTTGACGCGGTTCCTGCGGGGTGTTCCGAACGTTTGGCCAGCAGCTCGTCATAGGCGCGGACCGACGGCAGGGGCCGGCTATCAGGTGGCAGCCCGGCGATGACGGCGACGGGGTCCATGAGGCGGCGCTGGGTGAGACTGACAACCCGTTGCACCTTCTCTTCAGCATGAACACCGGGATGACGGTCCGAACTGGCCCCACCCCGGCAGGATGTCGTGGCGTGTCTGCGGGCTTCGACCGCGACGACGTCGGCGCTGACCGCGCCCACTACGAGGGCCGCGGTGATGCCTGCGTGGATGTCGCAGGCGTCCATGGACCGGTGGAGGAGCAGGACGTCGATGAGTTCACGGGTCCCGTCGGCGTCGCCGTTGACCCGGCGGGAGGCGGCCCAGAATGCCTCGTGCGCGCTGCTGAACGTCCCGGACTCTCTCGCCCGGGCCAAAGCGGTGGAGCCTGGAAGGGCGCCGGGCTTGGTTTTGAGGACCTCGAGATAGTGGTCCAGCTGGACCGACTGTCCGGACCGGGCGGCGAGCCGCTGATGCCTGGCGACCACGGTGCGGCCATCGAACACCACGACCTCGGACGCCCGCAATGAGACCCGGACTCTCCGGCCGATGAACCGGGCCGGGACGGAATACTTCACCATCCGGACGGTGACCATCGAGGACCTGTCGACCCTCGGGTTCAGCGCCAGACCCGGATCAAATTCCTCTGCCGGCAACCTGGCCAGGAACGGCCGTTCGATCTCGAAGTCCTGGCCTATGGTGCGGATCCTGTCATTGATCCTCCTGTCCTCGTCCTGGGCTTCCCATTTGCGGATCCGGTCGTTGAGCTCGTCCAGGGAGTCAGCAACCGGCATCGGTGAAAGCCGGTTGCGGCGGAACCAGCCCACCTCACCTTCAACGCCGCCCTTTTCGTGGGCCCCGGCGATGCCGGGCTGGCAATAGAAGGGGTCGAAGCCGTAGTGGGAACGGAACAACACCCATCTGTCGTTCTCCCGGCGCTGCCGGCCCTGACCGAACACCACAGCGGTGACAGCACTGGTGAGGTTGTCATAGCGGATGTGTTTAGTCGGGATGCCGCCCAGAACCTTGAAGGCCTCGATGTGCCCTTCAAGGAAGGCCTCCTGGGCCTGGGTCGGGTAGATCCGATGGATGGCCCTGCCCGAATGCGATAACCGGAAAATGAACAGGTGACACTTCGTCTTCACCCCGTTCAGCACGACATAGACCTCGCCGAAGTCCACCTCAGCCTCAGCACCCGGAGCGTGTTCCTGAGGAACGAACACCTCAACCCGGCGGCCGGCCTCCACATCAATCTGGGCCCGACGGACCCTTACGTAATCACGGACCGTCGAATACGACAGCTCCTGCGCTCCGTGCTCTTCTATGAGCCGGGCCAAAATCCTGCGTGCAGTATGGCGCTGCTTCCGCGGCGCCGTCGTGTCCTCGATCAGCATCGCATCGATCGCGCCCTTAAAAGGCTCCAGCCTCCAGGACACGCCTTGCCTCTGTTTACGCTCCGGAGGGGCAGCCGAATCCAGTGCCTGCCTTACCGTTCGCCTGTGAACCCCGTACCGGACCGCCAACGCACGAACCGACAGGCCCTCAACCCGGGCGTCCCTTCGAATCCGCGCGAACAACTCCACTCTCGACTCCATCCAGACCAGCCTTCCGCCGCATCCATCCAGTGATGAATCCAACGTTGAAGGTGGGGCCACAAATAACCGCCACAGGTGCCCGGCGAGTCATGAAGGGGGGCCAGAAATAACCGTCC
>JAXMJF010000011.1:0-15198 GCA_034376805.1 Arthrobacter sp.
GCCGTTCCCCCGGGCGATACAGGAACCCTTAGCCAACCGGTGCGAAAACCGTCCCGCGAGCCCGAGAGCCACAACAACGTCCCGTGAACCTGGGGCCACTTTCAATCGCCCCTCTGGGGCCAAAAATACTTGACACAATCAGGAGGACCTACGCGTCCTGTTGGCTATGTTGTCAAGGGCCAGGAAAGGTATCTTCCTCACGCATGCCCGAGCAACACGAAAGGAGTACAGACGTGTCTTCCGCCAAGGTCCGTCACGCTGGTGAGGTGCTATGCGACTGCATGCCAGTCGCTCCCCGCCAGCATCCACATGTACTGACAGACGTGAACCAACGCAACTTGAGCCCGGAGCTGCAGGATCCGATTCCGGTTCCGGTCGCCGCGCGCCCACGCTGACCTCGACTTCAACGTATCCCAGCCACAACACACAAAGTGCCCCTGCACCGCTTACCATGCAGGGGCACCTTTAGTGACAGCTACTTTGAGCACTTCCAACTAGGCGATGCGTTTCTTCCAAATAGGAAGCGATTCTTCCAATGAGGTCAAGATCACAAAACAACCGACCGGGGACCAACTAGGTTGTCCAAGGGACCAAATAGGTTGTCCATCTACAAGAAGACTAGAAGTCCCAGTCATCATCCTCAGTATTGACAGCCTTGCCAATCACATACGACGACCCCGACCCCGAGAAGAAGTCGTGGTTCTCGTCAGCGTTCGGCGACAGCGCCGACAGGATCGCCGGGTTCACGTCGGTGACGGAGGCCGGGAACATGGCCTCGTAGCCGAGGTTCATCAGCGCCTTGTTGGCGTTGTAGTGCAGGAACTTCTTGACGTCCTCGGCCAGGCCGACGGAGTCGTAGAGGTCGTGCGTGTACTGGACTTCGTTTTCGTACAGCTCGAAGAGCAGCTCGAAGGTGTAGTCCTTGATCTCCTGCTTGCGCTCCTCGGACAGGCCTTCCAGGCCCTTCTGGAACTTGTAGCCGATGTAGTAGCCGTGCACGGCCTCGTCGCGGATGATCAGGCGGATCAGGTCGGCGGTGTTCGTCAGCTTGGCCCGTGAGGACCAGTACATCGGCAGGTAGAAACCCGAGTAGAACAGGAAGCTCTCCAGCAGCGTGGAGGCCACCTTGCGCTTCAGGGGATCGTCGCCCTGGTAGTAGTCCATGACGATCTGGGCCTTCTTCTGCAGGTTCACGTTCTCAGTGGACCAGCGGAATGCCTCGTCGATCTCCTTGGTGGAGGCCAGCGTGGAGAAAATGGAGGAGTAGCTCTTGGCGTGCACGGACTCCATGAAGGCGATGTTCGTGTACACAGCCTCTTCATGCGGGGTGATCGCATCGGGAATCAGCGAGACGGCGCCGACGGTGCCCTGGATCGTGTCCAACAGGGTCAGCCCGGTGAACACGCGCATCGTGAGCTGCTGCTCGTCAGGGGTCAGCGTCGCCCACGACTGCACGTCGTTGGACAGCGGGATCTTCTCCGGCAGCCAGAAGTTGTTGACCAGGCGGTTCCAGACATCCACGTCCTTGTCGTCCTGGATACGGTTCCAGTTAATGGCTTCAACGTGGCTAAGCAGCTTGACCTTCTCGGTCATGTCATCCCCTAAAAGTTGGGTTAGTTCTTTAGTTAAAGCGTACGACGGCGGGCGGGCGCCCGCCGTCGTACTCAAGCAAAATCAACCGATATCGGCTAGAGCATGCAGCTGACGCAGCCGTCCACCTCAGTCCCTTCCAGCGCGAGCTGGCGGAGACGGATGTAGTAGATGGTCTTGATGCCCTTCTTCCAGGCGTAGATCTGCGCCTTGTTGATATCGCGCGTGGTGGCGGTGTCCTTGAAGAACAGCGTCAGGGACAGGCCCTGGTCCACGTGCTGCGTGGCGGCGGCGTAGGTGTCGATGACCTTCTCGTAGCCGATCTCGTACGCGTCCTGGTAGTACTCCAGGTTGTCGTTCGTCAGGTACGGCGCCGGGTAGTACACGCGGCCCAGCTTGCCTTCCTTGCGGATCTCGATCTTGGACGCCACCGGGTGGATCGAGGAGGTGGAGTTGTTGATGTAGGAGATCGAGCCCGTCGGCGGGACGGCCTGCAGGTTCTGGTTGTAGATGCCGTGCTCCATGACGGAAGCCTTCAGCTCGCGCCAGTCATCCTGGGTGGGGATGTGGATGTTCTTGAACAGCTCCGCGACCTTGGCGGTCTGCGGGACCCATTCCCGGTCCGTGTACTTGTCGAAGAATTCACCCGAGGCGTACTTGGACTTCTCGAAGCCGCCGAATGTCTGGCCGGTCTGGATGGCCAGCCGGTTGGAGGCGCGGACAGCGTGGAACACCACCGAGTAGAAGTAGATGTTGGTGAAGTCCAGGCCCTCTTCGGAGCCGTAGTGGACCCGCTCGCGGGCCAGGTAGCCGTGCAGGTTCATCTGGCCGAGGCCGATGGCGTGGCTCTGGTCGTTGCCGCGGGCAATCGAGGGCACCGAGGTGATGTTGGACATGTCCGAAACGGCCGAGAGCGAGCGGATGGCCGTCTCGATGGTCAGGCCGAAGTCCGGCGAGTCCATGGTCTTGGCGATGTTCAGCGAACCCAGGTTGCAGGAGATGTCCTTGCCGGTCTGGTCGTAGGACAGGTCATCGTGGTAGGTCGTGGGCTGGGAAACCTGAAGGATCTCGGAGCACAGGTTGGACATGATGATCTTGCCGTCAATCGGGTTTTCCCGGTTCACGGTGTCCTCGAACATGATGTACGGGTAGCCGGATTCGAACTGGATCTCGGCGAGGGTCTGGAAGAACTCGCGCGCCTTGATCTTGGTCTTTTTGATCCGGGAATCGTCCACCATCTCGTAGTACTTCTCGGTGACCGAGACGTCGGAGAACGGCATGCCGTAAACCTTTTCGACGTCGTACGGCGAGAACAGGTACATGTCCTCGTCCTTCTTGGCCAGCTCGAAGGTGATGTCCGGGATGACGACGCCGAGGGAGAGGGTCTTGATGCGGATCTTCTCGTCAGCGTTCTCGCGCTTGGTGTCCAGAAAGCGGTAGATGTCCGGGTGGTGCGCGTGCAGGTACACCGCGCCGGCGCCCTGGCGGGCACCAAGCTGGTTGGCGTACGAGAAGCTGTCCTCGAGGAGCTTCATCACGGGGATGACGCCGGAGGACTGGTTCTCGATCTGCTTGATCGGCGCGCCGACCTCGCGGATGTTGGTCAGCGCGAAGGCCACGCCGCCGCCGCGCTTGGACAGCTGCAGGGCGGAGTTGATGGAACGGCCGATCGACTCCATGTTGTCTTCGATGCGGAGCAGGAAGCAGGAGACCAGCTCGCCGCGCTGGCGCTTGCCGGCGTTGAGGAAGGTCGGGGTGGCCGGCTGGAAGCGGCCCTCGATGATCTCGTCGACCATCTGCAGCGCGAGCTGCTCGTCGCCGCGGGCCAGGTGCAGGGCCACCATGCAGACACGGTCCTCGTAACGCTCCAGGAAGCGTTTTCCGTCGAACGTCTTCAGCGTGTAGGAGGTGTAGAACTTGAACGCACCGAGGAACGTCTCGAAGCGGAACTTCTTCTTGTACGCGCGGTTGTAGAGCTCGCGGATGAAGTTCATCGTGTACTGGTCGAGGGTCTCGCGCTCGTAGTACTCGTTCTTCACGAGGTAGTCGAGCTTTTCCTCAAGGTCGTGGAAGAACACGGTGTTGTTGTTGACGTGCTGCAGGAAGTACTGGTGCGCCGCCTCGCGGTCCGCCTCGAACTGGATTTCCCCGTTGGGTCCGTAGAGGTTCAGCATGGCGTTGAGCTCGTGGTAGCCCAGGCCCTGGAAGGCAGCCGGCATGGCCTGCTTCTCCCCGGGGACGGTGTGCTTCTCGACGGCGGTGTTCCCGGCGGCGTGGGAGCCGGTTACTTCTGTGTCTGCGACAGTCGTGTCCAAAATTGTTCCAATCCTTGTTGTACTCGGCTGACGTCTTCCGGCGTCCCCATGAGTTCGAATCGATATAGGTGCGGGACCTGGCATTTCGCGGCGATGATGTCGCCGGCCATGCAGTAGTTGTCCCCAAAGTTCGTATTGCCCGCCCCGATCACTCCCCGGAGTTGTTGCCGGTTGCGCGGATCGTTCAGGAAGCGGATGACCTGCTTCGGAACCGATCCTTCTCCCCCGGTGCCGCCGTAGGTGGGAAGCACCAGCACGTAGGGTTCGGTTGCCACGAGCGCTGGTTCCCGCCCATGAAGCGGGATCCGGGCCGCGTCAACGCCGAGCTTCCTGACGAAGCGTGCGGTGTTTTCCGAGGAGGAGGAGAAGTAGATGAGGTGGCTGCCGGTGGTCCGGACTGCGTTTGAGTTCGGAGCCTCTGAGTTCCGGGCGTCTGCCGTCACCGGCCCGGCGCCGGCTGCCGGCGTCGTAGCGGCTGTTGCCAGTGCCATGGAGTCGCTCACCTCATCTGACGTGTCTTCGTTTGAAGCGGTTCAGGCTACGGCGACGGCGGAGGCCTGCGCCAGTTCTTCGATCTTGTCGGGGCGGAACCCGGACCAGTGGTCCTGGTCGGTGACGACAACCGGGGCCTGCATGTAGCCGAGGGCCTTCAGGCGCTCGAGGGCATCCGCATCCTGCGAGATGTCGACGCTCTGGTAGGTGATGCCCTTCTTATCCAGCGCGCGGTATGTCGCGTTGCACTGAACACAGGCCGGCTTCGTGTAAACCGTTACGGTCATGGTCCCTGTCCCCTTTGTTGAAGTCTTTGGTACTGCGAAATGTGTACTGCTTGGGAGCTGCGGCTGTTGAGCTGAGCCTCTGTTGCGTCTTTGGTGCCAGTAGTCCGGGCGGGCCGGTCCGGGACAGGAATCCTGATCCGTTACTGGCCTTGCCTGGCGAGCACTGCTGCTCCGCTGGAACTGTATTTCGATACTACATGTAGTGCACGAGCCCGATGTGGACCCCAAGATGATGTATTACAAGTATGTCATTTAATGCACCGCCAGTCCACAGGCAGGGTGGCTCAAAATGTCCGGATTTCCGCCGTTTTGCCGGACGAAATCCACAGGCTGTGGAGTACCTTTGCACAATTAACTCCCCTGCGTGTCGCGTGGCAGACGGCGTGTCGCGGCCGCGGCCCCCGGGGGTCCGGAGTGCGGTTAAGCACTAGATGTGGTGTCCGGAAACACGACGAAGGCGGACACCCAGGGGGTGCCCGCCTTCGCCGGGCGTGAGGCGCCTAACAGCTGTTGCTTTAGGCCGGCAGCGCCGCCTACCCGCCGGCCTCCGGCCTGCTGCAGAGGATCTGCTCCACGCCCATCCGCCGCTCGGCGAAACTGCGCAGCGCGCCCACGAGGTACAGCCGCCAGACCCTGGCGATCTCCTCGCCCATCATCGCGACGGCGGCGTCGTGGTTCTCCTCGAACGTCGCGTACCAGGCCTCAAGGGTCCGGACGTAGTCCCGGCGCATGCCCTGCACACTCTCGATCTCCAGGCCCGCGTCCTCCAGGAAGCCCAGCGTCTCCCCCACCGGGCGCATGTGCATGTCCGGGGCGATGAAGGATTCGATGAAGGGTCCGCCGCCGGGGTGCCTGCCGCGCCGGGACATCTGCTGGACCAGCACCCGGCCGCCGGGCGTGACGTTGTGGAACAGCGCGGCGGCGTAGACGGGGTAGTTCCGCTGGCCGACGTGTTCGCCCATCTCCAGGGAGGCGACGGCGTCGAACGGCCCGTCCGGGATTTCCCGGTAGTCCTGGATCCGGATCTCCACCTGCCCTTCAAGGCCGCGTTCGCGGATGCGGGCGTCGATGAACGCCTTCTGCTCCCCCGACAGGGTGACGCCGACGACCTCGGCGCCGTAGTGCTGGGCGGCGTGCAGGCTCAACGAGCCCCAGCCGCAGCCCACGTCCAGCAGCCGCATCCCCGGCTTGAGGCCAATCTTGCGGCAGACCAGGTCCAGTTTGTCCCGCTGCGCGTCCTCCAGCCCGTAGCTTCCCGTATTGTCCGCAGACGGGCCTGTCCAGTACCCGCTGGAGTAGGCCATCTGCGGATCCAGGATCAGCGCGTAGAAGTCGTTGCTGAGGTCGTAGTGGTGGCTGATCGCGGCGCGGTCCCGGATCAGACTGTGCAGCCTGCCCTTGACCCGGGCCTGGCTGGCCGGCGGCGGAGGCGGCGCCCCGAGCGCCCCGGCGGCGCGGGCAATCCGCGCGGCGCCGGCCAGCACCGCCGGGGTGGGGCGGACGCCGGAGAGGCCCCGGTCCCGGACCACCTTCCAGAGGTGCTCGAGCGCGGAGTTGAGGTCGCCGTCGACGTCCAGTTCCCCGGTGACGTAGGCCTGGGCGGCGCCGAGTTCACCGGGCGCCCAGAGCAGCCGCCTGATGGCGTCCGGTGAGTTCAGCCGGACCACCGGGGCGCCGGCCGGTCCGGCCTCGCTCCCGTCCCACACCACGAGCCGGACCGGGAGCTCCCCGCCGGCCAGCGGCCGCAGAACCTCCTCGATCAGTGCCGCGAGCGGCGCGGTCATGCGGCGGATCCGCTGGTTGCCTCGCCCACTGTCCGGCGGTCCAGGACGATCTGCTGCACGTCGAGGTAGCCGGTCTCGAAGCCCGCGCGGGAGTAGCAGAGGTAGAACAGCCACATGCGCTGGAAGATCTCGTCGAAGCCCAGTTCCTGGACCTCGTCAGAGCGGGCCATGAAGCGCTCCTCCCAGAGCCGCAGCGTCTGCGCGTAGTGCTCCCCCAGGGCGAGGCGTTCACGCACCCGCAGTCCGGTCTGCTTCTCCGTGATGTCCTCGATGGCCCGCACGGACGGAATAACGCCGCCGGGGAAGATGTACTTGTGCACCCAGGTGTAGCTGGAGCGCGTCGCCAGCAGCCGGTCGTGCGCGATGGTGATGGCCTGGATGGCGACCTTTCCGCCGGGGGCCAGGACCCGTTCAATCGTCTGGAAGTACGTGGCCCAGTACTCGAAGCCCACGGCCTCGATCATCTCCACGGACACGACGGCGTCGTACTCGCCCTCGACGGCGCGGTAGTCCTTGAGCTCGATCGTGACGGCGTCGGTGTACCCGGCGTCGGCGACGCGCTTGCGGGCCAGTTCCTGCTGCTCGCTGGAGAGCGTGACCGAGTAGACGGTGGCCCCGCGCTGGGCGGCCCGGAGGGCGAGCTCGCCCCAGCCGGTGCCGATTTCCAGCACCCGGGTGCCCTGCGTGACGCCGGCCTTGTCCAGCAGACGGTCAATCTTGGCCTGCTGCGCGGCAGCCAGTCCGTTCCAGGCGACGGCTTTCAGCGCCTCGCCGGACTCCGGGAAGATCGCGCTGGAGTAGGTCATGGTCTCGTCCAGGAACGTGGCGAAGAGTTCGTTGGAGAGGTCGTAGTGCCGGGAGATGTTCGAGCGGGTGTTCTGCTCGGTGTTGCGTTCCTTCCGCGGCTGGCGCGGCAGGTAGAGCGCACGGAGTTTCTGCAACGGCTCAGGCACCAACGTGCCCACCCGGGCGGCAAAGACCTCCATAACGGCGGTGAGGTCATCAGCGTCCCAGTCCCCGGCCATGAACGACTCACCCAGGCCGATCAGCCCGCCGTCGCCGAGCCGGGCCGCGAACGCCTCGGGACGGTTCATGGTCATGACGGGGTGGGTCTGCCCGGGTTTGGCCGCTTTGCCCAGGACGGTGCCGTCCGGGTAGCGGACCTCCAGCGGCAGGTGGCGGACCGCGGCCTTGAAGATGGCCTCGGCAACGCGGCCGGCCACCGCGACCTTCAGGCCGGAGGGGACGGCGGCGATGCTGGGCCAGATGCCGGCGTCGACCACCGCGGGCGGCTGCGGGACGGTGTAGGGGGCTGCGGCCTCATTGGCCCGGCGCACAGCGCCGGATCCGGTCGCTTCGGTCATAGTCACTGAACTGCCTCCTGTGAAGGGTGGTGTGGTCGTTTGATGATGGGCAGGCGACGTGCCCAAAGCTTAATTCCCTGCCAGCGGATCTGCACCGAGACGCGCAGGGGTGCCAGCGGGACCGCGAGCGCCGTGGCGAGGATGTTCCGCACGGTCGCGTCCCGGGGTTCGCCGTCCATGCTGGCGATGAAGGGCTGCTGCCCCTCGCGCTCGAGGACGATCGAGACGGCGAGCCGTTCGCCGGGTTCCGGGAGTTTCATCCGGTACTGGCCCTCGACGTCGTTGAAGGGTGAAACGTAGAACGCCTTGGGGACGCTGGCCCGCCCGGCGTCGTCCGTTTCGAGGAGATAGCAGTGCCGTTCGCCGTAGGTGTTGTGGACCTCGGCGAGGACGCAGCGCAACTCCCCGGCGGCGTTGTGGCACCAGAACAGGCTCAGTGGATTGAACACGTGCCCGAACACGCGGGCGCTGGCGAGCATTGTGATCCGGCCGCCGTCGAGGTCAATCCCCCGGGTGGCCAGGAACGCCTCGACGTTGCCGCGGAGTGTGCCGTCCGGGTCGCCCAGGTGGTCCGCGGCGCTGAAGCCGGCGAGCGGGCGGAGCATGCGGGGCAGCGCGGGCAGCCTGTCGACGTCGACATACCAGCTGTAGCTGCGGTAGGTGAAGGCGTTCTTCAGCGGGGTGCGCCGCACATGCGCGATGGAGGTGCGGTAGATGGCAGCAGTGGCGCTCATGAGCCCTCCGCGGGAACGGTCTGCAGGTCCGGGTCTAGGGAGACAGTATCAAGCGCGACGCCGGCGTCGTCCCACTCGCGTCCGAGCCGCGCCGCGGCCCGGACCCCGGAAAGGGCGCCGTCCTCGTGGAAGCCCCAGCCGTGGTAGGCGCCGGCGAAGGCCAGCCGCTCGTCGCCGAGTGCGAGGATCCGCTGCTGCGCCTGGAGCGAGTCCGGGGTGTACTGCGGGTGCTCGTAGACCATGCGCTCGATCACGGTGTCGTCCGAGACCAGCTCGGATTCACCGAGGCTGACGATATAGCGCCCGCCGTCCGCGGGCGCCAGCCGCTGCAGCCGGGTCATGTCGTAGCTGACCAGGACCTTGTCCGGCCGGGCGTCGCAGGAGGGCAGCCGGTAGTTCCAGGACGCCTTGGCGTTGTCGCTGGAGGGCAGCACGGCGGCGTCGCGGTGGAAGACGGTGTGGTTGACCGAGTACGGCATCCCGCCGAGCGCTGCGCGTTCGGCAGCCGAGGCGTCGGTGAGCATGCCCAGTGCCTGGGCCGGGTGGGTGGCGATCACGACGGCGTCGAAGGTCTCTGTGCTGACGGCGCCGTTGCCGCGCGTGATGGTCAGTTCCACACCCTGCCCGTGCCGGCGCACTCCGGTGACCGGGCTGGAGAGGCGGATATCCGGCAGTGTGGCGGCGAGCTTGTCCACGTACGTGCGTGAACCGCCGGTGACGGTGCGCCACTGCGGTGAGCCCGAGACGCCGAGGAGTCCGTGGTGGCCCAGGAAGGTGAAGAGGTAGCGGGCCGGGTAGGCCAGGGCGGTGGTGGGATCGCAGGACCAGACGGCGCTGACGATCGGGGTCATGAAGTGCGAGATGAAGTAGCCGCTGAACTTCTCCCGCGCCAGGAACTCACCCAGGGTCAGCTCCGGCTGAGCAGTGTTCTCCCCTGCTGTGTTATCCCCGGCAGTGGTCTTCCCCGCGGGGGCCTCCTCGGCGAGCAGGGCGCGGGCCTTGCGGTAGAAGCGCATCACCTCCAGCAGCATCAGCAGGTAGCGTCCGCGCAGCAGGGTGGACGGGCGGGGAAGGATGCCGCGGCCCTTGGCCCTGGCACCGGCGTATTCCAGGCCGCAGCCGTCGCAGCGGACGGACATGCTCATTTCCGAGTCCTGGGTCTCGATGCCCAGTTCCGCGAAGAGCCGCAGCAGCGTGGGGTAGGTGCGTTCGTTGTGGACGATGAAGCCGGTGTCGATCTCCAGCATGGGCCCGCCGGCCTGCGGCACGTCGTGGGTGTGCGCGTGGCCGCCGAGCCTGGAGTCGGCTTCGAAGAGGGTCACGGTGTCCTGCCCGTTCAGGACGTACGCGGCGGTCAGTCCCGCCACACCGCTGCCAATCACGGCTACTCGCCGGCCCTCGGGAATCCCTGCTGCATCTGACACTGATCTGCTCCTGTTGGCTGGTACATCGATTGCCTGGATCGTCCGGGTGAATCGTCTTATGGACAATTCGTCGCCGAAGGGCGGACGGATGAGTGCGACTTTCCAGCTTTTCGCTTCGAACCAATGTGCCAGAATGAAGCGGGATTGCGGTCCCGCCTCACCGGAACCTGCGAAGGGCAGCCCCTTGATTAACCCCGTCCACCTGCGGACCCTCGTCGAAGTGACCCGGCTGGGATCCTTCGCGGCGGCCGCCACCCGGCTGGGCTACACGGCGTCGGCCGTTTCCCAGCAGATGTCCGCGCTGGAACGTGACACCGGCGTCGAACTGTTCCAGCGCTCGGCCCGCAGCATCCAGCCCACCGAAGCGGCCCTGGTCATGACCCGGCATGCGGCCAAGGTCCTCACGGACATCGACGCGCTTATGGCGGCGGCCTCACGTACCGGGGACACCACCCGGCAGGAGCTCCGGCTCGGCATCTTCCCCAGCCTGGCCACGTATGTACTGCCGCGGATCCTGGCGAACCCCGCCTGGAAGAAACTCGGGATCGACCTGCGGGTCTCCGTGGCCGAGCCCGCCCAGACCATCCAGGGCCTGCGCACCGGCGGGGAACTCGACGTCGCCCTGGTATACCAGGTGGGGCAGTCGGGCCTCGCGTGGCCGCACACCGTGAACCGGCAGTGGATCGGCGACGACGACTTCCGGGTGGTGCTGCCGGCGGCCTGGGGCATCGGCACGGAGTCGAAGGTCGCGGCGGACCACCTCTCCGACATGCCGTGGATTGTGCACCACCCCGGCACGTCGGACGCCACGGTGATCGAACGGCTCTTCGCCAGCTGCAACCTGCACCCCCGAGTGGTGGCGTACAGCGATGACTTCCACGCCAGCCTCGAGATGGCCGCGGCCGGGCTGGGCGCGGCGCTGGTTCCCGAGCTTGCCCTGCTGCACCGCCCGGCAGGGGTGGTGGTGCTGGACGTTCCCGAGATCCGGCTGGCCCGCAACGTCTTTGCCCTGCTGATCAATGAGAAGCAGACCGCCCAGGTCCAGCTGTTCGTCGAACTGCTGGCCGACACCTTCAATTCCCCGGCCCTGAAGCAGGCGGTCCCGCGCCGGGGCTGAATCGGGGCTGGCGGAAACGCCTGCGGAGGCCGGTCCCCATCCCGGCGAGGGCGCTGATGATCCGGTGCTTGTTCTTGGTGTACGGCGGGTAGATCAGCTCCAGGGTGTCCGGCCGGAACGTCTTGGCCAGGGTGGACCGCTCGTGCGAGAACGTCCGCAGCGAATGCTCCCCGTGGTAGGCGCCCATGCCGCTGCCGCCGACGCCGCCGAAGGGCAGCCCCGGAACCATCAGGTGCGCCGCCGGGACGTCGAAGCACAGCGCCCCCGAGGAGGTGCGTTCGGCAAAGGCCCGGCGGGTGTCGGCGTCGTTGCTGAACACGTACAGCGCCAGCGGCTTGGCGCCGTCGTTGATCATCCGGATGGCCTCATCCCGCCCGGCGACCGGGACCAGCGGCAGCAGCGGTCCGAAGATCTCCTCCCCCATGACGGTGTCCCCGGGGGCGGGCCGCAGCAGGGTCGGGGCGAAGTGGCGGCTGGCGGCGTCCCGTTCGCCGCCGTGGACCACGGTGCTGCCGTCGGCGAGCGCCGCGATCCGGGCGAAGTGCCGGTCGTTGACGATCCGGCCGTAGGACTCGCTGCGGGAGGAGTCCGTGCCGAAGAGCGCGCCGATCGCTGTGACCAGCTCGCGCTCCAGGGGAACCAGCACGTCCTCGGTCGCCAGGATGTAGTCCGGCGCCACGCAGGTCTGCCCGGCGTTCATGAAGCGGCCCCACGCGAGCCGCTTGGCCGCCTTCGCCAGGTCGGTGGTGGAGTCAACGTAGGCCGGGGACTTGCCGCCCAGTTCCAGGGTCACCGGCGTCAGGTGCTCCGCCGCGGCGCGCAGCACCACCTTGCCGGCGGCTTCCCCTCCGGTGAAGAAGATGTGGTCGAAGCGCATTGCCAGCAGGGCCGTGGTTTCCGGGATGCCGCCCTGGACCACCTCCGCGGCGCCGGCCAGGTACTCCGGGATCCAGCGGGCCAGGGCCGCCGACGTGGCGGGGGCGTGTTCGCTGGGTTTCAGCACCACGGTGTTGCCGGCGGCGAGGGCGCCGGCCAGCGGGGCGAGCAGCAACTGCAGCGGATAATTCCACGGGCCGATTACCAGCACCACCCCGAGGGGGGTGAGTTCGGTCCAGGCTCTGGCGGGCTGGACCGCGAGCGGCACGGCGACAGGGCGCGGCCGCAGCCACGCCTCGAGGTTCTTCTCCAGGTGCGCGGCTTCGGCGGTGACAAAGCCGATTTCCGTCAGCAGGGATTCTGTGGCGTGCTTGCCCAGATCGCTGGCCAGCGCTTCGGCGAAATCCGTCCGGCGCTCGGTCAGCATCCGGCGCAGGCTGCCGAGGTGCTCCAGCCGCCAGGCCAGCGGGCGGGTGGCGCCGCTGTCGAAAAGTGCACGGGCGCGGGCGACGGCGGGGGCAACAGTTTGCATCCGCTTAATGTACCGGCACCCGGCCCGATATCCGGCAGGGGTAAAAAGACTGTCCTGTGCCCCCTCGCTTCGGCGCGTAGCCTTGAGGAATGGCTGACCAAACAAAAACGCGCATAGTCCAACCCTGGGTCTTTTGGCCCGCAGCCGTGACGGTGACGCTCTTTGCAGCGTTTGCCCTTGTGGCTCCCGCAACCGCCGAAGCGATGTTTGGTGCCATCCAGGCCAACATCGTCAATTCCTTCAACTGGTATTACGTCCTCATCACCAGCTTCTTTGTGGCCTTCAGTCTGTTTCTGGGATTCAGCCGATTCGGAGACATCAAACTGGGCCATGACGACGACAAGCCCGAGTTCTCGCTGATGGCCTGGTTCGCCCTGCTGTTTGCCGCCGGCATGGGAATCGGCCTCGTCTTCTATGGCGTCGGCGAGCCGCTCAGCCACTTCGCCTCTCCGCGCCCGGGGGTCTCCGGGACTCCCGCGCAGCTCGCGCAGCAGGCCCTGAGCCAGACCTACCTGCACTGGGGCGTGCATGCGTGGTCGATTTACGTGGTGATCGGACTCGCCCTCGCCTACGCCATCCACCGGCGCAAGCGCCCGGTGTCCATCCGCTGGGCCCTCGAACCGCTCCTGGGCAAACGCGTGCAGGGCGCGTGGGGCAATGTGATCGACGTCGTTGCCCTCGTCGGCACCCTCTTTGGCGTGGCAACCTCCCTGGGCCTGGGCGTCCTGCAAATCAGCGCCGGACTGGAGAGCATCAACCTGCTGCAGCCCAGCCAGGGGTCCGAAATCATCATCATCATCGTGATTTCCTTCTTCGTGCTGCTCTCTGTGCTCTCAGGAGTGACCAAAGGCATGAAATGGCTTTCCAGCATCAACCTGGTGCTCGCCGGAATGCTGGTGCTGTACCTGCTGGTCTTCGGACCGTCCACGTTCCTGCTCCGCGAATTCGTGCAGTCCATGGGCGCCTACATCCAGAACTTCGTCAGTCTCTCCTTCAATGTCAATGCGTTCAGCGGAGAAGCCGGGGAGGCCTGGCAGGCCTCCTGGACGTCCTTCTACTGGGGTTGGTGGATCTCCTGGGCCCCGTTCGTGGGCATCTTCATCGCGCGGATTTCCCGCGGGCGGACGGTCCGCCAGTTCGTCGCAGGAGTCATCCTGGTGCCCACCCTGATCGGTATTCTCTGGTTCAGCGTGCTCGGCGGAACGGCCCTGGCCGTGCAGCTCAGCGGGAGCGGCAACCTCCTGGAACCCGACGGCAGCGTCAACGTGTCCAGCGCCTTGTTCAGCATGCTCTCCTATGTGCCGGGCACCCCGGTCCTGACCGTCGGCGTGATCCTGCTGATTGCCGTCTTCTTCATCACCTCCTCGGATTCCGGCGCCCTGGTGATGGGCATGATCGCCACCGGCGGGCAGGTCAACCCGAAGAAGCGGGTACGAACGTTCTTTGTCCTCATCACCGCCGTACTGGCCATTTCGCTGCTGATATCCGGTGGGCTGGTGGCGCTCCAGACGGCGGCGATCATCATCGCCCTGCCGTTCAGCGTGATCATGCTGCTGATTTGCTGGGCCACCATCATCGCCTTCAGCAGGGAGCGCCGGGCCTACGAACGGGCACGACGCGCCCAGTTGGTCGATCACATTGGCGACTTCTACAACCTGGAGGTTGAGGAGCTCGCCGACCACGGCATCCTTGGCAGCAGTCCCCGCTGGATGCAGATGCTCCGCCGTCGGGGCGCCCCGACCGGAACCGCCCTACCCGAGGAGTTCATGCCAAGCCCCGAGCCGTCCACCGCCGCGGTGGACACCGTCATGGCGGCAGCGCAAACGCCCAGGCACGCCTCCGAGCGGGCGCTGCAGGTTGAGAACGCCGAAGCGGACGGCGTCCTGATCGCCGACGTTGACAACGTCGTGGACCATGATCCCCGGGCGTCCCAGGACGTCCAGGACGTCCCGGATCGCGGCGACACAACGCCGAGCCGGTGGTAAGCCAGCCAGACAAAGACCGCCGGAATGCTGGAATGGGCCGGTTTTGAGGACTATGTTGAAGGTATGAACAAGGTAGCGAGCAAGCACTTCGGAGAGGTTGAACTCAACCACGGAAGGGACCACAGTTTCACCGCCAAGCATGAACTGGCGGGCCAGACCGTGGAGCTTGACCTGAATGTCAACGCGCATGACCACTTCGACGAAGCGGCGATGCACAAAGTTGACTACCGGCTGCGCTTCCTGCCCGAACTCGTGGACCAGGTCCGGGAAATGATCGCCGAGGAACTGGAGCAGGACGGCACCAGCCCGCAGGAGTACCGGCATTTCCACTGCAACGCGATCAAGGACGAACATCTGAAGAAGGTCTTCGGCGTCGAGGACAAGAGCCAGCTCACCGACGCGGTCTTCCTCAAGGCGCTGAAGCTGGGCCACGTGGGTATCTTCCCCGGTCAGCCGGAGCGCTACTTCGTCCTGGACTTCACGCTCGGCCAGCATTTCTCCGATGAGGTCCTGGTGGCGTCCGCGGACGAGGACGGCGTCGTGGACGACGAGATCCTCTGGGAATCCTGAATCGACTGCTCCGCAACGGCCCTTCTGAACGTTCAAAAGGGCCGCTGCTCAGCAATCGATGAGTAAAACGCACGACGGCGGCCGGCCGTGCTGATGGATTGCGCATTCAGCGCCGACACCAGCTGGGC
>JAXMJF010000012.1:0-10663 GCA_034376805.1 Arthrobacter sp.
CCCCGTCGCACAGAGAAGCACCCCGGACCGAGCCCCGGGGTGCTTCTCTTGCACTGGTGGGTCCGCTGCGGAACTTGAACAGCGCTGTGTGGACAGTGCCATCATCCAGCTTCAGCTGGAACGTCCGGCACGAACCAGCCCACGCACCGTCCGTCTTCCAGACGTAGGTGTAGGTGCCATCGCCCGCGCTGTAGGACAGGCTGCTCGCTCCCGCCGTCGTGGTGGTCTCCACTTCGGCAAGAGCCATCCCGGTCTCACACATGACCGGGACGGACGTCGGGGACCCTTGGGCGAGCACGCCCATGCCGAAGTCGCCACCCAGGCTGAACTTCATGGGCACGGCCCGGCCGGCTGTCATGCCATTCACGGCCGGGGCCGGATCGACAGGCCGCTGGAAGCCGCTGAAGTCGTAGCCTGAGCTGGCCGACAGGGTCACTGTCGTCGGCGTACCCATCCCACCTTCCTCGGTGAAGCCGACAACGCCAATTTCGACGTCCTTGGTCCGGTGCACATCCGTGATCGCCACGGTGCGTGTCGTCGCGTCCACGACGCCGGCAGGGATGCCGTCCACGGTCAGCCCCCACCGGTAAACCCGCGGGTCCGAGGACTCCCAAGTCACCTGCACGGTGCTGATCCCTCCGGAGCCGGAGGTCGGCCGTGCGGTCACGTTCACGGGGGCGTCTGGCAACCCGTCCCAGGGGCCACGTCCTATGTGGATGAAGGCGGAGGCGTTCGAGACCAGACCCTTCGCATCCGTCATTCTGACCTGCATGACCCCTTCGGAGATTGCCGCGTAAGTGTGCTTGGTAACCGGTAGGGTGCCGGTTTCCTCGAAGACCCCGTCACCGTTGAAGTCCCAGTCGTACTTCACGATGGTGGAGTTGGGGGAGTAGGACGCTGAGGCGTCGAAGGTGATCTCCTGTCCGGGCATCGCGTAGTAGTCGGGCTGGGTCAGCAGTGCCACCGGCCGTTCCTGAAGCCGGGTGAGGGCCGTGGTCAGCGCAGCTTTCGTGTCGCCGCTGTCGATGATGACCTGGCCGCTGGTTGCCTCGGCCAGCGCAGAGTAGAAGCCACCGAAGTAGGAAGGCACGACCGGGTATACGTTGACCGGGTCGATCTCCAGGGCCCGCTTGGCAACGGTGGCGAGGGTGCTGCCGTCCACCCGATCGGGGTCGTGGTAGTCGGCGTCGGTCAGGACAACAGCGGCCTTGGTGGCTCCGTTGCGCCAGTCCAGTCCGTTGAAGGCTGTCATGAGCGCGTGCAGGGCAGCTTCGGGCCGGTCCCCGCCGCCGGCGGCGGTGATGGTGGCCAGCTGGGCGTTGAAGTCGGTTGTTTCTCCCTGGAATCCGCTCAGGATGCGGGCTGTGAATTGATCCCCGGCGTCCTTGTATTCCACGAGGGCGACCCGTCCGCGGTTGGCTTTGATGGTGTCGGCCATTCCGGCGGCGAACGCTTTGGTCGCCTGGATCCGGCTCCACATGGAGCCCGTGGAGTCGATCAGGAAGACAACGTCCAGGCCGGACGTTCCGGCGCCTGGCTGGGTGACCGTGTCGTTGACCTGGCCACTGGGGAGCAGCGGCTTGAGGCGCTCGGCGATTTCCACTACCGCACGGTCGATGCTACGGCCATCCTCCCCGTAGTTCATGTGTCCTTTGTTATCCCAGAAGACGCGGCTGGATCCGCAGACGAAGTCGTGGGTGGCACAGGACAGTCCTGTGGTGGAGGAGAAACCGGCGGGCAGGTACGGCGTCCGCGCGCCCAGTGAACCGCGGGCCGTTCCGCAGTCGGGAACATCGAACCGGTAATCGGACGTCAGCGGCAGGTTCAGGCACTTCGGTGGAACGATGCCGTCACCTTCCGGGAGCCACAGCTTCGGGTCGCCGAACAGGGCTTGGTAGACAACCCGTCCACGCAGCCCGTTGGTGAGCTTTTCATTGTAGGCCTCTCCGACGACCTGTGCGCCCTGGGAGTATCCGCCCATTACGAAGTGTGCGTCAGGGCAGGCTGCCGCGCGCTTGGTCAGGTAGGCGTTGAGCTCGTCGACGCCGGTGTCGACGCTGGCGCCGTAGGCGAATCCGCCACCGCCGCTGATGCTGGCGCCAACCGTGTTCCAGCCGGCCCCCAGCCTTTGTCCCCTCCTACGGCAACAGCAGGGTAGCTGTACCCGTCGACGGTCGCGGTTCCGAGTTCATACTGGTTCACGGTTGACGGACTGGTGATCCTGGCTCTGAGTTGCTTCTCGAAGCGGGCGGCTTCGGTATCGCCGGTCCCCTGCCCGGAGCCCCTGGCGAAGATCGATTCGACGTTGGCGCAGACCCTGGTGACCGGGTCTTCTGCGGCGGCGGGCGGAGCCATAAGCGTCACCGCTGCCAGAGCGACAGCCAAGGCTGCCGCGGAAATTTGATACGGAGTTTTCGGGCGCACAGCAATTACCCCCAAGTGGTTACTGAACGGAATGCCGCCCTGTTCTGCGGCTCAAGGCGGCGGATGCGGCCTGAATGGTCTCAGAGTACCCGGCACTTTATCCATTGACTAGACAAAAACAACTTGGGTTCCAAGGTTTCACTCATGCGGTCTAACGGAGAGCACCACGAGGTGAGGTTCGGTGCCGTCGCGGTCGGTCACGTTCATGATGTAGTCGTACTGGCCATCAGACCCCGAGGAGCTGCAGGCAAGCGTGGGCCCAATATCGTTGGACCGCCGCTGGCACGTGCCTTCAGTCGTCATCTTGAAACCCACCCCGGAGGCCACCGCCTGGATGTCGCCGGGCGTGAGTTCCTTTCCGGCGCTCCAGCGTCGGTAGATGCTGGGGCACGGGTTGGTGTCCATGCAGAGGAACCGTTCGGGGCGAACGATCTCCGACTCGAGCGTCCAGGTCGCCGGGATGGCGAATCTGTCGACACGGGAGACCAGATCGTCGGTGACCCTGTCCTCGGCGGCCCGGACAAAAAAGAAAGCGGCCGCGGCGAGGACCAGAACGGCAGCGATGATGACACCGGTTTTACGCTTCACTGTGTTCCCCCAAGCCATCAGTGCAGGCACCAGGCTCCCGGGGTGTCCCCGGACGGTGCTGAATGCATCGTATCGCTATGCGCCCGCTTTTTGTGTTGCGGCGGTTGATCTTGTCGGACGAGATGACCGCTGACGCACCGTTCCAGGCCCCCGGGCCTTTTCATTTGCGGGCGGAGGACAGGGCGGTGAAGTCACGCCATGCCCCGAGTCACCAGAACCCAGCGATCAGCCCGCGCCGCCTATAGGAAGGCCGCCGACCTCGCGCCGCTGAAGCCTGTGGAGCCGGGCGGCCGCGGTGTTGACGGTTCGCCCCGGCTCGGTCACGACCAGGTGTATGCCACGAAGGCCGGCATGGTCTTCCACCACCTTGTTGGAAGAAACGGCGGACGTTTTTGGAAGACTTCCAAGGGGATTGAATCGGTCAGCTGACACTTAGTTGGAACATGAACGTCTGAGTCGACGGTTCTCCGGGATGGGCTGATCTTCGCCGCAGCGACCCTGCTGCCATTTAGCCGGTGGATCTCGGCACACGAGCACCGCCTGGTTATCGAGTGATCGGCGGACCGTGAACTGGGCCAAGTCAGGAACCCAAGCATTTGGGACGCCTGTTGTCGAGATTGCTGGTCCACTGACCCAGCCATTCCCCGGATTCGATTCGCTTATTGTCAGCTTCAACGAACTTCTCGCCCAGTGCCCCTGCGTCTCAGGTGGATGCTGCCGAAGCCCACTTCAAGAAGGCTCTGCTCACTCGACGGTTTGGCCTCAACCCCAACTGGAAGCCATATCCTGGGACCCGTGCCCGTCGGGCTTTTCGCCTGCTTTATCGGATCAACGAGCAAGTTTGGCATCGCCGCATCCGGATTCTGGGTATTCGGCGTCGCTGTCCTCGCTGTTTTTGCGGTGGGAGCAGGACACGTTGCCCTCAATCAAATCCCTCTGAGAGGCCAGCGAAGCCGTGGGCTAGCCATTGCTGCCCTGGTCATTGGATATGGCGTAGCAGCAGTGGCATTGATCAACACTCTTGGATTCATACCCAGCGCGGTTCAAGAGTTCTTGATGTAGTTCCTGCCGACGCCCGTCACCAACCGCCGCGCGTCGGCGTATGTCCCTTTCGGGCATCGTCGGGCATTGCCATTTCCGCGCGCAGGCCCAGGAGCCGGATGGGACGGCCGGCTTCGATTCCGGCTGCGAGGTCCAAGGCCTGCGCGAGGATTTCGTTCCGGTCGAGTGTCTCGGGAATCTTCCTCGCGTGGGTCTTGGTGAAGATCGGCGCGTACCGAACCTTGAGGGTCAGCCCAACCACGGGCCGTCCTTCGGCCACAACATCCTCAAGGACACGCGCTGTCAGCTCCCTGACGGCGTCGTCCACCTGGGCGGGCTCGGTCAGGTCCCGCTGGAAGGTGGTCTCCCGGCTATGCCCGCGGGCAACCCAGGGGGTGTCGTCCACAACGCTGGCGCCGTCCCCGCGTCCGAGCTCCGCGTACCAAGGACCCATCCTGGGGCCGAACTCCGGGACCAGGCCCTGGGGGTCGGACGCGGCGAGCTCGGCGACTGTGTTGATGCCGAGTTTGGCCAGCCGGCCCGAGACTTTGGTTCCGATGCCCCACAGCTCCCTGGTGGGCCGGTTGCCCATGACGTCGAGCCAGTTCCCGGCAGTGAGCCGGAAGACGCCGGCCGGCTTGCCGAAACCGGTGGCGACCTTGGCTCGGACCAGGGTGTCGCCGATGCCTACGCTGCAATGCAGCTGCGCTCGCTCCAGGACAGCGGCCTGCACCCGCCGGGCGTAGGCTTCCGGATCCTCTGCCTCAATGCCTATAAAGGCTTCATCCCAGCCCAGCACCTGCACGGTGGCGCCGGGCTGCGCGCGCAGGGTGGCCATCACCGTTTCAGACGCCGCGAGATAGGCCTCGTGATCGACGGGCAGGATCACAGCGTCGGGCACTTTCCGGGCCGCGATGCGTAAAGGCATTCCGGAACCCACGCCGAACGCCCTGGCTTCGTAGGATGCGGTCGACACCACAGCTCGTTCCCTGGGGTCGCCCCGGCCGCCGACAATGATCGGCCTACCCGCAAGCTCCGGGCGCCGGAGCACTTCGACCGCCGCGATGAACTGGTCGAGATCGACGTGCAGCACCCACCGGATTCCGCTCACGGCACCAGTCTGCCTTAAACATCCCTTACAAGCATCGGATCCACCGAGCTGGGGGCGCGCCCGCGGTCTAAGGTTGGCGCCATGCGAAAACTCATAGTCCAGCAGTGGGTTACCGTCGACAACATCGCCGCGGAGGAGGACGGCGGACTCAGCTTCGTGTCAGTTGAGCGGCGCCAATACCTACGCCCAGTCCAAGGGCTACTGGCCGTACGCCGACGACCAGGGCGAGTACGGCGAGAAACTCAACAACCTCACCAAATTCGTCGCCTCGTCGAAGCTGAATGACGCACCTTGGGGTGACTTTCCCGCCGCGACCGTGACACGCGACCCGGCCGCCACCATCCGGGAGCTCAAGGAGCAGAGCGGCCAGGACATCTGGCTGTGGGGGAGCCTGAAACTCATGCACTCCATGCTGGACGCCGGCGTCGTCGATGAAGTCCAGATGCGGGTCTGCCCGGCGTCACGCGGCAAGGGAACGCGCATTTTCGAGGATAGACAGGACCTGTTGCTGATCGAGGCGACCCCGTTCGAAAACGGCGTCGTACTTCTGCGCTACGAGATCAAGAAATAAGCGGAAAGCCCGCGCTTTCGAACGAGAGTGGCTCGACGGGCTGCTGTCCGCGGCGCTACCGTTGAAGTGGTGTCTGGGATGGACAACGTTGACGGGTTGCTGGCCACAGCGCGGACGGCATACGCCCGCGGTGACTGGCATGCCGCTTACGGGCAGCTCAGCCAAGCCCGGGCATTGTCGGAACTGGAGACGGCGGACTTGAGTCTCCTGGGCAGAGCCGCGTGGTGGCTCGGCCAGGTCAAGGAATCTTTTGAGGTTTCCGAGGACGTCTACCACCGCTTCCAGGACGACGGCGATGCATCAGATGCGGCGATGAAGGCTCTGCACCTGGGATTGCTGTGGTTCATCCGTGGAGATGTCGTCATCGCTTCCGGTTGGGTGAGCCGTGCCCGGGGACTACTGCAGGGGCTTCCCGAAGGGCCGGAGCACGGCTATCTGCTCTACCTGGAGGCCAGCCTCGCGCTTGATCCTGCGGATCTGGGCCCGGCGCGGGAGACCGCGGCCAAGTTGCAGGATTTGGGCCGGAGCCTGCGCGTCCCCGCACTCACATCCCTCGGTTTGGTGATCGGCGGCCTGGCAGACCTGCGCAGCGGCAGCACCGCATCCGGCTTTGCCCAGCTGGACGAGGCAATGCTTCCCGTGCTCGCCGGCCGGCTGCCGCCGGAATGGGCAGGGGAAATCTACTGCACGGTGATCCACGCGTGCCACGAGCTGGCCGACCTGCACCGGATGCGTGCCTGGACTGACGCCACCGAGCAGTGGGGAGAGCAGTTCGTGGGAGACGTGGTGTATGCCGGCATCTGCCGCGTCCACCGGCTTCAGCTGCTGAGCATCGAAGGCGGCTGGGACGCGGCGGAGCATGCGATCGAACAGAGTGGGGCGGAGCTCGTGGGCCGGAACAACTGGGTGGCGGGCGAGGCCTACTACCAGCTGGGCGAAATCCGCCGGCTTCGCGGGGACAGCAGCGGCGCTGAGAAAGCCTACGCCCGGGCATGGGAACTGGGGACCGAACCGCAGCCGGGCAAGTCGCTGCTGCAGCATGCCGCCGGGAAGAACGAGGCGGCGTGGGCCGGCCTGTGCGCCGCCTTGGCCGGGCGGGACCGGCTGGCATGTGCACGGCTGCTGGTGTCCGGCGTCGAAATCGCCCTCGCTCTCGGGCACTTTGATGAGGCAGAGCGGCTCTGCGCCCGGCTAGAGGAAACCGCGGCTGTGTTCGCCACCGCCGGTTTCCGCGCCTGGGCCGGGCAGGCCCGGGCCGCCTTACTGATCGCACAGTCCCAGCACGCCGAGGCGTTGCCCTTGCTGCAGGCCGTCGTCCACGAATACCGGGGCCAGCACGCCCGATACGACACCGCCAGAGCTTACGAACTGCTCGCCCAGGCGCACCGCGGGCTGGGACAGCCCAGCGTCGCCGCCGCGGATTCCGCGACCGCGCTGGCCATCTATCGCGAACTCGGTGCCCTGCCGGATGTCCGCCGGCTCGACGGCGGCCGACTTCCCGGCGGGCTGACCGAACGCGAGGCGGACGTGCTGGCGTTTACCGCCGCGGGGGCCAGCAACAAGCAAACCGCCGAGGCATTGTTCATCAGCCAGAAGACGGTCGGCAGGCACCTGGCGAACATCTACGCCAAGATCGGCGTTTCCTCGCGCACGGCCGCCGCAGCCTGGGCTCACGAACACGGCCTGCAGCCGCGCCGCTAATTCCCGCTGCCTTCCGGCCACCGCCGGGCAGCACCTGCCTGACCGGCGTCTGCATGATTCGCCCCATGGGCTCCGAACAGAACGCATCGTTTGCCCGATGCCGGCGATACGTGGCAATTCCTACGCTGTAATCAATCAGGCACAGACGCCTGTAGCAAAGGAAGGAACAACAATGACCATCGACCAAGAAGTATCCCTGGCAGAGATCGATGCGGAGGCAGCCCAGGCTTTCGCCGGCCGTTATCTGGGCATCCTGAACGACGCCTCGATCGCCCTGCTGACCAGTGTGGGGCACCAGACGGGCCTGTTCGAGACGCTGGCGGGCTTGCCTGCCGCCACCAGTGGGCAGATTGCCGACGCCGGCGACCTCAACGAGCGCTATGTGCGCGAATGGCTGGGCGGAATGACCACCGCGGGCGTGGTCTGCTACGACCCTGACTCAGGCACGTACTGGCTGCCCCGCGAGCATGCTGCCGTCCTGACCAGCGCCGCGGGCCCGGACAACATGGCCATTCTGATGCAGCACATCTCCATGATGGGCGAAGTGGAACAGAAGATTGTCGAGCGGTTCCGGCACGGCAGCGGGCTGTCCTACGAGGACTACCCCCACTTCCACCGGAACATGGCCGAGACCAGCGCGGCGGTCAACGACGCGGCACTGCTGGACATGATCCTGCCCTTGGTGCCGGGCCTGCCGGAGCGGCTGGCGGCCGGGATCGACGTCGCCGACGTCGGCTGCGGCAGCGGCCACGCGGTCAACCTCATGGCCCGGGCGTACCCTGCCAGCCGCTTCACCGGCTACGACTTCTCCGAAGCGGCCATCCGTGCCGCCCGCGACGAGGCGGAACAGTGGGGGCTGGCGAACGCCAGCTTCGGGGTGGTTGACGTGGCCGCCCTTGACGCCGGGGGCTGCTTCGACCTGGTGACGGCCTTCGACGCCATCCACGACCAGGCGCACCCGACAGCGGTGCTGCGTAACATCAACCGGGCGCTGCGACAGGACGGGACCTTCCTGATGGTCGACATCAAGGCATCCAGCAACGTGGAGGAGAATATTGACCTCCCCTGGGGCAGCTACCTGTACGCGATCTCGACCTTCCACTGCATGAGCGTCTCGCTCGGACTCGACGGCGACGGGCTGGGCACCGTCTGGGGCGAACAGCTCGCGCTGTCGATGCTCGCCGACGCCGGCTTCGCGAACGTGGAGTCCAAGAACATCGAATCGGATCCGTTCAACGCCTACTCGATCGCCAGGAAGTAACACGCTGCCGCCAAACATACATCCGAAGAGCCCCGCCTATGCCGTGAACTGCTCCCCGGAAGTCCGACTGAGAATTCAGCTCCGACTTTCGGGGAGCAGTTCATGTATGAGAGCAATTCGTTGTCCGGGAGCAACCTAAGGCCGAGTACCTCCCGAAGCGACCCCGAAGAAGTGTTGCTTCCTTCCGAACTCGACTTGTGCCCGGGGCGCAACAACGCGGACTGAGGCCTCGCGGAACGCACATTCCGGCTCGGTGATGCTGTGTTCACCACAGATCGCTGAACTGCACGTGGCCACTTGGCGGGAGGCGTACTCTCACCTGCTCCGTGAGGACTTCTTCACCGCAGAGCACGTCCAAGGCCGTCACCAGATGTGGACTCACATCCTCGGGAATGCGCGCGAGGAACGGAGCATTAGAATCGCGGAATGTAGAGACCGGATCATCGGCTTCGCGTTCTTGGGACCCAGCCTCGGACCGGAAGGTCAAGAACTCCCGCGCGATCGTCAGTTGTTCAGCATCTATGTAACGGCAGAGCACTATGGCACCGGAGTGGGACAGGCGTTGCTTGATGCCACGGCGGGTGATGGCCCCGCTATGTTGTGGGTCGCGAGGAAAAATCTGCGGGCGGTGGCGTTCTATCTTCGCAACGGGTTCGGATTCGATGGTGCGGAGCAGGCCGATCCCGGTGCTCCAGAGATTATCGACGCCCGCATGGTGAGATAGGGATTCCGAAACTATAGGCAGGGGGCCGAGATGGCCGAGGTGGTTGAGGCGACGGTGGCCGAGGTGATGGCCGAACTGGCGCAGCTTGAGGACCCGAGGGCACGTGTGGTGAACGAGAAACACGGTGACGATCACGGTGTGAATCTGAGCAAATTGCGCGCTCTGGCTAAGAGGCTGAAAACACAACAGGAACTCGCGCACCGGCTATGGGAGACAAATGACACCCCGGCGAGACTGCTGGCGATCCTGATCTGCCGTCCGAAGGCGTTCGAGCCTGACGAGTTGGACCGTATGGTGCGGGAGTCGCGAGTACCCAAGGTGCACGACTGGCTAATTAACTACGTGGTGAAGAAGAACCCTCACTCCGAAGAACTGCGTCTGGCCTGGTCTGCCGATCCGGATCCAATTGTCGCGAGTGCCGGCTGGGCGCTGACCTCCGAACGCGTGACCAAGAAGCCCGAGGGCCTCGACCTCGCCGGACTGCTCGAGGTCATCGATGCGGAGATGAAAGACTCCCCGGATCGCCTGCAGTGGGCGATGAACCACTGCCTGGCTCAGATCGGGATCGAGCACGCAGAGCATCGCACTCGTGCAATCGACATCGGTGAGCGCCTGGAGGTGCTCAGGGACTACCCGACTTCCCCGGGCTGCACGTCTCCGTTCGCGCCTACTTGGATCACCGAGATGGTGCGCCGACAGCCCGACAAGTAGGAAGATTCAGGCTCACGCCCGGGCATCATCATGAGCGGCCAAAAACGCGGCCACTAATGCTTCCGCCACTGACACGGCTCCAATTCTGTCGCCGAGGGGCGTTGGCCAGAGCGGAACCTCCGTGTCTGTTACGGGAAATTCGTAGCCTCTGGTGATGAGGCGCCACTCCGTGAAGGGATCCGGCGGCAGTTCCAGGTCAGGATCCCGGCCGGGGTCTGCGGGTAGGTCCAGGTCGGGATCCCAGCCCGGCTCCGCGGGCGGGCCCGGCTCCGCGGGCAGGCCTGGGTCCGCGGGCGGGCCTGGGACCGGGAGTGTGTCGGTGGCCGGGAGGTGGCCCGGCCAGTCGGGTGGTTCCCAGTCCTGCTGTTCGCTGGGATAGGTCCGCCCTGACGGTGAGGTCCACCCCGGCGGGCTGTTCTTGCTGGCCCCGGATGGTGTCCAGCCGGAGCTGTGTTTGAGGCGGTGGTGTTTCGGGCAGGGCTGGCCCAGGTTGGTGATCCCGGTGGTGCCTCCGTCGGCCCAGGCCAGGAG
>JAXMJF010000013.1:0-67332 GCA_034376805.1 Arthrobacter sp.
GCCGTTCCCCCGGGCGATACAGGAACCCTTAGCCAACCGGTGCGAAAACCGTCCCGCGAGCCCGAGAGCCACAACAACGTCCCGTGAACCTGGGGCCACTTTCAATCGCCCCTCTGGGGCCAAAAATACTTGACACAATCAAACGTCACCGGCCCGCTGCATAACATCTTCTTGTCCCTTGGAGGTCAAGCCACTGAGCAGGCGGCCAAACGAACGACGGCTTTGCCTGGCGACTTCATCCACGTTGAGACTGGAACGATCATTGAGATCGACGAAATACAGCATTTCACCAGCTTCCGGCTGAAGTCATTCGAGTACTACCCAGCCGGTTATCCCTTGGATTTTGAAGCCCCGGAGTATCAGGAACTCTGCCGCCAATTCGCTCCGAAAGCCGACAAGTACAGACAGGCGAAGACCGCCGCGGCCTTCGGCCCTGGCGGCCGGCAGCGGCAGCGCGCGTACTACGACGCACTGCGCGATCTCGCCACGCCGGCGATGGGACACCCACCCATAATTCGCGTGCCAGCACCCGACGGCAATGGCGCTGCGGCCTTCGAAAGGAATCGAGAACGGATCTTGCGGGCCGTTCTGTAAAACTAGGCCCGGAGGCTCGTGGTCCATGCCCCGTCATCAAGCCAACTTGGCGGTCGCCGATCAACTCGTTGGCTCCCTTGGCGTGCGATGCTCTGTTCGAGCTCGACTGCATTCCGGTGACAGCCGGCTGCAAGTCGCTGTGACAGGCGGTGATGCCACTCAGCATGGCGCTTCATCGGACTGCGACCCTTCGCCTGCCTTGCTTCATTCGGACGCCGATAAGAACCGATCAAAGAATTCGAGAATTGCGTTTGTTCCGGACATCACTGCATTTAGGATCGCCCAATGACAACGTATCGCCGCCGCGGTCACTATCGTCGAGGCCCCAACGGACAGCGAGTTTGGGTTTCCAGCCATACCGTGACGCGATCTCGCCGACAGCATTACCCATATCGTGCCTCGAATTCCAAGTCTTCTCGTACGCGCGTGGTCGCTCCCAAAGCGCCCCGGCCGTGGTCAATTCGCTGGGCGAAGCCTAACGGCCGCTGTCCCGTTTGTGGCGCTCCTGTCTACTTCTACGCAAACGAGTTTGGGAGCCGTGTCTATTTTGACGAGATCGGCCCCCCATGGCCAAAGCATCCGTGCATGGTTGGTTCCGATGCACAAGGTACGGGAGCGACGCGCGGTCGCCGCATATCACCGCTCATCTATTCACCCACTAAAGGTCGTCGGAAACTAGCAGCAGCCCATCGAAGCGATCGCAACCCCCAGTTGCAGTCCGCTAGTAGTCCACGGACCAGTACCACATCTCAACCCTTCATATTGCGGAGGGCACTGCACGGCGCAGGCGGCACTCACCTTCACCTTCGGCGACTTTTTGAGACGTCAGTTCCGGAGGTGTGGGAATCGACCGTGAATATCTCCCTGCAGCCCGACCAACTGGTGTTCATAGACGAGGGTCGTTTGTCGTACATGGACGTCGGCCGAATGGAGGTAGTGAGATTTCCGGTGCATATCAACTCAACAGCGCCCGGAATTAGTCAGGCGTATGACCAGCAAGGCAGACAGCCAGCTTTGCAGGCGGATTCGAGCGCCGGCTGCGGCGGGTGCCTCCTTGTGATCGCCATACCCATGCTCGCGTGGCTCCTGGTCAGCATATGGAACCCTATCAATCACAATTCCAACGGAATCGGCGCGGCCGTTTTCCTCTTCCTAATAGCGGCCGGCTGTTTCGTCTCAGGCGTTCGCTTGATCACCCGAGCCCGGCAACGAAGGCGCAATGACGAAAACTCAGGCTAAATAGGAAAAAGACACAAGCATCACTGCCTTCCGGGCATATAAGGGGCAACGGAATATGTTGCGGCCCCGCCCCACGACCGCTGTCAGTTGTCCGCGGGTACGTTCAATGCCTGACAGCGTGTTGATCCTCAGCTCCGCAACCTGCTCAAGCGAACCTTCGACAAGTGCTGCCGGGCGTGAACCCTAACGCTCTGTTCCTGGCGTTGCTGTGGAATTTTTAGATAACACCCTAGGCTTAGCAAAAATGATTCCGTTTATCTAGGTAAAAATCGCAGGGGGCAGCAGTGAGATGCATTCCGGAGGAACCGGACTTCGGTGACGGCCAGGTTGCGGAGAAAGTCGTTTGGGAGGCGCTGAAGAATAGCCTTCCGGACGACGCAGTCCTTGCCCATTCGGTACAGGTGCGCGACGGAGCACGGGAATTCGAAATTGATCTGCTGGTGTTGTGGCCGAGTGTCGGGATAGCGGCAATCGAAGTCAAGGGCGGTCAGATCAGCGTCGCTGACGGGCAGTGGTATCAATCAGATCGTTCCGGGAAGCGGCCTCTCAAGAGCCCCGTGGTGCAGTCCCAGGGATCCACGCACGCCTTCAAGAACTGGATCGAGGCTCAGCTCGGGAGTCGCCTGACTAGCCGCTTCGCTTACATGGTCAGTTTCCCGTACACGGACGTCCCTCCGGACTGGGAGATGGCAGGTTGCCCCCGAACACTCGTACTAGACAGGGCCAATACCACCTCCGCGGCCGAACTGGTCCGCGCCGCCATCGAGCGGGAAGGTGGCGGGTCATCTCCGCTGGCACCAGCGTTCATGGAGCGAATCGTCCGCGTACTCGGCGGAACTTTGGGAGACGACCGCGCCAAGCCCCAGGATCCTAAGGAAGCCGAAGACGCGCAAGATCACCTCACTGAACGGCAGACGGTGTTGCTGCAGGCCACTCGGTCGCTGCCGCGGGTCAAGTTCACCGGCGGCGCAGGTAGTGGAAAAACGTGGCTGGCCGTGGAAAAGGCTCGGCTCCTCTGCAAGCAAGGTAAACGGGTCGGTCTTTTCAGCTACAACAAGGGCCTCAGCCAGTACCTGCAGCAGCAGGTGGCGGGCTGGCGGCAAGCGAAGCCCGTCTTCACGGGAGAATTCCACGAGTACGTGCGCGGACTAGGGGTCCCGGACGGTTCGGAGCCGAATTACTTCGAGGAGGAAATGCCCCGACTCCTGAAGAACCTGGCGGCCAAAATGGACCAGCACGACCGGCTTGACGCCGTCGTTGTCGATGAAGCGCAGGACTTTGCCCCGCTGTGGTGGGAGTCCCTGCTCGCCTGCACCACAAATCCCGACGGCGGTGAGGTTTACGCGTTTATGGACGACCGGCAGGACGTCTACAGGAGGTGGGGCGCGGTCTCGGACGGTGAGCATCCCACGGCGGATCTAGTGCCCATCCACATCGATGAGAACCTCAGGAACACCAGGAAGATCGCTGAGACCTTCAAGTCCTTCGCTGGTGAGCACTTCACTCCGCGGGGTGGCACCGGGCTGCCGGTCCGGAGAGTCGAGTGCTTCACGGACGACGCCCTAAACGCCGCCGATGACTGCGTCGAGGCGCTCATGGACGAAGGCTGGTCCAACAACCAGATAGCTCTCCTCACCACCAAGTCTCGGCACCCGGCTCACTTGGAGCATGTCGACGCCGGCACCATCGCTGACTACTGGCTCGACTTCCACGCGAACAAGGACGTCTTCTATGGCCACGTGCTGGGTTTCAAGGGCCTGGAGCGGTCTGCCGTAGTGCTATGCGTCAACGGATTCAAGGACATGGAGCGGGCCGCCGAGCAGTTGTATGTTGGCCTCTCCCGCGCCCGGAGCCTTCTGGTGGTAGTTGGTGACAGCATGCTGCTAGAGGAGGCCGGTGGACGGGAGCTGAAAATGGCCCTGTCGAGGGCAGAGGTTTGGGTGCGTCCTATCGTCTGAGGGTGCTCTTAAGATACACGGCTCCCTCCGCCACCCTGGATGCATCAGACCTGTGCCGGACCCAGCGCGCCGTCCGCCGGATACCGCTAACCAGCGCTCGAACGACAGACCTTCATTGGAGCTGCTCCCGCCGGCCTCCGCGGCCACAATCGCAGAACGCTTCACAACTCAGCCGACACAATGGTGACCAGGCACGCCAGCATCAGACATCAGGAGCGAGCGAAAATGACGACCACAAGGATCACCATCGCAGGCCGTACTTTGTCCGAACCCGTGAAGACACTTATTGACTACACCAAACGGTACGCGGGCACGCTGGCTACGTACGACTTCGGTAACAAAGGTGATCCGAATATTCTCACCGCGGATGACATCTGGACAACACGAATCATTCACTCACGGTTCTCTCATGCGGAGCGGTCCGCGTTAGAAGAGAGATCCTCAATTTGGAGCGAGAATTGGGCAGCAATCGCTCCTACCGCCTGCATCGTGGACGCTGACCCAGAGATTGAGGATGGACTCTACGACGCGATGCAAAAGCTTTACTCCCTGATGACTGATCTGCACGGAGTCGGCTGGGCCAAGGCATCGAAAGTCCTGCACTTTAAACGCCCAGACCTTTACCCGATCTTGGATTCACGTCTCATGGATCTCTACAGAGACGCGGCAACTAGAGCCGCTCGACAATACAAAAAGCGCGGATTAACAAGGATGTATTGGGCCGCCATCCGCATCGACGTCATGGCCAATACGGATGCGCTGAAAAAACTTCGCGAGGATCTGAACACGCAGGGCAACGAAACCAGCAAACTCTCAGCCCTGAGCGATCTCCGTATCCTGGATATTCTAAGCTGGTCCCGTTGAGACTTCGGGAGAGACCGATCCATTCAACACCTCGCCAGGACGGCCTTTCGTTCTGGTCGCGTCCACGTCGAATTGGGATAAGAATTCGGGTTGATCTGCTAGAGTGCTATCGAACGTTCACCTTGGATCTAGGTGTTGGTGTTCGCTAGCTGCGATTTTCGTAGCCGGTTCGATTCCGGGGCTGCCTCTATGGCTTTTCGTCATGGTAGTTGGTCTGCTAGTGGTTGCAGTGTTTTTCCTTCCCTTCTTTGTTGCAAAAATCAGAGTCCTAACGAAACTTCTATCTGACAAAGTAAGCGCGAACGGAAAGGTGGTAATTATGGGAGTAATATCCTGTTTTGCCTACGATGCAATCAAGTCTCTGGTGAGCCTCAGCACCTAGATCCAAGGCGCCGTAAGACTGACCGCGGCTACCTCCGCGCCATGGCCGAAGCAGGCTGCACTCCGGTCACCGCGACCGGCAGCTTCTTCTACGAAAGCGGCGCTCCGGGTGCCCGACGAGTGCGGAGCGGCCGAACTGGCCGTATATATGGTCAGCGTGGCCAGCTCGGCAAAGCATTACGAAGGGCGCGCCCGGTCAGACCGGACGCGCCCTCCGCATGCGCCGAACCCGCGAGGTGGGTCGGCATCCCCTGATTCAGTCGATCAGCACTGGCTCCTTGGCACGCTCCGAGGATTCCTCAACCGGCGCAACCTTCCCGTTCCGCTGGTGCAGCCAGTTCGCCACCGCCAGCAGCGCCACAAGCGAGAAAGTGCTCAGGAGCTGGGGGCGTGAGTCCTCGCCGATGAAGCCCACCGTGAAGATCGCCGCGAGGATGAGCAGGCCAAAGCCCGTCAGCCACGGGAAGCCGGGCATCCGCAGGGGAAGCTCCGTCCCCTCCCGGTCGGCGCGGAGCCGCAGCGCGAGCTGGGCCAGGAGCGCGGACGTCCACACCAGCAGGCACGTTGAACCCACGATGTTGAGCAGGACGGGAAGGACCATTTCGGGGAAGGCCAGCTCCAGCCCGACCGTGACAACGCCGAAGGCGACGCTGGCCAGGACTGCGACAACCGGGACCCGTGCCTTGGACACCGAGGCGAGCAGGCGCGGCGCGTCGCCCCGCTCGGCGAGGGAGAACGCCATGCGGGAGGCGCCGTAGAGGTTGGCGTTGAGCGCGGAGAGCAGTGCCGCCACGGCCACCAGGGTGATGGCGGTGGCTGCGCCGGGCATGCCGGCGGCGTCCAGTACCGCCGCGAACGGGCTCTTCAGCCCCGCCGAACCCACGGGAACCACGGCCGCGATAATGAAGATGGAACCGATGTAGAAAACCAGGATGCGCCACAGCACCGTGCGGACCGCTTTCTTCACGCTGCGGGCAGGCTCGGCGGTCTCAGCTGCCGCCACGGACACAATCTCGGTGCCGCCGAACGCGAAGGCCACCACGAACAGTGCTGTGGCAATCCCGGCGAAACCGCTGGGTGCGAATCCGGCACCGGCGAAGTTGGACAGGCCCGGCGACTGCACTCGCGGCAGCCAGCCGAAGAGCAGGGCTGCGCCCACCAGGAGGAACCCGACGATTGCTGCCACCTTGAGCAGGGCGAACCAGAACTCGAACTCGCCGAAGTTCTTCACGCTGGTGAGGTTCACGGCGGTGAGCAGCACGATGAACACGAAGGCCATCAGCCACACCGGCAGGGCCGGGAAGATGGTGGCCAGCAGGCCTGCCGCGCCGAGCGCTTCGGCGGCGATGACCACCACGAGCTGCAGCCACCAGAGCCAGCCCACCGTGGCACCGGCCACCGGCCCGTAGGCCTTGGCGGTATAGACGGAAAAGGCTCCGCTGTCCGGGTTGGCCGCGGCCATCTCCCCGAGGGCCCACATCACCAGGATGATGAGGGTGCCGGCCACGAGGTAGGAGATCAGCACGGCCGGGCCGGCGGCCTGGATGCCGGCCCCGGAGCCGATGAAGAGCCCCGCACCGATGGCGCTTCCCAAGCCCATCATCGTGAGCTGGCGAGGTTTGAGTGTGGCGCCGAGCGGGCGGCCAGACGTCTTTGTCTGTTGTTCCATGGAGAGTCCTCTGGTTGTGGAACGGATTGATAAGGGTCAGAAAGTTCCTAGGCTGCGTGGGCTTCCAAAACCCGGAGCACGCGGTTGTTGGCGGCGGGGCCGGCAACGGTGATCCGCACACCGTCACCTTGGTAGGCCCGGACCATGATGCCCGCGCGGTCAAACGCATCCACGAGCCTTGCCTGGAGGCTCTCATCCGCACGGATCCACAGGAAGTTGCCCTGGCTCGGCTGCAGCTTCCAGCCCTGGGCTTCGAGCTGCGCGGCCATCCGGGCGCGCTCCTGCGTGACCGCGGCCACCCGGGTTTCCATCTCCGCTCCGGCGTCCAGCGACGCGACGGCGGCCTTCTGGGCCAGCGCGCTCACGGCGAAGGGAAGTGCGGTCCGGCGCAGTCCCTCAGCGATGGCCGGCGCCGCCACGGCGTAGCCCACGCGCAGGCCGGCGAGGCCGTAGGCCTTTGAGAAGGTGCGCAGGATGCAGACGTTGGGGTACTGGCGGTAGAGCGCCAGGGAATCGGGGCCACTGCCCGCTTCGGCATATTCCACGTAGGCCTCGTCGATCACCACGAGAATGTCGGAACGGACAGAGCGCAGGAAGGCCTCGATGCGTTCGTGGCTGATCGGCACGCCGGTCGGGTTGTTGGGGGTGCAGAGCAGGATCACCTTCGTGCGGGCGGTGACGGCTGCGGCCATGGCATCGAGGTCGTGGCCTTCAAGGGTGTCCAGCGGAACGCGGACCGGCCGGGCGCCGGCCAGCTCCACCAGGATGGGGTACGCCTCGAAGGAGCGCCACGCGAAGATCACTTCATCCCCGGCATCGCACAGGCCGGTGATGATCTGCTGGAGGACGCCCACGCTGCCGGGTCCCACCGCAACCTCTCCGGCGGTGACGCCGAAGTGGCTGGCGATCCGTTCACGGAGTTCGACGGCGGCACTGTCGGGGTAGCGGTTCATGGTGCCGGCCGCTGCGGCCACCGCGGCGGCGGCAGCGGGCAGCGGCTCGTAGTGGCTTTCGTTGCTGGCAAGGGCGGCAATGTCCATGCCGGCGCTGCGCCGGCCCGGGACATACGGCGGGAGGCCGGACACAGCGCCACGAAGGGCGGGGAGTGCGGTGTCCGGTGCGGTGAGGAGCTGATCACGGGTCATGAGGACTGATCATGGGTGTGACTCCGCCCACAATGCAAGCTACGCTCAACCCATTGGGACTTCTGCTCAACTTCTATTGTTTCTGGTGAAAATATGACCATCCTGAACCCCCGCACCCTGGATTCGCTCGACGGCAGGATCATCCTGGCCCTGGATAAGGATCCGGAGGCCAGCGCCCTGGCACTCTCCCGGACGCTCGGCGTCGCACGGAACACGGTCCACGCCCGGCTGGCACGGCTTGAGCGCAGCGGCGCCCTCCGCTCTTTCAGCCGGCGGCTGGATCCCGCCGCACTCGGCTATGACCTGATGGCCTTCCTCTCCCTGTCCATCAGCCAGACCCGGACAGGTGCCGTGGAGGACGGGCTCGCCGCGATCCCGGAGGTTATCGAGGTGCACGCGACCACCGGGGACGCGGACCTCATGGCCAAGGTGGTGGCCCGCAGTACGGCCGATCTCTACCGCATCACCAACGAGATCCTGGAAATCGAGGGGATCCAACGGACCAGCACGGCCATTTCCGTGCTGGAACTCATGCCGCCGCGCTACGACGGCCTCCTGAGCCGGCTCTCCGAGCAGGAGCCTCGCCCTGCCGGCTAAGTGCTGGTGACGCGGGCCACATTGGTCATATTTTCAGTTAGGCCTCTTCGGCCTGCCAAATCTCCTAGCCAGACGTGACTCTCTTGCCTATCCGTGACCCAGCCCACAAGATTCCTGCATGACTACTCTCACCGTGTCCGGCCGCGTGGCGCAGATTCTCAGCAGCTATCTCAGCGATGTCTTCGGCGTCATGGGCAACGGGAACGTCTACTTCCTGGACGCCGCGGAAAAGCTGGGCCTGCGCTTCTCCGCCGTCCGCCATGAAGGCGCCGCCATCGCCGCGGCCGACGCCTACTACCGGACGTCGGGACGTCTCGCCGCGGGCACCACCACCTACGGCCCCGGCTACACCAATTCGCTGACCGCCCTCGCCGAGGCGGTCCAGGCGCAGATCCCCGTGGTGCTGGTCACCGGGGACGCCCCCACCACCGGCGCCCGGCCCTGGGACGTGGACCAGGCGGCCATCGCCGCAGGCCTCGGCGCGGCAACCTTCACCGTCACCCGCGACGCCGCGGGTTCCATCACCCGTCAGGCGGTGGAGTACGCACTCACCAAGCGCACCGCCGTCGTGATTGCCATCCCCTACGACCTCGCGGCCCTCGAGGCTGCGGACGAGGAACTTCCCGCGGCACCGGCACCAATGGTGACGGACGACGTCGACGGCGGCCTTGGGCTGGTGGCCCGCCTGCTCGCCGGTGCGAAGCGGCCGCTGATCCTCGCCGGCCGCGGCGCGCACCTCGCCGGAGCCGGCCCGGAGCTGCGGGAGCTCGCCGACCGCCTCGGCGCCGTGACCGCCGGAACCGCCCTGGCGCTCAACCTCCTCGAAGGCGAGGGATACCTCGGCGTGGCCGGCGGCTTCGGCACGGACACCGCAGCCGGGCTCATGGGTGAAGCCGATGTGGTCCTCGTGGCCGGGGCAAGCCTGAGCGCCTTCACCATGCGGTTCGGGCACCTGCTCGGCCCGGACAGCACCGTCATCCAGATCGACACCGCCCTGCAGCCGACACACCCCCGAGTGGACACGTTCGTCAGCGCGGACGCGAAGACTGCGGCCGGACACCTCCTGCGGATGCTGGAGGGCGTGGCCTCGCCGGACGCCGGCCGCGGCGGAGCGTGGCGCGCGGAAGCCCGCAAACGGCTGGCCGAAGGACCGGCCCACCACCCGGGCTCCGAGGAGACCGCGGACGGCCGGCTGGACCCGCGTTCCCTGGCCACCGCGTTGGACGCCGTGCTGCCAGAGCGGCGCACGGTGGTCCAGGACGGCGGGCACTTCCTCGGCTGGGCACCGATGTACTGGAACATCCCACGGCCGCAGGACCTGGTGATGGTGGGGACCGCCTACCAGACCATCGGGCTGGGCCTCGCCAGCGCCGTCGGGGCAGCCCGCGCCGTGGAGGACGGCCGCACCCTGGTGCTGGCCTCCGGCGACGGCGGTTTCCTGATGGGCCTGTCCGACCTCGAATCGCTCATCGGCGCGGCAACCAGCGCCGTCGTCGTGATCTACAACGACGCCGCCTACGGCGCCGAAATCCACCAGTACGGCTCCCAGGGCCTGACCGAAAAGCCCATGCTGATCCCCGAGGTGGACTTCAGCGGCGTCGCCCGCGCTTTGGGCGCCCAGTCCGCGATCATCCGCTCCTTGCCCGACCTTTCCGCGTTGCAGGACTGGATCGATGCCGGCGCGAAGGGAACCTTCGTGGCCGACTGCCGGATCACCGCCAGCGTCCGGGCCCCGTGGCTGAGCGAGTGGATGGAAGCCTCGCGGGCGGCAAAGGCGGCGGTGGCCGGCTAACGGAATTCACAGGTCCGCGGCCTACCATGTTTCGCATGAAGGCTGCCCGGGACGCACGCTCTGCCGCCGTGGTGATCAACGCCGGATCACGCCGAGGGCGGGCACACGAACTCGCAGTGGACACGATGCGAAAGGCAGGCGTGCCCATCTCCGCCGTGCACCCCGTGCCGTCCGGGGCGGACCTGGCCGGGACGCTTGACCGGGTGCTGGCCGACGGGCACGATCTGGTAGTTGTCGGCGGCGGCGACGGGACGGTGTCCTATGCTGCCGGCCGGGTGGCCGGCACCAACGTTGTGCTCGGTGTTCTTCCGCTGGGCACCGCCAACGACTTCGCCCGCACGCTGGAGATTCCGAACAATCTTGCGGAGGCGTGCGCCACCGTCGCCGAAGGCAAGGTGGTGGACATCGACCTCGGCCGGGCCAACGGTGAGCCGTTCCTCAACGTCGCATCCGTGGGCCTTTCCGTGGCTGTGACCGAAGCTCTCAGCCCCCGCCTGAAGCGGTACATCGGGCCATTGGCCTACAGCATCGCCACGCTTCGGGCTTATGCCCGACACAAGCCGTTTCGGGCCCGCCTCGAGTTCCCGGAGGGCGACCACGAGCCGCTGGAGCTCGAGGATCTGCTTCAGGTGGCGGTCGGCAACGGCCGGCATTACGGCGGCGGCAACACGGTCTCCCCCACCGCAGGGATCGATGACCACATCCTTGACATCTACGCAATTCTGGCCGGCCCGCTCCGGGAGCATGTGAGTATCGCACGGTTGCTCAAGGACGGAAGCTTCATCAAACACGACCGGGTGTACCACCTGACCACCAGGAGTGTCCGGCTGGTCACCGACCAGCCGCTGCCCGTGAACCTCGACGGCGAAATCGCCACCACCACACCGGCCGACTTCACCATCCAGCGCAACGCCGTCCACGTGGTGGTGCCCCAGAGCAGCACCAGCGCGTTGTTCGACGGACCGGGCGCTGCGACCTGGCCGTCCTGAAGGCGTTGTTTCCTAAACAGTCACGCCTCCGGCATGTCTTCCCTTTGTGTGGGTGCTAAAGGGCTAAAGGTCCGGCGGCCTCGTATGCTCAGGGACGTGAGAGGCGCTGGGACCGTGAAAGCATTAGCCGGTGCACACGAACCAGTACGGACCAGAGAGCGCACCTCCTGTCTTGCTCCTGCACGGTGGCGGCGTCGCCGGTTGGATGTGGCAATCCCTGCGCCGTAGCCTGGAATCCCGGCACCGTGTGATCGTCCCCGACCTCCCGGGCCACGGAGAGAGCTCCAGCGAGGAGTACATCTCGCATTCCGCGACAGTAAATGCCCTGGCCGACCTGGTGGTGCAGCGGGTGGGTTCGCCGGTAGCAGTGGTCGGCTTCTCGCTCGGGGCCCAGCTGTCCATCGGTCTGGCGGCTCAACATACGCCCCTGGTGAGCCGAGTTATGGTCGTCAGTGCCCAGGCGAAGCCGATGGCGTACGGTGGCCTCACCCTGGGCGTTCTCGGTATGAGCGCACCCCTTGCACGGAGGAGATGGTTTGCCCGCCTGCAGGCCCGGCAGCTGTTCATACCCCCGGAGCTGATGGAGCAGTACATCGACACCAGTGCAGGCATAACGAAGGCGACCTTGACGGCCGCCGTCGGGGAGAACCTGCGCTTCGTATTGCCTGAGAGTTGGTCCCGCTTCCCTGGGGCAGCCCTGATGATGGTGGGTCAGCGCGAACGGAGGCTGATGCGTGACTCTGCCGCTGCGATCCATGCCGCCCTACCGGGAAGCGACTTGGAGGTTGTGGATGGGTGTGGCCACGGAATCCCCCTTCAACGCCCGGAGTGGTTCAACGCCAGGGTCTCGGCTTGGCTCTCTCAGGAGTAGTGAGGAGGACCGGCCGGACCGTCAGCAGCTGCCCGGAAGTCTGAAGTAGCCTGCCGGGTCGACGGCGCCTAGGAGGTCGTGATGAAAGGCGATGGCGTCCACGGGCCGGGTGTCGACGAACAGAACCGCCACCGTCCGGGAGAGGACCACGGTGTACCGGGTCGGTCCGTCCAGCCAGGAGTGGATCCCGGTGTACTCATCGACGAACAATCCGTCGCCGAGCAGGCCCTGCTCCTCGAGCAGGTGATAGACAACATTCCAGGCGAGATCCATCAGTTCATGGATCGCCGCCTCTACTGTTGGAGCGGTCATGAGTCCATGGTCCTCCTGGGCACAGACAGCTTCGCGGAGACAGCGCGGCGTGTCTCCGAGGACACGTGCTTCATTACGGGCGACAACGAAAACCATTGAGGCGAGCACCGAAACTGACTAATGAAGTTACGGGACGAGCTTGATGTCCTCGCCCCGGAGGTTGGCGCGGAAGCCGTCGTCCTGAACGGCGACGTCCTGTAGCACGAGGCCCTCGGGCAAGCCCTCGATGTCGTGCTCGATGGTCACGAGCCCGCGCACGACGGTGGCGATGGCGTCGGAGAGGAAGTCCGGCCCACCTAGGTCGATCGAGCGTGGTTCGACAATGAGCCTGCCGGCCGCGACCTCGACCGTGCCGGTGGCCGTGACAGGCAGGTCGCGTCCCAAGGCGTTGACGGTGCGAATCACCATCACCTGACCTCCCCCGGCGGAGCGGACGACTGTCCCGTTACCCAGCTTGTTGGCGACTACCTCGAACGGCACGGTCGCATCGACGGCGAGCTGTGCAGCGACCAGCCCGTCCGGGCCAGCGACCACGTCCTGCCCGACGGCCCGGACTTCTCGGAGTATCGAGCCCGCGGTCACCACCGTCCCCGCGTCCAGCACAAGGTCGGCGAGCCACACTTCGTCGTCGCGCAGGTCGGCGGGAGGCTGTGCAGCCGGCGTGCGGTCGGCGCCCACCGGCGGCGACGGCACAGGACCTGCTTTGCCCCCGCCTGCCGGGTCGCTCACAGTCCACCAGAGGATCGCGGCCATCACCCCCAGGACGAGGACCATCCCCGTAGCACCGATCAGCCAGTCCTTCACACGCGTCCACTCCATTAGGACAGTCTGATGGCTCGCCCCACGGGGCGCGAAACACCGAAGCCGGTCAGGCCCCCAAGGCACAGTGTGCCTCCGGCTCGAATTCGCCGCTGCGATCCGGGCCTAGACGGCCCCGTAGATAGACTGCGAGGGTACGTGTCCCTCGACTTATTAGGAGAAGTTCATGAGCTACAGCGGAAGCCCGTCCGAGAAGCCGGTAGCAGCCGGTGACCTGGACCGCAGCCATATCGGTCAGACTGTGAGCTTTCAAGCGAACGACTTCACGGTTGTCTTCGGAACACTCTCCGGCGTTGCCCGGACGGACGCCATGGTGTACCTGTCTCTTCAGGGCGTGGGCGGCGGCACCCATCTGAAGGACGAGTACGACCTGCCTGTCAGTCAGGACGTCTATCTCCAGCTGGATCCCCTCAGCAGTGCCGGGAAAACCCTCTCGGAGGCTGAACGGGTCATCAAGGAGAAGTTCGACGAGATCAAGAAGAACCTCCGGGATCGGGAACAGAAACCCGATTCCGAGTAACCGGCATCCAGCCAGCGAGGAACCCCGCAGTGCCGGCACTGCGGGGTTCCTCTGTTTGCCACTGTGCCCGGGGCGCCGCCCATTGACGTAGGCAAGCCTAGAACGCGGCGGCCGCCGTCGTGGTCAAATGCTGGCCACCAGGATGCCAGGTGGGCGGCCCTTAGCGCTTCTTGCCCGTTTCTGTGCCCGTGACGGTGAACGAGGCGTCCAGTTTCACCGTTGCTGATGTCCCGTCGGCCTTCCGGATATGTGCCTCGTAGGCCGCCCCCTCCGCATCGGTTTCGACGCGGACGACGGTGGCCCCGGGGTGGGCGGCCTTCGCTGCCGCTTCCACACGGGCCGCAGTGTCGCCGGTCAGCAGCTGCTCGGTGATGCCGTTGGCTTGGTGGCCACCCTTGTGCTGGGAAGCAGACAGCGTAGTGGAGGTCGCTGCGCCGTCCGGAGCGGCCATTGCGAGATACATGCCGCCGCCGGCGAGAGCGGCAGTCAGTGCAGCACCCGCTGCAACGTTTTGAACTGTTTTCATCACGTGCCCCTGATTTCTGCGATCAGGCCCATCGTTGCTTTCGCTGACCGCTTGAAGTCCTGCCCATCGCGTCCCAGCAACGCCCAGCGCGGGTGGATCCAGACACTGTGGAGTCTACGCATTCGTAAGGGCGAGGACTAGGAGAATCCAGGACCACGCCGTATGGCCGTGCGCGCCCGACTGGGGTTAGCCGGGCCGCGTCGGAGATGTCAGTCTCGCGGCCCGGTGCGCCGCCCGAACCGGGGGCTGACACCCCGGCCTCCTGGACCGACCTTTATCCAAAGAAGCTCTATTTCCGGCGAGCATTGTGGGAGTGCTGCCCGACCCGCTCTCCCCGCTGTTTGTCGACGTTTGGAATTTGCGACAACGTACTCGAACATCCGAAAGAATTGCTTATTCCCTTACGTAATATTGACGACAATCATCGCCCCGCTTACGTCATCAATACACGCTGATTCTGAAACCCAACCCTCACTATGCTAATCCGGTACGTATGTCTTCCTTATCCGAATCGTCAAAGACGTCATCAGCCGCTGAAGAACGCAGCGCCCGCATCGCAGTCACTCTTTTTCCCGTGCTTATCCTGGCCGGAGGAGCCGTAGCGCTTGCCGCCCCAACAGCCTTCACAGGGCTGGCCCCCTGGATTAACCCCCTCTTAGGACTCATCATGTTCGGCATGGGGCTAACACTCACGCCCCCTGACTTCGCCGTCATTGCCAGACGCCCGATCCCGGTGGTGATCGGAGTTATTGCGCAATTTGCCATCATGCCGTTCCTGGGCTGGTTGATCGCAGCGGCGCTAGGGCTACCCCCCGCCCTGGCCGCGGGCGTCATCCTGGTGGGCTGCTGCCCCGGCGGAACGGCTTCGAACGTCGTTTCCTATCTGGCTAAGGGTGACGTCGCATTGTCCGTCGCCATGACGACCGTTTCAACTCTGCTTGCTCCGCTGCTGACCCCGGTGCTGGCATTGTGGCTGGCCGGTCAGTACATGCCGGTGGACGCCGGTTCGATGGCGTGGTCCATCGTCCAGATCGTGCTGTTCCCCGTGCTGCTGGGACTCTTAATTCGATTCTTCCTGCCGCGACTCGTCAACCGTGCCCTGCCTGCCCTTCCCTGGATTTCGGTACTCGCTATCACCGCTGTGGTGGTTGCGGTGGTAGCCGGAAGCGCAAAGGCTATTTTCGCAGCCGGACTTCTGGTTCTCGCGGCCGTTATTCTGCATAATGGCCTGGGGTACGCCCTCGGCTACGCTGCGGCCCGTTTGTTCCGGCTTCCGATTCCCTCCAGGCGTACCACTGCGATTGAGGTTGGCATGCAGAATTCAGGCCTTGCAGCAGGGCTGGCACGGCAGTATCTGACCCCCGAAGCGGCTCTTCCGGGCGCTATTTTCTCAGTCTGGCATAACGTTTCCGGTGCGGTGCTCGCAGCTTACTGGCGCCGCAGCAGCGCTCGTGCCTTACGCGACAGCGAGTCTGTTCCGGCCGCGGCCAGCTGACCTTGGCAGACCACCCCGCCGAACCCGGCAAGGCCATCCGGTATGCCAACGCCAACTTCACCATGGTGGCAATGCGTCGAGTGGATCGTCATTGAAGGGGCGCCGGCGTCCGCCTGTCCCGTAATTTCCCTCGCGGTGCCGAAGCAGTGCCGCCATAAGATGAGGCATGGACTTCGAAGGCACGCTCTGGACGGTTTTGGGGGCCGGGCTGGTCCTGCTCATGCTCGTTGACGTCTTTCGCACACTCCTTTACCCGCATGGTTCCGGCCCTCTAGGCCGGGCGATCATGCGCGGATTCTGGCTGGTATCCACAAAACTCCGGGGCCGGGGCTCCTTCATCGCAGCACCTTTGGCCATGGCCGCCATCATCGGCGCCTGGGCAAGCCTGGCGGCTATCGGCTGGGCCCTGCTCTATCTGCCCCATCTGCCGGCCGGTTTTGTTCACGGAGCCGGGGTTCCACAGCAGGCGGACTTTGCCGAAGCGCTCTACATCTCCCTGGTCACTCTCTCCACTGTGGGGTTCGGCGAAATCGTGCCGGCGGACCCGCTGCTCAGGCTGGTTGTGGCCCTCGAGGCCGTCACCGGTTTCGGGTTGCTGACGGCAACGGTCACCTGGATCCTGCAGACGTACCCGGCCCTGAACCGCCGCCGGACCCTGGCCCACCAGCTGAGCCTGTTCAGGGAGGCAGCAGGTCCGGCGGGTGTTTTGTCGCTGGACCCCGGGCATGCTGCCGGGCTGTTGGAATCAATGGCCGGAAACGTGGCTGCGGTGAGCATAGATCTGCTTGCGTTTCATGAAACCTATTACTTCCGAGAAATCGAGCAGCGCGGGTCCCTGCCGGCCACGGTGGCCTACGCCCAGGAGCTGGCGTCCCAGGCCCAGCGCAGCGAGAGCCCTGAACTCCAGTTCGCCGGACGGATGCTCCACGCGTCGCTGGACGCACTCGCAGAAGTCCTTCGCGGCAAATTCGGCCATGCAGGAGCCACGTCCTCCGATGTGTTCGACCATTACGAAGTGCACCACCGGCACCTGCGGAGCGGCAAACCGGATACGGACCAGCCCTAGACATGTGACTAATTAGTCACCTATTCTGGACCTGTGGACGCCGTATTCAAGGCCCTGGCCGACGCCACCCGCCGGGATCTCCTGGATGAACTCTTCCGGAACGACGGGCAGACCCTCCACGCCCTTGAGGCCCGCTTCGAGATGACCCGCTACGGCGTGATGAAGCACCTCAGGGTCCTGGAGGAAGCCGGCCTGGTGGTGACCCGCCGTCGGGGGCGCGAGAAACTCCACTTCCTGAATGCGGTGCCCATCCGGCTGGTCCACGACCGCTGGGTGAGCAAATATGCCGAACCATGGGCCGCTGGCCTCAGCGACCTCAAAACCAGATTGGAAAGTCCCATGGAAAAGATCTTCGAAATCTATATCAAGACCACCCCGGAGCGGCTCTGGGAGGCCATCACGGACGGCGAGATCCGCAGCAAGTACCAGTTCGGCTCCGTCATCACCTCGGACTGGACGCCGGGATCCCGGTTCGAGATGGCACCCAGGGGCGGGGAACCCCTGGGCGAGGGCGAGAACCTGGAGGTGGACCCGCCCCGCCGGCTCGTCCAGAGCATGCGCGCGCTCTGGGGCGAGGACGTCAAGGCCGAGGGCACGTCCCGGGTGACCTGGGAGATCGAACCGGTGGGCGATTCCTGCCGCCTGACCGTCACCCACGACCAGCTCCGCGAAGGCGCCAACGACCAGCTCTACGGCGGCTGGCCGATGATCCTCTCCGGCCTGAAAACCTGGTTGGAAACCGGCGAGCTCCTCACCACGCCCGGCTCCCTCATGTACACCTGAGGCGCCCCCCCGGGCCCACCCCGGGCGCCGCCGTCGAACTCCCCGCTGGACCCGTGCGCGCCGGTGGGCCCATAGTGCCCGGGACGCAATGACATACAGGTCGGCAACTTCGTCCGGCCTGCCTATCGCCAGGCGGATGCCGTGTGGATGGCTGCGGATCGCCCCGCTGGACGCGCCACCTGCAGCGACGCCAGGTGGGAGCGCAGCAGTCAGGGCGCGTTCAAGCAACATCAGGTCGAACCGCAGGTTCTAGGGCCTCCGTGCTATGACAAACTGGCTGCATGCTGAGTCGCCCGCTCGAAGGCAAGACGACCCACCCGCCAAAGAAGTACAAGTTCGGCTTTTCGCCGGTGGGATTCATCGCCGTGCTGCTCCCGATGATCCCGAACGTTCTTTGGGCGCTACTCCCGCCCGTTGCCTCCACTCTGCCCGCAAACGGCTCCGCTTTACCGTTCGTTGATGCGGCTGGAACTGTGTCACAGTCCTTGATGATCGCCCTGCTCATATTGCTCGTGAATAAGCGGCGCCGACCTACAACAAGGAAAAAGGTTCTTGCCGCGGTGGCGGCCGTATGCTTGATCGGCTACCTGCTCTTGTGGATGTTGTACTTCACTGCGCCGATCACCCCAATACTTTTATTACTGATGGCCGTGCTGCCCTGCTCATATTTCGTCTGCGTGGGGCTCTTTCTGGAGAACTATCCGTCACTCATACCGGCCAGTCTTTTTGCGCTCATTCATATTGCGACAACAGCTACGAACTATCTCTAGCCGGACGTCAGGACATACTGGGGGTTTCCCGCAGCCACCGAAGCGGCTCTTCGCAATTGACGGTTGGACGTCGGCCCGCCCGCGGCAGGCGGGGGAGGGGTCTCTCGCTACGTTTCAAACGCCCGATCCGATGACGTTCTGCCACCCCATGACCTCCGCTTCGCGGTCGCCGGCCAGATTCTCAAGTCCCATCGCGTGTGCTGGGTGTATCGTGCGATGATGCACATCGAACAGGCGGATGAACATCACAAGTAAAGAAGTACGGCAATTGCGGATCTTCTTCATCGCAACAATTCTCTGGACCTGGACTGTCGGACTTGTTTTCGTAATGGTCGGGCTCAACGAAACCGCGCTGGGCGAGATCGTCTTTCTGTTCTCAGCAGGCGTCGCGCCCTCAGCGGTCGGGCTCTTTATGGTTTTCTCGACCTACACGAGGCAGGCCCGCGGAGACTATTTCAAGCGGTTCATTCCCACCTGGCGTGGGGCGTGGTTCGTGCTGCTGTATGCGACGTTATTGCTCGGCCTCTCAACGGCGGTCCTCGTCGGCTTCTTCGGTGAGCTTCCAGACTTCAATACCGTCAAAGGCTTTATTAGTAATCCGTTGACTATCTTGACCTTCGTCTTTTTCCTGTATATGTGGGGGCCGCTGAATGAAGAGTTCGGCTGGCGAGGCTACGCTCTCGACAAAATGCTCATCAGGCATGGCTTCATAAAGGGCTCCCTGATGCTCGGCTTCATTTGGGGCATCTGGCATCTTCCATGGATCTTCTTCGCCGGGCAGTGGCAAGCCCGGGCCTTTCAGGTCTCTCCCTGGTGGTTCGTCGTTTACGTCGCACAATGCATGCTCTTCAGCCTAGTGATTTCTATCGCCTACATGCTTTCCAACCGCAGTTACTTCACTGCTGCAACCGTGCACGGCGTTGGCAACGCCACTGTGGGTCTCATTTATTTCGAAGTATCCTTGTCGGGAACAATTTGGTACGCGGTCACCGCAATCGGGGTCAGCATGGTGATCATTGCTGCGACGTTCGGACTATTCGGTAGACGCTTCAAGGCAAAACGTGCCGAGCAAATCGGACAGATTCACAGGGACCGAGAAAAGTTCAGCATGAACGCCGTGTACAGCATGTGACCATCGGCCGGCAGTCGATGGTGATCGCCCCCCAAGGCATCTCAAATACAACCGATATCTTTAATCCGTTTCAGTCTGCACGGGCCCGCTCCGGATGCCGCCTTCGTAGTGAAATGCTCGGGCCTGTTGACGCCTCGCTCCGCATCTTGCCGCCCCTTAACCGCGGCGGTAGCCTGAAAAGCAGATGACGGGCCGCGTAGCGCCCACAGGCTCAGACCCGCCACCGGGAACGGGGAGGCGCGATGTCTACACTCGCACACGGCCGGGAAGCCTACGCTGAACGGCGCTGGCCGGACGCCGTCGGGCAGTACACCGCTGCCGACCACGACGCCGAGCTTCCGGCCGGCGACCTGGAACAGCTGGCCACCTCCTTCATCCTCACCGGACGGGGCTCCGAGGGAGTGGACATCCTGGCCCGGGCGCACCTGAAGTACCTCGCCGACGGCGACTACCCCGCCGCCGCCCGCTGCGCCGTCTGGACCGGGTTGAACCTCATCCTGCTGGGCGAACCGGCCCGCAGCGCCGGCTGGCTCGCCCGCGCCCACCGGATCGTCGAGGACCTGCCCGACCCCTGCCCCTTCGAGGGCCTGCTATTTGTTCCTGCCGGGCTGGGCGCCCTCTACCAGGGGGACGGCGCCACCGCCGCGGAAGCTTTCACCCGGGCCGCCGACCTCGGACGGGCACGCGGCGACGCCGACTCGGCGGCCCTCGGCACGCTGGGCCTCGGGCAGACCAAGGTCATGCTGGGCGAGTTCGACGACGGCGTGGCGCTGCTCGACGAAGCCATGGTCGCCGTCACCGTCGGGGAAATCTCCCCGGTCCCCGCCGGGATCATCTACTGCGCCGTGATCGAAACCTGCCATCTGGCCTTCGACCTGCACCGCGCCCACGAGTGGACACGGGCGCTGGACCGGTGGTGCGACGCGCAACAGAAGCTGGTGGCCTTCAGCGGCCAGTGCCAGATGCACCGGGCGGAGCTGTACCGGCTGCACGGCGCCTGGACCGAGGCGATTGAGGCGGCCCAGGCGGCGCAGGACTTCGCCTTCCGCGGCGACCGGATGGCCACCTACGGCGGCTTCTACGAACAGGGCGAAATCCACCGGCTCCGGGGCGACTTCGACGCCGCCGAGGCCTGCTACCGGCACGCCCAGGAGACCGGATTCCCGCCGCAGCCCGGGCTGGCGCTCCTCCGCCTGGCCCAGGGCCGGCCGGAGCAGGCCCAGTCCCTGCTCCGGCAGGCCATGGACGGCCTCGACCCCGCCTACCGGCGCCGGATGCTCGCCGCCCGGGTGGAGATCGAACTGGCAGCAGGCGACGCACCGGCAGCACGGGCCGCCGCGGAGGAGCTGGCCGCGCTGTGCACCTCGATCGACTTGCCCATGCTGCACGCCCTCGCCGAGCAGTCCGAGGCCGCTCTCCTGTTCCACGACGGCAACCCCCAGGCTGCCCTGGTCCCGCTTCGCCGCGCATGGTCCCGCTGGCTCGGCCTCGACGCACCATTCGAAGCGGCCCGCTGCCGCGCCCTCCTGGCCAGGCTGTGCGCCGCGCTCGGCGATGCGGAATCCGCGCGGCTGGAGCGTGAGGCGGCCCGCGCAGTATTTTCCGAGCTCGGCGCCGCGCCTGCCCTGGCGGACCTTGAGCAATCGGAGCTTGAGCAATCGGAGCTTAAGCAATCGGGGCTTAAGCAACCGGTGCCCGCAGGGCCGGCCGCCCGGACAGCACCCGCGCCCACCGCCGGTAACGACGCTCAGCACGCCACCGACGCCGGGCCGCTCACCGCCCGCGAGACCGAGGTGGTCCAGCTGGTCTCCGCCGGGCTGAGCAACCGAACCATCGCCGCGGAGCTGTTCATCAGCGAAAAAACGGTGGCCCGGCACCTGAGCAATATCTTCACCAAGTTGGGCCTGACCTCCCGGGCCGCGGTCACGGCCTACGCCTACCGGCACGGACTCGCCTGACCTGCCTCCCTGCATAAAAATACCCATCCCCCGGCCCGCCGGATCCCTCTCCCGGCAAGGAAAATGGGTGATTCGCCCGATTCGCCGCGACGCGACGAAAAATAGCGTTAATGGCATGAACGTTTCAGTGCTCGCAGGGATGCTATCCACCGGCCTCTTCGCGGTGAGCTACCTGCCCATGCTGCTCAAGGCCCTCCGCACGAGGGATCTTGATTCCTACAGCCTCGGCTACCTCGCGCTGAGCAACGTCGCCAATGCGGTGCACTCCGTGTACGTCTTCAGCCTCCCGCTGGGGCCGATCTGGCTGTTGCACTCCTTCTACGTCGTCGCCTCCGCGCTGCTGCTCTTCTGGTACCTGCGCTTCCGGTCCGGGCCCGCCGGCACCCCCTTTACACAGCAGCCACAGCAGGCACAGCGTTCATAACCACCGCACCGCACCTGCAACACCTAAGGAGGCACCACCATGAACACCACCCCAGCACCTGACACCGGCGGCGCCGGCGACACTGCCGCCGTCGACACCGTCATCATCGGCGCCGGACAGTCCGGCCTGGCACTGGGCTACTACCTGGCGCGGCAGCACCGGAACTTTGTCATTCTCGACGCCGGTACCCGGGTTGGCGACGCGTGGCGGAGCCGCTGGGACTCCCTGCGCCTCTTCACCCCCGCCAAGTACAACGGCCTGCCCGGCCGGCCCTTCCCGGGCGACCCCCTCGCTTTCCCCACCAAGGACGAGCAGGCGGACTATCTGGAGGACTACGCCTCCCGGTTCCACCTGCCGGTCCGGCCCAACACAGCCGTCACCCGGCTGAGCCACGACGGGCAGCGGTTCCAGGTCACGGCCGGTACGCAGCGCTGGACGGCGGCGAACGTCGTCCTCGCCACCGGCGCCTGCCAGCTGCCCAGGACGCCGGGCTTCGCGGCGGAACTGCCGTCCGACGTCGTGCAGCTCCACTCCCACAACTACAAGAACCCGGCCCAGCTCAAGCCAGGCCCCGTCCTGGTAGTGGGGGTGGGCAACTCCGGGGCGGAGATCGCTCTGGAGACCAGCCGCACCCATGAAACCTGGCTGGCCGGCAAGCCGAGCGGCGAGATCCCGTTCCGGCACGGCCGGACCGCGGCCCGCTTCTTCTTCCCGGTGGTCCGCTTCGCCGGGCTGCACGTGCTGACCACCAGCACGCCGGTGGGGCGCAAGATGCTGCCCAAGATCGCTTCCAAGGCCAGGCCGCTGATCCGCACCAAGCTCGCGGACCTGGCCGCCGCCGGCGTCCAGCTGGTGCCGCGGGTCACCGGAGTTGAGGACGGCGGAGTAATCCTCGACGACGGCCGGCGTCTTCCGGTGGCAAATGTCATCTGGTGCACCGGCTTCACCGAGGCCTACCCCTGGCTGGACATCCCGGCGCTGCCCGCGAACTGGCGGGAGCAGCAGCACCGCGGGATCGTGGACGTCCTGCCGGGCCTGTACCTGCTGGGGAAGGAGCTCATCTTCGCAGAAGCGTCGGAAACCCTCCCCGGCGTGGGCCGGGACGCCAAATACCTGGCGAAGCAGCTCGCCGTCACCCGGGCTCCGCAGCACACAGCGGAGGTCCGGAGCGGGCTGGCGGCATAACGCGCGCGGAGACGTCCCTGGCCCGGCAACGCTGTGAAGGACCATCGGCCGCCGGCGCCGGTGGGCTTCCGTGATCGACCTCTGGATGCCAGAGTTGAACGATGAATGAGGAAACTGGCGGACTGGTCCTGAACCTCGAATGCACACTCGATGCTCCCCCGGAAGAAGTCTTCCGGATGCTGACGGATTCGACCGAACTGGTGAAGTGGTGGGGTCCGCACGGCTTCACCATCCCGGCAGCCGAACTGAACCTCACCGAAGGCGGCCGCTACGGATTCCGCATGGCACCGCCGGACGGCGAACCGTTCCACCTCTCGGGCGAGTTCCTGGAGATCGATCCTCCCTGGCGCCTGGTGTACACATTCCGCTGGGAGGAACCGACACCGGACGACCGGGAAACCGTCGTCGACCTCTCCCTCGGGATTACCGGCGAGGACACGCGCCTTGCGCTCTCGCAGGGACCGTTCCTGACGGAGGAGCGGCTGGCCCTGCACCGCAGCGGCTGGACCGAGTCATTCGAGAAACTGCAGGCGGTATTGGGCAGCCGCACCTAAGGACCGGCCGCGTCGAGCGCCCCGGCACGTGCGTCCGGCGTGAGAACGTGGGAATGTTGCTGCCATGGCAGCTTTCAGTCAGTCCGATGACCTCCAGGGAGCCCAATTCGTCGACGTGAACCTGCGGGGAGCCCGGTTCGTCCGGTCTGACCTGTCCGGAGCGGTGATGCGCGCGGTGGACGCGGCCGGGGCGGACATCGATGCCCCGTGGCTGGTCGATGGCGAAAGCTTCCTGCGCGTCAACGGCGTCAACGTGGTCCCCTACGTCGAGGCAGAACTCAATCGACGCTTCCCCGGCCGCGCCGAAAGACGCGCCGGAGATCCCGAACGCCTCCGTGCCGCCTGGGCCGTACTGGAGCGGACCTGGTCGGCGACGCTCGATCGGGTCGCGGAAATGCCGGCAGGAACGGTGGACGTCTCGGTGGATGGCGAATGGTCATTCGCCCAGACGCTGCGTCATTTGGTGATGGCCACCGACACGTGGCTGGGCCGGGGAATCCTGGAGATCGGGCAGCCTTATCACCCCATTGGTCAACCCAATGCAGAGTACGAGACCGACGGTTACGATCTGTCGGTCTTCTCGACCTTCGCACCGCCGTATGCCGAAGTACTTGAAGTCCGGGCCGGCAGGGCAGCCATGGTGCGCGACTACATCGCCACTGTCACCCCGGCTGAGCTGTCCGCGGCCCGCCACAACCCGTGGGCCCCCGAACAACCGGTGACGGTCCTCTCGTGCCTGCACACCATTCTCAACGAGGAGTGGGAACACCACCGCTACGCCGTCCGCGACCTCGAGGTGATTGAAGCCGGGTTCGACACGTAGCGCCGGCGCCGGCAGACGTTCAGGTATGCGCCGATGAAGTGTTCACCGTAGGTCCAGTTCCCCGAACACCGCAGTCCATCTCGCCTCCCTAGGGTGGTCGGGTCGCCGGCGCAGCGCCGGAAACCGTCACCCGGGAGGAACCATCACCATGCGCACAGTCCTGACAGCCGCGGCCACCGCCGCGCTCATCGCCGCCCTGGCGGGACCCGCCGTCGCCGCCTCACACGCCGAAGCAGGCTCCGCACCGTCGTCGAACGCTGCCGGAAAGGCAAAAGCCAGCATCAAGACCAACGAGCGCAACGGTTCCTTTGACCTGCAGTCACACCGGGGAGGCCGCGGCGAGTGGACCGAGGAATCCATGGCGGCCTTCTCCAACTCGCTGAAGCTGGGAGTGACCACCCTGGAGCTGGACACCCACCTGACTGCTGACGGCAAAGTCATTGTCTGGCACGACGACACCATCCAGGCAGACAAGTGCCTGGACACGGCGCCGGCCACGCCGGGCGACGCCGCCTTCCCGTATGTCGGCGACCGGGTTGCCGAGCTGTCGCTGGCCCAGATCAAGACGCTGGACTGCGGGTTTACACAGCTGTTGGGATACCCGGAGCAGGACGTGATCGAGGGCAACCGGATCGCTGAGCTCAAGGACGTGTTCCAGCTGGTCCGCGACGCCGACGCCGGGAAGGTCCGCTTCAACATCGAGATCAAAGTGGAAAGCAGCCAGATCGGCGGCGAGGGCATGGTGGCGCTGACCAAGGCCGTAGTCGCGGAGATCCAGGCCTCCGGCATGGCGGACCGCATCACGGTGCAGTCCTTCGACTGGTCATCGCTGAACCTGACCAAAGAGATCGCCCCGGAACTGCCGCTCGTTGCCTTGTCCAGCGGCGACGCCTGGCTCGCGGTCGGCCAGCCCGGCGCCAGCCCCAACCTCGGCGGCATCGACATCGACACTTACGGCGGATCCCTCGCCAAGGCAGCGGCAGCGCAGGGCTACGACGTCATCTCCCCCGCCTTCCGCTCCGTCACCCCCGGAATGATCGCTGAGGCCCACGAGCTCGGCCTGCCGGTCATCCCCTGGACCGTGAACACCACGGCGGACATGCAACGCCTGATGGACCTCGGTGTGGACGGCATCATCACCGACTACCCCACCCGCCTGCGCACCGTCATGGACGAGCGCGGACTGAAGCTGCCGAAGGCTTACGCCCCCAAGGTCTAAGACACAACGCGGGGTCACTCCGCGCCCAATAATGCCCTCCGAATGGGCCGTGAGTGACCCCGCGATGCTGGTTCGGTTCTACTCACGCCATAGCCATGGCGCCGATCTGCCGCATGATGCCCATGTTGTCGGCGGTGCCCCAATGCTCGGCTACCTTGCCGTCCTCGACGCGGATGATGTCGGTGCAGTCGAACTCCACGCTCTTGCCCGTTGCCGGGACGCCGGCCAGCTCACCACGATGGGTGCCCGTCAGCACCACGTGGCATGCCTCCAGGTTCCCGGCGCTCAGCGAGGGAACGATCTCCTTGACCTTGATGTCCGGGAAAGCCGACCGCATCGTGTTCACGAAGAATTTCACACCCTCCCGTCCCGGGGGCTGCCCGGGGAGGCCCTCCTCGTGATCCAGGTAGCTGTCCGTCGCCAGCTCATCAACGAGGGCGAGGTTTCCGCCCTCTAGCACGTCCCTGTAAAACCGCTCTAGCAGACCACTATCTTCAGACATTTCCGACTCCTTGTAGGCGAGAGACCGAACTTGGATTCCCCAGCCAGTTGTTCGGGCACGCCGCACGAACCCACGCCGCCAGGCTGCCATTCCGGGCAGGGGGCCCGCGCGGAGCGCCGAGAAAGACTGTGAAAAAAGCTGTGTGGAACGGGCAATGGCCCCGTTAAGGCAGAAGATATTCCGGTGTACCGGGCCTGTCAAGATGCTTGGGGTACCGCCGTTTGCCCACTTGCTGCCGTGCCCGGAATTGTCACACCGGCGCCGTAGTCTGCCTTCACAAGCTTGGACCGTCCAACGAGGGATGACATGGCTGACCGGATCCACGACGCAATCGGCAGGGCACCATCCCCGCCTGCAGCAGCTGCCCCGGTCCCTGAAGCATTCGAGCCGAACGACCCGGGCTGGCCGGAGTTACTGGCGGCCAGCGGCGGACTCACCGACGACGCCGTCGGGGACTACCTGCGCCGACTGCGCCGCTACGACTTGCTCACTGCCGAGCAGGAACTGGACATGGCGCAAGAGATCGAGGCCGGGCTCTTCGCGGAACAGCTCCTGGCGGACGGTACCTTGCGGGCCGTCCAGGACATTGGGGAGCTTCGTGCCATCGTCCTGATGGGCAAGCGTGCCGCCGATGGTCTGTTCCACGCCAACCTCCGGCTTGTTGTGTCGATCGCCAAGCACTACACCCGCCGGGGCCTCGATTTTGAGGACCTGATCCAGGAAGGAAACCTGGGACTGCACAGGGCCGTGCGCACGTTCGACTTCACCAAGGGTTTCAGGTTCGCCTCCCATGCCACGTGGCAGATCCGCAGCGGGATCACCCAGGCGCTGGCTAACCAGTCACGACTCGTCCGGCTGCCGACCCACGTCATCGACCAGCTGCAGAAAGTCCGGTCAGCGCAACGGACGGCCGCTATGACAGGGGCTATTTGCAGCAGCGAGGAGCTTAGCCAGCTGATGGACAATTCGATCGGGAAGATTGAATGTCTGCTGAGCTTGGACCAGCCAGTCTGGTCGTTGGAGGCTCGGGTGCCGGACGGCAAGGGCGGAACGGAGGCCCTGGCTGAGCAGCTGTGGGATTCCTATTACCCTGACGCGGCCGATGCGCTCTTCCATCAACAGCTGAAGGCGCAGCTCCAGGCCGTGCTCGGCACGCTCGAGGACCGGGAGGCCCGGGTCATTGCGATGCGCTTCGGCCTGACGGGCGGCGGGGCGAAATCCTTGGACGCGGTGGCGAAAGTTTTCGGCACGACCCGCGAACGCATCCGCCAGATCGAGGTCGCGGCGATGGGGAAGCTCAAGGACCCGGCCCGGTCCAACATCCTGCGGCAGTATCGCCGTGAAGGCGAGGGCCCAGCCGTCGAGTCGACGTCGGAGTCCGCGCCGGCAGACCCCTAGCTCCGCCGCTCCCGCCACAGCAGCGACACCACAAACACCACCGCGCCGAGTCCCAGCATGACAAAGACCATGAGCCCCCAGTTGAGCTGGTTCACGCCCGTGCCGTAGAAGATGCCGATCAGCACGGTGGCCGTGATCGCCCCGAGGTACCGGCAGGTCTGGAAGATCCCGGCGGCCACACCGCGCTCTTCCGGCCGGGTGGAGAGGTACATGCCCTGGTTGTAGGCGATACTGGCCACCCCGTACGGCACGCCCAGGAACGCCGTCAGCGCCAGCACCAACGGAATGGCGAACGACGCGGTCAGCAGCCACATCGTCGCGGAGGCCACAATGAGAAGTACGACGCCGGAGACCAGCACCCGCTTGACCCCGATACGGTCGATGGCGCGGACCGCCAAAGGCGTCACAACCACCGACATCGCGGCGAGCGGCAACATCAGCAGGCCCACCACCCCGGGCTCGTAGCCGCCGGCTTCCTGCAGCAGCTGCGGCAGGCCGAAAAACGCGAAATAGTAGACGGCGCTAAACAGCGCGAACCCCAGATAGACCAGCAGCAGCGGCCGGTTCCTGCCCAGCAGCCGCAGGTCCAGGAACGGCGGGGCGAAGCGCAGTTCGCGCCAGACGAAGAGTACCGCCAGCAGGGTGCCTGCGCCGAGCAGCCACCAGCGGTAGTCCGGCAGCACGTTGAGCAGCGCCATCATCACCAGGACCATGGATCCGATGAAGGCGAGGATGCCGGGGAGGTCCGAGTCCCGCAGCAGCTCGGAGGCACGGCCGCGTTCCCGGTCTTCGTCCGCCGGGGCGAAGCGGCGGACCAGGATGATCGCTGCCAGGGCCAGCGGGACGTTGATAAGGAACAGGGCCTCCCAGCCGACGAACCCCACCAGGAGCCCGCCCACCACCGGCCCGACGGCCGCCGCGGACGTGTTGGCCATCTGGATCCGGCCCAGCGGCCGGGTGGACTTCACGTTCGCCAGTTTCGCCAGGGCGCCGACCATCACGACGGCGCTCGGGTACGCGGCCGCCGTGCCGAGGGCCATGAAGGCGCGGGCCACGCAGAGCACCGCGAAGTTCGGTGCGAACGGGGCCAGGGCGCAGGTCACGGCCACCAGGGCCATGCCGATCATGAACAGCCGCCGCGGGCCGAAGCGGTCCGCCAGCCTGCCCATGAGCGGCTGGCCCGCCGCGGAGGTGAGGTAGAAGGAGGTGATCACCCAGGTGACGGTGGCGACGTCGAGCCCGAAGTCAGCGCGCAGCACCACCAGGGCGACGGCGATCATCGAGGAGTTCAGCGGGTTCAGGGCCGTGCCCAGGCTGAGTCCTGCGACGGCGAGGCCCGTCCGGGGAGAGTTGCTCACGGCAACAGTCTGTCCCACGGGGGCCGCCAAAATCGAACCGGACGGCAAAATCCGTCAGGCTTTGCGGGCGATCACGTCGTAGATGTGCCAGTGCTTGGGCCCGCGGAACGACTGCCCGTCGTCGTCGTACACCTCGAGTTTCAGGATCTCCAGCCCGGCGAAGAGTTGCCGCGCCCCGGCTTCGGTGTGGAAGTTCCATTCGGCGATGTCGGCCCAGGAATCCCGGTCCCCGAAGAGGTTTACGGCGACGACGCCCGGGTGCTGGAGGGCCTTCAGCATCACGGCCCAGAACCCGCCGAACCTGTCCGGGTGGATGAAGGGCAGCGAGTAGCCGGCGAAAATGAGGCCCGCCGGCGGGAGTACCCGGAGGTCCTGGAAGGCCCGCACCTCGATGGTGAGCCGTCCGTCCGCGTCCGCCGGGGCGATTCCCAGCAGCCGTTCCCGGGTGTCCGGCAGCGAGTCGACGGCGTGCACGTGCCAGCCGGCGCGCAGCAGGGCGAGCGTTTCCTTTCCGGCGCCGCACCCCAGGTCGATGGCACAGCGGCCGTTGCCCGGACCGGCATAAGCCATGGCGTCCAGGCAGAGGGAGCGCACGGGACGGTCCGCCTGGGCCGCGTTGTAGTCAGCCCAGACCTTGCTGTCCGCGAGGCTTTCCACAAGTAAATTTTCCCACTCGCGCGGCGGCGACGCCACAGGTCCGGGCCAGACCGGGCCCGGTGTCAGAGGACCTTGGAGAGGAACGCCTTGGTCCGGTCGTGCTGCGGGTTGCTCAGGATCTCCCGGGGTGGTCCTGCTTCCACCACCACACCTTCGTCCATAAACACCAGGGTGTCCGCCACCTCGCGGGCGAAACCCATCTCATGGGTCACCACGATCATGGTCATGCCGCTCTTGGCCAGTTCCTTCATGACGTCGAGCACCTCGCCCACCAGTTCCGGGTCCAGTGCGCTGGTCGGCTCGTCGAAGAGCATCAGCTTCGGGTCCATGGCCAGCGCACGGGCGATGGCCACCCGCTGCTGCTGCCCGCCGGACAGGTGCGCCGGGTAGGCGTCCCCCTTGTCGCCCAGGCCCACACGCTCCAGCAGTTCCATGGCCCGGGCGGTGGCTTTGGCCTTGGACAGACCCTTCACCCGTATGGGGGCCAGGGTGATGTTCTCCACGGCGGTCAGGTGCGGAAACAGGTTGAACCGCTGGAACACCATCCCAATTTCCTGGCGCTGGAAGGCTGCTTCCTTGAGCTTCAGTTCGTAGAGCTTGTCCCCCTTTTGCCGGTAGCCAACCAGCTGCCCGTCAACCGACAGCCGGCCGCCGTCGACCCGTTCCAGGTGGTTGATGCACCGCAGGAACGTCGACTTGCCCGAACCGCTGGGGCCCACAATGCAGAGCACCTCGCCGGGGTCGACCTCGAGACTGATCCCGCGCAGCACCTTGTTGGTGCCGAAATTCTTGGAGACCCGCTCCGCGAGCACCATCGGCGCGTCCGTCATCCTTTTCCTCCAAAGTCTGTGCTGATCGGCGGGGCGGGCTCGCCGGGGACCGCCGCCGGTCCCGGCGTCGCCGGTTCCTTGCCCGTCTTGACCCGTCCGGTGCCGCGGGAGAACCGCTTCTCAATGAAGTGCTGTCCCACCATCAGGATGGAGGTGAAGAGCAGGTACCAGAGGGACGCCACAATCAGCAGCGGCACCGGAGTGAACGTCACCGCCGAGATACCGCGGGACACCCCGTAGAGGTCGATGCTCAACGGAATCGCGGCCACCAGGGAGGTGGTCTTGAGCATCGAGATCACCTCGTTGCCGGTGGGCGGAATGATGATCTTCATCGCCTGGGGAACCACAACAAACCGCATGGTCTGCCCCCAGGACATGGCCAGCGCCGTCGAGGCTTCCTCCTGGCCCTCGTCCACAGACAAGAGCCCCGCACGCACGATCTCGGACATGTAGGCGGCTTCATTCAGGGCCAGCCCGATCACCGCGGTGATGAAGAGGTTGGTGAAGACCTCATTCGGGATGGTGACCCACGGATCCATGAAGGGAATGCCGAGTGTGAACACCGGATAGATCAGGGACACGATGCCCCAGAAGACCAGCTGCACGTAGACCGGGGTTCCCCGGAAGATCCAGATATACAGCCAGGCGATGCTCTTCAGCACCGGGTTCGGCGAGAGCCGCATGATGGCCAGCAGCAGGCCGATCACGATCGCGCCGATCATCGCGTAGATGGTCAGCCACAACGTCACCCATGCTGCCTGGCTGATCCGGCGGTCAAAGATGTACTTGCCCACGTCCGGCCAGCCATAGTCCGAACGCTGGGCGGCGTCCAGCACAAAGACCGCCAGCCCGAGGACCAGGAGCACTGCCACCACGTTCCGCCAGGGGTGGCGCAGCGGGATGGCGACGATCTCCTCCGGCGGTGCGTCGTCGTCGTCGTGCCGTCCCCGGCGGGCCCGCGGCGGCCTGCCGGAGTCCCGGTTGCTGCCGGGTTCCGCCTCAATCATCCGGTCGGATTCCGGCTCGCTCATCTGCTATCACCCTTTGGCTGCCACGTTGAGTGCCGCCGTCTCTACTCCGCCGGCTTCCACTCCCCACTTGGACAGGATCTTGTTGTAGGTACCGTCATCGATCAGCGTCTGGAGTGCCTTCTGGAGGACCGGCGTGAATTCGCTGCCCTTGGCTACGGGGATACCGTACGGTGCCACCTCGAACGCGTCGCCGGCGGTCTGCAGCTTGTCCTTGGTCTTGGAGATCGCGTAGAGCGTGACGGGGGAATCGGCGCTCATGGCGTCGACCTGCCCGACCACCAGGGCGTTGGTCGCCTGGTCCTGCGCGTCGTACTTGAAGATGGTGATGGCCGGCTTGCCGGCGTCGGTGCAGGCCTTCGACTTCGCGGGCACTTCGTGGGTGTCCTCATAGGTGGTTGCCTGGACGGCAACCTTGAGACCGCAGGCGTTGTCGGGGTCTACCGTCTTGCCCACGGGGGCTGCCCACTGGATTCCGGCCGAGTAGTAGTTCACGAAATCCACCTGCTCTTCGCGTTCCAGCGTGTCTGTAAAGGAGGACATGCCCATGTCATCCTTTCCGGCGCGGACGGCAGGAAGGATGTTGTCGAAGGTGCCGATATCGAAGTTGACCTTCAGTCCCATCACCTGGCCCAGGGCGTTGGTGAGGTCCACAGACCAGCCGGCCGGCTGACCGTTATCGTCCTTGAACTCGTTGGGCGGGTAGTTGTTGGCCATGCCGACGTTGAGCACACCGGCGGTCTTCATCTTCTCCGGGAGCATCGCGGCAATGGAGTCATTCTTTTTCACCTCAATGGCGTCAGCGGTTCCGGACGCCCCGCCGGTGGCGGCCGGTGCGCTGTTGTCGACGCAGCCGGAGAGTGCGAGTGCTGTGGCTATGGTGAGAACGGGGATGACGTATCGGGTGCGCATGGTTTCCTTAGCTGTTCAGAGTGTCCCTTCGTTCCCGCAAGTCTGCGGGAGGAGGGCACTGGGTGCCTGCAAGTTCAGAACTCGTTAGTGCGTGGTGCCTGACGCTGTTGTTTCAAGGATTTCCCCGGAATGACGGATGTCCCGAAGAATTTCCCCGCCCCGAGCTTTCAACTCGGAAATGCTGGAAACGCCTACTAACGTCATGGTACGCCGCAGTTCGTCACCGAAGATCTCAATGATGCGCCCGACGCCGGGCGAGCCGGCCGCCACCAATCCGTACAGGTAGGCCCTGCCGATCGAGCAGGCATCGGCACCCAGGGCCAGCGCCTTGAGGATGTCGCTGCCCCGGCGGATGCCCGAGTCCACATAGATCTCGATTGAGTCCCCTACCCGGTGCCGGGATTCCTGCAGCACATCCATGGGGCTTAGCATGTGGTCGAGCTGGCGGCCGCCGTGGTTGCTCAGCTGGACGGCATCCAGGCCGATCCGGGCGGCCTTGTCGACGTCGGCCGGGTTGACGCAGCCTTTGAGCACGATCTTGCCGTTCCATGCCTGCCGCAACGCTTCCAGTTCCTTCCATCCGCTGGTCGCGTCCGAGTGGCCCAGGATGTGTTGCCACATGGACGGGGTAACCACGGAGGTGGCCGCGGCACTGCGCGGGTCCAGGTTGGGGAAACTGATGCCGTCCGATTTCAGGAAGTTGACCCACCACGACGGTCGGCGGGCGATGTCCGCAATGGTGGACAGCGTCAGTGCCGGAGGGGCGGTGAAGCCGTTGTGCAGGTCCCGTTCCCGGGCCCCAAGGGCCCGCGTATCGACGCCGACAATCAGCGTGGTGAATCCGGCGGCTTCGCAGCGCGCCAGTTTGTCCTTCAAGGCCTGGGCGTCGGAGGTGAGCCCGAAATTGAACCAGCGGTCAAGGTCCGGGTGGCTCTGCGCAATCGCTTCCATGGACACCGTGCTCAGCCCGGCCAGCCCGTAGGGGATGCCGGCCCGGTCGGCGGCAGCCGCGACGGCCAGCTCGCCCTCGGGATGGAACAGCCGGGTGGCGCCGGTGGGCGTCAACGTCAGGGGCAGAGCACTACTTTTCCCGAGCAGGGCGGTGCTGGTATCGGGGCCCGAGACCGGTCCCCAACTGGGCATCAGCGCCCAGGAGTCGAAGACGGCGCGGTTGCGGCGAAGCGTCACCTCGTCCTCAGAGCCGCCGTCGAGGTAGTCGAAGATCCCGGCCGGCAGGACCCGCTGTGCCGCTTTCCGGTATTCCTCCACATTGAAAGCGTTGGCCAGCACCCTGCGTCGGCGTGAGAGGACCGGCGCTTTGACCTGGATGAGTTGCCTGGCGTCGCTGATTTTCAATGAGGGCCTTTCCCTGATGCTGTGCTGCGTTATGGTTCAGCGTAGGAAGTGGAATGCCGCGCCACTATGGAGATAGCGACAAATTAAGGGGTTCATCATTAGTAGCAACTACCAAACGCCCTCTGGTCGAACGGTGAAGGCGTCAGCGGCGACGGCGGCCGCGAGGCACCCGCTGCCTACCCTGGCGGACGTCGCACGCTCGGCGGGGTCGGAAATTGTCAGCCTGGTCGAGATGCCGGCCGATGACCAGCAGGTCGTGGCGGGCGCCGTGCTTTACGATTCGACGGCCCTGCCTGCCCGGTTCCCCGGCGCGGTGGCGTTGGCCATCGGCTTGTCCCTGACAGGGAAGCGTCTGCGCGCCAGGGTCCGGGAGCTCAGTGAAGCCGGGTACGTGGCCATTGTCTACAAAGCCAACGGCAGCTCGGACAAGGCCCTGCGGGTGGCCGCACGCGAATCGGGGATCGCCCTCTTCCGGGCCTCGGACTCGGTCCCGTGGAACCAGCTCGCGGAGATCATGGATGCCGCCGTCGTCCCGCACCGGCAGTCGGGACGCACGCTGGTGGACATCCGGCCAGGTGACCTGTTTGATCTGGCCAACATGGTGGCGGCCCAGTCGGGCGGCGCCATTGCGGTCGCGGCCCCCGATCAGACGATCCTGGCGTATTCGACCCTCCCGGACCAGCCCATCGACGAGACGCGCAGGAGCTCCATCCTGCGCCTGCAAGTGCCGCCTTCCGTTGAGACCGACAAGGACTACCGCCGCGTCCACGCCGCCGCAGATGTGTTGCAGGTGGAGACGGCGGACCCGCTGCTCCGGCGCACGGCCATTGCCATCCGGGCCGGTGACTCCGTCCTGGGCTCGCTCTGGCTGCTCGAACGGGCGGAACACCACCACGAGGACGCAAACCGGATCCTGCGGGAAGCCGCCAATGTTGCGGCGCTGCACATCCTGCATAAGCGCACCACCTACGTGTCGAACCTGACCCGCCAGATCGATCTGGTCCAGCCCTTGCTGTTCGAGCCGCAGCGCGCCGAGCTGGCCGCCATCCGGCTGGGCATATCGGCGTCCTCGATCCGCGTTGCCGCCCTGGGCATCTGGCCCTCTGACGCCATGGCATCCGAAACCCTGCAATCCCGCCTGCGGCTCTTCGATGCCATCCGAACCGCCTGCGCCATCCGGCTGCCTTCGGCCGTCTGCGGATTCTCGGACAACATCGTCTACATCGTCCTGCCACAGACCACGGGAATGTCCCGGCAGTTCCAGCGCAGCTCGATTCTGAAGATTGTGCAGAACGCCCGGCGGCTGCTCTCCCGGCCGGTCCTGGCCGCACTGGGTGTGGCGGCCACCATCGACCGGCTCGCGGACTCCCGGGTCAACGCCGAACTGGTCCTGTCCGAGCTGGTCCGGAACGTGGCCGAGGGACGCATAGCGGCCGATTCCGATGACATCGTCGCCGACGACGAATCCCTCGGCTCCAGTCTGCATTTGCGCCAGATGGTGACGTCGCTGATGGCGTCCGGCCAGCTGCCCGGCGCCCACGCGCTCCGGATCGCCGAGTACGACGAAGACCAGAAGAAGTCTTTCGAAGAAACCATCTACGCCTACCTGAGCTGCAGCGGTAACGCCGTGGAAGCCGCCAAGTCCCTTGACGTGCACGTCAACACGGTCCGCTACCGCTTGTCCCGCGTGGAGTCCCTCTTCGGCATTGACCTGGACGATCCCGAGACACGCCTGCTGGTCTGGCTGCAGCTATGGGCGAGGCGCAACTAGCACCTCCGCGCCGTCAGCCGTCAGCCGCTTGCGGCCTCCGCGACATGCGTCGCCGGCCGGCGCCCCCACGCCAGCTCGCGGAGCCGAACCAGGTCCAGCGCCGGCTGGGCGGGCGGTACTCCGGGACGATTCCGCGGAACCAGGACGCGCAGCGCGGCAGGTTCGATGGTGCACCGCACCGGGGTGGGAAGCAGCAGCGCCTCGCCGTCCACTCCGACCGGAATCTCGGGCACATCGGCGTCGACCACCACCTCCACCGCGGCGCGCTGGATCAGGCCACGATTCGTCGCCCGGCGCAGCAGGCCGACAGCTTCACGGGTGCTGGACGCGGAGAGCGCCACCGCACCGAGCACGCCGCGGTCCAGCCGGGTGCGGCGGCCCAGGCCGGCGAGGTCGTGGCTGCCGTACGGGCCATTGCTCACCAGCACCGCCTGGGGCCCGTCCACCGTGGTGCCGTCAAGCGTGGCGTGCAGCCGCGCGCCCTTATCGCCCTTGATTAAATCCGGGAGCATCTGCAGCACGGTACCGGCCTTGTCGTCACGGTACTCCGGGCTCTGCACCACCTCGGCGTAGACCCCGAAGGAGGAATTGTTGACGAAGGTGCGGCCGTTGATCCTGCCCAGGTCGACGTGGAGCTCCACCCCATCGCGGAGGGCGTCCAGGCAACCCGTGGGGTCCTCCCGGTCCAGGCCGAGATCCAGGGCGAAATGGTTGCGGGTGCCGGCGCTGATCACCAGAAACGGAAGATTGTGCTCGGCCGCGATGCCTGCCACCAGAGCCTGGGTTCCGTCACCGCCGGCGACGCCGAGCAGGTCCGCTCCCCGTTCCACCGCATCCCGGGCCAGTGCCGCGACATCCACCTTGCCCGGGCCCTCCAGCAACGCCACCTCGGCGCCGAGTTCCTCCGCCTTCCGCTGCAGCTCGAACTTCACCACCTTCCCCCCGCCGGAGCGCGGATTCATCACCACAAAGGGATGCCGCGTGGTGGGGGCCGGATACTCGGTCATTTTCGACCCTGCCCGGGGCTCCCGGAGGGCAGCGCGGGCGCAGACCAGTGCCACAAACACCAACCCCACGGTGATCGTGACCTCCCACAGCAGGCCCGCTTGAATGAAAAGGAAGAGAACCACCAGCGGGGCGAGCACGGCCAACGCCAGCGCACACCAGCGCAGGAAACCGCGGCTGATGAGGAACCAGTAGATTCCCACCACGGTCACCACGAGTCCGCCGGCAGCGGTCAGGAGCAGCGCCACGGTGCCCGCCACCCCCGCGGCCACCAGCGGGACCACCGCCGCGCAGAGGACCGCCACAAAAGCGGCCCGCGCCCACCACCGCCGGGTCTGTGGAACCTCGTCAAAGGGAACGACAGTCATATCCAGCTCCTTGCGGTAATCCGGCCCGGCCGATCGGCTCGACGGGTCTCCCGGCCGCGGCCCAGACGTCAGGTCTTGATTTTCGCGACGGTCATCAGGATCGCCGAGTCCTCTTCCGCTTCCAGGCTGTGCAGCCCGTCCGGCACAATCAGCAGGTCCCCGGCCTTCCCCTGCCAGGATTCCGCGCCGGACCGCAGCCGCACGCAGCCGCGGAGCACAAAGACGGTCGCTTCGCCAGGGTTCTGGTGCTCGCTCAGCTGCGTCCCGGCCCGGAACGCCATCACCGTCTGGCGGAGCGTCTTCTCATGGCCGCCAAAGGCCGTATCCGCAGCACGCCCGCTGGGTGCCGCCACCGCCGCCGCGAGCTGCTGACGGGCAAGGGCATCGAGCGATATCTTCTGCATGGGGCCACCCTACTCACAATCAGGCCCACTGCCGAGGGACCTTTGCCCCGGTCGAGCCGAGACGTGCGTTGCTGCGGCCCTCAGAACTTTTTGTAACTTTTCCGGGAAGTCCTACCCTGAAATCAACGGCCGGCACCAGCCTGCCCCGCCTCACCCCAACCTGTCGCAACGGAGCCGCACTCATGACCGAGGCCCACGACGACGCCGAACTCCGCCGGCTCGCGGACGTCACCTTTGGCCTGCCGCACCTCCGCGAGGGCCAGCTCACCGGGATGCGCGCCCTCGCCGCTGGCCGGGACGTCCTCGCCGTTATGCCCACCGGCTACGGGAAGTCGGCCATCTACCAGGTGCCCGCCCTCCTCCTGCACCGCCGGCAGCAGCGGCCCACCGTCGTCGTGTCCCCGCTGATCTCCCTGCAGGAGGACCAGCTGGACGGGCTGCGGGAGGCCGCGGGGCCGGGCACCGCCGTCGCGGTCAACTCCTCGCACAGCGCCGCGGAGCAGGAACGCGCCTGGCAGGCCGTGGAAAGAGGGGAGGCTGCGTTCCTCTTCCTCGCCCCGGAGCAGCTGGCGAAACCCAGCACGGTGGAACGGATCGCGGCGCTGAACGTCGCCCTGTTCGTGGTGGACGAGGCCCACTGTGTCTCGTCCTGGGGCCACGATTTCCGGCCCGACTACCTGCGTCTGGGCGAGATCCGCGAGCGCCTGGGGAACCCGACCACCGCCGCGCTGACGGCCACCGCCTCTCCCCCGGTGCGCGAGGAGATCCTGGCCCGCCTCGGCATGGCCGGCCCGCTGGTCCTGGTCCACGGCTTCGACCGGCCCAATATCCGGCTGGAGGTGCTCCGCCACCACGAGGACAAGGACAAACGCCGGGCGGTGGTCAGCCAGGTCACCGAACTGGTCACCGGGAAGCGCGGGCCCGGGCTGGTGTACGCCGCCAAGCGGAAGGACACCGAAAAGTACGCCGCCAGGCTGGCCCGGACCGGCCTGCGCGCCGCGGCCTATCACGCCGGCCGCACGCCCACCGAGCGGGAGCTTGTCCACCAGCAGTTCCTCGACGGCGGCCTGGACGTGGTGGTGGCCACCACCGCGTTCGGCATGGGCATCGACAAGCCCAACGTCCGCTTCGTCCTGCACGCGGACATCCCCGAATCCTTGGACAGCTATTACCAGCAGATCGGCCGGGCCGGACGGGACGGCCAGCCCGCCGTCGCCGTGCTGCATTACCGTTCCGAGGACCTCGGCCTGCGGCGGTTCTTCGCCACCCACACCCCCGACGAAGCCGCACTGCTGGCGGTCCTCACCATGCTGCGCGAGGCAGGCCGGCCGCTCCCGCCACGGACGCTGGCCGTATCGACTGTCTTCCCCGCCCGGCGGATCACCGGCCTGCTGAACCTGCTGCAGGAAACCGGCGCCGTCACGGTGACCCACGACGGCGTCCGGCTTGACCCCGTGGCGGAGCCCGCCCAGGTGGTGGAACGCGCCGTCGACCTCGCTGCCGCCCGCGAGCGCGTCGACAAGTCGCGCATCGCGATGATCCGCAGCTACGCCGAAACACACCGCTGCCGCCGCCAGTTCCTGCTCGGCTACTTCGGCGAGGACCTGACCGAACCCTGCGGAAATTGCGACACCTGCACCGACGGCACCGCGCTGCTCCAGAATCACAGCGGCGGGCACGACGGCGGTGCTGCCGCCGGCGGGGCTGCCGGGGATTTCCCGCTGAACTCCCGCGTGGAGCATGCCCTCTGGGGCCCGGGACTGGTGATGGGGCACGACGGCGACGTCCTCACCGTGCTGTTCGACCGCGAGGGCTACCGGACGCTGTCGCGAAAAGCCGTCCTGGGCCACGGCCTGCTCACCCTCAGTACACCACCCGGAAATTGCTGAAGGCCCCCGTGGCCCGGGAGATCGACTCCTCCACGTTCTCCACCCGTCCGGGCGCTTCCGGTGAGCGAAGCCAGCGCCGGAACTCCAGCACCACCGACTGGGGTCCCTCCGCCACGATGCCCACCGAGCCGTCGGTGTTGTTCCGGACCGTGCCGGTCAGCCCCAGCTCACCGGCCTGGTGCACCGTCCAGTAGCGGAACCCAACGGCCTGCACCACACCGTCCACGCGCGCCGTCAGCCGGACCCACTCGCCGGAATCGCCCTTCGGAAACTCAGCCATGCTCCCAATCTAGCGCCCATCGCGGAGCCCACCGCCAGAGGAATCATGCACTTTCCACATAGGGACCTTCGCCCCTTACCTTCCGCAGACCCCAGCGGAAAGGATAGTTAGGTGCGCTGCGGGGACGTGTCGAGAAAACGGCATGGCACATGGAAGTGCCTCACCCTCCCGCCGTGCTGCATTGCCCGAAAGGACACACAAGATGGCAGGACAATTCGAGATCTTCACGGACGCTGAGGCCAACGTCCGGTTCCGGCTCCTCGGCGCCGACGGCACGGTTCTGGCGATTTCCAAGGCCTTTGAGGATAAGCAGTCCGCAGCGGACGGCATCATGGCGGTCCGCGAATGCGCCGGCACCGGTCTGATCAAAGAGGCCCGCTCCAACGCCTGGGGCGGCACCGGCAACACCAGGGCAGGCCTGCCGAAACCGGCGCACCGCCGGCACCGGCATATCCCCGCCGTCTAGACGGCGAATCGGCAACACCCCGGGCGGGAAGCCCGGAACTATCGGGAGCCGCAATGGACGAGGCACGGGTCCACATCAGCGGCTTCCGAATGGACTTCGGCGACACCACAGTTGTCCGCGACCTGTCCTTTGACGTGCACGCCGGCGAGACCTTCGGTTTCCTCGGCAGCAACGGCTCCGGCAAGACCACCACCATCCGCGCCCTGCTGGGCATCTACGAGCCCACCGCCGGGATCCTCCACATCAACGGCCGGGACTTCAAACCCGAGCACGGCGACCGGCTGGGCTACCTTCCCGAAGAGCGAGGGCTCTACAAGAAGGAAAAGGTCATCGACATCATGACCTACTTCGGCCGGCTCAAAGGGATGGAGCGGCGCACCGCCAGGCAATGGTCGCTCGGATACCTGGACCGGGTGGCGCTGGCGGACCGGGCCTCCGCGGTGCTGGACAAGCTCTCCAGCGGGCAGCAGCAAAAGGTCCAGCTCGGAGTCACCATCATGAACAACCCCGAGCTGCTCATCCTGGACGAGCCCACCAAGGGCTTCGACCCCGTCAACCGGCGGCTGCTGATGGACATCATCGCCGAGCAGAAGCAGGGCGGCGCCACCGTGGTCATGGTGACCCACCAGATGGAGGAAGTGGAGCGGCTCTGCGACCGGGTCATCCTGCTCAAGGACAGCACCGCCGAGGCCTACGGCACCATCGACGAGGTGCAGAACAAGTACGGCGGCCGCATCATCCGGATCAGGCACAGCGGCGTCATTCCGCCCTCGCCGCACTACGAGGCGATGCTCCAGGAAACGAACTACTCCGAGCTCTCCATCACCGACGCCACCGACGAAGCCGTCATCCTCAAGGACCTGATCGACGCCGACGTGACCGTCCGGAGCTTTACCACCACCAAAATCTCCCTCGAAGACATCTTCATCCGGGTCTACGGCGACCAGAACAAGCCAGCAACGGCAGGCACGTCCGGCACCGCCCCGTCCCCCGCCCGGGACGGGACGTAGTGCCGTGGCACAGCACAATCCGCATCACAATCTAGGTACCGTCCTGAGCTTCGAATTCATCCGCACCGTGACCAAACGCCGGTTCTGGATCGGCACCTTGTCCGTCCCGCTCATCATTGCCGTGGTCTTCGGGCTGATCTTCCTCAGCAACACCACCACGGACACCGCCGCCGCGGCGCAGAGTGACGCCCAGTTCAGCATCTCCTACACGGACGCTTCGGGGCTGATCACCGCCGCGGACGCCGCGCTCTTTGGTGCCACCGCCGCGGATTCCTCCGATGCCGGGATCGCCGCCGTGCAGTCCGGTGCCGTGGACGCGTACTTCGACTACCCGGCCCAGCCCGAAGTGACGGCCGTGCGCGTCTACGGCGCGGACCAGGGCCTCTTCGAGAACGGCAAGTATGCCGCCGTCGCGCAGGCCATGCTGACGCACGCCGTCGAACAGAGGATCGGCTCCCCGCAACTGTCCGCCATTGCGGCCGGACGGGTGCAGATCGAGACCGTGACGTATGACGGCACGGAGGAATCCGGCGGCCTGGGCTCGGTGATCCCGCCGCTGGTCTTCCTGGTCATCTTCTACGGGCTGATCGTGCTTCTGGCCGGGCAGATGCTCAACTCCACGCTGGAGGAGAAGGAAAACCGCGTCACCGAGATGATTTTGACCACGCTCAAACCGACGACGCTCATCGCGGGCAAGGTCATCGCGCTGTTCGCGATCGGCCTGGTCCAGATGATCGTGTTCCTCTCCCCCATCATGATCGCGCGGCTGTTCTTCCCCGAGGAGCTCAGCCTCGCTGCCCTGGACCTGCCGCCGCTGATCCTGGACCCGGTCCGGATGACCGTGGGCCTGCTGATCCTGGTGGGCGGCTTCGCCCTGTTCACCACCACCCTCGTGGCCATCGGCGCCGTGATGCCCAACGCCAAGGAGGCCGGGAACTTCATGGGCGTGATGATGGCGCTGATCTTCGTGCCGTTCTACGCCGTGGCCCTGGTGGTGTCCGATCCGCAGTCCGTGATCGTGCAGATCTTCACCTTCTTCCCGTTCTCCGCCCCGGTGACCGCACTGCTGCGCAACGGCTTCGGCTCCCTGAGCCTGCCCGAGGCCGGCATTGTGATCGCGATCCTTTTCGTGGGTGCGGCCGTGATGCTCCGCCTCGCCGTGCGGCTCTTCCAGTACGGCTCGATCTCCTACACCTCGAAGGTCAACGTCCGGACGGCCCTGCGTGCCGGGTCGCGGCACGCAGCCGCTGATCAGCCCCCGACGACGACATCCCGCTAACGGTCCTGGCTCCTAACCCGCCGGCGTCTCCGCCGGCCGCAGGGACGTGATCATCGACCGGACGTCCTGGTATTCCGGGGTGGACGCGTACAGTTCGGCCTTCTCCAGGTACGGCAGGGCCGGGTCCCCGGGCGTCTCGTTGTGCTCCGGGTTGTACGTTCCGCCGAAGAAGGCGCCGCTGGGCGGCCACAGGAACAGGTGGAACATGGGGCATGCCAGCTCGCCGGACTCCTCGGGGACCATGGTGATGCCGTACGCCGCGATGGTGGACTGTGTGGCCACCGGATCGGCATCGTCACCCCGGGACTCGAACACGTAGCGGGGCACCCCGCCGTCGGCGCCCCCGCCCTCGGCGAGGGCGACCATCGGCTCGGAATCGTAGACCTCGTACGGGGTCTTGCCGACGCATTCGGACCCGGTGACGATGTTGGTCCGCAGGCCCGCCATCGGTTTCCCCTCGGCGTTGAGCACGTCCACGAACTCGCCGCCGAGCGCCCCGCCGGGGTCCTTCACCGTCCAGCCCGCGGGGTAGTCGAACGACAGTCCCCCGTCCGTCGTCGTAAAGGTCTTCCAGCCCGACGTCGGCCCCGCCGACGCCGACGGCCCGGCAAGCGCCGTGGTGGACGGCGTTGAGGACGGAGCCGTGGAGCTGCCCTGGGTCTGACTCGCCGACACTGCGGGCCCCTCCGGCGCGGCCGGGAGCAAGCCGCAGGACGTCAGCAGCAGGACCAGTCCCAGCGAGGTGCACAGGGTGGCGGCTGCGGTGGTGCCGGGGACAGTGCCGGGTGAGCCCGGCGGCCTCCTCACGTCATGGCTTTCCGGCCGGCCGCAGTGAGGTGATTGCCTGCTTGACGTACTTGTACTCGGTGGTGTCCATGTACACCTCGGGGGTATCCACGTGCATGGGACCTCCCGGGGTGGTGTCGAACGGGTCGTAGACACCGCCGAACATGGCGCCGCTGGGCGGCCAGGTGAAGAAGTGGGAGATCGGGCAGGCGGTGTCCCCGGTGGGCTCCGGCGCGGCGGTGAGGCCGTAGGCCAGGGTGAGGGAGGTCGACGGATCACTCGACGCCGGGTTGGTCCGGCCCTCGTAGACGAACCGCGGCGCCGCCCCGTCCTGGGCCAGCGCGGGGACGGGCTCGGAGTCGTACATCATGAAGGGGAACTTTTCCATGCATTCGGCGCCTGTGACCATGTTGGTCCGCAGGGTGGCCATCGTCTTGCCGTAGTCACTCACCAGCTCCACAAAGGTGCCGCCCTCAGCGGGCTGGCCGGCCGGGTCCTTGATGGTCCACGACTCCGGGTAGTCGAACGCCAGCGAACCGTCCGACGTCGTGAACGTTTTCCACCCCGCCGGCGCCGTGACGGCGGGCGGGGTTGCTGTGCTCGGCGGGGCGCTGGCCGTGGCCGTGGTGACCGGCGGGGAACTGGTGGCCGGGGCTGCTGCGGGCGACCCGCATCCGGCCAGAACGGCAGCAGCGCAGAAAGCGGAAAAAGCTGTGGCGAATGACGCGACGCGGCGCATGGCACCCTCCCCCTGGGAAAATAAAGTGGTTGGACAATTCTCGGGTCTTTCCGCGAGGAAACTAGGGCCTTTGGGCCCTTGGCGCCCCGGCCTTCCCAGGAAGTCGGTCCCGCCGCCCCGCCGTGATGCTTCCCACGTTGCCCCCTGACAATTTCAATTGCCCGCGGAAGCTTGCTAGAGCTTAAGTAATGCAAGACGTCCTTGACCCCGCCATGCCCTTCCTGGCCCCCGTCCTCGCAGTGGCCCTCGCCGTGGCCGGCGGCCTCCTCGCCTCCTGGCTGGTGCGCCGGGTTGTTCTCCGGCTCAACCGCAACCAGCCCGCCCTCCGCGAGACCTCCCGGGTGGCGCGCGTGCCGTTGCGGCTCGCGCTCTGCCTGATCTTCGTCCGGATCGCCTTGGGCCTCACCACCGAGGACGCCGAATGGCGCCGCAACCTGGACCACGCGCTGCAGATCGCACTCATCGGCTCGCTCGCGTGGCTGGCCATCGCCGTCTTCCTCATCATCGAGACCATGGTGCTCACCCGCTACCGGGTGGACGTCGCGGACAACCGCCGCGCCCGCCGGCTCCGCACCCAGGTCATCCTCGCCCGGCGGATAGGTGTGGCCCTGATCGTCATCGTGGCGCTGGGCATCGCGATGCTGACATTCCCCGCGATCCAGGCCCTCGGCGCCGGGCTGCTGGCCTCCGCCGGTGTGATCTCGATCGTCGCCGGCCTCGCCGCGCAGACGTCCCTGGTCAACGTCTTCGCCGGCATCCAGCTCGCCTTCACCGACGCAATCCGGGTGGACGACGTTGTGGTGGTGCAGAAGGAATGGGGCCGGATCGAGGAGATCACCCTGACCTACGTGGTGGTCCACATCTGGGACGACCGGCGGATGATCCTGCCCTCCACTTACTTCACCACCACCCCGTTCGAGAACTGGACCCGGCGGCAGTCCGAGGTCATGGGCACCGTGGAGTTCGACCTCGACTGGCGCGCCCCGGTGGAGGACATGCGCGCCGAACTCAAGCGGGTCCTTGCCAGCACCGAACTCTGGGATGAGCGCGTGGGCATCCTGCAGATCACTGACGCGACCGCTGGCTTCGTCCGGGTCCGCATCCTGGTCAGCGCCGCGGACAGCGCCACACTCTTTGACCTGCGCTGCCTCATCCGCGAGGAGCTGGTGCTGTTCCTGCAGCAGGAACACCCGACGGCGCTCCCCCACGTCCGGCTCGAATCGCTCGGCGCCGCTGCGCTGGGGTCCGGCACACCGGGTACCTCCGCTGCCTCCGGCACCTCCACCTCCGCGAAGCCGCGGGGCAGGGTCTCGGCCGCGGACGAGCCCGGCCGGCACCCGGCCGATCCGCACGACTCCCAGCTGTTCACCGGATCAATCGAGGCCATCCAGCGCTCCCGGGCCTTCACCGGCCCCGGCGAGGAAGTGTTCGAGGACCGGGACAAGAGCATCGCTTCGCAGAACTAAGGCGCCCTCCACATAGCACCGCAGGGGTCTTCCCTGCCCGCGGGAACTGTTCAATAATCAGACGTTGGTGGGTCAGCGACGGTGCTGGCCGCCGGAGCAGCTGAGGAGTCCCCATGACGGTAGAACAGCCGACAGAAGAATCCGTGGAGGCTCCTGCCCGCGATTGGTTCCAGAGCGCCGTCGTCTATCAGATCTATCCGCGCAGCTTCGCCGATTCCGACGGGGACGGCATCGGGGATCTGCGGGGCATCATCAGCAAGCTGGACTACCTGCACCGGCTCGGCGTCGACGTCGTCTGGCTATCCCCGATCTACACCTCCCCGCAGGACGACAACGGCTACGACATCAGCGACTACCGCAACGTGGACCCGATCTTCGGCACGCTCGAGGAACTGCGGGAACTGACGGACGGGCTGCACGCCCGGGGCATGAAGCTGGTCATGGACCTGGTGGTCAACCACACCTCGGACGAGCATCCCTGGTTCGTGGAGTCACGCTCCTCGACGGACAACCCCAAGAGGGACTGGTACTGGTGGCGTCCGCCGCGCGAGGCATCCACTGACGGCCCCGCCGGCGGCCCGGGCGCGGCGCCGAACAACTGGGGTTCTGCGTTCTCCGGCCCCGCCTGGGAGTTCGACCAGACCACCGGCGAGTACTACCTGCACCTCTTCTCCCGGAAGCAGCCGGACCTGAACTGGGAAAACCCGGAGGTCCGGGCGGCGGTCTACGAGATGATGAACTGGTGGCTGGACCGGGGTGTGGACGGCTTCCGGATGGACGTCATCAATTTCATCTCCAAGGACACCGCCCTGCCGGACGGGCCGATCGCCGCCGGCAAGCTGTACGGCGACGGCACCCCGTTCTACATCGGCGGGCCCCGGATCCATGAATTCCTCCAGGAGATGCACCGCGAGGTCTTCGCCGGCCGCCCCGGCCCGCTGCTGACCGTCGGCGAGATGCCCGGCGTCACCGTGGAGGAGGCCGTCCTGTTTACCGACCCGGAGCGGGCCGAGGTGGACATGGTCTTCCAGTTCGAGCATGTCGCCCTGGACCAGGAGGACGGCAACAAGTGGCGGCCCAAGAAACTCAAACTCACGGACCTCAAGAAGTCCCTAGGCCACTGGCAGACCGGCCTGGCGGAGCGCGGCTGGAACAGCCTGTACTGGGGCAACCACGACCAGGCCCGGGCGGTCTCGCGCTTCGGCGACGACGGCACGTACCGTGAGCTCTCCGCCAAGATGCTCGCCGGCGTCCTGCACCTGCACCGCGGCACGCCCTACGTCTACCAGGGCGAAGAGCTCGGCATGACCAACATGACCTTCGGGGCGATCAGCGATTACCGCGACATCGAGGTCCTCAACCACCACCGCGAGGCCACCACCCACCTGGGCCACACCGACGCCGATGTCCTCGCCGCGCTCGCCCCGCTGAACCGTGACAACGCGCGCACCCCGGTCCAGTGGGACGCCTCGCGGCACGCCGGCTTCACCACCGGCTCCCCCTGGATCGCAGTGAACCCGAACGCCAACCACATCAACGCCGCCGCGCAGGTCGACGACCCGGACTCGGTGTACAGCTTCTACCGGGCGGTGATCGCGCTGCGCCACAGCGACCCCGTGGTGTCCCACGGTGACTTCACTATGCTGCTGCCGCGGGACGACCACGTCTACGCCTTCGTCCGTTCGCTGCCGGAGACCAAGCTGCTGGTGCTGGGCAACTTTTCCGGCGAGGATCAGGAAGTGGCGCTCGACGACGCCGACGTTCCCGTGGTGTGGGACAGCGCGGAACTGGTCCTGGGCAACTACCCCGCCGACGCCGCGGTGCCCCGCCTGCATCTGCGGCCGTGGGAACTGAAGGTCCTGCGCGCCGGAGCAACACGCATCATCCACCACGAGTGAGGGAGCCCGGCATGACCATTCCACCGCCACAAGAACCCGAGCCGTTTCCGCCGGAACCCGGGCCCACCACGCCCGAGCCCCAGCCCGGGGACCCGTTTCCGCCGGAACCCGGGCCGGTCCCTCCCCCGGCGCCGATTCCGGAGCCGGGCCCCTCGCCAACCCCCGGCCCGTTCCCCTCACCGGGACCGCTTCCGATTCCCGACCCCGGCCCGGTCCCGCCACCACGGCCGGACCCTACGCGCTTCTAATGGATCCAGCCCGCGGGCCAGCTCACGCAGCTATGCCGTGCAGGAAGTTCCGCACTTCCGTGTTGAAGGCCTCGGGCGCTTCCAGCTGAGCCAGGTGCCCGACGTCGGGAATCACAGCGAGTTTTGAGCCCGGAATCCGGCGGTTCAGCTCGTGGGCGACGTTCAGCGGGGACCGCTGATCGTCTGCGCCTTGGAGCAGGAGCGTGGGAATGCTGATGGTGGACAGCACGGGCCGGTAGTCGGCCCGGCCGCTGGCGGAGAGCAGGGCGCGCATTCCGGCCGGCCGCACATCTGCCATGATCCTGCTGGCTTCGGCCACCACGGCCGGATCGGCTTTGCCGGTGAACAGCGTCGGCAACCACTCGTCGATGAACTTCTCCGGGGGCTGGTCGATCTCGGCCAGCACCTGGGCGTAGCGCCGCTCCACTTCCTCGGGAGGCAACGATCCCGCCCAGCCCGCATAGGCGGACGCCAGCACCAAGGACGCGGGCATCCCGGGATATCCGCGGTACAGCTCCAGTGCGACCATGGACCCCCACGACAGCCCCAAAAGGTGTGGCTTCGCGGGGACGGCAGCGCGCAGGAAGCCGGCGGTGATGGCCCCGAGCTCCGCGGCGGACAACTTCGGGTCGGGGTCGTCCGACCGGCCGCACCCGGGAGCGTCCCAGGCGAACACGGTGAACTCGTCCGAGAGAGCCTCCAGCTGTGCGCGCCAGATCCGGCTGTCCTCCCCGGCCCCGTGAAACAGGACCAGCGCCGGCCCCTGGCCGATTCGCTGGTACGCAATCCGCAGCCCGGCAACCTCGACGGTTTCCATAATCCAATGCTAGGCCGGTCCGCGGTTTGCCGGGGAGGGAAGGTTCGCGACGCGCAGAACCGACCGCTACGCGCAAAAGACCCTTCGACACCTGAATTCGGGTGTCGAAGGGTCTTTTACGCCTTTGAAGGAAAAATGCGCGTCGCCGGCTACGGCAGGACGATGTCGCGGGTCCGGTGGTCGTAGTGAATGACCAGCTGGCCGCCGGAGTGGTGCACCTCGTGGTTGGCGCCATCGAAGGCTCCGAAAGCACCGAAATTCTCGTCCCAGGAGCGGTTGAGCGCGATCTTGAAGCTGTACGTGCCGGCCGGGAGATCCGCCGCGAGCTTCCAGAGCTGGTCAACAAGGTCCAGTTCCATCTGGGATTCGTCATACTGCGGGGCCCAGTTGGCCGGGGCGCCCAGCAGGACGTTGAAGTCACCTGCGACAGCGACTGCCTCGGGCTGCTCTACCGTTTCCACGCTGGAGGCGGGGGTGACCGCGGCGGGAGCTGCGGCGGCGGCGGGAGCTGCGGCGGGCTTGTCGGCCGCCTTGCGCTTGCGGACCGCCTTGGCAACCGGTGCAACGGCCTCTTCGACCAGTTTGGCAGCCTTGCCGACGACCTTTTCGGCCACCTTGGCGGCCTTTGGAGCGGCCTTCGGAGCGGCAGCCTTCGGAGCCGGGGTTCCGGCGGGGGGCGCCGACGGAAGCGGGGTGTCGGCGGGAACGGGAGTTCCGGCGTCGAGCGCTGCGGCGAACGCGGCGGGGTCAGCGAAAGCGACGGTGGCGCGCTGGCCGTCCTCGGTGATGGTCCAGCCGGCACGGCCCTTAACCAGCCAGCCGGCCTTGACCAGCTTCGCGGTGGCGGTGGTCAGGGTCTTGTGGCCGCGGGGAATTCCACCGCTGAGCAATTCACGCTCGAACTCGTTGAGCGGCACGCGTGCGATGGCCTCGCCCAGCACCGCTCCGGCGTTCAGCTTCTCGCCCGTCCACACCCCCTCTGCCAGAACGTCCAGTACGGCTTTCAGTCGACGGGTGGTGTTTTCGGCAGTGTTCGCGCCCATGGGTCTCCTTTAGAAGCAATTGATCCACCTGCATTTTGCCAAGGATCGTCGAGTTTCCGCGAGTCGGTAACGGTTAACTCTGTGTGTCGTGACCCACTATTACACCCCATGGCGTCGGGCGCGAGGGCCCTAAACAGGGGTACTCGCGGGTAGTATTTCCGGCGCCGGCCTGCCGGCGCGGCCTGGAGCCGCTGCTAGAGCTTGGGGATCAGGACGGGGGTGTCCTTCTTGTAGTCCTCGTAATCGGCCTGGCCGCCCCATTTTGTGTCGGACTTCTTCTCCAGCAGCGGCACACCGCTGACCTTGGTGAGCAGCAGGGTGACGAACACCGGGGAGATCAGTGCGACCCACTGCCATCCCTGCAGCGCGGGCACGGCGACGATCGCGACACCGATCCAGAGCAGGATCTCGCCGAAGTAGTTCGGGTGGCGGGACTTGGACCACAGCCCGGTGGAGATGAATTTTCCCTTGTTGGCGGGGTCGGCGTTGAAGCGGCTCTTCTGCCCGTCAGCGACGATCTCGATGCCGAAACCGACGGCCCACACCAGGAAACCGACCAGCGCGAACCAGTCAAGCGCCACCCTGGTCGAGGAGGTAATCGCCACCCACGCTGCGGCCGCGGTGAAGATGACCCAGAGTCCCTGGATGGTCCACACGTTGAGGAACCGGACGAAGGAGGGCTTGATCTCGTCAAAGCGGTCATCCTTGCCGGCCTTGCTGATGCGGCGGAACAGGAAGATGCCCAGCCGCAGGGTCCAGGCGAGCACCATGGCTGCCAGCAGCACGGCACGGGCGTCGATTCCCGGCGTGAGCACGATGAGCAGCAGTGTGATGGCCGTGTAGGTCAGGGTGCCGGTCAGGTCGTAGAACTTCTCGGTCTGGGCCTTGAATGACGGGATGAAGGCCAGCCACTGAATGAGGAACGCCGCCCCGACCGCCATCGCGAACATGGGGATCCCGCCCAGGGTGGCCCCGCCCTGGCTCCCGGCCACGGCGACGAGCGCTCCGATCAGCACAACCACGGGGAGGGCGATGAGCGCCTTACGGTCTGATTCCTTCATCAGGAAGTTCCTTTCACACGCGGAGCGGGCCGCGGCTGGCACGACCCAAGAGGCACCGCCGGGCATCAGCAGCTTTAGCGATCCTATTAGATGATCAAATAAGATTGAATAATAGATCATCGAACAAGATTGACTAATAATGGAAATCGGAACCGAAGGGGTGGACATGTCCGCGTCGCAGCAACACCCGGCCGCGTCGGCCTTGCAGGGCCTGTTCACGCTGGCCAACGAGACCGAGCGTGAGATCGCCCGGATACTGGGGCTGAATCTCACCGATTACCGCGCCCTGTCGGCGCTCGCAGAGTCGGGACCGGTGACGGTGGGCAAGCTCGCCGAGGATCTGGGCGCCACCCCGGCCACCACCACCGCGATCGTGAGCCGGATGGAGTCCCGCGGCTACATGGAACGCCACCGGAGCAGCGATGACCGGCGCCACGTCCAGGTGAGCGTCACGCCCGCTGCCAACCGTGGAATCATGAACCTGATGCGGCCCCTTATGACCGCCACCGATGAACACATCAAGGCCCTGCCCGCCGACCACCGGGCCGTCGTCGCGGACTTCCTCGACGTCGCCCAGCACCTGATGCGAGACCACTTGCACACACTTTCGGAGAAGGACGCCCGATGAGAGAGTTCACCACCCCGCTGCTGGTTGAGGCGTCGGGTCACCGGAACGCGACCGAACTGCTCATGCAGCGGTTCCGGACCTCCCCCGAACACGTTGCCTTTGAGGTACGGGCCGCGGATGCCGCGATCACGGATCCCTGGCGCCAGGTGACCACCCGGCAGTTCGTGGACGAGGTACGCGCCCTGGCCAAGGGCCTGATCGCGGCCGGCCTCCAGCCCGGCGAATCGCTAGCCATCATGTCCCCCACCCGGTACGAGTGGGCACTGGCGGACATGGCAGCGTGGTTCGCCGGCGCCGTCGTCGTCCCGATCTATGAGACCTCGGCCGCTCCCCAGGTGATCGCCATCCTCGCCGACGCCGACGTGCGCCTCGCGATCGCCGGCACCACCGAGCATGCGCTCCTCTTGGAGCAGGGGTTCGAAGGGACCGGGATGCCGGGCCTGGGAGTCTGGACGATGGACGCCCGCCCGGGCGCGGACCTGGCCGACCTCGTGCTCCGCGGCGCCGGAATCTCCGACAGTGCGGTCGAGGAGCGGCGCCTGCTGGCAGATCTCGACTCGGTGGCGACCATCGTCTACACCTCAGGCACCACGGCCGCGCCCAAGGGCGCCCTCATCACCCACGGCAACTTCGTGGGGCAGGTGCTGAACGTGGCGGCCGCCTACACCGGGGTGGTCCGCGAGGGCGGCAACACGATTATCTTCCTGCCGATGGCCCACGTGCTGGCCCGCGGACTGCAGCTGACGTGCCTGGCCAACGGCATGCGCATTGCGCACCTGTCCGACCCCCGGGACGTGGTGCCCGCCCTCGGCGTGCTGAAGCCCACCTTCCTCGTGGTGGTCCCCCGCGTGCTGCAGAAGATCCAGGCGTCCGCCGCGGCCGCCGCGACGAAGAAGCACCTCGGACCGGTGTGGGCGTCAGCGCAGGGCACCGCGGTCGCCTGGGGCCGGTTCGCCGAAGCCCGCGACGCCGACCCTGCGGCCAGGGCCGCGCTGGGGCTGCGGGTCAGGCACGCGCTGTTCGACCGGCTGTTCTACGCCCGGCTCCGGAAGCTGATGGGCGGACGCCTCGACTACCTGCTCTCCGGTGCCGCCGCGCTCGACGCCGAGCTGGCCCTCTTCTTCCGCGGCCTGGGCCTGCCGGTCATCGAGGGCTACGGCCTGACGGAAACGACCGCACCGCTGACCGGGAACATGCCCGGATCGATCAGGGCCGGCACGGTGGGCGTCCCCATGCCGGGAACAACCGTGCGCCTTTCGGACCAGGGCCAGGTGCTCGCCCGCGGCGTCGGCGTGTTCGCCGGCTACCGCAGGCCTGCTGACAACAAGGACGCCTTCACGGACGGGTTCTTCCGCACCGGCGACCTCGGTGAGCTCGACGAGCTGGGACGGCTTACCCTCAAGGGCCGGATCAAGGACGTCATCGTCACCGCGGGCGGCAAGACCGTCTCCCCCGCCATCTGGGAAGGCTATGTCGAGGGCGACCCCCTCGTGGCGCACGCCGTGATGGTGGGAGAGGGCAAACCCTTCCTCGGCGGGCTCGTGCTGCTGGACCCGGAATCCGTCGCGGCCTGGGCGGAACGCGAGGGCATCGCCGATCTCGCCGGCCTGCGGATTCCGGACGACGGCGGCGCCGTCCAGATCGACGACGCGCGGCTCCTCACCGCGATCGGCAAGGCGGTCAGCGCCGCCAACGCGAAGATCGCGCGCTCCGAGCAGGTGCGCCGTTTCGTACTGCTGCTCACCGATCTCAGTGAGTCCAATGGCATCGTGACCCCCACCATGAAGCTCAAGCGCGGCGCTTTCACCGAGCGCGCCCGCCACATCGTCGACAACCTCTACGCGGACAAAAGGAGCCAGGCATGAGCACACACGTCAAGAGGTGGCTGCTTTCCTACGCGGTCGCCGCCGTCATCTTTGCCGTCGTCGACGTGGTCTGGATCGGCACCGTGGCGAACAACCAGTACGAAAGCCAGATCGGCGAGCTGCTGGCGCCCAGCGTCAACCTCGCCGGCGCCGTCGTGTTCTACCTGATCTATGTCGTGGGAATCGTGCACTACGGAATCCGGCCCAACAACCCGGACGCCACCCTGCGGCAACGGGTGACGGGAGCCGCCCTGTTCGGCTTCTTCACCTACGCCACCTGGGCCCTGACCGCGCTCGCCGTCCTCAAGGACTTCCCTGCCGTCGTGGCACTGACCGACATCGCCTGGGGCGTCGCGGTATGCAGCGCCGTCACCTGGCTGACGGCCACCCTCCTGCAGCGCATGCTCACGCGGTCCGTCAACGCAAAGTAGCAACAGCAACGCGGGGTCATTTACGGCCCATTCCGCACCCCGGGATGGGCCGTAAATGACCCCGCGTTAGAGGCCGTTAGTCCCCGGCGCTCCATTCGGCACCGGTCTCGGCCTTATAAGCGGCAACGGCCGAGTCGATGGTGCGGTAGAAGTGGCGCGGGTCGATTTGGCGGGTCAGTTCGTAGCGTTCGATCTTCTCGCGGACCCCGTGCTTTAGCTCCGCGAACACGAACGCCGTTCCCTGCGCATTCAGCTCCACGTCCAGCTCCAGCAGCACGTCCGAGGCCGTGGTGTCGACGTCGGTGATCGGCTCCGCCGCGATGACGATCCACCGCGGCTTGGGTTCGGTGCGCGCCAGCCGCCGGATATTTTCGCGGAACGGCCTGACGTTGGCGAAGAACAAGGGCGCATCGAAGCGGTAGATCACCAGGCCCGGCAGGTGTTTCGCGTCCGGGTGGACGTGCACATCGTGGAACCCCTCCAGTCCCGGCACCCGTCCGATCACCGTCTCGTAGGGCCACCAGGCCCGGCGGAAGATGTTGAGGACGGACAACCCCACCGCGACGGCGATGCCGGGCAGGACCCCCAGCAACGTCACGCCGAGGAAGGCCGCGAGCGACAGGGAAAACTCGGTCTTGCGCTGGTGCCAGAGGCGCACGGTGCCCGGGATGTCGGCCAAAGATATTGACGCGGTGATCACAATGGCCGCCAGCGCCGGCTGGGGCAGGTTCCGGAACAGCCCTGGCAGCAGCACCAGCATGAGCAGGATCAGCAGGGCACCCGTCACGCCCGTGAGCTGGGACTTCGAGCCGGCACGTTCCGCCACCGCCGTCCGGGAGCCGCTGGTGCTCACCGGAAAGCCCTGGAAGAGGCCCGCCGCGAGGTTCGCGGCGCCGATGCCGATCATCTCCTGGTTGCCGCGGATCTCCGCACCGGAGCGCGCGGCGAACGACGACGCCGTCGAAATCGTGTCCGTCAACGACACCAGCGCAATCCCCAGGGCGCCGGCGAACATCAGCGCAAAGTCCGAGAAATCCAGGGAGGGAATCGTGAACGGCGGGAAGCCCTGCGGCAGCTCCCCGACCAGGGAGACGCCCCGATCGGCGAGGCCAAACAGCGAGGTCGCCCAGATCGCGAGCACCACCATGACCAGCACCGACGGGACCTTGGGCAGCCAGCGCTGCAGCGCCAGGATCAGCACAATCCCGGCGACCCCGACGGCGGCCGCGGCGGCCACCGTCTCGCCGCCGGCCAGGCCCTGGATGAAGCCGGAGAGGTCTCCGATGAAGCCCTCGTCGCTCACCGAAAACCCGAAGAGCTTCGGGAGCTGGCCAACCAGGATGGTGACCGCCAGGCCGTTCATGTAGCCGATCATCGTGGGCTTGGAGATGAGGTCGGCGATGAAACCGAGCTTGGCGACGGACGCGAGGACCATGATGACGCCGACCATCAGCGCGAGCATCGACGCGAGCACCACCGCCTTCTGCGGGTCGCCATCGGACGCGACGAGCGGCAGGACCGTCGCCGCGATCATCGGGCCCAGCGAGGAATCCGGACCCAGCACCAGGATGCGGGACGGGCCAAACACCGCATAGGCGAGCAGGCAGAGCACGGTGGTGTACAGCCCGGTGATAGGGGGCAGCCCTGCCAGCTCCGCGTAGGCCATGCCCTGGGGAACCAGCAGCGTGGCCAGGACGATTCCGGCGACAACGTCCTTGCCGAACCAGCTCTTCTGGTACGTCGCGGCGACGTCGAGCCCTGGCATGAACTGGCGCAGCCCGCCGCTCCGCCGTCGTCCGGTCGTCGTCATAGGAGCACTCTGCCGGGCGACGGTGCCCGCTGCATCCTCCGACGGGGGTGATCCGGGTCCGCCGCCACCCCCACTTGCCCTATCAGTTTTGGCTCCCATTCCCCGGTTTTAGCAACCAAGAGTGATAGGGCAATGGGCGACGCCGGCCGGCCGCCGCCCCTTGTCGTCATAGGTGAAATATGTTTCACTAATTGGACGGAGGGGAGTATCCCCCAAATGTCCCGTCGTCAGTACGGCCGCCCCTGAGCGGCCCGGCGGAACAGGTCCCCTGGGCCGGGAAAGACCTCCAGTTGGTTTGAACTGACTGGAAGCGGGTGCTCCCTGATGAATGTTCCTTTTTGGGCCTGGTTGGCCGTCCTTGCTGTCATTGTCCTGATGCTGGCCGTGGACCTGTTCGCGCACCGCAGGGCGCACGTCATCGGTGTCCGGGAAGCGGCGCTGTGGTCCGGCGTTTGGGTCGCCTTCGGGCTGGGCTTCGGCGCCCTGGTCTGGCAAATCTACGGGGCCGAATTTGGCCAGCAATACTTCGCCGGATACCTGATCGAGAAATCCCTCGCGGTGGACAACGTGTTCATCTGGGCGATCATCTTCACGTACTTCGCGGTACCCCGCGAATACCAGCACCGGGTGCTGTTCTTCGGGGTCCTGGGCGCCCTGATCTTCCGGGGCATCTTCATCGCGGCGGGCTCCGCGATCATCGCCAGCGCCGGGTGGGTGCTGTACATCTTTGCCGCGTTCCTGCTCCTCACCGGCTACCGGATGATCCGCCACCGCAACGACCACCTTGACCCGGAAGAATCCCGGATCCTGAAACTCTTCCGCCGGCGCGTGCCCATGACGGACGACTTCCACGGCCAGCGCTTCCTGATCCGCAAGAACGGCGTACTGCTGGCCACCCCGTTGCTCGCGGTCCTGGTCCTGATCGAGGTCACGGACATCATCTTCGCCGTGGACTCCATTCCGGCGATCTTCGCCGTCACCGACGAAGTATTCCTGGTCTTCACCGCCAACGCCTTCGCCATTCTGGGCCTGCGGGCCATGTACTTCCTGCTCGCTGACCTGATCCACCGTTTCATCTACCTCAAGATCGGACTCGCGCTCGTCCTGATCTGGGTGGGCATCAAAATGCTCCTCAAAATCGATATCTACTACATCCCGACCCCGCTGTCCCTGGCCGTCATCGCCACTATCCTTGGGGTGTCTATCGGCGCAAGCCTCTGGGCCACCCGAGGGCAAGGCCGCAAGGCTCCCCCGGCGCCGGCGCACGCCCCGTTCGGAACCGCTTCACCTGAGGAAATCGCCGATCTGGACCCACTGTGGCGCAAACGCCCCGATACGAAGCCGGCGTCGTCGTCGTCGAAACGTCAGTAAGGAACAACCATGACAGCCTCCCCGCTGGGACCGGGAATCGGCCCGGAAAAGGGCGCGGATCCGCCCGTCCCTTCGGCACCCCCACGTGCCACGTGGACCTTTCTCACGAACCACGGGCACGTCCTGCTGTCGGTGGCCGCCGACCCTCAGGCCCGCATTACCGACATCGCCGCGAGGGTCGGCATCACCCCACGCTCAACCCTCCAAATCCTCAAGGATCTCGAGGAGGGCGGATACCTTCACCGCATCAAGGACGGACGACGAACCAGCTACGCCCTTGAACCCCACCAGCACTTCCGTCACCCCACCACGGCAACCCGGGAAGTCGACGAACTGATCGGCCTCTTCTCCGGCCCCGCACCAGCCGCAACGGTGCCGCGAGCGGAAAGCCCGTAAACAACCCCGCGTTGCCCTGTCAGTTATGGTTCCCATTCCCCGGTTTTAACCACCAGGAGTGATGGGGCAACTGGCGGGTTAGTGCCCGGAAGCGGCCAGGTCGGCCAGCAGCTCGGCCTTGCGTTCCTCGCTCGCGAAGGAGGAGCGGATCGAGTTGGCCGCCATCCGCACGCAGTCGAACTCGGACAGGCCGATCACCGATTTCAGCTGCGCAAAGTTGTCGTCCACGTACCCGCCGAAGTACGCCGGATCATCCGAGTTCACGCTCACGTTCAGGCCCGCAGCGAGCATGGCCGGCAGCGGGTGCTCCTTCAGGGTGTCCACGGCGCGGAGCCGGACGTTGGACAGGGGGCACACGGTCAGCGGCATGAGCTCGTGCACCAGCCGTTCCACCAGGTCCGGGTCTTCCATGCAGCGGATCCCGTGGTCGATCCGCTCGACGTCCAGGATGTCCAGCGCATCGATGATGTACGACGGCGGTCCCTCCTCGCCGGCGTGCGCGATCCGGTGCAGCCCGGCGTCCTTTGCCCGGGCGAACAGCCGCGCGAACTTGGCCGGCGGGTTGCCCACCTCGGCCGAGTCGAGACCGATGCCTGCAATCGGTGCGTCCATTGCGAGCAGCTGGTCCAGCACCTCCAGGGCGGAGTCCTCGGACAGGTCCCGGAGGAACGCCGCGATGAGCAGGGTAGAAATCCCAAACTCCTGCTCCGAATCTGCCAGCACCGACGCCACGCCGTTGACGCAGGTCTCCAGGGCCACCCCGCGGGACAGGTGCGCCTGCGGATCCAGCATGATTTCGGCATGCCGGACGCCGGCGAGCGCAGCCCGGGTCAGGTACGCCCGGGTCATGTCCGCGAAGTCCTGCTCCGTCCGCAGCACCGCCATGTTGGCGTAGTAGAGGTCCAGGAAGGACTGCAGGTCCGTGAACTCGTAGCGGGAACGCAGCTCGTCCAGGTCCGCATAGGGCAGCTGGATGCCGTTGCGTTCCGCCAGGGCGAAGATCAGCTCGGGCTCGAGGGTTCCCTCGATGTGCAGATGGAGCTCAGCGACCGGCAGCGGACCGTGGACCTCCTCGGGAACCTCGGCGAAGGCGGGAATCTCGGGGGTGGCCGTTGCTGGGCTGTCCGGCGAAGGGGCGGCCAAAGGGATGGCCGTTGCTGAGTTGTCCGGTGCAGCGTCCCCGGTGGCAGCGACGCCGTCGTTAGTTTCCATTCGGTAAGGATATGCCCGTGAACAGCAGACACCGATAGAGTCGATCTGATGCACAGTGATCAGCATGCTTCCAATCTTTCCGGCCCGACTCTTCCAGGGCTGGGCGCCGACCATCCCACGGACGGCTTTGTCCGGGTGCGCGGCGCCCGGGAGAACAACCTGCGGAACGTGGACGTGGACGTGCCCCGCGACGCGATCGTCGCGTTCACCGGGGTTTCCGGCTCGGGCAAGTCCTCACTGGCGTTCGGCACCATCTACGCCGAGGCGCAGAGGCGCTACTTCGAGTCCGTGGCGCCCTACGCCCGCCGGCTGATCCAGCAGGGCCACAACCCCAAGGTGGAAATGATCACCGGGCTGCCGCCCGCCGTCGCACTCCAGCAGCGCCGCGGGACGCCGAGTTCTCGCTCCACGGTCGGTACGGTCACCACGCTGTCCAATTCGCTCCGGATGCTCTTCTCCCGCGCCGGCAGCTACCCGGACGGCGCCAGCCAGCTCGATTCGGACGCGTTCTCCCCCAACACCGCCGCCGGCGCGTGCCCGGAGTGCCATGGCCTCGGCATCGCGCACACCGTCACCGAGTCCTCCCTGGTCCCGGACACCTCACTGAGCGTCCGCGACGGCGCGATCGCCGCGTGGCCCGGCGCCTGGCAGGGCAAGAACCTGCGCGACATCCTCACCCATCTGGGCTACGACGTCGACACCCCCTGGCGGAAGCTGCCCAAAAAGGACCGCGACTGGATCCTCTTCACCGAGGAACAGCCCGTGGTGGAGGTGACACCCCAGCGCGACCGGGTCGCCAAGCCCTACAAGGGCCGCTTCTGGAGCGCCAAGAGCTACGTGCTCCACACCCTGGCCGATTCCAAGAGCACCACGATGCGCGACCGGGTGCTGCGCTTCATGGAAACCGGCCCCTGCCCGGTCTGCAGCGGCAGCGGCCTGACCCCGGCCGCGCTGGCCGTGACGTTCGCCGGCCGCACCATCGCCGAACTCAACGCCGTCCCCATGACGGAGCTGGCCGAGATCATCCGCCCCACCACCGAGCTCACGGAGGCCGGGACCGCCTCGCGCAAGCAGAGCTCCGGCGAGGCCAACGAGGTGGCGGTCGCCATCACCCGGGATCTGCTGCAACGCGTCACGGTGCTGCTGGACCTCGGCCTGGGCTACCTCGCGCTGGGCCGCTCCACCCCGACGCTCTCCCCCGGCGAAATGCAGCGGCTCCGGATCGCCACGCAGCTGCGCTCCGGCCTCTTCGGCGTGATCTACGTGCTGGACGAGCCTTCCGCCGGCCTGCACCCGGCCGACGCCGAGCCCCTCCTCGCGGTCCTGGACCAGCTCAAGTCCTCCGGCAACTCGGTGTTCGTGGTGGAACACAACATGGACGTCGTCCGCCGCGCGGACTGGCTGGTCGACGTCGGCCCGCGCGCCGGCGAAGGCGGCGGCGAAGTGCTCTACAGCGGCCCAGTCGCCGGTCTCGCCGAGGTGGACGAGTCCGTGACCCGGCCGTTCCTGTTCCCGGACGGGCCAGGACAAACGGACGGGTCGAAGAAAGCGGACGACGGCGGTTCCTCCGCGGCTGGAGCAAGACGGCAAGCCGCCCGACGGGAAGCTGCCGGCTGGCTGGAGCTGCGCGACATCACCCGCCACAACCTGCGCGAACTCGACGCCGACTTCCCGCTTGGCGTGCTGACCGCTGTCACCGGCGTCTCCGGCTCCGGCAAGTCGACGCTGGTCAGCCAGGTCCTCGCCGAGGTCGTCGGAGCCCGGCTGCATCCGGAGGCGGACGCCGCCGCGAAGGCCACCGGGGACCTGGAGTCCGCAGACACCGAGTCCGCCGGTCTGCTCAGCGTCGGCCCGGTCTCCGGACTGGACCAGCTGGACCGCCTGGTCAAGGTGGACCAGAAGCCGATCGGCCGCACCCCGCGCTCCAACCTCGCCACCTACACGGGCCTCTTCGACGCGGTCCGCAAGGAGTTCGCGGCCACCGACGAGGCCCGGGCCCGCGGTTTCGGCGCCGGGCGCTTCTCCTTCAACGTCGCGGGTGGCCGCTGCGAGACCTGCCAGGGTGAGGGTTTCGTCGCCGTCGAACTGCTGTTCCTGCCCGGCAGCTACGGCCCCTGCCCGGAATGCCACGGCTCGCGCTACAACCCGGAAACCCTCGAGGTCACCTACCGCGGGAAGAACGTGGCGGAGGTCCTCGGCATGACAGTCAACGCCGCCGCGGAGTTCCTGGACGCGGTCCCCGCCGCCGCACGCAGCCTGCAGACCCTCCGCGAGGTGGGCCTGGGCTACCTCCGGCTCGGCCAGCCCGCCACCGAGCTCTCCGGCGGCGAAGCCCAGCGCATCAAGCTCGCCACGGAGCTGCAGCGTGCCCAGCGCGGGCACTCGCTCTACCTGCTGGACGAGCCCACCACCGGGCTGCACCCGGCCGACGTCGAGCTCCTTATGGCCCAGCTCCACCGGCTGGTCGATGCGGGGAACACCGTGATCGTGGTGGAGCACGAGATGGACGTGGTGGCCGCCGCCGACTGGGTGATTGACCTGGGACCGGCCGGTGGTGACGCCGGCGGCAAGATCATCGCGGTGGGGACGCCCGCCGTCGTCGCCCGGTCCAAAAAGAGCCGGACGGCGCCGTATCTGGCCGCGGTGCTCGGCGGCTGACGGCTCATCGACGGCCCCGGAAGCTCTGCGGCACACGCCAGCGCGTAGACCCGCGCTGTGAGGACCTCACAGAAAATAACGGCTTGATAACGGCGCCAGCCTGAATTAGCCTAGTGGTCATGCCCGGACACCGGGCATGAATGCCCGGTGCTACCACCACCACATACTGCCCGACCGGTAGCCACCGCAACGACCTCTATTGTCAGGGGCGGGCAGTAGTGCGATAACGTCCGGGGACGGACCGAGCACCGGTGGCCCTCAGGAGCATCTACCCCATGAAGAAATCCACGTACAGCACTGTCGCGCGCCGCGGCGCCACTCTTGCCGCCGTCTCGATCGCCGGCGTCGCACTGTCCGCCTCGGCTGCCAACGCAGCCGTCCCCAGCGCCACGTCCACTACCGTCTGGGATTCCCTGGCCCAGTGCGAAAGCAGCGGCAACTGGGGCATCAACACGGGCAACGGCTACGCGGGCGGGCTGCAGTTTAGCCCCAGCACCTGGGCCGCGTACGGCGGCACCGGCTCGGCGGCCAACGCCAGCCGTGAGCAGCAGATCGCCGTAGCCGAGCGGGTTCAGGCCGGCCAGGGCTGGGGAGCGTGGCCGTCCTGCGCCGCGAAGCTGGGCCTGACCGGCGGCGCAGTCGCTCCGCAGAGCGTGCCGGTGCCGCAGGCGCCCGCAGCCGTTCCTGCCCCGGCGGCCAAAGCGCCCGCCAAGGCCGTAGCCCCGAAGGCGGTAACCCCGAAGGCCGCCGCGCCCAAGGCAGCCGCCCCGGCCGCGCGCCACGTGGCGGAAGTTCCCTTGAGCGGCGAGACCTACACGCTCCAGAGCGGCGACACCTTGAGCAAGGTCGCCGAGAAGCTCAACATCGCCGGCGGCTGGCAGCTGCTGGCCGATGCCAATGCGTCCACCATCAGCGATCCTGATGTGGTGTTCGCGGGCCAGGTGCTGCAGCTGCCTGCCTGATCTGCGCCCAGCCGGCTTTTGGCCGGTTCTGTCAGCAACGCTTAACCACGACGCCGGAGCGTTCCCCAAGGGGACCCTCCGGCGTCGTGCTGTCTTCTTATTTAGGTTCTGCTCTGGGCTGCGGCCGGTGTTGCTGCGTGCGGTGTTGCTGCGTGCGCCCTAACCGCCAGGCCTAGGCGGTCCGCGGAATCTCGCGGACGATCCGCACTTTCCACGCGGTGTCGTCGCTGGTGTCCAGCAGGGCCACGGTGCCCATGGCGAGGTGCAGCGCCACCCGCTTGGCGGCGAGCAGCTCGAGGTAGAGGCTCTCGTTCATGCGGGCCGGGGCGTCAATGACGTACTTCACGGCGTCGCGGACTTTACGGTAGTTGTCGCTTTTTTCGCGGTTGAGGTGCAGTTCCAGCATCCGCCGCTGGCGGATCTGCGGCTCATGGCGGTTCAGCCAGGACACCGCGGCGTGGACCGCCACCACTAGGGTCAGCGAAACGACGTAGATCTCCCAGCCGCTCGAGAGCAGGAACAGGGGAAGGTTGCCAATCGCCACGAATGCAATGAACAGCCGGAGGGCCAGCAGCCGCCGCATGGTCAGCGCCACGGCGGCCAGTGCGTTCCGGAAACCGTGCTGCTCCTTGCGGGCAGCCGCGGGGTCGATCGTGAACTCCTCCAGAACCAGGACGCCGTTCGCGTCGGGACTCAACAATTGTCCATATTTGGGCAGGGAGACAGGCGCGAGCGGCGCCTCAGATGCAAGTACTGGATTCGTCGACATGGGCGCGTGTCTTCCGTGGGGTGGGGCTGTTTTGTGCTAGTTTACGCGCCGACGCTGCGAACTGTCTGTCCCATTCCAAAATGTGAACACGCTCACCCGCAGCCGCCCGCAATTGGTGCATTGGCATCTTGGCCTCAAACTGGAGAGATGCAGACTTTTCTCCCGTTCCCCGATTTCCAGCAGAGCGCCGCGGTTTTGGACCGTGCACGGCTCGGCAAGCAGCGCGTTGAAGCGCTGCAGACCCTGCGTGCGCTGGTGATTCCGGAGTACGGCTGGCAGTCGCACCCGGCCATCCGGATGTGGATGGGGTACGTTCCCGCGCTGACCCTCTACGGCCTGACCATGGTCGATGAATGGACGGCCCGCGGCGGCGAGGACACCACCCGCGAGAAGATCATGGAATTCGCACCCCAGGCTGCGCACCCCGACTACGCCGCGAAGATCCCCATGCCGCCGTGGCTCGGTGCTCCCGAACTGCACCTGAGCCACCGCTCCCGGCTGATCGCCAAGGACCCGCGGTTCTACACGGACCTGTTCCCGGATACCGAGCCTGACCTGGAATACGTCTGGCCCGAGCCCAAGCTTGAACTGGTGCCGGAGGATCCTTCGGGCGACCGCATGTGGGTCCTCCGCCTGCCACTCGATGACATCGAGCCGGAAAAACTGGACACTGTCAGCCTGCCCCTCGTGGGCAAGGCGAAGGCTGCCGCCGCCGGTGAAGACGACTACCAGTTCGTGTACGCCGATTCTGGTGCCCGCCGGCCGCCGAAGCAGCGCAAACTCCCGCCGAAGCAGCTCGTGAAGAAGCCCACCCGCAAGCGCCAGCAGCAGGAGGAAGCGTTCACCACGCTTCCCGGCAACTCAACCGTCGCCATCCCGTTCGACGGCGGCGCGTCCTTCGCCGTGGGCAAGGTCCTGGGCCGCCCGATCACCGTCGAGGGCCGCTTCGCGCGCAACTTCAAGGTCGACGAGGTCCTGAACCGCTCGGACTTTGATTACCCCGCGCTGCTGCAGGATCCGCGGGTCTTCTTCCCGATCCCGGCGCGCTAACCCGGATTCGGCGGCCGTTACCGCCGAATACTGGCAGACTGGCCAGCATGACTGTACTTATGGCCGGTTGCGGCGACTTGGGCACCGAGGCGGGGCTGCGGTTCGCCGCGGCCGGCCACCGGGTGGTGGGCTGGCGGCGTTCGCCGGAGAAACTTCCGGCCGGCATCGAAGGTGCAGCGGCTGACCTGAGCGCCGGTGAACTCCCGGCCATCCCGGCGGACACCACCGCCGTTGTCGTCGCGATTGCGGCGGACTCCCCCACGGAGGCCGCCTATCGCGCGGCGTATGTGGACGGGCTGTCGAATGTTCTGGACGCAGCGCTGGACTCCGGCGCCCCGGTCCGGCGCGTGCTGTTCGTCTCCTCCACCGCCGTTTACGGCGATGCCGGCGGGGACTGGATTGATGAAAGTACGACGCCGGCACCCGGCGGATTCTCGGGCCGCACCATCCGCGAGGCGGAGGATCTCCTCGCCAGCCGGTTGGGCGGCACCGGCATCACCCCGGTGGTGCTGCGGCTCGGCGGCATCTACGGTCCCGGGCGGACCCGGCTCATTGACCAGGTCCGCGGCGGGTCCGCGGTCATTCCGGCCGAGTCACGCTTTACCAACCGAATCCACCGCGACGACGCCGCGGCCGCGATCGTCCACCTGTGCACGATGGAACCCGCCCCGGGTCCGGTGTACCTCGGCGTGGACAACGAGCCCGCCGAGCTCGGCGACGTGCTGAGCTTCCTGGCCGCCCAGCTGGGACTTCCCCGGCCGCCGTCGGGCACAGCTGAAGGCACCCGGCAGAGCGGTGTCTCTAACGGCGGGTCGAACGGCGCCTCGCCGAAGGGCGGCGGCGAGCCGTCCCGCGGCGGCAACAAACGCTGCAGCAATGCGCTGCTGCGGAGCACGGGATTCGAGTTCCGGTACCCCACCTTCCGCGAGGGTTACCGCGCTATTCTTGCCGGAGATGGGGTCCGTCACCCTTAGGCGGTTGCCGCGGATTTCACCGCACATTTCTTTGAGGGGAACCATGGATTTTCAGGAAATGATTCAGGCAGTCGGCGGGTACATGGACGTCGCCGGTGTGGCCGTTATGGTGATCGGCGCCGTCGTGTCCGTGCCCATGGCTTTGCGTGGCTTCCAGCCGCGCAGGCGGCCGGACGGGGCGGAGCCGATCTCTGTCTACCGTTCCTACCGGCAATTGCTGGGCCGTTCGATCCTGCTCGGGCTGGAGCTCCTGGTCGCGGCGGACATTATCCGGACCGTGGCCGTCACTCCGACGTTCGAAAGCGTCGGCGTGCTCGCCATTATCGTGCTGATCCGGACCTTCCTGAGTTTCTCTCTCGAGCTCGAAATCACCGGCCGCTGGCCTTGGGAGAAACAGCCCGAGGACTCCTCGTCCGTTTCTACAGCGGGCTGAACCGCTTCCGGGTGTCACGGGCTCCCGTTAGGCTCAGGGCATGACTGATTCCGCCGCTTCCCTTGCGCCCAAAGCCACAGAGTTACTCAGGCTCCACCAGGCGCCTGAAATCCTGCAGGTCATCAATGTCTGGGACGCCGTCTCCGCCAAGGTGGTGACCGAGGTACCAGGCACCGCCGCGTTGGCCACCGCCAGCCACTCCATCGCCGCGTCGCAGGGCTACGCGGACGGCGAGAATATTCCGCTGGAAGAAATGATCGACGCCGTCCGGCGGATCGCCGCCGCTACAACACTCCCGGTGAGTGCCGACCTCGAAGCGGGCTACGGAAACCCCGGCGAGACAGTACGCCAAGCCATCGGTGCCGGAATTGTGGGGGCCAACATCGAGGACCAGATGCGCCCGCTCGGCGACGCCGTGGCGCAGATGAGCTCGGTTGTGCGCGCAGCCGAGGCCGAGGGCATAGATTTCGTCCTCAACGCCCGCACCGACGCCTTTTTGAAAGGCAAGGACCGGGACCCCGCTGCGGTGCTGGCTGACGCCATCGAGCGCGGCCGCGCCTTCCTCGATGTCGGCGCGACCACCGTGTTTGTGCCAGGCCTGCTGGACGAGGCCACAGTCCAAGCCCTGGTGGACGGTATCGGCTGGAACAAGGTGTCCGTCATCAATGTGCCCGGCTCGCTGGCTCCGGTCAAACTCCAGGAGCTTGGGGTGGCGCGGATTTCCTATGGCCCGTGGACCCAGCGCGTGGCGCTGACAGCTCTGGCCGACGCGACCGGAGAACTCCTCGCCGGCGGGGCACTTCCGGACAACACCCGGCCGCTGAACTAGCATGCCCGCCCTCATGCGTCCTGATCCCTGGCCTGATGCCCCTGAACTTCCGGCCCCGATCATCATGGATCAGCGGTGGACGGATGCGGTCTTTCTCCACTGGCGCATCCCCCACGCCGTCGCGGCTTCGTTCATGCCCCCGGGTGCGGTGCCGGACGACTTCGACGGTTCCGCGTGGGTGGGCCTGATCGGGTTCCGCATGCAGGGCGCCGGTCTGGGCCGCGGGCCCGGGATCCCCTATTTCGGGAGCTTCAACGAGATCAATGTGCGCCTCTACTCCCGGGAGCCGGACGGCACCCGGGGTGTGGTTTTCCTCAGCCTGGATGCGACGCGGTTGGCGGTAGTGCTGGCTGCGCGGGCCGCCGGGATTCCTTATGTCTGGTCGCGGGCGGGGTTCCGCGGGGTGGGCGATTTGGATCCTTTGGCTTCTTTGGAGGGCGGACGTCCGGCCGGGCTGGCAGGTCCGGCTGGGCTTGCAGGTCTGCCCGGGCTGGCCCAGCCGGATGGGGCGGCAGCCCCGCAGGCGGTGCCGGCTGGCGCGGCGGACCCCCGAGCCGGGTACTGGGTGCGGCGGTTCCGGCGCGGCGCCCGGAGCGACTTTGCGGTTGCCCCGGAGTTCGACGTCGAAGCAACCGATCCGCTGTCCCTCCACCTCACTGCCCGGTTCGGCCTGCACACCCGGTTCCGCGGCAGGACCCTGTACGTCCCCAACACGCACACTGCGTGGCCGCTGTACCGGGCACAACTGACTGTCCTTGAGGATCAGCTGGTCGCCGCGGCCGGCATCAACGTCACGGGTCCGCCCGAATCGGTGCTTTTCTCGCCCGGGGTTCGCACCCAGTTTGGCCGGCCACGGTTCCTGAAGGGCGGGTCCTGAGTCTTCCTAGGACTCCTGACGACGGGATTCTGACGACAGAGTAACGGGTCACGAAGAATGTCATAGCTCGGCGGTAAATTTTGTTCCATGGAAACCGTCAGGGATTTCATAGCTTTCCAGGACACGGACCGGGTCGCTGAATCCAGCACCGGCCGCGGTACCTCCCGGGCCGGACAGCCCGGTATGGACGGTGTGGCTGAGGCCCTCGCCACACACCGGGAAGTGGGATTGACGGCGGTCGAGGACGCGGCGCTGCTGGGGTTCCAGGCCGCGGCGGATTTCGCAGGCACCGTCGAGGAGGTCTCACGGGTCATGGAATATCTGCAGCTCGTGGCGGCCGGGGCCGTGGACCGGACCCGGAAACAGGCCGCCGCGTCTGCCACGAAGGCGGGCACCTCGTGGACCACCGGATGGCGGGAAACCACCGGGACCGGCGCTTCCACGGAGGCCGGGACTGGGGCTGGGAGTGCCGGACCGGACAGCGTGGCCGCGGCGGCTCCGGAAGCCGTGGACGCCCCGGCTGCCGCTGACGGCCCGGCAGTTGCCGTTGCTGTGGACACCCCGGCCGCCGCTGACAGTAAGGTAGTTGCCGTTGCTCTCGGTGCTGCCGTGGATGACGGGTACCGGAACACCACGGAGTTCCTGCGGGCGCGGCTGCGGATCAGCGCCGCCGAGGCCCGCCGCCGGTTGTCCCTGGCCGAACGCCTGTTGCCGCGCCAGGGATTCACCGGCGAACCCCTCCCGCCCGTGCACGGGGAACTCGGGACCGCCGTCGCCTATGGTGAGGTCGCATCCCGGGCCGCGACCATCA